>CAZWBH010000032.1:0-22322 GCA_964632155.1 uncultured Mailhella sp.
CTCTCCTTTTGTCTGCCTCTATGATAACAAAATTCTCGTGTAAACACAATCTAGGGAGTTTTTATGGTTTATTTTTCATGAAAGCTGGGAAATCAGGGAATCTGTCGTTGAAACTGCGGCATTAACACTCATCCCAGAACGCTGACAGCACATATGGCGGTACTGGCCTCCCAAGTCGGTTGCCCACAAGGAAGGACAGGAAGGCCGCTGCCAGAGAGGGAACTATGGCATGGATGCCAAAAAGAGAAATCTGTGCCACGGAAAGAATCAGAAACACAGACGTTCCTGTCAGAATGGAAGCGAGCGCGCCACAGGCGTTGGCGGATTTCAAGTAAAGGCCTAGGACGATGGGGAAGAGAAACACGGCCTCAAGGCCTCCGAAGGCAAAGAGGTTGATCCAGACCAGCAGATCCGGCGGGTTGAAAGATGCCAAAAAAACAATGATGCCCACGGCAAAGGTACAGGAAAGACTCATACGACTGAGGGACTTCTGAGATACGCGGGAGACATCGTTCTTCAAGACATAGCGGATGTAAAGATCCTTGATGATCGTGGCGGACATGAGCAAAAGCATGGTGTCCACCGTGGACATGATGGCGGCAAGAGGCCCTGCCACAAAAACTCCGGCCCAGAAAGGGGGCAAAAGCTTTAGAATAAGCGTGGGGATGACCAGATCGCCGGAGGGCAGATCGGGCAAAACAGCCCTCCCCAAAGCTCCAGCAAGATGCATACACAAAAGCAAAAAGCCGATGATGAGCGTGCCTAAAATCATGGCCTCGTGCATGGATCGGGAATCCCTGTAGCCGAAGCAGCGCTGAACGGTCTGCGGCAGACCAAGTATACCAAGTCCCACGAGTATCCAAAAAGAAAAAAGCATGGGCGCGGGAATCTTGCCGCCGGATCCTGAGGGAGAAATAAGACCCGGGTCAAGGGCGTACAGCTTTTGTATGCACTCGGTCATGCCCCCGCCCGCATCAAGCACGGCCAAGAGTACAACTACGGCCGCCACCACCATGACCACGCCCTGAAGCGCGTCGGTAAGAACCACGGCGCGAAAGCCGCCCACCGCGGTATAGAGTACCACGGCAAAGCCAAAAATGCCCAGCCCCGCCTCGTAGGGGTAACCTGTCACCGCCTGAAAAATCCGCGCCCCGCCAATAAACTGCGCGACCATGGACGCGGCAAAGAACACAAGCACAGCCACGGAACAAAGAATAACCACGGCGTCGCTGCGGTAGCGCGCGTACAGAAAATCCGTAACAGTCACGGCGTGAAGTCGCCGCCCCAGCAAAGCAAAACGTTTGCCAAGGACACCCAGGGTAAGAAAGGTGGTAGGTACCTGGATCATGGCCAGAAGCACCCAGCCCAACCCCAGCGCGTAGGCCACGCCAGGCCCGCCCACAAAACTGCTCGCACTGGTATAGCTGGCAATGATGGTCATGGCCAAAACAAAGCCGCCCATGGTTCGCCCGCCAATAAAATACTCTTCAAGAGGCGAAGGGCTACCTCCCTCGCGTGTCTGTCTCCGCGCCCAGAGCGCCAGGGCGAAAGTCAGCAAAAGATAAGCGGCGATGGGCACAATGACAATGTTCATTTATCCTTCCTGGAGGACTTCTTTTTTGGATTGTCCAGAGGGATATTGACAAAGAAAAAACGCACAGCCAGCCACAGAAGCAGGGTGATAAGTGGGTAACCGAGTACGCAACTGTAAAAGAACCACGTCGGCATACCCCAAACGTACGTATAGTCTGCCGGATTCCCGGCTCCTAACCCAAAGGCGAATACCGTCCACCAGAGAAAGAAGAAAACATAGAGACCCAAGGTGAGAAGCGCCTCGCGACCGGCCTGTATAAACGGTGACAGCATGAAACCCTCCCGCGTCAAAAACTTGCAACGCGCGGTCATAGTAAAAAGTTCTCCATGTAGCGTCAACGCAGGGCGCACGGTCAAAGGTGGAACGGTATTCCGGCCTCTGGCCAAAGACGTGGGAACGCGGTAAGAAAAACCTGAATCTTTTTTTGGAGAGTATGCCCTATGCAGCGCTTTGACTGTGATTACGGAGAAGGCGCCCATCCTCGGGTGCTGGAACTTTTGACGGCCACAAACCTTGAACAGCTGCCGGGCTATGGAGAGGACGTCTACTGCGCCAAGGCGCGAAAGCTTCTGCTGGCATCCTGCGGCCAAAACGTGACAGGCGCGGACGTACACTTTGTGATCGGAGGCACTCAGGCCAACGCCTTGGTTATTGCAGCCGCGCTTAAGCCCTGGCAGGGCGCGCTCTGCGCCGTCAACGGGCATATCAACATCCATGAAGCGGGCGCCATCGAAGCCTCCGGGCATAAGGTGCTTGCCCTTCCCTCAAAGGAAGGAAAGATTTCGGCGGAAAAAGTAGGTGAAGCCGTAGAGGCGCATCGCCGCGACGCCGCCCATGAACACATGGTTCAGCCGGGCATGGTCTATCTTTCCAACCCCACGGAATTCGGCACCCTGTACAGCAAGACAGAGCTTGCGGCTCTGAGCAAAAGTTGCCGCGCCCTGGGCCTGTCCCTCTATGTGGACGGCGCGCGCATGGGCTACGGACTTATGGCTGAAGGCAATGACCTCACGCTGGCCGACTACGCTCAACTGTGCGATGCCTTTACCATTGGCGGGACAAAGGTCGGGGCGCTCTTTGGCGAGGCCGTGATTCTCATGAATCCTTCCCTGCGCAGGGATTTTCGTTATCTTATGAAGCAACGCGGTGCCATGCTGGCCAAGGGAAGACTCCTTGGCCTGCAATTTTTGGCCCTGTTTGAAGACGGGCTTTATTTTCGCGTTGCAGCCCATGCCAACGCCCTGGCCCTGCGTCTGCGACATGCCTTTGAAGAGCGCGGCTGGCCGCTTCTCTTTGATTCAAAAACCAACCAGCAGTTTCCCGTCATACCAGACGGCGATCTTGCCCTCCTAGCAAAGCGCTACGCCTTTGAGGAGTGGCAGCGCATAGACAACACTCGCCGAGCCGTGCGTTTTTGCACCAGCTGGGCAACAACAGAAAAAGCTGTAGAGGAACTCATCTGCGATATTAATGTGCTTTGAGAGCGGAAATAAACTTAGATCAGCGGTGCAGTACCGTTGAACTCCAGCAGAGTAGCGAGCCGCCCACCACCACGAGTACGCCAAACCAGAAGGAAACGTCGAGGTCGGCGTTTATCCACACGGCGGCAAAAAGGCAGGAGAGTACGGGCGTAAAATAGGAGGCCACGCCAAGTAGCGTAATATTCCCCCGGGTGACGCCATAACTCCAGGCGGCATAGGCCGAACCCATGGCCAGCGCGTCAAGGCCAAGGCTGATCCAGCCTCTTACGGTGGCATGGCCAAGGTCACCAAAACCCAGGAGCCATGCAAAGGTAAAGACAACGGCGTCGATGGCAAAGACTAGCATAGTAGGGTTCTGCCCCTGCGACCAGGCCCGGGTCAGGTTGGAATATACAGCCCAAGCCACGGCGCCGATGAAGGCCATGACATAGCTCCACGGGTTCTCTTGGATATGTGCCCAAACAAGCTCGGGCTGTATGCCCTCCTTGCCGCCCAGTACCAGAATGACGCCAAAAAAGCTGATGATCACGCCCGGAGCCATCCACCAACGGGCTTTCTGACCGTTGAAGAGTACGGCAAAGAGTACCACAAGGCAGGGCCAGAGATAGTTGACCATGCCCACTTCCACAGACTGCGCCCCGCCGTCGGAAAGGTACAAAGAGGTGCAGAAGCACAGGGAACACACATTGGCCATGGGCAGGCCCCAAAAAAGGTATTTTTTGGGGAAAGCTCCAAGCTTTGGAACGCCTAGAAAAAAAACAAGATAGAGGCAGACGATCCAGCTGAGCAGACTGATGCCGGCGGCAAGGCCGAAAGATTCTGTAATGCTACGGGTCAACCCTACGGACATACCCCAGCAGATCGGGGCGAAAAGCCCTATGAACGTGGCCTTGCAAACTAGTATCGAAACGCATGGAGAATCCTTTGGCAACGAACGCAAACGCACGCAGGCGTGGTTTCGCACAAAGGCACGATGCTGGCAACAGAAAAAAGAGAACAGAGTACAAATTTTCAGTTGACAAAAAGCGAGGATGAGTTTAAATTCAAATTTAGATTAGTGAAAGACATCAGTACCCTCTTAAGGGCATATTTTCACTCATGGCGCTCTTTGGGAATTTTACCTCTCCAATTCCAAAAGAAGCGCAACGCCGTTCGACAGGTCGGGCGGTGCGGGGTTCATGAAAGAGATACGTGTGATTCCCGCCATCCTGTCTTTCGGCACTGAAAGTTCTGGGGCAGTTCCGTCCGTATGCCCCAGCTTTCTTTTTTAAACCTTTTTCGCTATATTTTTTCTCAGAGTTCTATTTTTTCTGGCCTCCAGCATGGCGGCTGTCTCTATCCCGCAAAAGAAGGAGTCTATGTTTTTTTTCTCCAAAAAGAAAAATACCCGTGAAGACGGAGATGCCACCAAGCGGCACATTCTGGAAACAGCCGTACGACTTTTCGCCGAACATGGCTATGCGGATACCACGAGCAAGATGATCTGCCGTGAGGCCGGGGTAAACATGGCCTCCGTCAATTACCACTTTGGCAGCAGGGATGGGCTTTACCTTGCCGTTCTTGAGGATGTACACGAGCAGATTGTGAACGTATCCAAAATGGCGCGCATCACCTCTGCAAACGCCTCGGCCGAAGAAAAGCTCTCCCGTGTGCTGGAGGCATTTCTGGAGGCCGTGTTCAACGGGGAGGGCTGGCATATGCGCATCTGGGCACACGAGCTTGCCATGCCTTCTCCCATGGGTGGACTTGTCTTTTTGAAGGGGACATTTCCGAAGGAAGAGAGCATTCTTGCCCTGCTTTCCGAGGTTACGGGCATTCCGCACGACGCGCCGGAACTCCAGTGTTGCATCCTTTCCGTGATGGCGCCGTACCTGCTCATGCTCTGCGTAAGGCGGGATCTGGCCCGTTCGCTCTCCACGATTTTTGAATACGACAGGCAAGACGTGCACGTACACCTTACCAAGCTCTTGCTTTCCGGCATACGTGACTATGCCCAAAAATACGCACGCGGAGAACTCCCCGCCTTTGCGCCGCACCGCAAGAGTATACAAAAAGAAGAGGAGAGCTGAGCTTTGAGGGCGACTGTTCTGCTTTTTCTGTTGCATTTTTTGCTTTTCTCTTCCGCGGCGGCCGCGCCTTCTCGCCCCTCTGCGGAGGTCATGGCCGGAGCCATGATCATGACGGGCTTCAGAGGTACTTCCGTGCCCGATTCTTTTCTTGAAGCTGTGCGGAAGGGGCGCGTGGGCGGAGTTATTCTTTTTGACCGCGATCTGGCAAGCGCATCTTCGCGAAACATAACTTCTCCCGCACAACTGAAGCGTCTCACGGCCACGCTTCAGGCACAGGCGCCCAGGCCGCTTTTCATAGCAGTGGATCAGGAAGGCGGGCAGGTGCGCCGCCTGAAGCCCGCCCAGGGTTTCAGGAATCTCCCTTCCGCGCAGGAGATGTCCAGCTTGCCGAAAGGGGAGATCTTCCGTCTCGGATGGATGGCCGGGCAAGAAATGTCACGTGCGGGGATCAACGTGGATATAGCGCCGGTGGTCGATGTGCGCAAAAGCGGGCAAAGCCCGGGCCTTGGCGACCTGGGTCGTCTGTTCGGTTCAAACGCCGCCGCGGTGTCGCGCCTCGCCCTGGCCTTTGCCGCCGGTCTTGAAAATGGCGGAGTCATACCCGTACTCAAACATTTTCCCGGGCTGGGAAGCGCCTCGCTTGATTCGCATCTCGTTCTTCCCGATATTTCCAAAACTTGGCAAAGTTCAGAACTTTTCCCGTACAGCGAGGCCTTTCGGCAGGGTTGGAAAGGCATGGTACTCGTGGCGCACGTCTATCATTCCGGAATGGATGCGGAACTGCCCGCATCCCTCTCCCCAAAGGTTATTCAGGGTTTACTGCGGGAGCGTTTGGGCTGGCAGGGCGTGGTGATAAGCGATGATCTCCAAATGGGCGCCGTGACCCATGGACGATCCTTGGAAGAAATTGTACGCCTTGCCGTAGATGCGGGCAACGATATCCTGCTCTTTGGAAACAACCTTGCGTACGATCCTGCCCTGCACGAAAAAGTGTTCGACATTCTCACAAGGCTTGTGCAACGGGGCGTCCTTTCCACGCAACGTCTGGAACGCTCCTGGCAGCGCATCCAGGCGCTCAAGGCGCGTCTTTGTGAGGCTGGCGCGGCACGCTGATGCCGATCCAGTCAAACTCTCCCCTTTCCATGTGGGACAGGGTACGGGTAAAATACCCCTGCGGGTATTTGTCAGTCTTCTTTTTTTTAACAAGACTCAGCGTAGCGAATTGACTCTGAGCGCTCGCATGGCGTTGAGTATGGAAAGGACGGAGACTCCCACGTCGGCAAAAACCGCGGCCCACATATTGGCCAGCCCCACGGCCACGAGCGCGAGCGTTGCCAGCTTGACCGCAAGGATGAACGCGATATTCTGGCGTACAAGACTCATGGTACGGCGGGCGATAAGTATAGCTTTTGCGATGCTTTCCAAATCGTCGTTCATAACAACAACGTCCGCGGCTTCGATGGCGGCGTCGGAACCCATGGCGCCCATGGCAATACCCACATCCGCTCGCGCCAGTACGGGCGCGTCGTTCATACCGTCACCCGCGTAGGCCAACGTTCCCCGCACGCTCCGGCGCAACATCAGCTCTTCCACGACATCCATTTTGTCTGCGGGCAAAAGCTCGGCATACACATTGTCAATGCCCAAACGTCCGGCCACGGCTTGGGCAGCGGCACGACGGTCGCCCGTGAGCATGGTTATGCTCTTCACTCCCAGAGTACGGAGGCTGGCGAGGGCTTCTTTGGCGCGAGGCTTAATTTCATCTTCCACCAAAATATAGCCCAAGCAGACGCCGTTTTCTTCCAAATACACAGTTGTACCTGCTTGTTCCGCATCGGGACAGGAAACGTTTAGACGCTCCATGAGCGCAAGACTCCCCGCGTGTACATTGTGCCCATCAATGACGGCGCGTACACCGAAGCCGGAAAATTCTTCCACCTTTCCAATACGGGCGGTGTCAAGGGGGTTGCCCCAGGCCTCGCGCAATGAACGAGCGATGGGATGGCTGGAATCGCATTCCGCATAGGCGGCAAGTTCAAGGATTTGTTCCCGGGTCGCGTCGCCGACTGCTTCCACGCGGGACACGACAAAACTTCCCTTGGTCAGGGTGCCGGTTTTGTCCATGGCCAAAATTTCGGTGCGCGCCAAGGCTTCAAGATGGTTTCCACCCTTGATGAGCACGCCCAGCTTACCGGCACCGCCAAGCCCGCCAAAAAAGCTCAGAGGTACAGAGAGAACAAGGGCGCAGGGGCAGGAGCAAACAAGGAAGGAAAGGGCGCGGTAGAGCCATGTTGACCAGCTCTCCCCAAAAAGGGGCGGAAGGACAGCAAGGAGTACGGCACTCCCCACCACGACGGGCGTGTACCAACGGGCGAAGCGGGTGATAAAGTGCTCCACGCGGGATTTGCGGCCCGCGGCTTCCTCCACAAGGGAAAGAATGCGCGAGGCCGTGGATTCGCCAAAAACCTTGGTAACCTCCACATCGATACTGCCGGTAAGGTTTACACAGCCGCTGATAATAACGTCGCCCTCCGCAAGCTCCGCGGGGAGAGACTCGCCCGTGAGGGCGTGGGTATCCACAGAACTTGCGCCGCGGCGTATGATTCCGTCCAGCGGGACACGCTCGCCGGGCTTTATGCGAATGAACTCTCCCACTGCCACCGCATCGGGAGAAACGCTCTGTTCTTGGCCGCCGCGCAGAACCCAGGCCGTGTCGGGACGAATGTCCATGAGCGCTGCAATGGTGTTCCGCGATTTGCTCACGGCGTGTTCTTCAAAAAGTTCACCCACCTGATAAAAAAGCATAACGGCCACGGCCTCGGGCCATTCCCCTAAGAGGAAGGCGCCGCCGGAGGCAATGACCATGAGGAAGTTCTCGTCAAAAATTTCGCCGGAGCGTATGCCGTGCCACGCCTGCCGGAGAGGGCCGCGTCCCACGCCGCCATAGGCCAGCAAAAAGGAAACAAGCGCCGCCGCGTGAAGCTCTCCGGCAAACTGAAGTATGAGCAGTCCAAGAATGTAGAAAAAAAAGCTGAAGAGTACGGCGCGTCCCCGCTTCTTCATAGGCGCCGGCCACTCTTTCCAAAATGCCATATCCGCCTCACCTTTCAACGAGTTCCACATCCCTCTCGATGCGCCGCACGATCCTTTTCACGTCTTCAACAATCCTTGCGGCATTCAAGTCTTCCACGTCCAGGCTGAGGCGTTTGGTGAAGAAAGACAGGGAACAGGAACGCACACCATCCAAGGTGGCAATGGCTCTTTCAATTTTGGAGGCGCAGTTGGGGCAGCAGAGCTTTTCGAGCGTATAGCTTTTTTTCATGACAAGCTCCTTATAGGGGTATCCTATTCTCTTTGTTTGCATTGCGTCTATGAGCAAGGGCGCAACAAATAATCTATACATATACCCATGGGGGTATATGTATAATAACCGGCAGGGCTTGTCAAGCGGATACAAAAATTTCAGGAAATTCTGGAAAAGCGATCCACGGCTTTGGCAAAATTGGCGATAGTGGCGTCGGCGTCGCCGTGTTCTATACCCTCGCGTACGCAGTGCTGAAGATGGCCCTCCAGAAGCTTCTGCCCCACGCGGCGCAGGGCGCCGTTTGCGGCGCTGATTTGGATGAGTATGTCCTCGCAGGGGATATCCTCATCAATCATGGCATCGACAGCCTTGATCTGCCCTATGACCTTTTTTAGCCGTCTATGCAGACTGGCCGCATCTATGCACTGATGCATACGTTCCTCGTTTGTTTTTGTGCGACATTCCGGCTCCAGAACTCAAACATGAGCATTTGCCAAGGCAAGAAGGGAACCCTGTTCGGGCGTTGTCTTTTGCGTTTCCCGAGAGTAACGTACCGGTCTGCCTTGGTATCTGTGAACTTTCTTTTCCTGCACCGCTTTTTTTATCCACTCGCGGAGCTGAGATTTCCGGGTGTCCGGGAACAAATTGAAGATTTCGTCAATGGACAAGGGCGACCTCAGGTTATCAAGAAGGAGAGGAAGGAAGTGTTCATAAAGAGAAAGGGGCGTCCGGGCGATTTGTGAAAAACATAGAGAATGTTCTTCCGCCTCTGGCGAAACGATCACGGCAGTGTTGTTTCCAGAAGGTTTTTTCTGAAACATTGACGCCTGTTGCAACTGTTTGAGATTCGTATTCTCGACCGACTCCTTGATCAGCTCGCGGATATCTTTTGCAGGTTCTGCCCATGGGAGCGCCCCCATTTCGCCAAGAAGTAGCCTGTTTCCTTCCGGCGTGTCCGTATCGCGTACAAAAACTGGCAGGTGATCGGGCCTTTTGAGTTCTTCCATGACGCCTTCCCATGTACCGCTTTTTTTGCTACTGGAACTGACGCCGGAACTGACAACCAAGGCTCCATCGGCAAGGGCATAGATAAATTTGTTTCTTTCCATGGCCGCCCATGCCCTAAAGGGAGCGTCCGGGGAATAGGGGGACAGCAGAAGGAGCCTTTCTTCACTGAGAAATTTACGGAAGTTTTTGGAAATGCTTTTGGCTCTGAGCTTGTCGCAGAGAACCCCTATGGCGCTCCCTCCCTCTTCCAGAGCCGCAAACATGGCCAGAGTATCTGCTCCTCTGGCCCCGCCAGAAATAACGGTAACGCCCTGTTCGGCACACTGGCCGCCCACACGCCTGGCAAACGCTTCCCCCTCCGCGTCAAGATCGCGCGAGCCAACAATGGCAAGCCCGCCACGCTGAACAAGAGCAAAATTCCCCGCGTAATAAAAAAAAGGAGGGGCTTTTTCTCTGAGTTTTTTTTTATATTGAGAAGGATAGTTTTCCTCGCTACGACAGCAAACCCGTATGCCGACACGGCCCAGTTCTTCAAGTGTCTGCGCCAGCAGATACCCTCTGTTCAGCAAAGAGAGAATGCCGTCCACGTCTAACTTCTTGTTAGGAAAGTCTTTCATCTGGACAAGGTCGTCCTGATGTTCAAAAAGGTCGCCCGGTCTCATGCCGTTCTTGCTCAGCCAATGGGCAAGAATGTTATATTTTCCCGGCGAAAGAGGATCAGGCCCCGCCTGATTTTTTCCAAGGCTGGCACAGAGCAAAAGAATGGCTTTGGCGTCGTTGGAGAGTGCTTGGTTCATAAGCGTATCCTTATCGAAGTTTCGCCAGGGCGGCAGGATAGACAGCCGTACATCCGGCTTCACGCAAAAGGGCGGAGAGGTGAGCAAGCGTCCAGCCGGAGTTGACGATATCGTCTATGAGTAGGCAGGTTCCATTGCATGGATGCGTTATCTGGAAGGCTCCACTGATATTTCTCAGCTGTTGCGAACTGTTGAGCATGGTTTTCTGCGGCTCTGTTTTCCGCGTTTTTAATGATGCAGAGGTCGAAAGGCAGGCCCAGCTCTCTGGCCACCCTTTGCGCAAAATCGGGAACAAGAAAAGGTACTCTCAGCGAGGGTACGCAAGTAACCCACTCAAAAGGAAGGGTGGGGAAGCACTCATTCAACATAAGGACAAAGGCCTCTACAAGGGTATCTGAAAACTTTTGAGTGCAGTATTTCTCGTCTGCCACGGCATCCCCCCATCCGCCATCTTTCCAGGTACACAAAATCCAGCCTTCCTTTGCCCTGAGTTTGTCTGGAATCTTTTTTCTGGAAGGCCATTGCTTTTTGGGCTGCAAGGACTGGTGGTTATGACGCAAAAAATCATTTGCCTTGAGGGCAAGGGAAGAAGAATAGCCTTCGGGCAGCGCCGTTTCTGGAGCACAGTTCTGGCATTTGCCGCAAACGCCGCCGCTGCCGTCATTGAGAGCATCCTGAAGAAAGCGCATGAGACAGCCCTTGTGGGTCATGTACCGTTGCATTTCTTCCTGTTCGTCCCTGCGGATAGTTTTAATTTTTTCGATATATTCGGTAGCTACCTGATAGCCTTCAGCATACTGAGTCGCGGCATAGTGCTTTGAATCCGGCATCTTCACCACAGGTGAAGGTTCCTCTGCCATGAGGAATTTCAGCGTCTTCTCAATCTGTCTCTGGGAAAGGTTCACCTTTTCATTCAACCCCGTCAGTGTCAGACCGGCTTCAGCGTCTTTCAAAACGTCAAGAATACGCGTGATATGCGCTTGTGGCGGAAAGGCACTTTCAATGAAGTATTGCACAATATCGTCGTCTTCGCTTCCATTCAAAAGTACGCCGCGGGCGGATGCCATGGCCCGCCCCGCGCGACCCACCTGCTGATAGTAGTGAACAACAGAAGCCGGGCGCTGAAAGTGTATGACAAAGCCGAGGTCAGGCTTGTCAAAACCCATGCCAAGGGCAACGGTGGCAACAAGAACTTTTACCTTGTTTTCAATAAGCGCGGTTTCCAGCTCTTCGCGCTTTTCAGTGGGCAATTCGCCAAAATAGGCATGGGCGTCAATGCCGTTTTTCTGTAGCCAAAGCGAGACCATTTTCGTATCACGCACCGTGAGTACATAGACAATGCCGGTTCCCGGCAAAGAAGGGATGATGCTGACCAGCCACGCAAGCCGACCAGCCGTACTAGGTATGGAAATATTTTGCAAACTCAGGCTTGTTCGCGCCAGACAACCTCTTTGGACAAGAAGTCCCTCTCCAAGTTGCTTTTTGATATCCTCAATGACCCTGTTATTGGCCGTAGCGGTTGTGGCCAGGATCGGCATATTCGGGGGCAGATTCCTGACTATGCGCACTATGCGCCGGTAGTCCGGGCGGAAGTCATGACCCCAATCCGAAATGCAGTGCGCTTCGTCAACCACAAGCATACCGATGTTAACGCTTGATAACCCTTTCTGAAATTCGCCATTGGAAAGACGCTCCGGTGAAATGAGCAAAACGTCAACGTCATTTTCCGCCAGTTCCCGCTGTATGCTTTCCCACTCCGCCTGATTGGCGCTGTTTATGGTTCTGGCGTGTATTCCTATCCTTTCTGCGGCGGCTAACTGGTTGCGCATGAGGGAAAGAAGCGGGGAAATGAGCAGAGTTGGCCCTCTGCCCCGGTCGCGAAGAAAACGCGTTGTGAGGAAGTATACCATACTCTTGCCCCACCCTGTACACTCCACCACCAGAAGCCGCCGGTTTGCCAGAAGATGTTCTATGCTTTCCCACTGTCCTTCTTTGAAGCTGGCGCACGGCGAATCCAGTGCCTGGCGCAGGTAATGTAGAGCCGACTCTTTCTCAATCATGGAGTTCTCTCTGTTCAAACCATCAGGATCCGTCCGCGGAAACGGAGAGTATATATTCCTCTCTTAGATCGGGATGAAGTTCTCCCATGTCCTTGTAAAGTTGCGCCAAAGCCAGCAGGCCGTCCGCGCGCGAGGAAATTTCGGCAAGCTCTGCGTCCGAAAGCGCGGACTGCGCCGTAAGCAGTTCAAGGTAGGATCCAGACTGTACTTCGTAGCGCAGTTTGGCGTCTTCGTAGGACTCCCGTGCGCTGGTCACAGCCCGGCGTGCCACCTGTACAGCGCGAAAAGCATCCTGCACGGAAAGCAGACAGGCGCGCACGGCATAGGCGCAGTCGTTGAGTGCCGATTTTACAGCGGACTCAAGGGAAGCCACCTGCCGCTCCGCCTGATGCGTCAGATGGATACGCCTGCCGCTGGTGAAAAGCGTCCAGTCTATGGACAGACCAAATTCTCCATACGAATAATCTTTTGTCGTGTAGCGGCTACCCGCGGCGTCCAGATGGCTCCCCGTAGTGGACCAGCCCGCCACAGCCGACAATTGTGGCCAGAAGGAACTGCGGACTATGCCGAGATCCTTGTACGCTATGTCCACGGCGTTGCGCGCCAGGAGCAAGTCCGGTCGCTGTGCCATGGCCTTTTTCAGACAACCTTCAAGTGTGCTGTTAAACTCCGGCAGGGAAAGATCTCCCGTGTATTCCTCGTGTTCCGAAGGCAAGTCCAACAAGGATGCCAGCTTTGTTCTCCAGACTTCGCGGTCATTTTCGTGGCTGATGATAAGAGCCTCCACCCGGGCGACTTCCACCTCTGCCTGAAGCATATCCAGGCGCGGACGTAGGCCTATGTCCCACGCCATTTTTGCCATATTCAGCTGGGCGTGTGCGCGCTCAAGGGCGCTCTTGGTGCTGCGTATGCTCTCGCAGGCGCGAAGATAAGATATAAAGGCCTCCTGCACAGATAAGACCGTGGAAAGCCGCGCTTGTTTCAGCTCCAGGTGTTTCCGCTTTTCTTCAAGAGCGGCTTTTTGATAGGAGTTCAGCAGGTTGAAGCCCGTGAACAAAGGCTGTGTGGCTCTGACGCTGAGCGTTGTTACATTAGGCTCATAGCGCGACGGGCGATCCTTGCTGTAGCGCGAATAGCTGTAAGAGGCACCCAGCGAGGGGCCAAAGGAACTGCTCGCGGCCTTCCGTGCCGATCTTGCCGCCTCCGTGGCCAGGCGGGAACTTTCAATAGAAGGATTATGTTCCAGAGCGCGCATCACTGCGCTTTCCATAGTGAACGCTGCTTTGACGGGAAACGGTACAAGCAGTATGGAAGCAAAAATTATACAGAACAGCGTTCGACAAGGCATGGGACTCCCCTCTTTATTGATCCTCTCAGCTAGGGGCTTTCTCTAATCAGACTCAGCGTTACTTGAAAGGTCTCTCAGATATTCTCCTGGATTTATGACCAAAATTCTTGAGTTATTCCCGCAAGTTCGTATCCGTTTTGAGAATCCGCAAGATACCGTTGGAAATCAATTGATCATTTTTGCATTTTCTACCCCATGTTTCAACGCTGGGGGGGGCGCCTTTGACCCGAGAATGGCTCACTTTTCATCAAAAAGTCGTGTCTGCACATAAAAAAAGAAAATCAGCTCGTCAATAAAATGTCCACTCCTTTTTTGAGGCAGTCGCTAAATGTTCTAACATCGCAGTCTCTCTAGGTTATCCGTTGGCGGCAGACTGCTCTTCCCTGTTCTGCACACCATTGACCGCAATAGTTGACTCAAAAAACGCTGAGGACGGGAATGCTCGGGCAGGAAGTTTTCGACGAGCGTCCATGTCCGCGTGGAGTTGGGCGATGAGGGCTTCAAGCCCGTTAAAACGGTGTTCCTTGCGCAGTTCCGCTAGAAAGCACACTTCCAGCTCACGGTCATAGAGATCGGCGGAAAAATCCATAAGGTGTGTTTCAAGCGTGAGAAAGGCTCCTTCAAAGGTGGGGTTCCTGCCAAAGCTTGTTACAGACATATACCACGATCCAGGTTTCCTTCCTTCCCACAGACGCGTGGAAGTTGCGTACACGGCGGGTACGGGCATGGCCATGGACGCTGGCACATCCAAATTGGCGGTGGGAATGCCCAAAAGCGGCCCGCCCCGCGCCTGCCCATGTACCACAACGCCGCGCACGGCAAAGGGGCGACCTAACAGGCGGTTGGCTCGCTCCAGTTCCCCGTGTTCCAGAGCTTCGCGGATGCGGGTGGAACTCACCGCTTCTCCTTCCAGGATTACAGCCTCCATCCGCGTCACGGCAAATTTACCCACGCCAAACTCTCGGAGACTTTCCACCCCGGCTTGATCGCTGCCCACACGAAAATCATAGCCCACAAAGAGTTCGTTTATGTTCAGTTCAGTCGCAAGCACACGGCGGCAGAAGTCGGCAGCCGACTCCGAGGCCAGTTTGCGGGTAAAGGGCAGAACCAAGGCAGCGTCCACGCCCAACTCTTCAAGATATTCAAGGCGTTGCGTTGTGGTGCAAAGCCCCTTGGCAGGACGTGAGGAGAGAACAGAGGAAGGGTGCGGGTCAAAGGTTATGACCACAGAGGGCAGACCTCTTTCCTTGGCCTTAAGGACGGTTCGGCGCAAAAGTTCCCTGTGTCCTAGATGCACGCCGTCAAAATTGCCAATGGTTGCCACACAGCTTGCAAAAGACAGAGATTCCCTGAGTTGCCCTGTATCGTAAGCAATTTTCATGACACTTATTTTTCCGGAGTGTTCTTCAGGGCTATCTCCACGGCATCCACAAAGTTCTCCAGAGGAAGGGCACCGCGTATGACCATATCGTTGATAAGAAAATAGGGCGTGCCTACAAAGCCCAGGGCCTTGGCGTCCGCAGCATCGCCGTCCAGAATGGCCGTGTGTTCTCTGGCGCGGGACGCCAGATCGGACTTAATGCGGGCAATATCCAGGCCCGCTTCCTTGGCCGCGGCGTCCAAGGCGCCCTCGCAGTCGGCCTCCATGTCGCGCTGGCGTTCGAAAAGTAGCGCGTACAACTTCCATGCTTTGGCCTTATCCTGCGCGTAGGCGGCCAGAAACCAGCTTCCGGCGACACGTCCGGATTCATCCTTGGGGTTTTGCTTGAAGATGAGGCGTATCTTGCCAGAGTAACGCTTCATAAGTGTGGCCAGGGTGAAGGCGGCCTGATGGCAGTAGGTACAAAGAAAATCCGAAAAAGCCACAACGGTCACCGGGGCGTTTTCCGGCCCGCTCACGGGGCGCCCTTCTAGAGCAACCTTCTTGGGAATTTTTCTGTCATTCTCCCACTGAGAAAACAGGGACTGCCGACGGCGCTTCTCGGCCCCCTGCTGGGCGATGTCCAGCACTTCTTCGCTGTGAGCGCGAAGGATATCAAGAACAATTTCGGGGTGCGCGCGAAGAAGCGCCTCAACCTGCTCGTGCAAAGCGGCATCCTGACTCGGGACGGCTTGTGCCGGGGCGCAGAAAAAAAAGGTGGCGGAGAATAAAAGCGTGGTGAATAAGCTATAAAAAAAACGGGACATGACAAACTCCTCTCAAACAACTATATCGGTTTCTCCCACCTCTGACAAGTTTGCTTTTTTTTCGAGAGATTCACATTTTTCTATCTGAAATAAAAACGAAAACCTTGCGGAAAATCATCAGAACAATGTCTCTCTACATCCAAGCACAATCTTGTACTTTGTATAAAAATTTACTGTAATACATTGTTATTTCAAAAATAATTTTAGAAAAAACGCTCAAGTACCACTATTCTAAATAAGGTAAACCTGTTCTAAAACTTTCATGCGATTGCCCTGGCCAGACGCTTCCGATGCTTGCCTGAAACAAGGTTTTAGTTTACAGTAAAAAACTCATGTAAATGTTCGAATGCGAGAGTGGCGAAAGTGGCATACGCACTGGATTTAGGATCCAGCGGAGCAATCCTTGAGAGTTCAAGCCTCTCCTCTCGCACCAATTTTTTCGGCGCCACCCTGTGCCCGCGCCCGATAGGAACGCCGACTAAGCCGATAAGGAGTGCTGGTGTTATGTCTCATAGTATTGAAATCCTTTCTCCTGTCTCTCGGAAGATCAGCGTGACGGTTCCAGCCGAAGATGTTAACGATGCCCTCAGCGCCGCCGCGAGGGAGATCGGCTCTTCCGTCACCCTGCCTGGCTTTCGCAAGGGCAAGGCGCCTCTTTCCGTCATAGAAAAGCGCTTCAACGGCGATGTCTCTTCCCGCGCTACAGAAGCTCTTGTGGAGCGCCGTGTGGCCGAGATACTGAAGGAAGAGGATTTAAAACCGCTTTCCCACCTTGAGTATAACGGAGGTTCCGTTGTTCGCGGGCAGGAGATGAACTTTTCCTTCACCTTTGAGACTCTGCCTGAAGTAAATCTCCCGGAGGATCTCTCCGCTCTCAAGGTGGAGATGAAACCTGCGGAAGCTACAGACCAAGATATAGAAAACATGACCGTGCGTATGCGGAAGCTTATGGCTACTCTTGAGGAAGAGACCGAAGCGCGTCTTCCAGAAGACGGCGATGTATTAACCTTCGATATCGACGCGGAACACGATGGCAAACCAGTGCCAAGTTTAAAACTGGAAAACTATACCATGCAGCTTGCGGATTCCGTCAATGGTTCGACACCTCCCGAACTGGACAAAATTCTCCGCAGACTTCATGCCGGGGAAGAAGGAACGGGAACCATGGTCTGCGCGGAAGATCATATGGATAAAAATTTGCGCGGAAAATCCGTTGATCTTCATGTGAAGTTGCATAAAATCAGCAAGGAAGTACTCCCCGAAGTAAATGATGAATTCGCGAAGAAACTTGGTTTCACTGACGAGGCCTCCCTGCGCCGCAATATTGCCGAGAGAGCAGGGAAGAGCAAGGCTTTTGCCGCTCGCAAGGAAGCAGAGAGCAAGTTGTTGAATTCTTTACTTGAAGGGCAGGATTTTCCCTTGCCCGAAAGCGTAGTTAAGGCACAGCGGGCAGAATATGAAAGTGAAATCCGCGAGTATCTCAGCCGTCAGGGGATGAACAAAGATGCCGTTAAGGATAGCTTGAAAAATATGGAAGAAGATTGCCAGAAGCAGGCCGAACAACGCGCTCGCGCTCAGATTTTCCTCTCCGCCCTGGCACGACGTGAAAAAATTGAGGTCTCCTCCCAGGAGGTGGATATGCAGATTATGCAGATGGCCCGCGAACACAACCAAGATTTCCGCAAATTGCGCCATGCGCTCTATGAAAACGGCGCGGTCAACGAACTCCAGGATCGCATGATCAACGCCAAGGCCATGGCCCTGCTTTTTGAAAAGGCAGAAAAGGTCAGGGTCGAAGCCGCCGAATAACATCTTTCTCTCCTTTTCTGTGAGGGAATCTGTTTCAGTGCCATCCCCGCACAATGCATACAAAACTGGACGCGTTCCAGACAAGGAGTTGCCATGACTATTCCTTTTGTCATTGAAACATCAGGGCGCACTGAGCGCTCTTATGATATTTTTTCCCGACTGCTCAAGGATCGCATTGTTCTCCTTTGCGGAGAAGTGAACGATGCCACGGCCTCGCTCATCTGCGCCCAGTTGCTTTTTCTGGAATCTCAGGATCCAGAAAAGGAAATCAGCCTGTATATCAACAGCCCTGGCGGTTCGGTAACGGCTGGTATGTCTATTTATGACACCATGCAGTTCATTGCCCCGCCTGTGGTAACACTGTGCATCGGCCAAGCGGCCAGCATGGGCGCTTTTCTTCTGGCTGGCGGCGCCAAGGGTATGCGGTATTCTCTCCCCAATAGCCGGATGATGATCCACCAGCCTTCTTCAGGATATCAGGGGCAGATTACGGATATGGATATCCATGTGCGCGAGGGACAGCGCCTAAAAAAAACGTTGAACCGCATCCTTGCGGAGAATACCGGCAACACCTTGGCGCATGTGACATCAGCCACGGAACGCGATACGTTTATGTCGGCAGAGGAGGCTCTCAAGTTTGGTCTCATTGACCGCATACTTACCTCCCGCCGTGAAGTGACGGAAGATGCGGGGAAACAGGCATGAGTATAGAAAGTAATGACGTGCGCTGTTCGTTTTGCGGCAAGGACGCCACACAGGTGCGTCAGCTTGTGCAACAGGGATCTCTCTTTATATGTGACGAATGCGTGAAGGACTGCGTGGACATTCTTGCCGAAGAAGGCAGAACGAAATACGCTCAGGAAGTTCCGACCGACCTGCTGACGCCGCAAGAAATCAAGGCTCGTCTTGACGAATACGTCATCGGTCAGGAACGGGCCAAGAAGATCCTTTCCGTGGCCGTGCATAACCATTATAAGCGCGTGTTCCATGAAGGCGTGCTGGACGATGTAGAACTAGAGAAAAGCAATATTTTATTGCTTGGCCCCACTGGTAGCGGCAAAACACTCCTGGCACGCACTCTGGCGCGCATACTCAAGGTACCCTTCGCTATTGCAGACGCTACCACGCTTACCGAGGCCGGTTATGTGGGCGAAGATGTGGAAAACATACTTGTGCAACTGCTTCAGAACGCCGATTACGACCTGGAAGCGGCGTGCAAGGGTATCATCTACATTGATGAAATCGACAAGATAGCAAGAAAAGCCGATGGCCCTTCTATAACACGCGATGTATCTGGCGAGGGTGTGCAACAGGCACTGCTCAAAATCATTGAAGGCACGATGGCCAACGTCCCCCCAAAGGGCGGACGCAAACACCCCCAGCAGGAATTTATCCGCATGGACACCTCCAACATTCTGTTCATCGTGGGCGGGGCGTTCATCGGTCTTGAAAAACTCGTGGAAGAGCGGAGTCGCGGCACATCCATGGGTTTTGGGGCGCATATCGGAAAGAAAACGGAACACCGCATAGGAGAACTGCTTGACGCTGTCGTTCCCTCCGATCTTGTACAGTTCGGTCTTATTCCTGAATTTATCGGTCGTATACCTGTGATTACGCATGTGGAGGAACTGAGTATAGAAGACCTCATCCGTGTGATGAAGGAGCCAAAGAACGCCCTTGTCAAGCAGTATCAGAAACTTTTCGAACTGGACAACGTTTCGTTGCGCTTTGAGGAGGACGCCCTGCAAGCAGTGGCAGAAAAGGCCGTTGAGAACAAGACAGGCGCGCGAGGTCTGCGAAACGTTCTGGAGAATGTTATGCTCGATATTATGTACGAACTTCCTTCACTCAAGAATGTTAAGGAATGCCTTATCACACGGGGTGTCGTTGAAGGTACGGAAAATCCCGTACTTTCCCCTGCCGCGTAGTCGAGCGTGTTCCACCAGAGACGAGAATTGAACAGAGGTTTGCCATGTCCCAACAGACGGCCTTGGAACTCCCTATCATCACCCTGCGCGAAGTCGTTATGTTTCCCCGTTCGGTTATGACCTTCCTTGTGGGGCGCGCCGCTTCCGTGTGTGCTATTGACAGCGCCGTTACGGAATACGGGAGGCATATCTTTCTAGTGGCCCAGAAGAATGCCGCCATTGAGCGCCCCGGTCTGGACGACCTTTTTCCCATAGGTGTGGTCAGCCGGATACAGAAAGCGGAAAGAGGTCAGGACGGGAATGTCCGACTGATCTGTGAAGGTATATACCGCGCGTCATGGCTGCCGTTGAACGATAGTTCTCCCTTTGGCGATCGAGTGTTTCCTCGGTTGCGAACCCTTCCCGCCAAAGAAACTCTTTCTGACGATCCTGAATTGCCTGCGGTTATTGAACTTTTACAGGAGGTTCTTTCCGAAGCCTGTCGTCGGGGGCGCCGCATCACTCCAGAACAACTGGCCGCCTTTGCTCTTATTGATGAACCAGGGGCTTTGGCCGACGCTGTGGCTCCCTGTTTAAAGGAAGATTATCTTCGCAAGCAGGCGGTACTTGAAACATTGGATCAAGGGCAGAGATTGCGCCGTGTCTACGAACTTCTTGGTGGCGAACTTTCGAATTCGAAGGTGGACAAGGAGATTAAAAGCCGCGTCAAGGCTCAGATGGAGCAGAGTCAGAAAGAATATTACCTGACGGAACAGCTCAAGGTCATTAATAAGGAATTGGGCAATAACGATATCCAGAATGAACTTTTAGAGCTGGAAGAGCGTCTCAAAAATAAAGAAATGCCCGAAGAAGCCCGCGAAAAAGGGTTGCGGGAACTTCACAAATTACGCCAGATGCAACCAGCCTCGCCGGAATACGTTGTGGCGCGAAACTATGTGGATTGGATCGCCGACCTGCCTTGGAACACTTTGAAGGACATTGATATCGACCTCGACAAAGCGCGCGCAGTGCTTGACGGCGCGCATTACGGCCTGGAAAAGGCCAAGACGCGAATTCTTGAATATCTGGCCGTACAAAAGTTGACCCGCAGTCTGAAAGGCCCCATACTCTGCTTGGTAGGCCCACCCGGCGTGGGCAAAACTTCCCTTGCGCGCTCCATAGCCGAGGCTACGGGGCGCGGGTTCGTGAGGATTTCTCTTGGCGGCGTGCGTGATGAAGCCGAAATTCGAGGCCATCGCCGCACCTATATTGGGGCTTTGCCAGGTAAAATTATTATGGCGCTCAAACGGGCCAAATTCAACAATCCACTCTTCTGTTTGGACGAAATAGACAAATTAAACGGTGATTTTCGCGGGGATCCTGCTTCTGCTCTTCTTGAGGTACTCGATCCGGAGCAGAATTGTGCCTTTAACGATCACTATCTCGACTTGGACTACGACCTTTCCAAGGTTTTCTTCATCACTACGGCCAACTCTATGCAGGGTATTCCCGTTCCTCTCCTGGACAGGATGGAGGTGCTTGAACTTTCCAGTTATCTGGAAGGGGAAAAAATGCACATAGCCCATGATTTTCTCCTTCCCAGGCAACGGGAAAGGCACGGGCTGAAGCCGGAGAACCTGCAAATTTTTGATGAGGCGCTACTGGAGATCATCCGTTCCTATACCCGAGAATCTGGCGTGCGCGGTCTGGAGAGGGAGATAGCAACGCTCTGCCGCAAGGCGGCTATACAAATTGTGGAAAATAATGACAGCGAACGCGGCATGACCGTTTGTCTTCAAAATCTGGAATCTTTGCTGGGCATAAAGAAATTCCGCTTTGATGCGAAGGAATCCCGGCCACTGGTCGGCGTGGCGGCAGGGCTTGCCTATACGGGAAGCGGCGGGGACATCCTCTATATTGAGACCGTCATCATGCCGGGTTCAGGAAAACTTCAGGTTACAGGAAAACTCGGTGATGTGATGAAGGAATCGGCACAGGCAGCCTTTTCCTATCTGCGTTCCCGTTCCCATAAGCTTGGTCTGCGCCCTGATTTTTACAAGGAAGTGGATGTACACGTCCATGTACCTGAAGGTGCAGTACCCAAAGACGGCCCTTCCGCGGGTATCACACTGACAACTTCCCTGGCGTCGGCTCTTCTGGATATCCCTGTGCGTGAAGATGTGTGCATGACAGGGGAAATTACCCTGCGCGGTCGCATTCTGCCCGTCGGAGGTTTGCGTGAAAAACTGCTTGCGGCTCACCGCGCTTGCATGAAAACCGTACTCATTCCCGCCGACAACGAGAAGGATCTCAAGGATGTACCAGCTGACATCACCAAGGCGCTGGATATTCGCTTGGTACATGACGCTGATGAGGCGCTTTTGCTGGCTTTGCTTGCTGACAAGAACGAAATTTTTTCCTTTGATGCTTTTCACGCCCTGGCGGCTTCCCTACGTCTGCCGAAGGCGTTTGCCGGTGATCCTGGTAGCGCCGTACTTTAACACACAACTCATTTTCCATGGCGCATCAAACCTCGTGCCACACGCCGAAACAATAAAAAAAGGAATATCTGCTGAAAAGTCGTATGGCATTATAGAGACCGCCGCACGGCAAAATGCAATTAATATCTTGATATAATTATAAAAACATGGTATTTTTTCTTATCGCAAAAGGGGGAAATATGCCTGAAAAAACTACCGCCATACCCCTTGTTGATTACCTGATCAATCTGCAACACAAAAAGCCTACCAAACTTGAC
>CAZWBH010000033.1:0-21517 GCA_964632155.1 uncultured Mailhella sp.
CCTGAGCGTTCGGCTTTGTGAGCGGAGTTAAGGCCGGGAAGGGAAGTTTGCATGACGAATCCTTATACCTTGAAAAGATTTGTATCCCATGCCAAAGAAAGCTGTCAACAAAAAAATCGCCGCGTCTTTCGTTTACGGGGAGGCTTTTTTGCGTGCGGAGACTTAGTGTTCTCCCAGCATGCGCAGAGCTTCTTCCACGCTGACACTTTGATGCACCATGGCGCGCAGTGCCTTGAGGAGTTCCACGCGGCGGGGGTGTTCGAAGACGTTGCGACCCATGGAAAGACCCGCACCACCCGCCTGCAACGAGCCGTGAACCATTTCGAGGAGTTTTTTTGTGGAATCAAGTTTTGGCCCGCCGGCAATGAGTACGGGGACACCGCAATCTTCCACTACACGGGCAAAGCTCTCCACGTTGCCGGTGTAGGGGACTTTTACGATATCCGCGCCCACTTCCGCGCCCACGCGGGCACAGTGGGCAATGTTGCGGGGGCTGAAGCTGTCCACATTATGACCTCGGGCGTAAACCATAATCACCAGCGGCATTCCCCATAGACTGCACTGCTTGGCGACCATTCCGGCATCGGAGAGCATGAAGCTTTCGTCTTCATCGCCAAGATTGACGTGTATGGACACGGCATCGGCCCCTAAGCGCACGGCCTCCTCCACATCGCCCACAAGCATCTTTTTGTTCGGGCGGCTGGAAAGACTGGTGGAGGCCGATATGTGCATGATGAAGCCAAGGCGCATATGCGCTTCGTAATTGGACTTGTGTATGAGTCCTTTATGCAGGAGTACGGCATCGGCCCCGCCTTCATCCATATCGGCAACGGCCTTTGCCATGTCGCGCAGGCCGCGGGGTGCGCCGTCGGACATGCCGTGATCCATGGGCACAATAATAGCGCGCCCGGTTTTGGGGTTGATAATGCGATTGAATCTTCTGAGGGATCCGACTTCCATGTTCATACCTCTCTTGCAGGCTTTTGCGACTAAAAAAAGCCGCGGGCCAGTTGCCTGCGGCTTTTAATGCGTGATGATACCAAAAATTAGAAGGACGCTCCGCAGACGGGCACAGGGCAGAGGTACCAGTAGCTAAAGCTACCGGGAAAAATAAAGAACCCGGGGCGGAAAAAACTTTGCATATCGTATATCCTTTCTCTGTTTTTCTAGCCCGTTTTTTTGCGGCGCGTCAACTCTTTTTTTTGCGTTTCGGATCAGCATTCAAAAAGAGGAAGCAAGGAGTAATGCGCGGGCTGGAGGGGCATCTGCCGCGATCTCCAAAATTTTCTTGTCGGGGCGCCGATCGTGGAGGAAACACTGTTTTCAATCCTTCAACGGTCAATTTTGAACACCTTTTGGTAAAAAAAACAGTATGGTCAAGTCGCCCTCAAGGCATTCGCCTTATCCTTTTTCAAAATGTGCCGGAGCCGTTCGACAGGATTTTTTGCCAAACGGCTCCAGCGTTTCAAAACTTAGACCCAGAGTACGAGGCCGGGGTAGAACGGAGTATCCACATCTTCGCTGTGCGGAATAACGCGGAGTCCATAGGCCATGGTTCCGCTCTCCTGCGTAGTGTAGGAGACGGTGTAGATGAGCTGACCTTCTTCCTCTCCTGCGCATTCAAAATCGACAACATCAGGGCGACCCAGGAAGCGCGCGCCATCGCTGCGACCAATGAAAAGCTGCACGCGCAGTTCCTCGCGACGCATATCGCCTGGCAGGAGGTTGAGTTGCACCGTGAAGGGTTTGTCGCGCACTAGGTTTCCTTCGTTCAGTCCCTTGGTATCAATGGATTGTATGGAGACCGTGTTGAAGCGCCCGGGCAGAGAGCGAAGCCAGGCGCAGACGCGGCGGGCGCCGGCCTGTTTTTCAGCGACCATGACCGCTCTGCGGCGCGCCGTGGGAGTGTAGAGCTGATCCATGTAATCGCGCACCATACGGCGGCAGCTGTACTTTGCCGTGAGCGTCTTCAGAGAACGCCGCGCCATATCCAGCCAGGCGTGGGGTATGCCGTCCTGACCGTGCTGGAAATAAAGCGGGATGACCTTATCTTCGAGGAGAGTGTAGAGAGATTCGGCGTCGGCATAATCGTTCTGCTCCACAGAAGAAAGGTCGAGATCGGCTTTCGGGCCTATGGTCCAACCGTTGGAGCCATCATCGCCTTCCACCCACCAGCCGTCCGAGATGCTGAGGTTGATGCCGCCGTTCACCGGAACCTTCTCGCCGCTTGTGCCGCTGGCCTCATAGGGGCGCCGGGGCGTGTTCAGCCACACGTCGCAACCGCGAGAAAGCAGGTGTGAAAGCTCAAGGTTGTAGTCTTCCACGAAGAAGATCTTGCCGAAAAAGCGCGGGTCGAGGCTCCAGCGCACAACTTCTTCAATAAGCTCAATGCCCTTGCCGTCGGCGGGATGTGCCTTGCCTGCCATGACGATGATCACGGGACGGTTTTCGCCGGAAAGGATGTGTTCCAGGCGATCGGGGGCGCCAAAGAGCATGGTGGCCCGCTTATACGGGGCAAAGCGCCTGGCAAAGCCAATGACAAGAGAATCTGTATTGAGGCGCGACAGCCATTCCTCGCGTTGTTCTTCCGTAAGTTTGGCATAGGCCGAACACTGGGGCAGGCGGACGCGCAGGGCGTCGAGGAGAACTTGTTTCTGTATGCGCCGGGCTTCCAGGAATTCGGTATCGGGTATGGCGTCCACTCTGTTCCAGGCCGGGTCTTCGGGGTGCAGATCATCCCAGTCGGGCGCGACGTGACGTTCCAGCAGAGAGCGGAAGGCCTGGCCCGCATAGGAAGCGACATGGACGCCGTTGGTCACATGGCCGATGGGGATTTCCGTTTCGTCAAGCCCCTTCCAGATATTGCGCCACATACGCCGGGAAACCACGCCGTGCATGGCGCTCACGCCGTTGGCCTGAGAAGAAAGCCGCAGAGCAAGGACGGTCATGTCGAACATATTCGGGTCACCGCCCTCCTGACGACCGAGGCGGAGAAAGTCCTGCCAGTCCATGCCCACGCTCTGGGCGTAGCTTTGGAAGTAGCGCCCCATGAGATTTACGTTGAAGCGCTCATTCCCAGCGTCTACGGGCGTGTGGGTGGTGAACACGCAGGAACAGCGCACAAGAACCATGGCTTCCGCCAGGGAGAGATCGTCGCCCTTCATGAGCTGGCGGAGGCGTTCTAGGGTGAGAAAGGCTGAATGCCCTTCGTTCATGTGCCAGACCGCAGGCGTGATGCCAAGGGCAGCCAGGAGCCTGACGCCGCCCATGCCCAGAAGGATCTCCTGGCGCAGGCGCACGTCGCGGTCGGCTTCATAGAGACGTGCCGTGATGTTGCGGTCTTCCTCGCTGTTTTGAGGAACGTTGGAGTCCAGGAGGTAGAGCGGAACACGGCCCACCTGAATCTTCCATATCCGCGCATGAAGCGTACGATCTCCAAGCGGCAGACGGATGAGCAGAGGATCGCCCTTTTCATCGCGTATGGCCGTGAGTGGCAGAGTGGAGGCTGAGTTTTCGGGGTAGAGCGGAATCTGATGGCCGTTTGCGTCAAGTTGCTGATGGAAATAGCCGTTGAGATAGAAAAGGCCTACGCCGATGAGCGGGAGTCTTTCGTCGCTAGCGGATTTGAGGTGATCGCCCGAAAGCACGCCCAGTCCGCCGGAATAGAGCGGCAGGCTCTCGTGTATGCCGTACTCTGTGGAAAAATAGGCAATGGGCCTGTCCTCGCACAGGGCTTCGCCCCGATTCACGCAGGGCTTGGCGAGTGCGGCGTCCAGGTTTTCCATGATCTCGTGCAGTTTGTTCCTGTAGGTTTCGTCTTTGGCAAGTTCGCGGAGCCGCGCGGGAGAGGCCTTTTCGAGCAAGACTACGGGGTTGTGCCCGGATTTTTCCCAAAGTTCCGGATCGATGCACTGGAACAGCTCTTCAGCCTCGGGATGCCAGCACCACCAGAGGTTTCGGGAAAGCTGGCGCAGACGCGAAAGTTCTTCCGGAAGTTCGGAAACTGTGTTCAGTCGACGCAGGAAGGGGATACTCGAGGGCCTCAACGCCAGGGATCGGGTGAGTAGCTTCTGCCCGTCGCTCGTCGCATGGCGGCGCTGATGCGCCCTTTCGTCGGCCTTCGCGTAGGCCTCTTCGTAGAGTGGGAAGAAATCGTTCCAGGAGGCGTGGGAAGCGGCCGCGCGGGCGTTGATACGGCGACGGTTGAGTTCTTCGTCAGAACAGGTTGCGTAGGTCATGATGACGCGGCTCAGGGCTTTCACAACGGTATCATAGGCAGTACGGTTGCGCGGAAGCACGCCAATGCCCTCCTGAACGCCGATGCTCTCCTGCAATTTACGCACCCACAGGCCGAAGCCGGAAAGATCCGTGGTGAGCGTGGGCACGCTGTAGGCAGCACTTTCGTGGGGGGTGTAGCCCCATGGCTCGTACCAGGATGGGAAAACACCCAGATCGCAACCCGTGAGGACATCGAAGTAGGGGATGTTGAAAAAGCCATCGTGTCCGTCGAGGAGGGCGGGTACAAAGACCACCTGCACGTTATCGTCCTCTTTGTTTTCCAGGCCGAGATTGCGGCAGGCCGTAAGTATGGGGTCGTGGGCGACATCGTAGACATGATGGCTGGTGATGAAACCAGCGCCAGGGCGTTCCGGGTCGGCAACGGCGTTCGGGTTGCCACTGATAGCCACTTCGTTGGGTCCGGTGTGTCCGCCCATCATGAGCAGGAGCGCCAGAACATGCGTCTGGGAATGGCGCAGTTCCTGCTGAACGCGGGCCAGTGCGTCAAGGAAGAGATCCACGCCCTTGTTGTGGTATTCGTAACGACCGGAAATCACGATGATGCGCGTGTTTTCGGGCTGTTCCCGGCGAAGCAGGCGCGAGACGGGGGCAAGTAGCTCCCTGCGGCGTTTGAGGGCCGCGTCTCGTTCGCGGCTGTAATCGGGGATGGCGTCAATATCAAGACCGTTGTCTGTAACGAGATCCGGAGAGCGGCCAAGGAAGAGGCGCGCTTCTTCGGCGGTGATGTTGCTGACGGTGGTGAAGACGTCGGCCTCTCTCGCGCTCACGGTTTCCATGGAACATTTGGCGGTGACGTTGTAGCGATCGGCCTCCTGCGAGGGGGAAATTTCCTGCATTCTGGCATAGATGTCCACGCCGGATCCGGCCATGGCCCGACCGAGTACCGTGGCGTGCGTGGTAAACACCGTGCCCATGGAGGGCGCAAGTTTCTTCAGCGCCAGAATGCCCGCACCGCACATCCATTCGTGAAACTGGGCCACACCGTGACTGTTATCGCGGGCGGCAAGCACCTGATGGATAATGGCGATGATTTCGCCGCAGGTATAGCTGAAGAGTACGGGTTCAATATAGTCCCACCCTCCGGAGAGCGAGTCCACGCCAAAGCGTTCCCAGAGTTGATGCAGGAGCAGATTGGAATCGTGGCGTCCCTTGAAGTCCACAAGGATAACGCGCGGTCGTCCGGGTATTTCCCAGCGGCCAAAGCGGCAACGCAGGCCCTGCTCTTTGAGTGGGTAACGGATGGCGTCCCAGAAAGGTTCGTCTGTTTCGGTGAATTCGGTGTTGTGTCGTGTATCCGGCCCAAGGAGAATGTAGGCGCCCTTGAAGGCCTGATCCGCAAGGTGGGCCTTGCTGGCGACAACTTCATAGATGCCGCCCACCTTGTTGCAGACTTCCCAGCTGACTTCGAAGAGGTGGAGTTTTTTTTGAATCATAGCGGCTCCGAGAGAGACATTCCTTCTGAAAGAGGGTTTTTACGCGTATCCCCTGCCCGCATCCGCAACGTGTACTGCAGACGGAGGCGGAAATCCGCGATGACGTTCATGAAATTGGTGTACGCTTCGTAGGGACTACCGTAGGGGGTAAAGTACTGGTGTACGTCGCCGTCCGAGGCGCACTTGGTACTCATGTAGTAAAAGTGGTCAGAAGTCTGGAGGCGGCGCCAAGTACGCGAAAAAATGGGGTCGCCAAGCGCCGTGACAAGAGAACGGCAGGCGTAAAGGGTTTCGAGGGCGTCTTTCTGCATGTCGTTGCCCATCCAGGCGGAAAGGTCGCGTTCGGCATCGGCCCAGGATATGGGTTTTGGCACATTGATGACGTCGTGAGCCGCGTAGCGTTCCGCCGCTTCCGAAACAGTGAGGAAGTCAAAATCCGGCATGGCCAAAATTTTGCCCGGCAAGACGCGCATGAACTCAAAAATGCCGGTATCCGCCCACTGATGTTCGCCAAAGGTTTCGTAGTCCATGAACAAACCGACAATATCGCCGTTGCCCTGAAGGCGGCCCAGCCATTCGGCATAGGTATCCGCATTGAGGGGCCAGGCCGACCAGCTTCGGTTGGAGAAGCGGAAGGCTATATCGTCGGAAAGCGAGTAACTCTTGAGAAGCAGGCGAAGTTTCTGACAACCCGCGGGAGAATAGACGTGCCTGGGGCTACGCTCGTGCAGAATATGGTCTGCGCCCTCCGTGAGCAGGGTGCTGTAGCCCATATCTTCCACCAGGCGCGCGATGGCATCGCTGTAGATCAATTCCGTGTTGCGGAAGGCCTTGGGCGTTTGCCCGAAAAGTTTTTCCATACGGCGGCGATGCCGGGAGACCTGCTCGCGGAATTCCGCTTCAGAGAAGAGAGCGGCAAGGCAGTGCGTGTCCGTTTCATCCAAAAATTCCACGCAACCAGTGCGGGCGAGTTCCTGAAAACTCTCCAAAACATCGGGCGCGTAGAGGCTGAACTGATCTATGACCGTGCCCGTGAGGGAGAAGGTCACTCTAAAGCGGCCCTCAAAGGCGCGGATAAGTTCCAGAAGCAGGGCGTTCATAGGGCGGTAGCACTTCTGCGCCACCTTTTCCATGACGGCACGATCCTGTTCGACGTCGTTGTAGCCACGCCCTGAACCGATGTCGAGAAAACTGAAACGCTGTAGCCGGAAGGGCTGATGGACTTCAAAATAAAAGCAAATGGAAGGCATATCCAACTCCGGGAAGGTCAAACATGAGCATAAACGTTCAGGATACCGTCAACGGCGCGTTCCCAGGTGAGCTGTTTAAACTCTTCCTGGCAGAGCTTCAGGCTACGGGCGGCCTCGGCGGGGTTGCGCAAAAGTTCCATGATGTGGTCGGCCATGCCCTGAACATCCCAGTAATCCATGGAATGTGCGCCGGGGAGTACCTCCGCACAACCGCTCTGCTTGGAGAGCAGGATGGGGATGCCGCACTGCAGGGCTTCCAGCGGCGTGATGCCGAAAGGTTCGGAGACGCTGGGCATGACGTAGAGCGAAGATATGGCGTACATATGCTGGATTTCCTCTCCGCGGAGGAAACCCGTGAAGTGGAAGCGGGAGCCTATGCGCAGGGCGGCGGCGCGTTCAATCATGGCCTTGAGCATATCGCCGCTACCGGCCATGACAAAGCGCACGTTGGGCATTTCCTTGAGGACGATGCGTGCGGCGTCCACAAAGAAGCCGGGTCCCTTCTGCCAGGTGATGCGCCCCATGAAGAGTACGCGTTTTTCGTTGCGCATAAGCGGAGGCACGCTGGAGATGGGCTTGTTGGCCAAGGGAGAGACGCCGTTATATACCACGGAAATTTTTTCCGGATTCACGCCGTAGCGCGTTATGGCCATTTGCCGTGTGCGTTCGCTCACTGCAATGACATGGTCGGCGGCCTGGAGACCGTTTCGCTCAATGGCGTAGATTTTGTCGTAGCCGTTTTCCCCGCAACGGTCGTATTCCGTGGCGTGCAGGTGCGCCACAAAGGGCAGACCGGTGAGTTCGCTGGCGGCTATGGCGGCGGGATAGGTCATCCAGTCGTGGGCGTGTATGAGGTCGGCCGGGCGCCTCTCGTGTTCTTCTACAGCAATGGCCGAGGCCGCGTCGGCATAGCGATAGATCTCTTCCATGAGATCATCGTGATAGCCACCGTGAAGATAGCTGACTTCGCCAGTTCCCCCGGCTTCGCTCGCCCTCAGGGTTCCGGCGGGACGGGAAAGAAGATCGTTGAAACCCTGGCTCCCATAGGGCATGAGGGGCGAGGAGACAGGACGAATGCTCAGCCTGGCGTCAATGTGGCTGTGCGCGGCGGCAACGGCCTTTTTCACCGCAGGGGAGACCATCGTGCCCGAAGCTGAGCGCAGATTGGCGCCCCCGGCAGGCTCCCTGCCGTCCAGTCGGGGCAGAATGAAAACCAAATCCGTGCCTCGGGTCACGAGGCCGGTACTGATACCGTAGCAGGCTGTGCCCAGACCGCCGCTGATGGCAGGAGGATACTCCCAGCCGAACATCAGGACTCGCATATCCACTCCTTGCTGCCCCTGGTGTCGAACCCTTTATTCTTGGGAGTTAAAGCCTGTCGCCAGCGCGTCCATGCCCGCGGGCGGTGTTTTTTCACCGTTAGCAAAAGGCGCAGAGCCTCGGCGGTACTCCAGGCTTGGGCGATGCAGCCTCCGGGGGCATACGGCGGATCCGCATCGAAGATTTCAGAAAGGCTCCCCATCCCGGCTTCGTTCAGATGCCTGGTGAAGAGCGGCGTCAAAGTATGAAGAAGCTCAAAGGCCGTGCCGTCGGAAGCGTAGGTCTTGAGCAGTGCGTCGGTATACGCGCCCAGGAGCCACGGCCAGACCGTACCTTGATGGTAGGCCAGGTCGCGTTCACGCTGATTCCCCTGACAACGTGGTCTGTAGGCCGGGTCGGAAGGTGCGAGGGTACGCAGACCGAAGGGGGTGAGCAGACATTCGCGCACACAGCGCACCACAGAGGCCCGTTCCTTCTTTTTCAGGGGAGAATACGGCACGGACACGGCAAAAATCTGGTTCGGGCGTATACTCATGTCGCGGGATCCATAGGGGTTCCAGGTGTCGAAGAGTCCGCCGCGCATAAGCGGCGCAAGCTCCGGCTCGGGGATGAAGACGCGGCGGAAGGCCTGACGCAGTGTGGGCAAGAGGCGTACGGTCGGGGGAACGTCGCCAAGTTTCGTACCCAGTTCCAGGGCAAAGGAGAGCGCGTCAAACCACAGGGCGTTCAACTCAACAGCACAACTGTGGCGGGGCGTGACCGGCTTGCCGTCGGCCATGGCGTCCATCCAGGTGAGCTGCGTGTGTTCGTTGCCCGTGTAGAGCAGGCCGCTGGCGTCGGTCTTGACCAGAAGATTGCCTTCCGCGTCGGGCATGGCGCCTTCGTGGAAGAAATGAAGGATTTCTTTCATCACGGGCCAGCAACGGGAAGCGATAAAGGCGCGTTCCTTCGGGCAGGCTAAGTACAGCTGGTGTACGGCGTGCATAAACCACAGGGAGGCGTCCGCGGCGTTGAAGGATTCGCCGGCGTTGCCCGGGCCAAGAAGGTTGGGGATGAGTCCGCGCTTGGCCGAGGCGCAGATTTGCCCAAGCACGGCCTCCGCTTCACGGAGACGCCCGGGAACAAAGGTCAGGCCTGGCAGGGAAATGAGCGTGTCGCGCCCCCAGGGTCCAAACCAGTGATAGCCTGCCGGAACCATGGGTTCGCCCTCCACGCGCACAAGAAAGCGATCGGCCTCCCGGCGGAGGCTGTCCAGCAGAGGATCGCCGTACAAAAGCGGCTCAAGGGGCGGCAGGTCGCACTCCGGAGCTGGTTCTGCCCAGGCTTCAAAAACCGTGGAGCAGGCGGGGCTAAGCCGGGCCTGAAACACACCGGGCATGAAGAGGTCTTCGCTCCAGTCATAGCCGCGGGCCTCTTCCACAGGGTAGAGGACGCGGTAATACCAGTCGGGCGCGAGGTGGAAGGAGGCTTCGCCGCGACACGCGGTTAGGCAAAGGCCGGGCATGGTCGGATCGGGGCGGTAGGAGAAACCCATGTCCAGCGCCTTCACGCAGGCGGTTCTAGCGGGTTCCGCAGGGTGCAGATAGTCGATATTGCGCACGTTCGCAAGGGGTCTGACCTCAAGCATGGCTTCCTTTGTGCCCTCAAGCTCGTACGTGATGCGGATGCGGCGCCCGGCAAAGACAAGGCTTTTTTTCAGGCGGGCGTTGCCCGGAAAGCGGTAGAAAAAAGTCACGGCTTCGTGATTCACCGCGGTGCGCTCCAGCGCCTTCCAGCCTTCGGGCCAGAGCCTTCCCGGGTGTACACGCACAGAGAGTGGAAAGGTAGCACCACCAAGCAGCAGGGCATCCTCAAGCGTAGAGAGGAGCATACGGCGACCGGCGGCGGTCTGCACGGCAAGAAGGCCATGGTAGCGGCGGGTATTACAGGAGAGTACGGTTCCGGAGGCGTAATCGCCATAGCGGTTGGTCAGAAGCCATTCCTTCTCCAGCCCCTCTTTTTGCCGTGGAGAAAGGGAAGATGCGTTGTATTCCATGCCTTGCCTCAATGTGTTTTTTAGGAAATGCTTCCGCCGCAGCAAAAAGCCTTCCATGTTTTTTAAGATACCCCGATATCGCCGTCTATGCAACTGGCAGAAAACGCGGAACGCTGGCGGGATATTTACTTTTGCCGAAGAGCAGGTACTCTTTTTACATAGCGTTGGAATCTTGTGCCATTTTAATAAACATTGGCTCTGCGGGGGTAAAAATGCTTGACGAAAACGACGCCCTTGTTCTGGATCTGGCAAAAGAGCTTCGCGCCAGGGGGCTGTTCTGCGCCACGGCGGAATCCTGTACCGGCGGACTCATCGGCGCGATGCTCACTGCCATACCCGGATCTTCCGACTGGTATCTCGGCGGGGTAATTTCCTATGCAAATCGTGTGAAGGAACAGGTACTCGGCGTCTCTGCCAAAGATCTGGCTTCCTTTGGGGCGGTGAGCGATCCGGTGGTTCGCGCCATGGCTACAGGCGCCTGCCGCGTGACAGGGGCAGACGCGGCCATGGCTACAAGCGGCGTGGCCGGACCTGGCGGGGGCAGTCCGGAAAAGCCCGTGGGCACGGTATGGATAGCTGTGGAACTCAGAGGAAAGACCTTGGCGAGGAAAAAGCGCTTCCCGGGAGACCGTGACGCTGTACGTGAGCAGGCGGCCAGAGAGGCCATGCGTATGCTCCTGGAAGTTTTGCGTGATTTTGAAGTCGCAGTATCATGAAGCGTTGCCTTGCGGGAAAGACCTGCAAGGAACTATGAAGCGTCAAGGAAAGACCGACCTTTCGCCTTTTGTTCTATAGGCATACCCTGATGCAATGCGCGTTTTTAAAAATAAAGTCAGCGAACCAGAAAAGCAGGCGTTTTTAATGCCTCTTTTTAGTGGAAACGAAGGGGTAGAGAATCGGAAACGCCGCCTGAATGCATGCGCAAGGTAAAGACCTCGTCTGTCACCGGGGCGAACTGGTCAAATTCCAGCACGTTCTCTCCCCGACGGGCTTCCCGGGTAAAACGCTTTACCACCTTACCCGCGGCGTCGGTGATGGAGAAAAAAATCACCCGCGGCTCGGTGCTACTGTAAGGCACGGTATAAAGGCCGGTATCAGGGTGGCGGCGCAGATCCAGGGCGTCCGACTCATAGCCGGATTCCGTTCGCCGCAGGGGGATCACCTGCTGGGAAAAACCGTCGGCGGCGGGGAGTTCGCGCACTTCCATGCGGTCAAGCCCCTGCTGTACTTCGGGGATGTTCATGAAGAGCGTCCACAAAAGTCCGCTACGATAATTTTCCACCATGCAGACAATGGGGAGCTGATCAATGGCCAGGTAGCTGTTGTCAAACCAGGCGTCCTTGAGGCTGAAGGCGTCGTACGGCCCGTATTTGCCCCACATCTCTTCCTTGTAATTATCCCAGAGGTTCCAAAGCACACGCATGGAGTATTCCGGCGTATAGGGCATAGACGCCAGTGCCGCCGTGGGTGCCACAGTACCTACTTCGTTGTAGGCCGACTGGTAGCGGTAGCCGCCTTTGATATCGCAGGAGGTCAGGCCCCAGAAGCCTTCGCTGAACTGATGTTCTGCAGGGGCGGATTCCAGGCAGTAGGCACGGTTCATAAGAGCATGCGTAGTGTTGCGCACCATATAGCCGCGACGCACGTAGGAGTCGGCCATGCGCCTGGGATCCAGGCCGATGAAGGAATAGTGGGAAAGGAACATGCAACCGGCGTAATCGTTGGCGGCCTCAATGGTATAGCCATTGCCCGTCTTGGGGGAGTATTCCGGCGTTGAATACCAGAATTTCGCCGCCTCGCGGGAGATGGGATGCGTGGGCGAGCCAAGCGCCAGAACGTAGGCCACCATGGCCTCGTTGAAGCCCGAAATTTTCATGCCCATGCCAAAGCCGTGATCCTTGCTCCAATGCCAGAACAGGCCGTTGTTTTCGGCCTTGGTGAACCAATGCCAGTCTACGTCTCCCCACAGCTCCGTAATATCGCGCCTGAGTTTCTGCTCAGTTTCGATATCGTCGTCAAAATAGGCGCGAGCGATGAGCAGGCCCTGCATGAGAAAGGCCGTTTCCACAAGATCTGCCCCGTTGTCGTTTTCGCTGAAGGAAACGGTTTTTCCCGTGCGACCATCCAGCCAGTGCGGAAAAGCGCCGTGCAAGTTCATGCGATCCGTCTTGTCCCTCAAAAAGGCCACCACGGTGAGCAGGCGTTCCACTGCGGCCTCGCGTTCTACCCAGCCGCGCTCCACGGCCACAACCATGGCGGCCACGCCAAAGCCCGTACCGCCGATAGTGGCCTGCCCGTTCTTGTTGTTGCGGCTGTCCTCATAGGCCAGACCAGATTCAGCGAAGGTATGTTCCCACATATAGAGGAAGGTATCTTTTTGCAATTTATCCAGGAGAGCGCGGTCTTTCAGATAGGCGGTGTCGGGGCAGAAAGAACTTGCTTCGGCGGACTCGGCAGGCACCGGAACGGAAGACGCACCCTCATCGATCGCCCAGGCAGGGGCGGAAGTCAGGAATAACAAGATGCTCAGAAGCAAGGAACAAAGAACGTTCAGCATATCGGCTACCTGCAAAACTCAAGGGCGCTTTTGAGCGGCGGGGTTCTAGGGAAAAGGAAAAGGGGGAGCCACGAAAAGATGTGGTTCCCCCATAGAGACATAAATCGGAACACTCAGGCCTGGGTCGCTTCAGCAGGTTTTTCCGCTTCCTGCTTGGTGAACTCAATAATGGCCATAGGGGCGCAGTCGCCGCGGCGCGGCAGAGCGAGCTTAACCACGCGGGTGAAGCCCCCGGGTATGCCGATAAAACGCGGGGCGATTTCGTCAAAGAGTTTCTTAACGAGCTGATGACTGCCAAGATCGCGGTAAGCCTGGCGACGGGCCGCAAGATCGTTGCGACGCGCCAAGGTAATGAGGGCTTCGACCACGCCGCGCAACTCCTTGGCCTTGATCTCCGTGGTACGAATACGGCCATGCGTTAGCAAGGCCTTGGACATATTGCGAAGCAGAGCCTTGCGGTGAGAAGGATTTCTGCTCAATTTTTTTCCAGAGTTGCTATGCCTCATGGTGCTGCTTCCTCTTCCATTCCTGGTATTTCTTGTCGAACGAATCGATCTTTATGCCGAAATCAAGACCCATATCCAGAAGAACCTTCTTAATTTCGTCCAGGGACTTCTTGCCGAAGTTCTTGGTTTTGAGCATTTCGTTTTCGGAACGTTGCACCAGCTCGCCCACCAATGAAATATTGGCGCTGCGGAGGCAGTTGGTGGCCCGCACGGAAAGCTCAAGATCATCGATACTCTTGAAGAGATTCTCGTTGCATTCCCCGTTGTCACTGACGCCGAGTCCGCTCTCGTCGGATATGTGTTCATCGAAGTTAATGAACACGGAAATCTGATCCTTGATGATTTTGGCACTGTAGGCGATAGCGTCCTCGGGAGTAACGGATCCGTCCGTCCAGACTTCAAGGATGAGCTTGTCATAGTTGGTCATTTGGCCGACACGCGCCGCCTCGACGGTATAGGCGACCTTACGCACAGGAGAGAAGCTGGAATCAAGCTTGATGATGCCGATTTCATCGGCAAGGCCCTCGTGCATATCGGCAGGGACATAGCCTTTGCCCATGCGTACTTCCAATTCAAGATTGAAATCCACGTCTTCGGTGAGCGTAGCGATATGCAGTTCGGGGTTAAGCACACGAACGTGCTGATTGCCCTGTATATCGTCTGCGGTCACTTCACCCTTGGCGTTTGCACTCAGGGTGATGGTCTGGGGAACATCCGTATCCATCGCAAGGCGAACCTGCTTGATGTTCAGGATAATATCCGTCACATCTTCAAGCACGCCATGGATGGTTGTGAACTCATGCTGTACGCCCTCAATTTTGACGGACACAAACGCTGCGCCCTGAAGGGACGCCAAAAGCACTCTGCGCAACGCGTTGCCAATAGTGGTACCATAACCGCGTTCGAGAGGTTCACACACGAACTTCCCGTACATGGTATCGTCAGGGTCGTTTTCACGAACGATTTGTTTCGGTTTGACAAGCACCGCCCAGTTACGGGAATTGATGAGTCTGTTGGCTCGTGGTTCGACAAACTCGGTGATAAGACCCTCTCTAAGGTCGCCTGGACTACTGGCTTGTTTGTTGGGCATGGGACTTCCTGCTTATTTCGAGTAAAGTTCGACGATGAGAGATTCTTCAATGGGAGTCTGTATATCGTCGCGCTGGGGGAGCGCCTTGACGACACCCTTAAATTCGAGAGCATCCACTTCCACCCAGGCAGGGCATCCGCGTCGGGCGAGAGCATCCTGCGCGGCAACGATCACAGGGATACCGCGATGCTTTTCAGGGATAGCGATTTCGTCTCCCACACGAACTTGTAGGGAAGGGATGTTTACCTTACGACCGTTAAGGGTAAAGATGCCATGCCGCACCATCTGGCGCGCCTGGCTACGCGAATTGGCAAAGCCCATACGGTAAACCGTGTTATCAAGGCGCCGTTCCAGAATGACGAGCAGGTTGGCGCCCGTCACACCCTTGGACATGTCCGCTTCCTCAAAATAACCACGGAACTGCTTCTCAAGCACGCCGTATATGCGACGAACCTTCATTTTCTCACGAAGCTGGAGAGCGTAGTCACTGAGTTTCTTACGCGCACGACCATGCTGACCGGGGGCATAGGGACGTCGATCCTGAGCGCACTTGTCTGTGAAACAACGGTCGCCCTTCAAAAACAGTTTTGTACCTTCACGTCGACAAAGACGGCATTTGGCGTCATTATATTTTGCCAAGGCTAGTTCTCCTTGCCTTCATGCGTTAGACGCGGCGCCGCTTGGGAGGACGGCAACCGTTATGAGGAATAGGCGTGACATCGCGGATAAACGCGACTTTAAACCCTGCAGCGTTGATGGCGCGCAGAGCGGATTCACGGCCTGCGCCAGGCCCTTTCACATACACGCCCACAGTACGCATACCGTTGTCCTGAGCACGACGAGCAGCGTTTTCCGTGGCCACCTGTGCAGCAAACGGCGTTGACTTCCGTGACCCCTTGAAGCCACTCTGCCCTGCGGAAGACCAGCTCACAGTGTTGCCGCGGGTGTCGGTAAAGGTGATGATAGTATTATTGAAAGAAGCCGCAATGTGGGCGATGCCCAGCGGGACGTTCTTCTTATCCTTTTTCTTGATTGCACGTTTGGCTCTTGCCATCTTGCACTTCCTTGGAGCTAGGGTCGATCAGCCGAAGCAGGCTGCGGTTAAACAGCTTTTTTACTTCTTTTTGCCCACAGTGCCGCGACGCGGACCCTTACGGGTACGGGCGTTGGTGTGCGTGCGCTGACCATGAACGGGCAGACCACGGCGGTGTCGCAGACCACGGTAGCAGCCAATATCCATAAGACGCTTGATGCTCGAAGCCACATCACGACGGAGATCACCCTCAACCTTGTGGTTTGTTTCAATTTCCTTACGGACTTCGTTCACTTCATCGGCGCTCAGATCGTCAATATTGCGCGTCCAGTCGATGCCGGAGGCGGCGAGTATCTTAAGGGCGCTAGCCCTGCCGATGCCATAAATATAGGTAAGGGCGATATCCGCTCTTTTACCACGGGGCAGTTCAATGCCTGCAATTCTGGCCACGTTAGGACTCCTGCAAGATCAGCCCTGGCGTTGCTTGTGCCGGGGGTTTTCGCAGATTACTCTCAAAACGCCTTTGCGCCGGATTACCTTGCACTTGGGGCAGATTTTTTTGACGGACGGCCTGACTTTCATTACTCACTCCGCTAAGTACCTTCAAATCACGATCAGGGTAAAGATTCGCCTGAACTGTTGTTCTTATCTGTTTATTGTTATCCTGTCAAGTGCAGGAATGCACGATGCGGAAATCACTTCCGATAGTTGCCTGGCACGCTGAGAATTTCAGGGCCATGGGAATGTATCGCTACTGTATGTTCCCAGTGGGCTGAGAGGTCGCGATCCTTGGTCTTCGTCGTCCAGCCGTCGGGCATAATTTCCACTTCATGGGTGCCGATTGCCAACATGGGTTCAATGGCCAAAACCATTCCAGGTTTCAGCGGAACACCGCCCGGAACGTCGTTTTCCATACCGCCGCGTGGTACGAAATTCGGAACTTCCGGCTTTTCATGGAGGCTGGCGCCAATACCATGCCCCACAAAATCGCGGACAACATGGAACCCTTCCGCTTCGGCGTAACGTTGCACCGCCGCCGAAATCGCAAACAGGTTGTTTCCGGGGTGCGCCTCCGCTATGCCGAGTTCCAGGCAGTGTTTGGTGACTTCGGAAAGATGTCTGGCTTTCTCAGACACTTCGCCGCAATAGACGGTGCGTGCTGAATCCCCGTTGAAACCCTGATATTCCACGCCCATGTCAAAACTGATGATATCACCTTCCTTCAAGATAATGTCTTTGGAGGGAATGCCGTGTATCAGGGTTTCGTTTACCGAGCAACAGACAGCGAAAGGATAGCCGCAGTAGTTGAGAAAGTTGGGCTTCACGCCCATTTCACCGCACATCTTTCGCGCAAGCTCGTCAAAAAACAGGGTGGAAACGCCGGGGCGCACGTTCGCCACCAGTTCGTCAAGAATGACGGCCGTCATACCGTTGGCCACACGCATGAGTTCGATCTCATGCTCATTCTTAATATAAACGCCCCGAAACTTTTTCATGATGGCCTTCTATCTCCTGCTCTTACCAATAAGACCTTCGTACTGCTGAGAAATCATGTGGGATTCAACCTGGCCCATGAAATCAATAGCCACGCCTACGAGGATGAGCAGGCTGGTGCCGCCGAAGTAGAAAGGCACATTGAACTGGGCAATGAGGAGCATGGGCAACACGGAGATAATGGAAATGTAGATGCCGCCCCAAAAGGTCAGACGGGTGAGTACGCCATCAATGTATTCCCGTGTCTTGTCGCCAGGACGGATCCCAGGGACAAAGCCCCCCGCTTTCTTCAGATTCTCGGCGATGTCCTTGGGGTCAAAGATGATCGCGGTATAGAAGAAGCAGAAAAAGAAAATGAGAGCAACAAAGATGATGTTATACACGATGGACGTGGGCTGGAACCAGGAGACCACACGTTGCAACCATACCGCCGTGGAAAATCCCGCCACCGTTGCCGGGAAAAGCAGAAGACTTTGGGCAAAGATGGGCGGAATAACGCCCGCGGTGTTGATGCGCAACGGCAGGTGCGTGGTCTGGCCGCCATACATCTTTCTGCCGATTTGGCGCTTGGCGTACTGGATGGGAATCCTTCGCTGCGCGCGTTCCACAAAGACAATACCCACGGTAACGGCAAGCATCATGACGAGAATGAGGATGGCAAACACCACATTGATGTCTCCGGCCTTAATGAGTTGATAGGAACGCACTAAAGCGCCCGGAATACCCACAACAATACCAGAGAAGATGATGAGGGAGATGCCGTTTCCTATGCCCTTTGCGGTGATCTGCTCACCCAGCCACATGATCAGGATGGTTCCCGCCGTGAGGGTGACTATGGTCACCAGGCGAAACTCCCAGCCGGGATGAAGAACAACGGGAGCGTTCTCGGGGCTGACCATGCCCTCAAGGAGCGCGGCGATGCCGAAGCCCTGAATGAGGGTGATAAGTACGGTGAGATACCGCGTGTACTGCGTGATCTTGCGTCTTCCGGCCTGCCCTTCCTCCTTGGCCATGCGTTTGATATCAGGGCTGACCACCTGCATGAGTTGCAATATGATGGAAGCCGAGATGTAAGGCATGATGCCCAAGGCGAACACGGAGACATTCCGGAGGCCGCCGCCGGAGAACATATCCAGCAATGCGAAGACCGATCCCTGCATACTGGCGAAAAAGTGCGAGAGCGCGCTCACATCAATGCCCGGCACCGGAACATGAACCCCAACCCTGTACATACACAGGATAAAGAACGTCCACGCCAGCTTGATGCGCAACTCGGGGCTTACCGCCATTTTGTCCATGCCGGCAGCCACTGTTTATTCCTCGGCGGCAACGGGTTCTGCGTCGGCCAGAAATTCCGTCACTTCACCGCCTGCGGCCAGGATTTTCTCCTTGGCAGACTGGCTAAAGCGAAAGGCTTCAATGCAGACGGGGCGGGACACTTCGCCCTTGCCCAGAATCTTGACAAAAGTATTCTTGGCAAGGCCGCGGGCATAGATGTCTTCAAGCGTGATCTCCTTCTGTTCAGGAAAGGCATCCAGGAGGCGGTCAAGGTTTATGACATCATAGGCGACCTTGAAGAGAAAATTCTTGAAACCGCGCTTGGGCAGACGGCGTTGAAGGGGCATCTGGCCGCCCTCGAAGCCCGGGCGAACGCCGCCTCCGGAACGGGCGTTCTGCCCCTTGTGACCCTTGCCGGATGTGCCGCCAAGGCCGGAACCGGCGCCGCGACCGACGCGCTTGCGGCTCTTGCGTTCCTCAGGAAAAGGATACAGATCGTTCAGTCTCATTATGCAATGACCTCAACCAGGTGGAAAACTCTGGCGATCATGCCGCGGGTAGCGGCGTTATCCTTAAGGGTTTTTACCATCTCACGGCGGCGCAGACCCATGGCGTTCAGAACCTTTTTCTGATACGGAGTCGTGCCGATACGGCTTTTGACGAGCTTTACCTTGATTTCAGACATGGTAATACACCTTGTACCCTACTTGCGGGGGGCTTCCAGTTTCTTGCCGCGCACTTCGGAAACGGCCTCGGCGCTGCGCAGGGAAGTCAAACCATCCACAGTGGCACGAAGTACATTGTGCGGGTTGTTGGTACCGATAGCCTTGGCAAGCACATCGGTGACTCCAGCGGCTTCCATTACCGCGCGCACCGCACCGCCGGCAATGATGCCGGTACCGCGGGAAGCAGGCTTCAGAAGAACGCGACCGGCGCCAAAACGACCAAGCACTTCATAAGGCAAAGTGCCTTCCACGAGGGGGATCTGAATCATGGACTTATGGGCGCGTTCCGTGGCCTTGCGCAAAGCTTCGGGTACTTCTTGGGCCTTGCCCAGGCCGTAGCCCACATTGCCCTTGCCATCACCAACAACCATGAGGGCGCTGAAGCTGAAGCGACGACCGCCCTTCACAACCTTGGCAACGCGGTTCAGACTGACGATCTTTTCAATGAAACCGGAATCCTGCTGCGTTTGCTGCTGTTCCATATCAATCCTGCTCTTGTTTGCGTGGGACACTAGAATTCAAGGCCGCCTTCACGGGCGCCTTCGGCAACGGCCTTGACGCGACCATGATACAGATAGCCGTTACGATCAAAGACAACCTTGCGGATATCCTTCTCCAGGGCCAGTCGGGCAATTTCCTTGCCCACGCTTTCCGCACCGGCCTTATTGCAGGAGACCTTCTCGCCTTTCCTGGACAAAGTCAGAGTAGAGGCGGCAACAAGCGTGGCGCCGGTAGTATCGTCCACTACCTGGGCGTAGATGTGCAGATTGGAGCGATACACGACCAGACGGGGTCTTTCAACCGTGCCGGAAATTTTTTTCCGGATATGCACCTTGCGGCGCTTCCGGCTCTCATTCTTGGAAAGAATCATGGCCGTTACCTCTACTTGCCCTTACCGCCGGACTTGCCGGCCTTGCGGCGGATGATTTCGTTTTCATACTTGATACCCTTGCCCTTGTAGGGTTCAGGCATACGCACTCTGCGGATGCGCGCGGCAAATTCGCCCACCAGCTCCTTGTCAATGCCGGAGATAGTGAGTTTGGCTCCGTCCACCTTGGCTTCCAGACCCTTGGGGAGTTCAATGAGTACGGGGTGGGAATAGCCGACGGAGAGATCCACGAGATTGCCCTTGACGGCAACTTTAAAGCCCACGCCGATGACTTCCAGGGTTTTGGAGAACCCTTTGCTCACACCTTCCACACAGTTGGCGACCAGTGTGCGACGCAGACCGTGCTGAGCGTTGCTTTCATTGGTCTCGTCCTTGCGGGTGAGGGTCAGGTGTCCGTCCGCAAGTTCATAATTCAAAAGCCCACAACGCGGGGTTCGCAATATCCCCTTGGGTCCTTTTACTTCGATCGTGTCTTCACCCAGTTTTACTTCCACGCCTGTGGGAACTTCAATGGGTTTTTTTCCTATTCTCGACATAGTTTTCTACCTTGGCTGAAGGTCGAACGGCTTGGATAAACCGCGATCACCAGACTTCACAAAGAAGTTCGCCGCCCGCCTTGTCCGCCTGGGCGCTCATACCGTCCAGAACGCCGCGCGATGTGGACAGGATGCAGATGCCGAGGCCATTCTGGACACGGGGGATTTCCTGCGCCCCCACATAGACGCGGCGACCGGGCTTGCTGATACGTTTGAGACCCGTGATGGCGGGGTGCCCCTTCACATACTTCAGCGCAATGGTGATGGTGCGTTCATCAACGCTCACATCTTCCACATAGCCTTCCTGCTTGAGGATGGACGCCATGGCTTCCTTCATCTTCGAGCGCGGCACACTCACTTCCTTGTGGAGGGCCAGGTGTGCGTTGCGGATACGCGTGAGCATATCGGCAATGGGATCGGTCAACATGGTTTAAACTCCTGAAACTGAGCCGGGATTACCAGCTGGATTTGCGGACGCCAGGCAACTCGCCGTTCAGCGCCTTTTTGCGGAAGCAGATACGGCACAGGCCGAACTGACGCATGAATGCATGGGGACGACCGCACACCGGGCAACGATTGTACGCGCGAACGGCAAACTTGGGCTTGCGGCCGGCTTTTACTTTGAGGGCAGTACGAGCCATGGCTCACTCCTTATTTGCGGAAAGGCATACCGAGCGCTTCGAGCATCAGTTTGCTTTCCTTGTCCGTGGTTGCGGAAGTCACGATGGTGATATTCATACCCACGGGGCTTTCCACACGATCGGATTCCATTTCGGGGAAGATGGTGTGTTCCTTGATGCCGAGGGTAAAATTGCCACGGCCATCAAAGCCGCGATCAGGGATACCGCGGAAGTCGCGGACGCGGGGCATGGCAAAGTTCATGAGTTTGTCCAGGAAATCCCACATCGCGTCCTTGCGCAGGGTAACGCGCACGCCAATGGGCATACCCTCGCGCAACTTGAACGCGGCAATGGACTTCCTGGCGCGTGTAATCACGGCTTTCTGACCGGCAATGGCGGTCAGATCGGCACCGCAGTCTTCAATCAGCTTCTGGTTCTGGTTGGCAGAACCT
>CAZWBH010000034.1:0-20735 GCA_964632155.1 uncultured Mailhella sp.
TCTTTGGCATGGGATACAAATCTTTTCAAGGTATAAGGATTCGTCATGCAAACTCCCCTTCCCGGCCTTAACTCCGCTCACAAAGCCGAACGCTCAGGCGTTTCCGCTTTCTTCTTTTTTTACTTTACGGGGTTCTGCGGCCGGAAGCACTGCTGACGAACGTTGTTTGCAATCCTCGGGCCGCAGGCGGAAAAAGCCGGCGGCCTTTTTTATACCTGCCGGCAGTTGCGGATCATCACCTTCAGCACAAAAGGAATGCGTTATGGAACTTGGCACCAAAAAAAGACTCTCCCGTCTCTTCAACCCCAATGATCATCGAACCATCGTGGTTCCCATGGATCATGGCATGACCATCGGCGCGCCCTCCGGACTGGTGAACATCCGCAAGGCCGTGGACGATATGGCTGAAGGCGGGGCCGACGCCGTTCTTATGCACAAGGGGCTTATCCGCGCTTCCGGCTGCGCCGACGTCAACAATTCCCTAGGGCTTATCATGCATATCACGGCCTCCACCGAACTTTCCCCCGCGGGCAACACCAAGGTACTCACCGGCACGGTGGAAGAAGCCATACGCTTGGGCGCGGACTGCGTGTCCATCCATTTGAACCTTGGCGATGTCAATGAACGCGAAATGCTCCACACCGCCGGCACCATTGCCGATGACTGCAACCGCTGGGGTATGCCTCTGCTTATGATGCTCTACGGTCGCGGCGGACTCATTCGCGATAGTTTTGCCGTGGATGTGGTGGCCCAGTGCGCCCGCGTGGGCGCGGAACTTGGCGCGGACATCGTTAAAGTTTCCTACACCGGTAGCCCCGAAAGCTTCCGCCGCGTTACCGAATGCTGCTGCGCGCCCGTACTCATTGCCGGCGGCGAACGCATTGATTCCACCCGCAGACTGCTCCAGATGGTTTACGAATCCTTGCAGGCCGGCGGCGCGGGCATTTCCATTGGCCGCAACGTGTTTGAACACCCCCGTCGTGTCCTGCTCATGAAGGCACTGAACGCCATGGTTCACGGCAACGCCTCTGTAGACGACGCCATGGAAATTGTGGGTGAAGATCGCTAAGCCGGAGCCATCATGAAGATTTATTTCAAGAGCATCCCCTTCAGCAAGGGCGACGTGACCTTGGCGCTGGAGTCGGGCGTGGACGGTGTTGTTGTTGCCGCCGACCGCGTGGCTTCCGTTGCGGAACTTTCCCGTACGCCCGTTCTGGCCGAAGCGGATATGCCCGCCATGAGCATGACGTGCAAGGCCGATGAGGAAAAGATCCGCGATATGCTCCTGACCGGAAAGCAGGTGGTTCTTGCCCGGGGCTGGGAAGTCATTCCCGTGGAAAACCTGCTGGCCCAGTGCAGCAACGTGGCCGCCGAAGTCGGCACACTGGAAGAGGCCGTTCTGGCCTCCGGCATCCTTCAGCGCGGCGTTCAGAGCATTGTGGTTTTGCCTTCCGCCATTGCGGAAATCAAGGAGATTATTTCCCGCTGCAAGCTCAACCGCGAGAGTGAAGCGCTTCAGGAGGCCGTCATTACCCGCATTGAGCCTGCCGGAATGGGGCATCGCGTTTGCGTGGACACACTTTCTATGCTGCGTCGCGGTCAGGGGATGCTGGTGGGCAATTCCAGCGCCTTTACCTTTCTTGTCCATGCCGAAACCGAACACAACGAATACGTGGCGGCGCGCCCGTTCCGCGTCAATGCCGGCGCCGTACACGCCTATGTGCGCCTTCCCGGCGACAAAACCACCTATCTGGCGGAGGTCAGGGCCGGAAGCGAGATGCTCGTGGTGGACAGCAAAGGCCATACTGCCGTGGCCGTGGCTGGTCGCGTAAAGGTGGAAGTGCGTCCCATGCTGCTCATTGAGGCCCGCGTGGGCGAAAAGACGGGCACCGTGTTTTTGCAGAACGCCGAAACCATACGCCTTACCGCGCCCGATGGTACGCCCGTAAGCGTGGTGACGCTCAAGCCCGGCGACAAGGTACTCTGCCGCCTTGATGAGGCCGGACGTCACTTTGGTATGCGCATCAAAGAAGACATTCAGGAGAAGTAGCCATGACCGATACCCGTCTGGCCGCAAAACTCGCCGAACTGCGCCAGCAGATAGACGAGGTGGATTCCAAACTTCTGGAACTCTTGAACCGCCGCTCGCAGCTCAGCTTGGCTGTGGGCGAGGCCAAGGCCCACGTTCCAAACGTCAAGGTCTTCGATCCTGTGCGCGAGGCCCGGCTTTTGGAAGCTCTTGTGGCGCGCAACCCCGGACCCCTCACCGGAGGGCATATTGTTTCCATCTGGCGCGAGATCATGTCCGCCTCCCGCGCCCTGCAAAAGCCCTGCACCGTGGCCTACCTTGGTCCGGAAGGAACCTTTTCCTATTTTGCCGGCGTGGACTATTTGGGCAAGTCCATGACCTTTCTCCCCTGCCACGACTTCAACGAAATCTTCCGCAAGGTCTGCACCGGAGAATGCGACATGGGCGTGGTTCCCCTGGAAAATTCCATACACGGCACCATTGCTCAGAGTTTTGATCTCTTCTCCCAGTATCCGGCACGCATACAGGCGGAGTTTTATTCACGCATTGCCAACAGCCTTTTGAGCCAGGAAAAGGACATCGAAGACGTGTCCGTGGTTTATTCCCATTCTCAGCCTCTGGGGCAGTGTTCTCAGTGGTTGCAGGAGCATCTGCCGCGCGCCCGCCTCATCTCTGTGGAATCCACGGCCGCGGCCGCGGAACTTGCCGCCAAAACGCCAAATTCCGCGGCCATCGGGCATCACAGTCTTGTTGAAAAGCTGGAACTGAAGGCACTGGCCGACAACATTGAAAACGTCAGCTCCAACTGGACGCGCTTTGTACTCATTACCGTGGGCGACAGGGGCGAACAAAAAAACGCGGCCAGGGAACAGAAGGACATGAAGTCTTCTTTGCTCTTCACGCTTTCCGACAAGGTGGGCGCGCTCTCCGCCGTCACGGGCCTTCTGACCCGGAACAACGTGAACATGACCAAGCTGGAATCCCGCCCCCTGCGCGGCGCCTGCTGGAAGTATATGTTCTTTGTGGACGTGCAGTGCGATCTCTCCGACCCGCGCTGGTCCGCCATGCTCCAGGAGCTTGGCGAACAGTGTACCTCAGTGCGCGTGCTGGGCTGTTACCCCGAAGGACCCTTTCTCGACGCGTCCTCCAACACCACAAACTTTTAGCAACACCACAAACTTTTGAACTATGATCGCGCTTCAGGCTCCTTCCTCCAAATCCGTTTCCCACCGTATGCTCATTGCCGCCGCGCTGGCTCAGGGCGAATCCAAGATCTCGCGGATTCTTGCCAGCGCCGACCTTGAACGTACGGAAAACGTACTCCAAAGCGCGGGCGCGTGCCTTCGCGACCTTGGGGCAGGAACCTGGAGCGTGAAAGGAATGCCCCACGGTCCGCGAGGGGGAGCAAGAGGAGTGGAAAACCCCGCCGATTGCGACGTGGGCGAATCCGGAACGACATGTCGCCTTCTTACCGCCGTTCTGGCCGCCGGGCGCGGAAGTTTCCGCATCCACGGCGTGGCGCGTATGCACGAGCGCCCCATCGGCGCTCTTACCAGTGTCCTTGTTGCCCTTGGCGCAAAAATCACCTTTGAGGGCGCGGAGGGCTACCCGCCCCTTCTCATCCAAACTGACGGACTTTTGGGCGGCGATGTTGAACTTTGCATCGACGCCTCCAGCCAGTATCTTTCCGGACTTCTTCTCGCCGCGCCTCTCTGCGCCTCTCCTCTGCGCGTTACGCTCACGGGGAACAAGGTGGTTTCCTGGCCCTATGTGGGGCTTACGCTCCAGGTACTCGAAGATTTTGGTATCCGCTTTTTTGTGGAAGAGAAGAAAGATGAAACGTGGGAGCGCGTCCCGTGGCGCAGGCTGAGCCATGTTCGCCCAGGCGCCCTGCGCATTACGGTGAAGCCTGGCGCCTACCGATCCGGGGAATACGCGGTGGAGGGTGACTGGTCCGGCGCTTCCTACCTGCTGGCCGCCGGCGCCGTGGGCAGGGAAGCCGTTCTGGTCACGGGCCTGCGCCCGGATTCCCTACAGGGCGATCGCGCCATACTGGATATTTTGCGGGACATGGGCGCGTCATGCACCGTTCGACCCGACGGCATTGCCGTTGCGCCTTCCCCCCTGCACGGCATTGAAAGAGACATGGGCGCTTGCCCCGACCTTGTGCCCACCGTGGCCGTAACCGCGGCCTTTGCCCAGGGACGCACACGCATCACCAATATTGCCCATCTGCGCATCAAGGAATGCGATCGCCTCTCCGCCTGCGCGGATATTCTGGCGCGGGCTGGCGTCTGCGTTGAGGCAACGCGGGATTCCCTAACCGTGTACGGCGTTGGGCCTTCCGTTCCTCACGTCCCGGAGGGCACGATTTTTCCTGTGCAAAACGATCACCGCATGGCCATGTCCGCGGCACTTTTGGGGCTGGCGCCGGGAAATACCGTTGCTGTAGACGACCCTGCCGTGGTGCGCAAGTCTTTTCCCGAATTTTGGAACGTTTGGAGCGCGTTGCAATGACGCGCATCGTTGTTGCCGGATGCCGCGGGCGCATGGGCGCCATGCTCATGAAACGCTTCCAGGCCGTGGAAGATCTTGAGCTTGTCGGCCTGGACATTCCTTACGATTTGGAAAGCAGCAAAGTCGCCTGCCAGGGGGCACGGGTTGTTTTGCTCTGTGTACCCGCTACCGTTATTCCGGAGCTTGTGGCCGCGCTGAAGCCGCACATGAACCCAGACGCCATCCTCGCCGACATTACTTCCGTGAAAGAACTCCCCATGCAGAGCATGGAGGAGCTTTGGGAAGGCCCCGTGGTGGGCACGCACCCGCTTTTTGGACCCATCCAGGCGGAAGGGCTGGAACTGCGCGTTGCCATAGTGCCGGGCCACCGCGCCTTGGAAGAAGATACGCTCCTTGTCGAATCCCTGTTTCAGAGTTTTGGTTGCCGCACCTTTCGGGCTACGGCCAGAGAGCATGATATGGCCGAAGCCAAGATACAGGGCATCAACTTCATCACCAACGCCGTCTATTTTGCCATGGCCGCGGAAGACCCCGAACTTTTGCCTTATATTACGCCCTCGTTCCTGCGGCGCATGAACGCCACCGAAAAACAGCTCATGGACGATGGCGCGCTGTTTACCTGGCTCTTTGAGGCCAATCCCTACAGTCAGATCATGATACGCCGCTACCGCAATCTTCTCTCTCTGGCCGCCGCGGGCGATGTGGATCTCATCCTCAGCAAGGCGCAGTGGTGGTGGCAGGACAGCGCACTTTTGCGCCACATCCACGAAGAAGCCAAAAAAATAGCCCTGCAAACAAAAAAAGGGCTGGAAAGAGGACAGCAATAATGCGCTACAGCCTGTTTGGCGAATCTCACGGCCCGGCCATTGGCATCGTGCTTCAGGGCGTGCCTGCCGGACTTGCCCTTGACACGGACTTCATCGCCGAGGAACTGGCCCGCCGCGCCCCGGGCGCCTCTCCCCTCGCCACGGCCCGCAAAGAAAAAGACGCCGTGCGCATCATAAGCGGTGTTTTTGAAGGCAAAACCTGCGGCACGCCGCTTTGCGGAATTATTGAAAACACCGACACACGCTCCCGCGACTACGCGGCCACGCGCTGGCTGGCCCGGCCCGGCCATGCTGACTACACGGCCCATCTTCGCTATCGGGGCTTTGAAGACTATCGCGGCGGGGGTCATTTTTCCGGGCGGCTTACCGCGCCGCTCGTTTTTGCCGGGGCCGTTGCCAAGCTGGCGCTTCGCCCAAAGGGCATAGAAATTCTTGCGCACATACGCCAGGTGGCGGGTATAAACGACGCCCCGCTGGATCTCGCCCGCCCCGACAGGGAAGCCCTGCGCGCCGCCGGGAAAAAAAGCTTTCCCGTCCTGGACGACAGCAGGGGAGAAGCCATGCGGCAGGCCATAATCAAGGCCCGTGCCGACGGCGATTCCGTGGGCGGCCTGGTGGAATGCGTGATTTTTGGCATCCCCGCGGGAACAGGCGGGCCAGACTTTGATGAAAATATCGAAACCTGTCTGGCCAGACACCTTTTTGCCGTTCCCGCTGTCAAAGGGCTGGAATTTGGCCTTGGCTTTGGCTTTGCCGCCCTGCGCGGTAGCGAGTCCAACGATGCCTTTATTCCCGGCGAACCCATAGCCACGCGTACAAATCACAACGGCGGCATCAACGGAGGCATTGCCAACGGTATGCCCGTGATTTTTACTGTGGTCATCAAAGCCACACCCTCTATAACTCGTGAGCAGGACACCGTGGACATGCGCACAGGCGAAGCCGCCAGGCTGACCATTGCCGGGCGGCACGACCCGTGCATTCTTTCTCGCGCCGTGCCGGTCATCGAGTCCGCCGCCGCTCTGGCGGTGAGTACGCTTCCGGGTTTGCTTGAATGTTTCAATCCACAGTTGCCCCATCCGTCGACTGACTCCGCAAGCGACGGATGGGGGTCGTGCGGACTGCCCCTTCCTGAAGAAAAGGGATAGGGAAAAATATTCATCGCGCAGTGTTGCCAACAATTCTTTTTCTCCTTGAGGGTAAACCATAAAGGAAATTTTGAATGAAAAATATCGTTCTCATCGGTATGCCCGGCAGTGGTAAGACCAGCCTGGGCAAACGCCTTGCCCGCAAACTGCGTATGCCGCTCTTCGATACGGACGCCATGATTGTGGAGCGCGAGGGCCGCCCTATTTCGGACATCTTTGCCCAGAACGGCGAGGCCGCCTTTCGCGATATGGAAACCGCTTGCGCCCGCGAGCTTGCGGCCAAAAACGGCGTGATCATCTCCACGGGCGGGGGTATCATACTGCGCAAGGAAAACATGGACGCCTTGAAGGAAAACGGCATATTTTTTTTCATAGACCGCCACCCATCCCTCATTTTCAAATCGGCCTCGCTTGGCGACAGGCCCCTGGTGCAGGACAACCGCGACCGCCTGTTCGAACTGTACAAGAAGCGCATTGCCTTGTACCGCGCCTACGCGGACTTTACCCTGTGCAATGACAGGAGCATGAACAAGCACCTCGGGCGAGGTGTACTCCGTCTTCTCCGGCACTATCGCAAGTTCTGCTGAGGCAAAAAGGAGAAATCATGCGAAACTTGCTCGATGGAAAAACTCTGGTCATCATCGGTGACCCTGTGGAGCACAGTCTTTCTCCTCTCATCCAACAGGCCATGTTGGACGAAATGGGCTGGAATTGTACCTATGGCCGCCTTCGCATTCCTGGCGGAAGCGTGGCCGAATGGCTACCCAAAGCCGTCGCCTCGGGCTTGGCGGGCTTCAACGCCACCATGCCGCACAAGACAGACCTTGTCCCGCTCATGGACACGCTTTCCGAAGACGCGCGTCTGTACCGCTCCGTAAATACTGTGGTCATCCGAGCTTCCACCTTGCAAGGCTTCAACACGGATGGCGAAGGCTTTCTGCGCTCGCTCCTGGAGGAAGGCATCAACCCCCAAGGCCGCCGTATCGCTGTTTTCGGTGCCGGAGGTGCCGCGCGATCCGTGGTCTTAAAGTTGGCCAGAACCGGGGCCGAACACGTTGCCGTGTGTTGCCGTACGCCAGAAAAGGCCGCCACACTTGCCGATGCCTTGCCCAACATTTCCGTGACGGGCATGAGTGAAGGTAGCGTTGACAAAATTCTCCGCGCTTCCGATCTTTTCATCAACTGCACGCCCCTGGGCATGGAAGGCGTGGGCGTAAATTTTAAGAGCTTTGACTTTCTGGATGCCCTCCCCAAGAATGCCCCGGTTTGCGATGTTATCTACCGCCCCCTGCGCACAAAGTTGCTCCTTGAGGCGGCAGCGCGCGGGCATGCCGTGATGAACGGACTTGGTATGCTCATCCATCAGGCCATACTGGCACTGGAGTACTTTTCGGGCGAAAACCTCGACTCAGCCCGCATGAAAAAAGCCATTTTGCAAAAACTCATCCCCGCTCTTGAAGAGGAAAAATGAGGGGGAAAGGGAAGCATATGCCTTGTTCTCGAAAAAAGTACCTCATGTTATTTTCATTAAGATCAATAAGTTAGCTACTTTTTTCTTGCAAAAAGGTAATAATAAGGTTGGAGGCACTAGTGTTTCGAGAAGAGAAAGATTATAAGAACGGGGGAGAAATTTTCAAAGTTTTCTTTCAAGGTCTTGCGTTTGGCATAGAGGAAGATTTTCCTGAGAGCATACGCTCCAATAATGGACGATGCCGACGAAAACATCCGTTTGCCCATCTGTTTATCTGGTAGAAGGGTTCATTTTTTTCTTTTGAATACAAGGCTGCTATGCGTTTGGATTGGCGAACAAAAAAACTGATAAAATTTGTGCAAAAAGGCAAAGGGCATGGCAGAAAGAATACCATGGGACGAACATGAAGAAGCTGTCTTGCTCTGCGCCCTTATAAAAGTGCTGAATCAAGAACGTGCAAAAAAAGCAGTAGTAAGTGAGGTGTCAGGACAACTGCGAGATTATGCTTTAGCGCGCGGAATCGCCATTGATGAAAAATTTCGTAATAAAAATGGTATTAATCTTCAAATGAGTTGCCTTGAATATGTGTTTACAAACGGCAAATCAGGATTACATGCGGAGAGTGGTTGGTATTTTACAATTATGCAAATCTATAATCACGACCGCGAACGATATTTAAAACTTTTAGCCGAGTTTAACGAAGTATTCGAACCATACAAAAAGAAAAAAAATAATTTTTATAATTGGCTAAAAAATAATAAAGCAAGAGCTGACGACATTCTTATTTTTATTAATGATATGACTATACATTTGTTGAGGACTAAAACTATCAAAAAAAGCATTTTAGAAATAACAGAAATTAAGGAAATTGAATCATTACTAAGAAAGATAAGTTTAGATTACTATTTATATAGTCGACAAGTTAATGAGTATCGTACTGCGCTTGGTGCATATAAAGAATATTTACAGTTTCTACAAGAAGATGTCGGGGAAAGCAAGAATGAAAAAGCACCTGAAGAAAAAAAGGAAGAACACCCTCAGGCGCCTACAGTTATAGAGGGTGGAAACAAAAAAAACAATAACCTTTCGTTTTATGACTGGTTAATGCAAACATGCGGAGTGTCCAAGAAAACCGCAGGCAGTTATGCTTCTGCGATCGTCACGGCGAATACCTTTGCCAAAGCACGCCAAATCGACCATGATATGCTTGCGATACGGGATGTTAACACCGTGTCTAAAACGATAGATGCGCTCTTTCAGATACAAGAATTCGTAGAGCTTGATAAGCGTCAACATAGACGTTTTCATGCAGCGTTGCGTAGGTATTTGCAATACCTCTCTGGGGTAGCACAACCGAAAAATGTGGATCCTATCCCCTATCAAAAAATCCTTTTAGAAAAGTTTCCAAAGGGCTTCAGGATAGAATCGGGGATAGACATGCGTCGCTTCCGTAACTATTGGGAAGGCAAATATGGATCAGCGCTTACCGCCGATGACGCAACTGTCCGTAACAACATGGGCCACTTTACCATCAGGTATAAAGACTTTGTGTATTTGCCGGAGATGATGGCTTCTAGCGTAACTCGGCAAGAGCTTTTTACCTATCTTAGCGTATGCTTTAGAAGCGTAAACGCTGTTTCCATTGTTGCTCTTTACGAAAAATTCAAAACGAACTTTGCGAACTCGCAGATAAGTAACGACGAAATGCTTAAAAGCTATCTTTCTTTTGTGAATGACGGTAGCTTTTTCATTCAGGGGAATTACCTGACGGCAGATGCAAAAACAGTGGTAAACCCCGGGGAGGAAATCAAGGAATATCTTAAAAATGCTGGCGTTCCGATTACGGTGGGAGCTTTGCAAGCGGCGCTCTCGCATATTAGCGCAAACACGGTATCCCGCATAGTTACGGGTCAAGGTAGCTCTGAATTTGTGTGGAACCGGAGGGGAGAATATTTTCATGCGGATAGCATCGATTTCTCGCATGAAGAAACAGATACAATCACAGCTCTTATCCAGCAAGCTATAGACGACACAATGTATATGGGCGGTAAGGAGCTGACAGACGCTATAAAAGTCAAACTCCCCGCCATTTTAGAAAAGTACCCGTTTCTTACAGATAATGGGCTACTTGGCGCCGTTGCCTATAAATTGCAAAGTGCTTTCTCTTTCAAGGGAAAAATCATCAGCGCCTATGGACGGCAATTGTCCATGCCGGACTTGTTTGCACACTTTGCCTCGACGCGAGACCATTTCACCCTAGCGGATCTGAACTCCTTGAAGCAGGCTCTTGGCGTCTCGATTCCCTTCGATTCGGTGTACGCAAATTCTTTGCGGATCAGCAAAAATGATTTCGTATCCCGCAAACAGGCATCATTTAATACAGAGGCTATAGATGCCGTCATCAGCCTTTTCTGTAGCGGCGATTATATTGCCATAAAGGAGATCAATTTTTTCGCATCGTTTCCGTATGCTGGATTTCCATGGAATGAATTCCTTCTTGAACACTATGTGGCTGCCTTTAGCCAGAAATTTAAATTGCTTCATGTCGGCGGCTTTAGAGAAAGTAGCGTTGCTGGAGCAATCGTAAGGCAGGATTCTCACATCAACGAGTTTGATGAATTGATAAGCACGGCGCTGGCCGATAGCGTTATTCCTCTCAACCGTGAAGAAGCCCTGCGGTATCTGGTGGATATCGGTCTCCTTGCCCGTGCAAGGTATAGTGAGATTGAGCAGGCGCTAGGCAGAGCAGAAAAGCAGAGATTGAGTAAAGGATAAAAGGTACTATGTACGCATACGATTACGACGAAGAGACAGGAGGGCTGCTACTGAACAGTTCTCCGTTGCCCTTCAGCAAAGAGCCGCGCCCTGTTTACTCTAAGGAGCTGGATATTCTTGGCTTTGATCAACACTGGAAATATGCCAAGGATGATTCATTACCCTTTATGTGGGCCGAGGCCAATACCTATTTTTACAGAGGCCGAAAAGTCGCCCAGACAAAGGGTGGCTCCTGTTATACTCGGCCGGAAATTCTTCTTTTTGAAGAACCCGAACCAAAAGGAAGACCGCTTCGTTTTATAGATATTCCCGCAATGGTAGAAAAAAATAAGGGAATTCTTGAGGGATTGACCCAAGAAACAATAAAAAAAACGTATAATACTTACGAAAAATATAAAAATAAAGTGGATGTTTTTTATGTGGCTTTTTCCGGAGGAAAAGACAGTGTCGTCACCCTGGATATCGTCCAACGGGCCTTGCCGCATAACGCTTTCATGGTGTTATTCGGTGACACAGGAATGGAGTTTCCGGATACGTATACCGTCATAAAAAAAACAAAAAAAATTTGTGCCAAGTGGAACGTTGAGTTTTTAATATCAAAATCTACTATTGACCCTGAACATACATGGACTATTATAGGACCACCCGCACAAAAAATGCGATGGTGCTGTAGTGTTCACAAAACAGCTCCACAAATACTGTTGCTGAGAAAAGTTACTAAAAATCCATGCTTTCACGGAATGGCAATTATGGGTGTCCGTTCAAGTGAAAGTGTCTCCAGAAGTCATTATAAAGAATTGAACTATGGGACAAAACATAATGGACAGTACGACTATTATCCAATTTTAGAGTGGAATTCAGCAGAACTATTTCTTTATATATATAAACGTAATTTGATATTTAATGAAACCTATAAAAAGGGTAATAGCCGCGCTGGATGTCTAGTATGTCCTATGGAAGCAAAAAAAAATTCATGGTTTAAAAATCAAAGCTATGCAGAAGCTAATACTGAAAAGCAAACAACTACTTTTTTTTATAACATTATTGTTAACAATACTTTTGCTAAAACATTACCAAAAGAAAAAATAAAAGAATTTATGAATATAGGTATATGGAAATCAAGGCATAATGGATCAAAACTTTTAAATCCAAGAAATCTTTATAAAGAAGAGCAAACAAAAAATGGGGTAATCATTTCTATATTTAACGACAATCTTAATTGGAAGGAATGGTTTAAAACATTAGGTAAATTGTATTATTTGCCTAACAACATAATCAATGTTATAACTGATGATTCAACTTATAACATTATATATACAAGAAAAGGCGAAAAGCAAACTTTTACAATTGAAGGATATAAAGATTCACAAAAAGATAAACTTTTTATTTCTAATTTAAAAACTGTATTGCGAAAATCTGCATACTGTATTCAATGTCATGTATGTGAAGCTAATTGTCCATATGGATATATTAATATGAACTGTAAAGAAATTATTATTGATAGCAAATGTGTAAAATGCAAAAAATGCTATTCTGTGGATAAGGGTTGTATTGTTGCCACATCTCAAATGTTGCCAAAGGAGAGTGCAAAGATGCGTGGTAGTATTGATCAATACAAAAATATGGGAATTCGGTATCAATGGGTTGTGGAATACTTTAAAAAAGAGGACGATTTTTGGCAGTATAATCAATTGGGAAGCATGATGATTACAGCACTTAAGACTTTTTTGCGTCATGCTGAAATTATCGAGAAAAATAAAATGAGCGAGTTTGGGAAAAAGATATCAGAAATTGGAATAGAAACAGCTACTGCATGGGCACTTATTTTATGTAATGTTGTATATACCCCTCAATTTAACTGGTGGGTGAAAAATATTGTGCCTAAACATATTTACTCCTTGAGCGAACTTGATATCATGTTAAAAGATTTGCTTTCTGTAAATCAAAGAAAAAATGTGCTTTCCGGATTCAAAAATATTTTTTCAACTAATCCTATTCTTAGTACAGAAATTTGTTTTGGCAGCCTAACAGTAATAGAAAAAGGAGGGAAGTTTTTCTTAGTCGATGTTCAGCGCGGCATATGGAATAGCCCAAATCCGAAAGTCATCCTTTACTCTCTTTACAAATTTGCAGAGGCTTGCGGTGGATACTACCAGTTTACGCTTACCAGACTTTTGAATCATGAAATCGACAGCGATGGAGTGAGTCCGACGGAAATCTTTGGCCTTGAGCGCAAGCAAATGGAGGAACTTCTCACCGGCCTTTCCATAAATTATCCAGAGTTCATCAATGCTTCCTTCACGCTTGACCTTGATAACATCACGCTTCGCAGCGAGAAAAGCTCGAAAGACGTATTAGCGCTTTTTTAAGGAGGGTATAGACATGTCAGACAACTACCTCGGTTATTTTGATATTGACCCAGAATACCTAGCCCAAATCAACGAAGCGGAAATCGAAAGCCATCCTGATCTCTGGAAGAAGTTCTATCCTCATGAAACGTTTGTGAAGCTCGTGAAGGACGCCATCAGTGTCATCTCACGGAAGCAAAAGCTCTCTCTTTTGGTAGAGGGCGCGTACGGAACGGGGAAGTCTCACGCGGTGCTGACGCTGAAGAAGTTACTTGATGCCACTGAGGAAGACACCAAGGCCTATTTTGAAAAGTATAAGAGCGAACTTGGCACAGACCTCTACAACAAATTTCAAGAGATTAAAAGCGGAGAGGAAAAAATTCTGACCGTGCATCGGTACGGTTCTTCGAGTATACACGGGGATAATGAACTCGTTTTTGCCATCCAGCAAAGCATTGTCGACGCAATGAAAAAAGCGGGGATTAAAGATCACGGCGAAGGGACGTTGAAGGATGCCGCTATCGCGTGGCTCTCCGAACCCGCCAATAAGAACTATTTCAACGAGCTGATTCGCGAGAAATATTCCCATCTCTTTTCTGGCGCCGATGTAGATACCATCATTGGGAACCTAAACACTTACTATGAACAGGCCTTGGAACAAGCGTCGAAGGGAAAAGCTCTACAAACGCTCATGGGAAACATCATGAAGGTTGGAAGCGAAAATCATTTTTTCGCATTAACGCTCACAACAACTTCGCTCCTTAAGTGGATTGAAGAGGTCATAACGAAAAATAAGCTTAAGGCCATCGTCTTCATCTGGGATGAATTTACGGATTATTTCCGTATTAATATGCGCGCTATGACCGGATTTCAGGAAATTGTAGATTTCAGCGGAGACAAGCCGTTTTACCTTATTATTGTCACCCATAAGGGAATGCAAGTTGCGGAGAACAAAGACTGGAAGCGCCTTATGGGGCGTTTTGTACAGCCCACCTGTACCATAGAACTCCCTGAAAATATGGCCTTCCGCCTTATGGGCAATGCCATGGAAGAAAAAGACGATCCTGTTATCCAGAAAGATTGGCATGATTTGCGTGACGATCTCTATGAGAGGACAAAGAATTCTCGGACACTGGTCAAGAATAAGGCGAAGATCACTGATGCGGAACTTAAGAAAATTCTACCCATTCATCCCTACGCGGCGCTACTCCTGAAGCATATTTCTTCCGCCTTTGATTCTAACCAGCGAAGCATGTTCGATTTCATTAAAAATGACAGAGGCGACGAGATTAAAGGCTTCCAGTGGTTTATCAAAAATTGTGGTCCGGAAAATGCGAATCCGCTTTTAACAATAGATATGCTCTGGGATTTCTTTTATGAAAAGGGAAAAGAGCATCTTGCTCCGAATATCAGGGCTATCCTTGACTGCTTTGTTTTCGCCGCAAGCCAGAATCTAGATCCGGATAAACAGAGAGTCCTAAAGACCGTTTTGCTTCTACAGGCTATCTCACAACGCGCAGGTGATTCAGTAGAACTTTTTATTCCGACTGAACAAAACCTCGAAAATGCCTTTGAAGGTTCTGACCTTGAATACCAAGCTCGCTCTATTGCAGACAGCATAGTTAGGTTGAATATTCTTTATATAAAGACTCTTCCAGGAGGAAAAAAACAGTATTCAGCAAAAATAAATTCCCCTAATGAAGGCGAAATTAGGGAGCTGACAGAAAAATACAAAAACACGCCTACCTCTGAGCTTCTTGAAAAGGCAGACATGCGAGCGGCAATTTCTTTACCAAAAGTTCTTTGTTTACGCTATAAAATGGAGTACGTCTCCTCCAATAATTTCAAGTCAACGATAAATAAACTGCGCGAACAGGAAGATTCGCTCGGAAACAAAATCATGGCTGTTGCCGCATTTGCCAGAGATGACGATGAGAGTACACAGATAGGCAATGCGATCCAAAATGCCATAGCCGATGGAAGCTATCACATCGTCTTTATTGATGCCTCTAGCAATCCCCTCGGCAAGGATCTGCTAGATCAGTACGCCGAGGCGATGGCAAATTCCACTGTGAACATAAAGCAAGATCGCAGTCTGGCAGCCCAGTACGCAGATACGGCAAAAAATGAGCTGAAGAAGTGGCGCGATAAAGTCGAAAATGGAGAATTTATTGTTTACTCGCAGAACAAACCCAATGGAGAACGAGCAGTCACGCGAGTCCAGCTTTTTGAGTATCTTTTCGCCATTAACCGTAAACGCTACCCTGAAGGCCTCGAAGCGCAGGGAAAGGTGACCGACTCGATGTGGGATGCCACCTCGCTTCCCGCAGGCGTGCAATATGGCGCGGAAGAAATAACACAAGGGCTATACCGCTCCAGTAACGAACATACAAAATTGGAAAATTATATCGGAAAAGAAGCGTGGAAAGTTCCTGAATACTGGGAGTCTTCCCCACATCTTCCTATTTCAAAAATTAAAATCAATGTCGAGAAAATCATCCAAGATGCTTTTAAGTCTAGAGACAGAATTTCCATCGCAGAAATTTATGATTTTCTGCAAGATAAAAACGGAAAATATGGTTTTATGCCATGTAACCTAACAGCCTTTGTGATGGGCTTTCTTCTAAAGGAATATACAAAAGGAACATATAACTACAGCGATGGGACAATAAATGATGTTTTAACTGTGGCAAAGCTCAAGGATATGGTTTCTGAAATTATCAAACATCATATAATTCCAATTCCACGTTATAAACAGAAGTTTATTGTAACAACCACGGATGAAGAAAGAGCCTTCAACGAAGCCTCTTCAAAAATTTTTGAGATTCCAATCAACCTTTGTAATTCTGTGGAACAGACAAGAGAACGAATCCGACAGAAAATGAAAGAACTCTCTTTTCCTATTTGGGTACTCAAATATATACTCAACAATGAGGAACTAAACTCTAGCCAAGAGAAGGTCTCTGAACTTATCGATAACTACTGCGGTATTGCAAACAACAATAATTTCGCCGCGCCAAAGACGGACAGCGATATTGCCATGGACATTGGTAAACTTTGCCGGACGAATCCTATGGCGGTGGATGATCTTGCACAGCTTGTTACGAAAAACAAATGTTCCGAAGGGATGAAGGCTTATCTCGAGCAATATGAAGAAGGGCTTCTTCCTCAGCTTTCAAAGGAAGTCGGCGATAACGGTCAGTTCATTAACCGCTTGAAAGAAAAGTTTAATATAGACGCTGCCAACTGGGTTTGGAACATGAATACGGCAAACCAAAAGATCGACGAGGTCATTTTGGAGTATAAGATCATTGTCGCCAGCAATAAGATATCGCCCAAAAACATCTCCTTCGAAGGCGCAATAGGAGAGTGGGTAGATAAATGCGGCAATATCCGAATTTCCTATCTGTATGCAAAAAACTACTGGGACGACTTGTCTGCACTCATGGAAATGCTTTACGACATCAAAAAATCAGGCGCGCTTCTTGACTCAAAACGGGAAAAATTCCTTGAACAATTAAGCGTGAACGGCAATGCCTTCCAGCGTTTTTACACTGACCAGACATCGCTATTTCGGAAGGCTTGCGCCTATTTTCTCGGCCATTTTAGCGAAAAGGAAGCAAACGAGATATTCAAATTGCTCCCGGTCAATCTGTTTACCTCTGAAAGATCCGAGTATCAATCTGCGGTTCAGGCAGCCGTTAATAATTACATTAACAAACAAGGGATAGCACAACTGAAGGAACTATGGCGCCAAAAAACACAGACAGAAAGTCCAAGGCAATGGTCGAAAAAATTTCAGACGCCCATTCTATGCATGATTCCGGACGAAGATGTGCCAACCGCCAGAATGGCATTCGAAACGTTAAACAAAAAACAGGAGGACGTAAACTCCATACAAAAAGCGCAAACCTTTCTTGAACAAGCCACATTTTTTGACAGGCTCTCCAAACAAGAAGAACGAGACAAAGCGTTTCGTGAAAAGATTGTGGATCGATACAGTGTATTGCTGAACGATTTGGATGAAGTACGAAACTATTTGAGCGAGTTTGTGGATGAGCCGTATGATTGGTTTCGCCTCCCTGAAATTGATAAAAAGCTCAAGGATAAAGCTGAATTCGAGTATAACGCCAAAGGTTGTGACATGGCGCTGAAGAAGATCGAGAACATGGACGTGGCCGAGGTGAAGCAATATCTAAAAAGCCTTATTAAGGACAATATGATCGTTGGTATGGAAATAATAAAGGGAAAGTAGAAGGAGAACATTCCATGGGCATTGAAAGAGAAGACGCACTAAAACGAATTGAAAAATATTTACAGCGTAGCGATTCACACCCGCGTCTCGTCAATGTGAATAATCCAGAAGATAGAGAGGCGATATACCAGCATTTTTCTGTTGGAGATCATATTTTCAAATCAGTTATGGATTTTTCACTGACAGATGAAAATCTCTCAGAAGATTCTCTGTATAACTTTCTAGGAAACACCCAAGGTGCGATTTTTCTACTAGGTCTTACAAGTTACTACAGACTTCTTGGAAAAAAGAAATTACAGGATTTTATCGATGAAATGCTCAAAATGTCCTTATCCGAAACGCATCTCGTCGTGATCTGTTATCAGTGCGAAAAATATCTGGAAAACACGGATCAACGTTATTCACAGTTTATTTATATGGTGAATGGAACAAAACGAACTCTTCCCCAACTTAATTTTGTCACAGAGAATATAATACCTATTTTTAACAAAAAAGATGTTGTTAAAGGTATTCAAAATCTTTCGGAATACGTAGAAAAAAATCAAACCTCGCAACTCTTTGTTCATACAAAAAAAGGAAAATTATCGTATCCCTTTTCGCTATACCCCATAAAAGAGTTCAATAATTCCTTTGAAGTCTTATGCGGTGTAGATAGTTTAACAGAAAACTTGAAAGAGGAATATGGGACAGAACAGGAATGGAATAACGCCCTTAGAAATATCGCACAGTATGGGTCGTGGGTGAAGTACCTTGTGAAACTATTTGGAAACACCGCGAATCTTGAAAATTACATAGGGAGCTGGACTACGTTCGATTCCACAAAGAAATGGATCTATTTTATAGCTCTTAAACTTTACGGGGCAAAGAACAATTGGTGCTTGCAGGAAGCGGCGAAGAATACAGACAAAAGCTCTCTGCTTATTAGAGAAGTGTTTAGGAGCCTTCTTCATCTTTCTCACGAGGATAAAGAATTCTGGAATCATTATGACGAGAGGAAGCGTATCCTTCATGCCTTAGGCAATCCGGATGTTGAAGTAGCAGATTACTGTGCTACGGTTAAACTCCAAGGGAAAAACGCCCTGTATTACCTCACCGATGCGTCAGTGCGCGAGAAAACTCTGATTTTTGAAAACCTCGCGGCCTTTTCCGAAGAACTCGGTCGTAACAAGACGCTAGAAATTCTCAAGCATATCTATCCTGACTTGTATTCGTACCTCCAGCCTTATCGATGCAATATTCCACTTCTAGACGACTATTTTCAAGAGTATAAATACCAAAAAGTTGTCAATAAATTGTTCCCAGATTTTTTACATCTTGTAAATGAGCAAGCTGAAAAGCGAGAATTTAATCGTTTGCTTCCAGCACGAAGCGAAAAAATAGATGCGATTGAAAAAGTTGGAACAGCCGTATACTTCATGGACGCTATGGGGGTTGAGTATCTCAGCTATATCATAGTTCAGTGCCGAAAAAGAGGGTTGATAGCACATGTTACCCTATGCCATTGTGAACTTCCTTCCATAACAACATTCAATAAGGACTTTGTTGAGCTTTTTATTGAAGGCGGATCGAACTTCGTGACGGGAAAGAATGGAAATAAAAAACTTGATCGTGTGAAACATCACAGCGAAGAAGGTTTTGATTACACGAACAATAAGCTCCCCACATACTTATCAAGGGAACTTGAAATCATCAGTAGCGTCATTGAAAATATATCCACGAATTTACAGAAGGGTACATACAAGCGTGCCGTTATGATCTCAGACCACGGGGCGAGCAGACTTTCTGTTCTCAACGAGAAGGAAAACAAATGGGGTTCAGAATCCAATGCGGAACACTCTGGCAGATGCTGTCCTGTCAATGAGATTGACGGAAAACCTTCCTGTGCGATAGAAGAAAACGGTTACTGGGTTCTTGCCAATTATGATAGATTTAAAGGCGGTCGAAAGGCAAATGTTGAAGTCCATGGGGGGGGCTACGCTGGAAGAGGTTGTCGTTCCAATTATAGAAATAGTTTATAATCCTAAAAAGCTTGAGATATCCTTGTTAGATGAAAAGATAACCTTTAGCAGGCGCAAAAAGGATGCACGTATTAGAGTATTCTCCAAAACCAAGTTGGATAGACTCACGGTTAGGATATCAGGACTAAAAGACGAATATGAAGGAAAATCCTCTGATGGACAGACGTTTACCTTTGAGTTGCCTGGGCTACACAAAACTGGAACGTATACCGCAACTGTGTATTATGACAATAACCCCTTGGATCCTGAACTGACATTCACGGCAGAGAATTCTGATTTCAGCGAAAGAACGCTTCTTTAAGGAGGTAACATAAAGTGAGTGATCATTTCCGGGAATGTTTTGAAGAGATGGTCGTCTATAAAGATTTAAGTGAAATGAGCTTTCTTAAGGCAGTGAAGCTTCCTTCATTCCTTAGAGATTGGGTTTTAAAAAAATTTGAAGATGATGACGGAAAGTTTGATGTTGATGATTTGCTTAATTTTGTTAATACCTATATGCCGCGGAAGGAGGAATGGCTTAGCATTAAAAATCGCGTGAGCAAAGAATACGAGCATGTTAAATTACTCACTAGAATCTCTATCGATATTGATATTAAGACAGGAACCGTATCTTTTGCTTTGCCGGATTACAGTCTTTTGAATAAAGAAACGGTCATTGAGGATAATGTATGGGATAACGTAAAAGATGAACTTATAAAAAGCAATGAAAACTGGGGGATTGTCGAACTTGGCTACCGTCCTCCTGATGAAAACGCCAAATCAAAAATTCCAGGGAAGATTAAACTGACAGATTTCACCAGCTTTACACCCTATCGCGTTGATCTTGATTTTTATAAGGCTACCCGTTCAGACTTTACCATAGAAGAATGGATAGATATACTTCTCGGTGCCATGGATTACAACCCATGCGGGTATAAAGACACACATGAAAAACTTTCGATGCTCCAGAGGCTTCTCCCCTTTGCGGAGAAAAATTTGAATATCATTGAGCTTGCGCCCAAGGGAACTGGCAAATCGTATGTTTTTGGAAATCTCAGCAAATTCGGACTATTGGTAGATGGAGGTACTGTTTCAAGGCCAAGGATGTTTTTCGATAAGGCTCGCAGAACTGTTGGTTTTATTGTCGGGCATGATTATATTGCAATAGATGAGATGAAGAAGGTTCAATTTACAGATGTTAGTCAAATGCAATCCATTTTTCAAGGATACATGGAAAGCGGAAAATGCAACGTTGATGGTTTTAATATTACGTCTGATGCAGGTATTGTCTTCCTTGGAAACATTGACCAAAACAATATGGATGAATATAAGAATATGTTTACGGAACTTCCATCTCTATTTTTGGAA
>CAZWBH010000035.1:0-18153 GCA_964632155.1 uncultured Mailhella sp.
CGGCTCCCCCTCTTTTTTTAGCCCGCGCTTCTGAAAGGGAAAGGATCAACGCTTCGCTTCGCCCTGACTCATTTCGCCCTGACACATGTCTTCCAGGCGAAAACCCACGTGGGAGACTGTCTTCAGCACGGGTTTGCCCGCCTTCTGCAGGGCTTTGCGCAACATGTGCATATGCGTGCGCAAGGCGTCGCTTTCCGGCGGAGAATCGCCGTAAAGTTCATGCTCCAGGTCTTCGCGCGGAACCACGGCGGGCGCGGAACGCATGAGCCTGGCAAGGAGCGTGAAGCATGAGGGCCGGAGGGAAAGAGGCTGCCCTTCGCAGAAAAGCGTGTGCCGCCGGGGATCCAGCTCTAGGCCCGCCCAGCGCAAAACGCGGGAGACGTTCTTCGCCCGGGCGCGGCGCACAAGAGCGCGCACGCGGGCCTCCAGCTCCAGTTCCGCAAAAGGCTTGGCGATAAAGTCATCCGCTCCCCAGTTCAGGCAGAGTACGCTGTTTTCCAGGCTGTCCCCGCTGGTGAGCATGATCACCGGCGTTTCGTTGCCGGATTCCTCCCGCAGACGACGGCAGAGGGTAGGCCCGTCCAGCCCAGGGAGCATCATGCCCAGCACAAGGACATCATAGCAACCCGTGTTCGCCCTCTGCCAGCCGGCAATGCCGCTGGCGGCGCTGTCCAACTCATAGCCCAGCGGCTCAAAGTATTCGTAGAGCCTGCGCAGGAGCGCTTCATCGCTCTCCACAAAGAGTACGCGTATGCCCTTGCCCGAAAAAACCGGTTCCATGACGGATCCCAAAGCCCGCAAAGGCGGGGCTGAAAAACATGGTTCGTTAACAAAACAATCCGCTTTCTTTAACAACTATGCCAGAGGCGGCAGGAAAAGGCAAGATCCGCCCGCGCCGGAGATCTTCGCGCTTCCAATGAAATGCACGCTTCCACTGGTAAAAGTGGTAAAAGCGCAAAGCGAAATTTTCAGAAAATCAAGAAAAAGCCGCTCACTCCCGCACCGGCTTCCAGTCGTGTACCTTGATCTCCACACTGGCCATGCCGTTGTAGCGGTCTATGAAGGGGCTGTAGGCGATGCGTATCCTTTCCCCCTTGAGGGACTCGGGAAATTCCCCGGCCTGGCGCCAGAGCCTGGCCTGCATGGCGATATTGCAGCTTTCATCTCTGAGCCTGAGGCTGACATGATTCCTGAGCTGACCAAAGAGGCGGTGGGATTCCACAAGCAGGGGCGGGGATTCAAAGACAGGTTCGGGGTTGCCCATGCCAAAGGGCTGCATGAGTTCCAGCTCCTTTAAAAAGGTGAAGTCGGAAGCGGCGGCAAAATCCAGATCGCCATCGAGGAACTGCGTTGCGGGCACGGGCTTTGAACCAAGGCTTTGGCGAACGGACTCGAGAAAGAGCGCTCGGAAAGGCTCCAGCCTCTCCGGACTGAGCCGCAGGCCGGCGGCCATGCGATGCCCGCCAAAGGCGAGAAGTTCCCCGGAACAGCGCGCAAGGCCGCCGTAGAGATCAAAGGGCGCGATGGAGCGGGCCGAACCCTTCAGCGTGTCCCCGTCCCGGCAGAGGACAATGGCCGGCTTGTGATACTTTTCCACAAGGCGCGAGGCCACAATGCCAATGACGCCAAGATTCCACTCTTTCCCGGCAACCACGAGCGCCGGCGCGTCCCGCCAGGCTTCGGCCTGAACTTCGGCCTCCCCGGCGATGCGTTCTTCCTCCTGGCGTCGCGCGCTGTTGTAGTCATTGAGCGCGCGGGCGAGTTCCGCGGCCCTGTTGTAATCCCTTGTGCAGAGCAGTTCCAGGGCTGTTTCCGCCGATGCCATGCGCCCGGCGGCGTTGATGCGCGGCGCCAGACTGAAGGCCACCTGCCCGGCCTCCAGCGCGGCAAAGGGCGCAAAGCCGCACACGGCCTTGAGTTCGGAAAGACCGGGGCGCGAGGCCTCGGCCAGCTTCACCAGACCGTTTTTCACAAGAATACGGTTCTGCCCTTCCAGTTCCACCAGATCGGCAACGGTTCCCAGTGCCACAAGATCCAGGGTATGGCGCATATCGAAGCGCGGCTTTCCGCCCCCCGCAAGGCGCGCGCTCACGGCCGCCATGAGAAGGAAGGCAACTCCCACGCCGGCAAGGGAAGAACAGGGACATTCCGCAAGGCGCGGATCGCACAGCGCGTCCGCCTCGGGCAGCACGGCAGGGGGCATATGATGATCCGTCACCAGCACCGTCATGCCCAGTTCTTTGGCCCGGGCCACGGCCTGTACCTCGGAAATGCCGCAGTCCACCGTGAGGAGCAGGTCAATGCCCCGCGCGGCAAGATCCTCCACCCCGGCCAGGTTCATGCCGTATCCTTCGCTCAGGCGATGGGGGAGATGCCACGCCACGTCATAACCGTAATGACCAAGCACCTCGCGCACAAGGGCCGTGCTTGTCACACCGTCCACATCGTAATCGCCCCACACGGCAAGCTTTTTTCCGGCGCGCAGACCGGCGGCAAGGATATCCGCCGCCCTGGCCATGCCCGGCCACGCTTCCGGGCGCTCCAGGTAACGCAGGCCGGGGTTGAGGTACTTCTCCACCTGTTCCGGGCTTTCATAGCCGCGCTGAAAGAGAAGCCTGGCAAAACGCCCGGTGATTTCATGGCGCCCGGACATGGCCGCTTCTTCCCTCGCGGAAAGCGCGGCGCCATCCTTCCGCGCGCGTGGTATCCATTCCTTCATGTCGCCGTCCTATTCACAGATTTTTCCGGCCAGTTCCGGCCTGAGAGAGGGATGCAGGCGCGAGGCCACGTAAAAGGCGCGCAACTCGTCGTAGGCCTTATCCAGACTGTCATTGACAATGACGGCGTGGAACCAGTGACTTTCCAGAATCTCCCGCCTTGCCGCCGCAAGGCGCAGGCGTATGGATTCCACGCTGTCTGTGCCGCGCCCGCGCAGACGATCCTCCAGCGTCTTAAGAGAAGGCGGAAGGATAAAGACAAGACGAGCCTCGGGCAGGGTGAGGGAAAGCTGCGCCGCGCCCTGCACATCTATATCAAAGATCATGTCCCTCCCCTCGGCCAGGGTTTCGCGCACCGGATCAAGGGGGGTTCCGTAGAAGTGGCCGTGTACCTCGGCCCATTCCGCGAAGGCGCCGCGGGCGCGGCGATCCAGAAAGTCCTCGCGGCTGAGAAAGAAATATTCAACCCCGTCCCTTTCCGTTCCGCGCGGCGCGCGCGTGGTGCAGGAAACGGAAAATTTCAGGGGAAATTCCCCGGTAAGCCGGCTTATCAACGTAGTCTTTCCCGCTCCAGAGGGCGCGCAGACCACTAAGGGCAGGCCGCGGCGCTTTTCTTCTTCCCTCATGACTTTTCCTCGTTCGCTTCCGTTTCCTCTCCCGTTTCAGAAAATTCTTCAGCGCCGAGCTGTTCCAGACGCTGACCCAGCGTGTCCGCGGAAACGGCGGAAAGGATGACGTGATTGGAATCCGTTACCACAATGGCGCGGGTTTTTCTGCCCTGGGAAACATCCACAAGCCGCCCCTCGCCGCGGGCATCCTCCCGCAGGCGGCGCATGGGGGCGGAGGACGGGTTCACAATGGCCACAATACGGTCGGCCAGCACATAATTGCCAAAACCCACATTGACAAGGGGATGCGTAGGCATGCTTCACTCCAGATTCTGCACCTGTTCGCGGCATTTTTCCAGTTCGTTCTTGCACTCCACCACCAGGCCGGAAAGCCGCGCGTCCTGTATCTTGTTGCCGCAGGTATTGATCTCGCGGAAACATTCCTGAAGCGTGAAGTCCAGCTTGCGGCCCGCGTCCTCACCTTCTTCAATGAGCGCGTTCAGGCGGGCAAGATGCGCGCGCAGACGGGTAAGTTCCTCGGTAACGTCCAGTTTATCCGCCAAAATGACCGCTTCCTGAAGAAAGCGCCCCTCGTCCAGATCCGCTCCCGCGCTTTTGAGCATTTCGGAAAGGCGTTCGCGAATCTGCGCAAAACGGGCTGTTTTGATGTCCGGCGCCCGCGCCTCTATGGTCGCCACCCATTGCTCCATGCGGGAAAACCGCTTCCGGAGATCCTGCGCCAGAGCGGCGGCCTCGGTCTCCCGGGCTTCGTTCCAGTCCCTGAGGGCTTGTTCCAGCCCACGGGAAAGCTGTTCAAAAAGCCTTTCCTCGTCTCCCTCATCCGCGCTTGCAGTGGTCCAGAGAGAGGGAACGTGAAGTAGCGCCGTGTAATGCGGGGCAAACGCTTCCCCACGGGATGCGGCGAAGCGCCCAAGAGCTTCCAGCATGGCGCCCGCCTGCGCCGCGTCAAAGGGAGCGCAGTCCCGATCCCGCTTCTGGAGATTGAGGGCTATTTCCACGCGCCCTCGGGCGGCAAAACGGCGCGCCAGTTTTTCCAGGCGCGGCTCCAGGTTGCGCGCCTCCGGCGGCAGTTTCCACTTAATATCCAGAAAGCGACCGTTGACGCCGCGCACTTCCCATGTCTGCGCAAAGTCGCCGCTGTTTTCCTGAAAGCGGCCAAAGCCTGTCATACTGCGAAGGGGCATATTTCTCTCCCGAAAGACAGCTCATTCAAGAGGGCGAACCACAAGCGCCCTCGCTTCCACGCGCACCGGGGCGCAGGGTATAAGTTCGCGACCGCTCATCGGCGCCGATCCCTGTTCCAGGCGGCACTCCACATACCATTCATTGACGCCGCGCCGCCCTTTTCCGGCGTCAGGGGCCACGCGCATGGAGTCCTGCTTCAGCTGTTCCCTGAGAAAATGCTCCCGCTTTTCCGCCACAATGGCACGGGCGAGGGCCGCGCGTTCCTGGCGCGTTGCGCGGGGAATCTGCCCGGGCAGAGAGGCCGCCACAGTGCCGGGCCGCGGCGAAAAGGGGAAGACGTGGGCGTAGGTGAGAGGCAGGGCGCGCGCCATGTTCAGTGTTTCTTCCGCCTCGGACTCGGTCTCGCCGGGGAAGCCCATGAGCAGATCCGCCCCCAGGCCCATGACCGGCCAGAAACGCCGCATGGCCTTCAGCGCGTCGGCCACGGTCTCGGGATCGTAGGGTGAACGGCGCATACGCTTCAGCACATCCGGGCTTCCGCTCTGGAGCGAAAGGTGAAGATGCGGACAGAGAAGGCGGCAGGATTCCAGGGTTTCCAGGCACTCCCGCGAAGTTGCCTGCGCAGGATCCAGGGAACTTGCGCGCAGTCGCGCCCGGCCTTGCCATTCGGGAGCAAGGCGTTCATCCAGAAAGCGCAGAAGGCTCCAGAAATTCCTCCCGGCCTCGCCTTCCGCGTGAAACTGGCGCAAATTCACTCCGGAGATCATGATTTCGCGGTATCCTGCCTCAAGCAGTCGCCGCGCTTCCGCCAGAATTTCCCGCACGGGGCGACTGCGCGCCGGGCCGCGCACGATCGGCACAATGCAATAGGCACAGCCCTGGGAACAGCCATCCTGCACCTTGAGTACGGGGCGCGAACGCTTGAAGCGCGAGATGGCAAAGGGCGGGTAGGCGGAGAACGGGGGAAGTTTCTCCGCGTCCGCGGCTTCGATCGAAAGCGGGTGACGCTGAAGAAGCAAATATTTCCGATCCTGGGGAACGAGGATCACGCCTTCCCCGCGAAAGTCTTCAGGCACTGCCGTGGCGGCACAGCCCGCGACGAAGATCCTGGCTTGGGGGCAAAGCCGCGCCACCTTGCGGGCAAGCTGCCTGGCGTCGCTCACGGCTTCGGCCGTCACGGCGCATGAGGCAATGAGGATCACCCGCGCGCCTTCGGGATGTTCCAGCTCCACGCCGCCAAGGCTCTGCCAGTATTCGCGGACGGCCTGGGTTTCGTACTGGTTCACCTTGCAACCAAAGGCGGCGATGTAAAAGGTAAAGCCGATCATTCCGGCCTCCCCCCGATGAGGCTCATGCCGCGCATCCTCTCTATGATCAGGTTTTCCGCCGGCACGTCCTTTCTCTCACGGCCCGGAGCCGTAGTGGTCAGAACGGCGCGCCCCAGGATAAGGCGCCCTTCGCGGCCATCCCGCAGGCGCTTGCGCACGCCCCACACGTTATGGAAAAACACGGGCGCCCCTTGGTATTCGCCCACATAAAGCCCAATGTGCCCCTTCATCCAGAGCAGGGTGCGGAAGGGTTCCCCCTGCTTCAGAACAGCGGCGTTCTTTTCCCCGGCGGAAAGCCCCTCAAGGCTGGAAAAGAGGCCGCTTCTGGCCTGAGCCTCGGAATTGCGCGGGAGCCAGACGCCAAAGGGCGCAAAGAGGTCATGCATCATGGCCGAACAGTCCCTGTCGCCATGAAGTCCGCCCCAGCCGTAGTTCTGGCCCAGCATGGCGGATCCTATGTTGGCGACGTTCCGCGCCGTGAGGGCAAGCGGCATGGGAGTGATCGCCTCGGCGGCGACGGGCACGGCAAGGGCAAAGCCATCCGCCTGCCGCAAGGGGAGAAGCACCTCAGAAAGCGCGCCCCGCTCATTCAGGGGAAGTACGGTTCCCACAGAGGCCTCGGCCTGAAAGACGCCCGCCGGGCGCAGAGGCACGCCATCGGCGGTGAAGGCGGCCAGGGGCAGAGTCTGCCACTGGTTCTGAAAGGCCTTGCTCACAAAAGCGGTATCCACGGCCCGCACCCAGCCGCAGGCCAGGGGCGTTTCCACAAAAAACCACGCGCCGTCGCGGGAAGTGTGGAAGACTGCCATCGGCATACCCACGGGGAGCGCGCTCTGCTGAAGATCATCAAAGGGATAGCCCTGTCCCGCGCCCTCCACGCGGGCAAAGCGCGGGCGCAGGGTGGGCGCAAGGCGCAGAGGCGCGGCCTGCGTGGTTATGGCCGCCCGCGCCTGGCCCCGGAGGGATTCCAGATTCGCGTTCCAGCGCACTCTAGCCCAGGCTTCGGCGCTCCAAGGGCGAAGATTTTCCGCATAGCCCAAGCGGGAACCCTTCAGCACGCCGCGAAAAAATTTCACGGTGTCGCGGGAAGGTTTCGTGCTTTGCCAGGGCGCGAAAAAACGGCGGCGGAAGAACATCATATCCCGCGCGGCGCCCTGCTCCGTGCGCAGACTGTTTACCGGGGCGCGATCCGCAAACAGGGCAAGATCCTGGGGGATACGTTCCAGGTCGCGCACCGTGCCCGCGACGTTCTCGGGTTCCGGCACTCGGGGGGAAGAAGCGCAGGCCGCAAGCAGAAACAGCGTTGCCAGAAGGCCGGCCAGAAAGAATGTTCGCGCCGCGGGGCCTGCCATCACGCCTCTCCTTCCAGGGTTCTTGCCGTCAGACCTTCGCTTTCGGCCAAGCGGTGCGCAAGCCAGGTGTAGCGGCGGCGTATGCGGTTATTCTTCACCGCCATGGCCAGGGCCTTCCATTCGCCCACCAGAACCACGAGCTTGCGGCCGCGCGTCACCGCTGTATACACGAGGTTGCGCTGGAGCAACATATAATGCTGCATCATGAGGGGAATGACCACCGCCGGATATTCCCCGCCCTGGGATTTGTGTATGGAAATGGCATAGGCCGGAACCAGTTCATCCATGTCCTCCCAGGCGTAGATCACAGTGCGGTCGTCAAAGCGCACGCTGAGTTCGCGCTCTTCCGTGTCCAGATAGATGACAGTCCCGATATCGCCGTTGAAAACGTCCTTGTCGTAATTGTTCTTTATCTGCATCACGCGGTCGTGCATACGAAATTCGCGGTCTCCCCGCGTCAGCGCCGCCTTTTGCGGGTTCACGGCATCCTGTAGACGGCTGTTGAGGCTGTTCACGCCCACGGCCCCGCGAAGCATGGGGGAAAGCACCTGTATTTCCCCCGGGCGGAAACCGAAACGCCGCGGTATTCTCTCCCGCACCAGATCCACCACCAGGGAGGCCGCTTCTTCCGGGTCGTCCCGCCGAAAGAAGTAAAAATCCGTTTTCGCGTTGCGGAGTTCGGGCATACCGCCCCTGTTGATGAGATGGGCGTTGCGGATAATGTCGCTCTCCGCGGCCTGCCGGAACACTTCCACAAGCTCCACAACCGGCGCCGCGCCCGAGGCGATGACATCGCGCAGCACGTTCCCCGGGCCAACGGAAGGAAGCTGATTCACGTCGCCCACAAGAACAAGGGTGGTTCCCATGGGCACGGCCTTCATCAGGTGATACATGAGCATATTGTCCATCATGGAGGCTTCGTCCACCACCAGGAGACCGCAGGCCAGGGGATTGTTTTCGTTACGTTTGAAGTCGCCCTCCGTGGGGCTGTACTCCAGGAGCCGGTGTATGGTTTTCGCCTCCAGCCCGCTCGTTTCGGACATACGCCTGGCAGCCCTGCCCGTGGGCGCGGCCAGCAGTATTCTGGCCTTCACCGCCTGAAAGACCTTGATAATGGCGTTCAGAATCGTGGTTTTTCCGGTGCCCGGCCCGCCCGTCAGCACCATGACCTTGGAGGAAGTCGCCGTGTACACGGCCTGCTTCTGTTCTTCGGCCAGGGCAAAGGGCATCTCTTCGATAACAGCGTTCGCCAGCCCGCGCGGCTGGGAAAAATGCACGGATTTGGGGGAATGGATCAGGCGCTTGAAGTAGAAGGCGATTTTGGATTCGTACCGATAATCCCGCGCCAGGTACACGGCCACATCCTCGCCCAGATCCTCAATGACCACGCGCTCTTCGCCTTCAAGTTTCTCCAGGGCGCTCAGGCCGGATTCAGCGGGCACGGAGAGCTTTTCTTCGGCCATCCGCACAAGAGCCTCCCTGGGAAAGTACACATGCCCCTCTTCGGCAACCTGCAGGAGCAGGTAAAGCATGGCGGCCTCGGCCCGAAGCGGGCTTTCCTCCGCAAAACCAAGCTTTTTCGCCAGCGCGTCCGCCGTGGTAAAACCTATGCCGCTCACGTCCATGGCCAGGCGGTACGGGTTTTCGCGGATCACAAGCAGGGAATCCTGCCCGTATTGGCGAAAGATGCGCATGGCCATGCCCGCCGTCACGCCGTGCGGCTGAAGAAAGATCATAAGTTCGCGTATGCCCTGGTGTTCCCGCCAGGAAGTCTTCATTTCGGCAAGGCGCTTTTTGCCGAAGCGCGGCAATTCCAGCAGACGATCCGGTTCGTGATCAAGAATGGAAAGCGTTTCCGCGCCAAAGCGTTCCACAATGCGCTCGGCCCACTTCGGCCCGATGCCGCGGATGCGGCCCGAAGCCAAGAAGAGGCGAATGCCCTCTTCCGTGGCCGGGAGTTCCTCATTCCACGCTTCCATGTGGAACTGGCGGCCAAAGCGGGGGTGATTCACCCAGCGCCCCTGAGCGCGAATACGGCAACCAGGCTCCGGTTCAGCCATAAATCCCACAACGGCAACGGGATCTTCCCGGCCTTCCGCGCTCATGCGGAACACCGTCCAGCCGTTTTCCTCGTTGTGGAAAACCACGCGATCCAGCGTGCCCGTAAGGCTCTCCCACGCTTCGCCGCTCTGTAAGTCCCTCTGTTCCATGGCAAACACCGCGGACCCCGCCGCCAGTAAATTAAAAGGGGGGCTTCCGTTCCCTCTTTACAACTCCCCAAGGAAACTACTATAAAAGAGCGATATCTTCAAGGCGGGAAAGTCAGCTTCTCCCGCGGTCAACCTCATCCCCTTCCTCCCGGGAGAATTTCATGCCTCGAATGCTCCGTATCGGCATTGCCGGCCTTGGCACCGTTGGAAGAGGCCTTGTGGAAATGCTCCGCATAAACAGCGGCGACATTCTTCGCAGGACAGGCTGTGAAATCGTCATCAAGGCCGTGGCCGTGCATGACCTTTCAAAAAAGCGCGACCTCCCCGAAGGCGTTTCCCTGACGGGCGACCCCATGACCCTGGCGGAAGACCCGGAAATTTCCCTAGTGGTGGAACTCATGGGCGGGACGGGCGCGGCGCGGAGCCTTGTACTCAAAGCCCTGGAAAACGGCAAATCCGTGGTCACGGCCAACAAGGCCCTGCTCGCGGAACACGGGCGGGAAATCTTCGCCCTGGCGCAGGAAAGGAACGCGGCCATCGGCTACGAGGCAAGCGTGGCCGGGGGCATTCCCATCATACAGACGCTGAAGAACAGCCTGGCGGGCAACCACATCACCTCGGTGATGGGCATACTCAACGGCACCTCCAACTATATCCTTTCGGAAATGAATCAGCACGGCTTCGACTTCCCCACCGCCCTCAGGGAGGCGCGGGAACTCGGCCTAGCCGAAGCCGATCCTTCCCTGGATATTGACGGGCAGGACGCCGCCCACAAGCTCACCCTGCTCATCCGCCTGGCCTGGGGGCAGAACTACCCCTTCTCCCGCCTTGCCGTGGAAGGCATACGAGGCCTGAACCCGCTGGATATTAAATTTGCCCGCGAATTCGGATACCGCATCAAGCTCATCGGGCAGGCGCGGGAGGTGGAAGGCAAAATCGAGGCCGGCGTCTTCCCGGCGCTCATGCACCATTCCCTCCTTCTGGCCCGTGTCAACGGGGCCTATAACGCCGTGCGCGTGGAAGGCAACGCCGTGGGTTCGCTCTTCCTGCACGGGCTTGGCGCCGGTAGCCGCCCCACGGCCAGCGCCGTCCTGGGGGATCTGCTTGAACTTGCCCGCCGATACGAAAAGGGGCGCGTTGACAATACCGGCTTTGCAGATGCCTTGCCCGACGCCCAGATTCTGCCCTCTGAAGACGCCGTGAGCCCGTGGTATGTGCGGGCCGCCGTGCGCGACACCCCGGGCGTACTCCGCGATATTGCCGCCGTCTTTGCCCAGGAGAACATCAGCTTTGCCCAGCTCATGCAGAAGGCCAAGCAAGACGATCGCGTCCAGCTTATCTTCATGACGCACGAAACCACGGGCCGCGCCATCAAAACAGCCACGCGCCGCTTGGAGGAAGCCGGAACCCTGCTTGTTCCCGCCACCTGCTTCCGCATTCTGGCAAAGCGCGGCGACGAAGCCGAAGATATGTAAAAGGGCGGGAAAAAGCCCTTCCTCAAAAAAGTCTTGCCCCTGCCCTCTTCCCGTGGCACACTACCGCCATGAAGACAGTAGTTGCCATAAGCGGCGGAACGGACAGCCTTTTCGCGCTTTTATCTCTGCGCGAACAGGGCCATGAGGTCACGGCTCTCCATGCCCGTTTTCTGGCCGAGGTGCAAAGTGACCCTGTTCCGGCCATGCGCGACCTGTGCGGGAAACTCGGCGTTCCCCTCATTGTCAAGGATCTCTCAAAAGCCTTTGCCGAACTGGTGACAACGCCCTTTGCCATGGCCCACATCCAGGCCCGCACCCCCAACCCCTGCGCCCATTGCAACCGGATCATGAAATTCGGCCTGCTCATGGACACGGCCCTGACCCGCGGAGACTACTTCGCCACGGGGCATTATGTCGCCATGGCGGAACACCCCGTTTACGGGCCTGCCCCTCGCGCCGGATCGGACTGGAAAAAGGATCAGAGTTATTTTCTGGCCCTGGTTCCCGTGGAACGTCTGCGCCGCTGCATCTTTCCTCTGGCGGAAAAAAGAAAGGACGACGTCCGCGCCTGGCTTGCCGCGCGCGGCTTCACCCCCCCCTGCCCCAAGGAAAGTCAGGATATCTGCTTTGTGCCGAAAAACGACCACTACGCCTGGCTGGAACAATGGAGCCTGGAGACGGGGACGCCGCTCCCCGGATCAGGACCCGTACTGCTGGCGGACGAAAAGCGCCTCCCCGCCATGCACCGCGGGCTCTGGAACTACACGGAAGGCCAAAGGCGCGGGCTGGGCATTCCCTACAAAGAAGCGCTCTATGTTCTGCGGCGCCTTCCCGAAAGCAATACCCTGCTTGTGGGAACAAAAGCCTCTTTGGCCACGGATCGCTGTTCCGCGGAAGAACTGAATTTTCTTGTCCCCCATGAACTCTGGCCAGGGGAACTCTTCGTGCGCACACGCTACCATCAAAGGCCCGCGGCGGCCCGAGTGACCCTCTCCCACGGGAGAATGGACATAGTCTTTGCAAGCCCGCAGTCTCCGCCGGCGCCCGGGCAAATCGCCGCGGTGTACGACGGCGGGGGCTTTCTCCTCGCGGGAGGAATTCTGACCTGAACGGCTTCCTCCCCTTTTCACGGCGCCTTCCGGCCTTTCTTCTGGAAGGATTGACCAAAAAAAGTTTCACGCGCCGCGGGGGAACGCCTTGCGAAAAATTTCCACTGTGGATAAAAGAAAAATATCATGGGGCTGAATGTGCCCCTCTTCTTTCATACCAAAAGCTACCGGAGGGAAGCTATGCCTATTACGACACCAAGGGAAATGTTTGCCCGCGCCTATGCGGAAGGTTATGCCATTGGCGCTTTCAACGTCAACAACATGGAGATTGTGCAGGGCATCATGCAGGCCGGCGCGGAAGAACGCTCTCCGCTGATTCTTCAAGTCTCCGCCGGCGCGCGCAAATACGCCGGGCAGACGTACATCATGAAGCTCGTGGAGGCCGCGCTCGCGGAATCCGATTTGCCCGTCGTGGTACATCTTGATCACGGCCCGGATTTCGACCTCTGCAAAGCCTGCATAGACGGCGGCTTCTCTTCCGTCATGATCGACGGATCCCACTTCAGCTTTGAGGAAAATATCGCCGTCACTAAAAAGGTTGTGGACTACGCCCATGAGCGCGGCGTGTGGGTTGAGGCGGAACTTGGCCAGCTCGCCGGAGTGGAGGAACACGTCCATGCCGAACACAGTATCTACACCGATCCGGATCAGGCCGTGGAATTTGTCCAGCGCTCAGGTTGCGACTCCCTGGCCATAGCCATTGGCACCAGTCATGGCGCGTACAAGTTCAAGGGCGAGGCCAAGCTCGACTTCGAAAGGCTGGACAAAATTTCTTCCATGATGCCCGGCTATCCCCTCGTACTCCACGGCGCTTCCAGCGTGCCGCAGGAATTTGTGGCCATGGCCAATCAGTACGGCGCGAAGCTCGGAGACGCCCGCGGCGTGCCGGAGGAAATGCTGCGCAAGGCCGCCAAATCCGGCGTATGCAAGATCAACATCGATTCCGATATCCGCCTGGCCATGACGGCCAATATCCGCAAATACATGGCGGAACATCCCGACGCCTTTGATCCGCGCGCCTATCTTACGCCCGCCCGCGAAGCTGTAAAGAGCATGGTACAGCGCAAAATCCGCAACGTGCTTGGCAGCTCGAACAAAATCTAAGGCCCGCGCTGAATCAGGCCGCACGTTTCTGAACGTATGCCCGCTCCCGGAAAAGCCCTTAAAGCCCTGGGGGCGGGCATGGATTAAAGCACCGCTGAAAAGGCTTCAGCCTTGGCGGCGGTCGTCGATCACGGGAAAGAAGTCCCTGTCGTCCTTGTGTTCTTCTGAAACAAAGAAGGAACAGAGGCAGGCCCCGTACTCAAGCACATCGGCATCGCAGTAGCGGCACGGGCAGATAATGTCCGCATCCTGTTTAAGATCGTCGGCCGCAAGGCGGCACGGGCAACACATATAACCGTACCTTTCCTTATTGACGAGCAGACTTCTGGCCGTTTCCAGGCAGTGATCGCGATCCGCGTGAAGAAAGCAACCCTTCCGCGCGGCGGCTCTCGCCATCTTTTCAAGCAGTTCTTCCGGCGTCATGCCCCAGCGCCTCCTGAAGCAGTTGTTTGCGATAGCCCACAATCACCTTGCCATTCGGCATGATAATAGTCGGGAAGGATCCCCGCGGATTATACTCACGGACTTTTTCCATGAGATCGGAACGCTGTTTGCCTGTGTACTCGTCTAAAAAGATGGATATGTATTCAACGCGCTCCGCGTCAAGAAAATTGCGGGTGTTCTTGCAATGGGGGCAGGTTGTCAGGGAATACAGGATGGGCTTGTTTGAAATCGGGTTCATGCCCAGTTCATAGAGAGCCTGATCGCCCGTGCCCTTTTCCTCCCTTTCAGGTTCCCCCTTGGCAGAACGCTTCTTCTTGAAAAAAAAGCCGACGGCGATGGCGGCGATGACGAGAATGAACAGTACAATCTTACCCATAAAAGGACTCCCTCAAAAAAAATAGCGTCGCTTGCCCACAGGGGCGGCAAACGGGCCGGAACAAGAACGCCCGTTGCCGTTGACCGGGGAACTATCCGCCTGTTTTCAGGAAAATGTCAAGCCGAACAGAGGGCGCCTCAATGTTCCTCTCTTTTCCGAAAAAGAGGATAAGGAAGACAACGGAACAGAATGCCGGATACGATCTTCCAGGCGCCCGGAGACTGGAGAATCCCACTCCTTCCCCTTTCCGCGCTTGCCCCCCGCGCCGAAAAAAGTTACACTTTTCGCCAAAGATCAACACTTTCAGGGGAGCAAGTATGAACATCACCTTTCTTGGCGCCGCGCAGACCGTTACCGGCTCCTGCCATGTGATACAGGCGGGAAAAATCCGTTTTGCCGTGGACTGCGGCATGTTCCAAGGCAATTCCGCCCTTGAGGAGCGCAACTACGATACCGAATCCTACGACCCTAAGAACCTCGACTTCATCCTCCTCACCCACGCCCACATCGACCATTCCGGGCTCCTGCCGCGCATGGTAAAAAACGGCTTTACCGGAAGCATTTACTGCACCGCCCCCACGGCGGATCTTGCAGCCATCATGCTGGAAGACAGCGCCCATATCCAGGAAACCGAACAGGAATGGAAGAGCAAGCACAATCAGCGCAAGGGCCGCGGCGCGGAAGTGACCGACGAGGCACTCTACCGCACGGAAGACGCGGAGGCCACGGCCGAACAGCTCCACGCCGTCAACTTTGGCGAGGCCTTTGAGCCGACACCGGGCGTGCGCGTGGTCTTCCGCCACGCAGGGCACATTCTGGGCGCCGCCATTCTGGATCTCACCCTCACTGAAGACGGCAAAACAACGCGCCTGGTCTTTTCCGGCGATCTTGGCCGCCCGGGGGCCTTGCTTCTGCCCGATGCGGAAAAACCCGAAAGCCCGGACTGGCTCTTTGTGGAATCCACCTACGGCGACCGCAACCACAAGGGCGAGAACGACACCATGGACGAACTCGCCGAGGCCATTGCCTACAGCTATGAACACCGCGAAAAGGTACTCATTCCGGCCTTTGCCGTGGAGCGCACTCAGGAAATTCTCTACAGCCTCATACTCCTGCGCAAGCAGGGGCGCATTCCGGAGGATATGCCCGTTTTTGTGGACAGCCCCATGGCCGTCAAGGCCACAAGGGTTTTCACCAAATACGCCGATCAGCTGCGCTCCCCGGATCTCACGCTGGAAGACATCAACAACCCTGCCTTTGAAATAAAGTACACGCAGACGGCCAAAGATTCCCAGGAACTCAACCTGCGCAAAGGCCCGGCCATTGTGCTTTCGGCAAGCGGCATGTGCAACGCCGGCCGCATACGGCATCATCTCAAGCACAACCTTTGGAAAAAGGGCGTGAGCGTTGTCTTTGTGGGCTATCAGGCCATGGGCACGCCGGGCCGCAAACTCGTTGACGGCGCCAAAACCCTGCGGCTCTTCGGCGAAGAAATCAACGTGGAAGCCAAAATCTTCACCATCAACGGCTTTTCCGCCCATGCCGGTCAGAGTCAGCTTCTGGACTGGATAGGCGCCGTGGCGCGAAAGGGCACGAACATCGCCCTCATACACGGCGAACCCAAGGCGCAGAACATCCTCGCCGGGCTTGTGGAAGAGCGCTTCGGCATCAAGCCCGTCATTCCGGAATACCTTGAGGAACTCAACATCGAGCCTGGCACAATGCCCGAGGTGCATCAGCCGCGGCCCGAAGCGGCCAGACCCCGCGTGGACTGGAACTTCCTCATGCAAGGCATGGAACAGCGCATGGCGCAGCTGCGTGAACGCCTGGCCAACGCGTCCGCCCTGCCCTGGGAAGATCAGATCGAGTTGCGTGACAGACTGGCCGAAATCGAACACGATTTGTTCGTGTTTCTCACGCACGTATAAACGGATTGTCTTATGCGAATCATTGCCGGTTCCCTCCGCGGGCGCATACTGCGCACCGTTTCCGGTCAGGGCTGCCGTCCGGCCATGGGAAGGGTGCGCGAATCGCTCTTTTCCATGCTGGAGGCCCGGGGCGTTGTGTGGGGCGCGGTGCGCTTTCTTGATGTTTTTGCCGGGAGCGGGAGCCTCGGCTTCGAGGCCCTGAGTCGCGGCGCCGTGTGGGCGGACTTTATGGAAAACGACGCCAGGGCCGCCGACTGCCTGCGCAGGAACGCCGCCGCCCTGGGGCTGGAAGACCGTTGCGCCGTTCTGGAGGCGGACGCTTTGCACGCCACGGCGCATCGCCCGCCCGTACCCTATGAAGTCATCTGCGTGGATCCCCCTTACGGCGCCAATCTCTTCAAACCCACGCTCCGCAACCTCATGCGCCTCTCATGGCTGGCAGAAGGCGGCTTTCTCTTCGCCGAAGTGGAAAAAGGACTGCTCCTCAACCCCGAGGCCCAGTACGGGTTGCGCCTGGAAGCCGACCGCCTCTACGGAAACACAAGGACTCTGGTATGGATGAACAACGCGTAGCCGTCTACCCCGGAACCTTCGACCCCTTCACCAACGGGCATCTCTGCATTGTGCAACGCGGCCTTGAGCTTTTTGACGTCATCATCGTGGCCGTGGCGGAAGACTGCTCCAAGCGGACGCTCTTCTCTCTGGAAGAGCGCGTGGATATGGCGAGGGAGGTCTTTTCCGGCACGGATGGCGTGCGCGTACTCCCCTTTTCCGGACTCCTTGTGAACTTTGCCGCCGCACACGGGGCCTCGGCCATACTGCGCGGCCTGCGCGCCGTTTCCGACTTCGAGTACGAATTCCAGATGGCGCTCATGAACCGCAAGCTCGAACGCACGATACAGACGCTCTTTCTCATGTCCGACTTGAGCTGGATGTACATCAGCTCCACCAACGTGCGTAGCGTGGCTTCCCTGGGCGGCGACGTGAGTTCCCTCGTGCCGCCGTCCGTCATACCCCGCCTGCGCCGCGCCTATAAACTCCCCGAAAGCTGGCCGGAAAAGCCCTGAACACCATGCCCGCCACGCCTCCGGACTCAAAAGCCTCCGTCTCGCGCGCCCTGCCCGACGTACTCTGCCTCGCAGGGCCGACAGGCTCGGGCAAAAGCACCGCGGCCCTGCGCCTGGCTGCCTTTCTTGAGGCGCGCGGTCATCCCGCATCCGTCATCAACGCGGATTCTCGACAGGTCTACAGGGACTTCCCCATCATCACGGCCCAGCCCGGACCCGCTGAGCGCGCCGTCTGCCCGCACCTGCTCTACGGCTGGCTGGAATCCACGCGGAAAATCTCCGCCGGAGAATGGGCGGAAAAGGCGCGCGCGGCCATTGACCAATGCCTGGTCTCCGGTCGCCTGCCTTTGCTTGTGGGCGGCACGGGCTTCTACCTGCGCGCCCTGCTGGACGGCATTGCCGAAATTCCCGCGCCGGATGCGGCCATTCACCGGCGCCTGCTGGAGGAATGCGCGGCCCTGGGTTCCCCCGCCCTGCACCGCCGCCTTGAGCTTGCGGATCCCGCCTACGCCGCCAAAATCCACCCCAACGACAGTCAGCGCAACATTCGCGCCCTGGAAGTCTGGGAGAGTACGGGCCGATCCTTCACCTGGTGGCATGAACAGACGCCCTCCCCCGCGCCCTTCCGCGTCCTGCGCCTGGGCATGGGTCTGCCCCTTGCCGAACTCACGCCCTTCCTTAAGAGCCGCATCCTCGCCATGATGGAAGCAGGCGCTCTGGAAGAAGCGCGGCACGCCTTGGAAATCTGCCCCGACACCGACGCCCCGGCCTGGAGTGGCATCGGCTGCACGGAACTCGCCGCCCTGCTCCTCGGGCGATCTTCCCTGAATGCCTGTCTGGAGCGCTGGGAACGCAATACCCGCGCCTATGCCAAAAGGCAGTGGACCTGGTTCCGGGCGGACGCGCGCCTTGTCTGGTTCCGCCCGGGGGAGGAAGAAAGAATGCTGGAACACGTCGCGCGCTTTCTCGACGTTCAGCGCGAAAATGGAACACGGATAGAGGCGTCCGGAAAAGAAAAACAGAGGGAAAACTTTTCGGCCTGCTGAAAACGCTTTCTCAACTCTTCAGCGGATCGGGCGAAAATCATCCTTTGAGGGCGTGAAAAAGGCCGCCGAACGGAGAATCGCGTTTGCGCGTAACCAGGTTCCACCCCGGCCAGGGGAGAAGCGTATTAGGAACGCAATACCCGCGCCTATGCCAAAAGGCAGTGGACCTGGTTCCGGGCGGAC
>CAZWBH010000035.1:18253-20468 GCA_964632155.1 uncultured Mailhella sp.
TGAAAAAGGCCGCCGAACGGAGAATCGCGTTTGCGCGTAACCAGGTTCCACCCCGACCAGGGGAGAATTAGGTCACTGCCGAACTGTACCATGAAAGGGCCGCCGCGCGGGGGACAGCCCGGACGGATCGCGGCGCCATGTACTGAAAAGACCGGAAGGCGAAGAAAAACGTCACTGCCGCCAGAAAATACTTCCTCTGACTTTTCTGAAAACGGCCTTCCGCAAGACTTAAAAACCATGCGATCCTGAAAGGCCCGGATCCGTGCGCGTACGCTTTTGCCACTCCCGCGCACGAAGACGCTTTCCTCTCAAAATCATCAAAGATTTCAGTAAATTGAATTTAGAATTTCCTTCCTGAAGAGACGCTTTCCAGAACGATCCCGGCTTGCCAAAGCCCTGAGCCGGGGCTTATACTGAAGCCGCGGAGGAAGAAAGGCCCCTTTCCTTTAACAGTACCGACATCTGCAAACAATCCGGATCGGCGCGCGGATTGCCCTGCGACAAACCGTGAAACACGGCGAAAAGATCCTGCCGACGGGCAGAGCGGGAAAGGGCGCGCCAAAAGCAGTCGCCTTCTCAAGGGGCCGCCCGGTGCCGCTCCCGGCATGGGTCAAAAGCTCTGGCCGATCGCCCCCCCCGGAACAGGTTCACGAAAACGGCAAACACAGCGAGGTTCCTATGACTACCGTACTCTACGCCAAGGGCGACCTGGAATTCTGTGTGAGCGATGCCTTTGAGGGCGTCTACCTCACTTCCCTCCTGGACAATATGCGGGAAAAACTCGTCCGCGGCGAATGGGACGATTACGATGAAGTGCATCACTGTTGCAAAATCATACACGATTTCTCCCTCATCCCCGGACTCGTCATCGACTATCACCTTCTGCGCCGCGCGGACGAACAGCTCGGCATGGTCATGATGAGTCACGGCGCCATACCGCCGGACATCTACCGCTCTTCCGGCCTGAGTATTTCTGATCCTCTGGATGAAGTCGTTCTGCTCAACTACTTCCACATCTCCCGGGCCGGTCGCGGCAACGGCACCTTCTGGCTAAGGGATCTGCTCATGCCGCTCTACGCCTCAAAGGGCTTTACGGCCATCTATTTAAAATCCAGTCATACCAGGGCCTTTTCCTTTTACAACCGCCTGGGCGCCGTCATCGGCAATTACACCTTCCCCAGCGATAACGGCGTGTACCAGCGCACGGGCCGCATCTACCGCCTGCCCTTGGAAGCTGTCGCGGGAGAGTGAGGGTGAAGGCCATAGTCTTCGATCTCGACGGCGTCCTCATCGATTCCGAACGCCTGGTTCTGCGCGCCTGGCGGGAGGCGGCCCAAAACTTCGGCCTGCCCGATGTGAGTACGATTTTCCCCCGGTGCCTTGGCGTCAACCACGCGAAAACGGAAGAACTCTTCCTCGCCTACTGCGGCGGCGCCGCAAACTACGAAAGCTTCCGCGCCGCCGTGCGCGAACTTTACGGCAAATACACCAAGGATGGCGTTCCCATCAAGCCGGGCGCGTCGGAACTTCTCAACTGGTTGCGCGAAGCGGGCTGGAGCATCGGCCTTGCCAGTTCATCGCGGCAGGAAAGCGTGCGCCGCGCCCTTGACACCACAGGACTGACGCCCTTTTTCCGCACCCTTGTCTGTGGAGATATGCTCCCCGCAAGCAAACCGGAGCCGGATATCTACCTGCGCGCCTGCGCGGAACTTGGCGCTTCGCCCATGGAGACCTTTGCCGTGGAAGATTCCTTGAACGGCCTGCTCTCGGCCAGCCGCGCGGGTATGCGGGTTCTGCTCGTGCCCGATCTCATAGCGCCGGACGCCGAGATGCGCGCCCTCGCCCTGCGCGTCTTCCCGGATCTCCGGGCGGTGAAAAACTATCTGGAACGGCACTGAAAGATTTTTTGCATACCCCTGGGGGCGCATGGACAAGAACGTCCCCGTTTCCGTTGCGATCCTCAAAAGCAGACTGGCGGGGAAGGAAAGCGCGCCCCCCCGTTGTTTCAAAAAAAATCCCTCTGTCTCAGCCGAATCTGTCATGTTTTCGACATTTCAAAAGGGATTCACGTTTTCAAAAAAAGGGAAAAAATCGCTTTTATGATTTTCTGAACACCTTGCTTTTGCTTTCAGACGGCTAACGCGTGAAGGTCTCAAAAAAGGGAGAGTATCACTTTTTCAATGACAAACATTTTGTTTTGTGCTACCTTCTAAAA
>CAZWBH010000036.1:0-19945 GCA_964632155.1 uncultured Mailhella sp.
TTGTTGGTCGTCGTTGGCAGATAGTTTCAATCCACGCGCCCGCGAGGGGCGCGACTGTCAGGTCTTATTATTCAATATATACGCCTTGTTGGCAACACTTTATCGGTATCCTTTTAATTTTTTTTCTTTGGAAATCTTTTTTTTTCAGGTTAAAAAATAATTTATTCTTATATATCAATATATTATAGTTATCGATAACCTACCGACATTTTTTGCGCGGCAAGGGTTCTCGCATCAAAAAATAAGCGCCCCCTCCAAATCAACCGCAGGTTTCACGCCGAAATGCTCAATCTTTCCACGCCATGAATTCCCTAGAAAATAAAAGCGAAGACTGTCTTTTTGTTCATCCATTTCAGCGAGAAGACTAGTACGCAGTCTTTGCCACTGACTGTTATCCAGCAAACATTCAAAAACAGAAAACTGCACCCGTTGTCCCCAACTGGTACAAAGCTTTGCTATGCGGCGAAGCCTCTTTCTTCCTTCCGCATCTTCCGTATTCACATCATAGCTAATCAATACAAGCATATTTTCATCGAATTGAAAAAGGAGGGTACGCATCCAGTTCTCCACGGATATACCGTGCCAAGAGTTGTGCCTGTATATAAAACAACTGCCCTATCATCAGTCGTTCTTGTAAAAAAGGATGTTCAACTTCTTCCCGTTTTCGTTCCTGCCATATCGCAACTATCTCTTTTCTGCTCTTTTCCTTCAGAATAACTGCCCCTGTTTCCATCCGGACAAAATCCGCCTTTTGTATCTGCTGTCTGTTGATAAGTGTCACAACCAGGCGATCTGCAAGGTAAGGACGAAATTCTTCCATCATATCCAAAGCCAGACTTGGACGCCCCGGTCGATCTCGATGTAGAAAGCCATCTGCTGGATCTATCCCTACTCCTTCCAGTGCAGCACTGACGTCGTGAGCCAGTAGGGTATAGAAAAAAGAAAGCAGACAGTTGACCTCGTTCAAAGGTGGTCTTTTGCTCCGTACAGTAAAATTTAAACCAGCTTCATGAGCTTCCTGACGGATAAGAAAATCAAAAACCTCGAAATAGGTGTGTGCAGCCTCGCCTTCAATACCACGCACAGCATCAAGATTACGCTCCGTTTTCAGCCGTCCCAAGCAACATCTCAATGTTTCTATAGCGTTCCTCAAGGTCGGCTCTTCCAGAATCCTGGCCTGACGAAGAAGCAGTGTTCTGCAGTTCGCTATTTTTCCAATGGTAAAAAACCTTGCAAGTTCAGCTGATTTTGATGATGAATCAGAAAGCCGATATTGGGCTCGGCGAAGAAGAACATTGCCTGTAGTAGGCCCACGCATGGCTGCCATAAAACGCCCGGATTCCGTAAACCAGGTCACTGTAATTCCAAGTTTTGCACAATGTTCCAGAAGATACTGACTGCATGAAATATGCCCAAAACAAACTATGGACTGAAGCATATGAAGCGGTATCTTTCCCAAAGTTTTTTCCTCAAGGCTAAGAACCACACATTCGCCTTCCTTAGAAAGCCAGGTATTCTGCGTCGTAACGAACAGCGTATTCAAATGGCGCTTCATCCGCTCTCTCCGAACAGTTGTTGTATATAATCAGACGCTTGCAGTTGAAATAATTCAGGCAAACATTCTTCCCTTATTGAACACTCTTTGCAACCACTTTCGCGTTCAGGAGGAGGAGTAATTCCTTGCTCAAACATCTCATGAACTGCTTGAGCCACTTCTTCGGTACGACGGCGTAGCTCCACGGTAAGTTCCACAGTCATGCGTCGATGGGTCTGTCCATAATAAAGCGCTCCCTCTAATAATGAAACGTGAAGCATCTCTTCCAGACAAAGAGCCTGCCCGCACAGTTGCACCCTGTCGGCGTCGCAGTCGCGTTTTGGCCTACCTTTCTTATATTCCACCGGAAAGGGCTTCCAGAAACCATCTTGACGGTGGAACTCCACGACATCGGCCCTGCCGTGAAGTCCCAACCGTTCACTCTTTAATTCCAGATCGGTAACGATCTTGACGCCATCGCGCATACGGCTACTACTGTCATGAACCTGTTCGTGCATGATCCGACCTTCCATGGTATGCTCGTTTTCCTGCCATACCTGTTCCAGATGGATGAGCGCGCACTGCCTTGGACAGTAAGCATAGTGCTGAAGCGCTGACAGCATGACCGATTCCATACTAGAGCTTTTCCTCCACGCGTACCCCCGTCGGACATTCATCTGCCAGAGATATGGCATAGTCCGCAAAGTTGCGGGCTGGCCCTTCCGTGACGCGTTTACACGTTACAAGATTAAAAAGCTTCTGGGCTGGTGCGCAACCCAAGGGCCTTTCGTGCTCAAAAACGAAAAGCTTTCGGGAACTCATCTTGCCACGAGCCGCAGAGTGGTCGTGTTCAAACATATTGATGAGCGCCTCCCATAAAAGATCGAGGTCTTCCGTGGAAAAGCCCGTCTTCTCCGCAAGCGAGGCAGAAATAAAACCTTCTACACGGTACAGACCATAGGGAACAATAAATTTGCGCCCCATGGTACGTTCTTTCTCTAAGTCCTTGCTATTGGTCACGGCCATACGCGTGATGCTGACCTCGGCAGGCACAACAGGCTCCACACTAGAAGCAAAGGTCAGTTGAACCGGCCCGCGCACTTGACCGCAGTTCACTTCTGTACTCATTACAGCGCCGAAGGTGCGAACATCATAAAAATTTTTACACATCCAGCGGGTAACGGCACGCGCTTCCTCTTCATTTTTTGGAAGTTTGTTCTTCTCGGATTTCAATTTCAAAGCCGTGTACGCCTCTTCATGTCTTTGATTGAGTATGGCCTTTTCCTGCACATAAATGCGGAAACCGGTAGCACCCTCTTTGGCAAGTTCCACATAATTGCGAATCTTGCGCTTGAGACAAACATCCGTCACCAGACCGTGACCCGTCTCAGGATCAATGCGAGGCATATTCCCAGCATCGGGGTCACCGTTGGGGTTGCCGTTTTCCACGTCAAAAAACAACACAAAATCGTAGCGCTGAGAAAGAATAGACATACTGGCTCCTTTAGTCGGAAAGTTCCGACGTCTCGTTTTTCTTTTGATAGTTGGCATTATTCTGATGATAGTACCCAAGCATGAAGCGACCTTGATCGGCCAAAGAAAGTACTGCGGGGAAATCCGTCATGTTCTCCAAAATATCGGAAAGCATTTTGCTAAAGGTGATCTCGTAGCCGCTGAAACTGCTCTTTTTCGCTTTCGTCACATGGTGCTGCGTCAGCCGCAGCAACAGTGGAAAGACCATTCTGGGTGTGGCGGAAGCCGCTCCGATATACCGCTCCCGCAGAGAAGCATTGATGTTGTTGCCAAGGGCATCCCTCTGTGCCTTTTCCAAGATCGCAAACACTCTTCCCAGCCTGTAGCCAATGTTGGTCTCATCCGTATTCAGGGTTGTCATGTCCTTTTCCTCATGATGGTTACGACAAAGATATGCCTTAATGAAAGCCGCCCGAAAATAATCCACTTTCTTATCCGCATGGATACGTTGAAGTATCGCCAAGAATATATTTTCGGGACAACGGCCTCCCGTGAGTATGCTGCGGGAAAGCTGCCCGCCGAACTCTGGAGAAATGTTTTCCGTTTTTCCCTGCGCGGCGGTGCTTAGGAGAATGCGCCATAATGGAGGATACTTTGGATCTAAAGAAAACTGGCGCTCAATGCGCAGTTGTTCATACCAGCGGCTGAAGTGCCGGAGCAACACCTCCAAGGTATCCACGACCCAGAAGCGCACGCTCAAGCGCGACGCATTGGGGGCCAGGCCAAGGACGAAAAAACGAACGTTAGTGTCAAGTTCCTTATTCACCTCATAGAGCGAGCGTCCATCCCGCAGAGCTTCAAGAAGACTAAAAAGAAGTGTTACTTGCTTTCCATCCTGCTGTTCCTCTTCCTCAGGAGCAAAAAGCCCACCAAAAAGAGGTTCAGCGGGACTGGGCTTTTCGGCCCAGAACACGATGCTGGTGTCACCTATGCGCACAAGCTGCTTGTGTTCTTTCTGCAAAAGATAATTTAAAGCCGCTGTGTACCCACGAGCGGCCTCCCCGCAGACTGGAGCGTTGGCGTTCTGCTCTTTACCATAGGAGCAAAAGGAGGGACAATTGAAGGAAACCAGCGCCGTCCCAGAACTCTGCCCTCCCGCAACACCTTTAATGGCTGGATGTGTCAACGCTATGACTGAACGTTTCCCCGTCACAAGGCAAACACCACTCTCTCCCTCTCCTCCACTGAGGTACTCAAGCCAGAGCTGGATCATGTCATTTTGTTCATGCAGGCAACGATCTTCTCCTTTCAGTCGAAAGACCACATTGCTGTCCAGAAGCGCGTCCCGGTTTTCCAGCGTTTCAAATTTCTCAGGATTCCAACGATCAAGAAAGGCCAGCAAGGCCTTGGCATGGACGCTGTGACTGGATGCAAGCAATTTTCGATGTAAAGAACAAAAGGCTTCTCTCTTTTCGACGAGCTTATCTTGGGAATCCTTACTGCTCTCTCCCAGAACGTAACCAGTGTTGTCCCAAAGAAAATTCGCCGCTATATTTACCGAGCGCTTCACAGCAGACGGAACGAATCGCCGAAGGGGTTTCCCATCGCTCTTTCGCAGGTCGTGAACAGCGTACAATTCCCCTTGTTCAGAAATCTCCAATGCAAAAGAAACGTATTCCGCGCTCATACCTACGGGAGGCATACCCGACTCTGGATCTCCAGAAAGCCTCTTTTGAAAAAGGTAAAGGTCACTCAGCATGCTGCCTCCTTCCACCAGCGGGCAACATCTATCACGCCTTTTTCAAGCTTGGGCCGGTAAAACATTGGCGCCACATCATGAGCGAAATCAATGTCATACAGCATGATGCCTAGATCTCGCGGTGCGTCGTGGGCGAGATCCGACTCCGGGATTTCGTCATCCTCTTCCAGCAGGGAAAAATATGCAGGAAACTCACGACACCCCAGGCAGGGTTGATGAAAACACTCCCCATTTCTTGCCCTGCGGCGAAAAATGTCGAGATGTTTACCCTCGTTGTCTCCACTGCCAGTGCGTTGCGTCATCTCAAAATGCGCCTCAACGATATAATCGACATCCCTGAGAACCAGCGCAGCCCGCTGCTGACGCGTTTCTTCCACAAGAATCTGAAGCCCCGTCCCTTTTGACGCACTAGTTTTCACCATGCGCACCGTCGGACCTTTGACGCCAACCTCGTTCCGGCGTATATTATCGAAACGGATCGGCTTCAGAACATGGATTTTGTCCACCCTCCAAATAATGGCTGGTTTCCAGTGGATCGCTTCCAACATCCCCCGCACCGCGGAGGGCGTAGGCACATCGTAGCTCATACGCTCCGCCTTACACTCCGGTTTACTAAATAGCGCATACTTACCTTGGAATCGAACTCTGACCCCGAACATACCTACCTCCTTTAGGGCCGCCGGTGACAACCCCGATAATATTTCACCAAATGTTTCAATCCGCGATTTTCATCGACAATTGAACCATAGTATGAATTTTTCTCACAGTCAATATTTATGTGATGTAAAATTATAGAACAAAATTTTCCACCGCAATACCGTCCACAAGCGTCACGTCCAATCCCAATTTTTCGTCATAACCAAGACCACCGCTCAGAATAGGAACACAGCCGTGGAGCAGTTCGATACGGCCATCTTCCTGCATGGTCTTCAGCTCATACCCATACACCTGAACGCTGAAACGCTGCAAACGCCTGAGTAGGCTGGGAGATGCCACATAGGATTGCCTCAGTTCCCGCACAATATCTTCCGATTCCGCATTTTCTATGACAACCGATGTCATCTGACCGTCAATGAACTGGAAGGAACGGTCAATGTCAGCAAACCGGAACACAAAGGGTTCACGGCGATTATCCTGTTCCATGGTTTTTAAAATATTCTGCTCATCCAGAGGAGAGGCTCCATACAAAGCACGAAAATAAGCATCCATACAGGAAGGACTGAAGAGATCCGGTTCGCCTGCCACACTGTCAAACGCAACTCTGCGCCTCGCCAGTTCAGCATCACGAACTGGAAGTTTTTTCCCGGAATCAAACACAAAAACCTTCCCCATATTCTTTTCGCCATGACGATTGCACCGTCCAGCCGCCTGGGTCAAGACATCCAACCCGTTCTTTTCCCTGAACACCACTGGAAAGCTGATATCCACACCGCACTCAATGAGGGAAGTGCTTACGACGCGACAGGGCTGACCTTTTCTCAAACGAGAACGGATCATCTCAAGGACACGACTTCGATGTTCCGGAGTCATGAGGGCGCTGAGGTGAAAATCCGTCTCTCCTCCATTCAGAAGCGCGTACAGAGTTTTTGCCTGAGTGCGTGAGTTAACAATGCACAATACCTGTTCCTCTGCCCTCAACTTTTGGGCCAGTTCTTCGTCCGTGCAGATTCCCATGACCGTCAGCGCTGTGCGTTGGAACAAATTAAAAAGAAGCCGAGACGATCCCTTCGGTATGATAGGGTACACTTCAACCGGATCAAACCCTTCGGGCAGGAAGGAAGAGGTATGCAGGGAAGGCTGTGTAGCCGTGCAGAGTACAACGCTCGCATGGTAATGCCTGACAAGGACTTTCAAAGCAGACACACAGGGTTTCACAAAAGGAACGGGGATCATCTGCGCTTCGTCAAGAATGATCACACTTCGGGCAATGTTGTGGACTTTGCGGCATCGTGCAGAACCATGCGCGAACAAGGACTCAAAAAACTGTACTGTGGTGGTAACAATGACCGTGGCATCCCAGTTTTCCGTACTCAGTCGAAATTGCACGGCTTCGACGCTTTCCCCGTCCGCTACGCCCTCATCAGGATGAACATAATTACTGTGATGTTCCAAAACCGCATCATCGCCAAGAACGTCACGGAATACCTGGGCATTTTGCTCAATGATACTGGTATAGGGTAACACGAAGATAACCCGGTTCAGACCATGTCTGCGTGCATGGCGCAGAGCAAAGGCAAGGGAAGAAAGCGTCTTGCCCCCGCCTGTGGGAACGGTAAGTTCAAACACGCCCGGTTCGCCCTGTGCCGCTTCTTGGCAACATTGAAGTATATACCGTCTTGCAAGCGCTATTCCTTCCTGTTTCCTGCTCTCCGATCTTCCCTCGAAGCAACGCAGCTCTTCTGCATCTATGTGCTGCGAGGAAAGAAAGTTCCTCTGCTGCAAACTGTGTTCCAGTCGTTCTTCCAAAATTTCCAAGGAAGGCCATGGCAACCGCAAGGTAGACCGCTCAGGGGTGCAGAAGCGTTCAGTATCCAAAAAATCCGCATCCACAAGACAGGAATACAACATCCGTATCAGTACGCTGCTTGAAAAGACATCACCCTTCTTCTCTCGACCGCACACGAGGGGCATGAGTTCCTGCCACACGGAAGAAAAGGGAGGGATTTCAGGCAACGTTCCTTGTCGCCAATTCGGCAGTTCAGAGGCTCTCTCGTCCGAAAGTCTCTGGCGAAGCGAACCTTCGTCCGCAGCACTGTTTCCACAGTTGGGCATACCGCCATGATGACCAAGCAAGACATAGCCCAACAGCCGCGCCAGTGCGCGCCCTTCCCCACTATGCTGGGCATCCTTCGTCCATGCTTCAAGCACATATCGTGCCCCTGCGGTAGCGTGATCCACCCTTCGCCCGCCTTCGAGTCTACGTTGAAACTCTTTGGAGCTTTTTCCAAGATCGTGCATTGAACCTAAAAGTTTTCCCGTCTCGAAGGCATTGAATACGGAAGCGAACTCTCCTGTCAAGGTAGCTACATTGTCAAGATGTTCTTTCAGAGTTTGCCACTCTTCCTTCGGTCTATCCGGCAATGAATGTGCATACAGCATGTTCTTTCCTTTTTATCAAACCATCAGTTTTTTCCGAGGAACTTCCTCGGAAATTGTTCCAAATCAACCTGTTCGTTTGGATTTAAGGCCACGAAAAAAAACGCCTCAATCCATCGCTTCTCTCAATGCCCACGAACGACGTTCAGCACAATAACTTTGCCCTTCTCCACCCGAAAACGCACGTTCCAACCGGCAAAAGCCATGCTGTAGATTCTGCTGCCGTCGCGCAGGTAACGGGGGCGAGGATCCAGAGACAAAATGCCCTTCAACGCTTTCAGCTGTTCCGGTGTAAAAAAAGAGGCAAATCTGTCCAGCGCATCTACTTCCAACGTCACGTCTTCCAGGCCCTTTACAAAGCCCGTGCTGGCGTCGGGTCGACTGTCGGTATAGGAGAGATAGGGCTTGATATCCAACAGGGGCGTACCATCCAGCATATCTATTCCGGAAACATGCAGAACAGGCCCGTCAACGCTTTCAAACTCCACCCTTTCAAGACGCACGCAGGAAAGCCCTATGGGGTTGGGACGAAAGGGAGAGCGTGTGGCAAAAACGCCCATGCGGATATTGCCTCCCAACCGGGGAGGTCGAACCGTGGGCGTCCAGGCATTGCCATTCTCCGAAAACTGCCAGATAAGCCAAAGATGGGAAAAACCCTCTATCCCACGCAGGGCTTCGGGGTTGCGATAGGGCGGCGTGAACACCACGCGGCCCTTGAGATTTTCCACAAGACCGCTCTGCCGCGGTATGCCGAATTTTTCGGGAAGATCCGTATGGATATGAGCGATAATGTTCATGGAAGAAAAATAACCTATGCCGCCCCTGGACGGCAAGACTTCAAGGGAAAGCAGCAAGAGGCTCGTCTTGCCTTTTCCCTTCCTCTGGCTATGATGAGGTACCCTTTACAAAAAAACAAAGGAGAAATCATGATCATTGCACTCAATGGAAGCCCCCGCGCCAATGGCAACACGGCGGCCATGCTCCGCGCCGCACTGAAAGGAGCCGCCTCAACCGGTGCTGAAACCAGGCTTATCCAGCTCTACCCGCTAAAGGGAAAGGGCTGCATAAGCTGTTTTTCCTGCAAGCGCAAAGGCGGGAAGCTCGGCCATTGCGCCCTGAAAGATGATTTTTCGCCTGTTCTGGAACAAATGGAGAAGGCGGATGCCCTTCTCTTCGGCACCCCTGTCTATTACTTCACCATGACTCCGGAACTCCTCGCCCTGATCCATCGCTTTCTTTTTAGTCATATGCTGTACAACAGGGAAAATCGTTGGTTCTTCCCCCGCGTCATACCCTCGGCCTTTGTATATACCTTCGGCGTGAAGGAAGACGCCGCCACAAGCGTACTGGAACGATTTTCCTTCATCCACACACGCATGGGTGAAATGCTGGGCCGACCGACAAAACTCCTTTACAGTGCGGACGCCAGCCAGTTCACTGACTATAGTCTCTATGAGGCTGACCGCTTTGACGAAAAAGAAAAGCGCAAACATTTGGAAGAGGTCTTTCCGCTGGATCTCAAAAAAGCCTTTGCGCTTGGGGCAGAATTGGTCGGCGTCAGAGACTGAACATCCTGATCCTGAGTGCTTCGCCCATCCTGCGGACGGACACCCCCTTCCCTACCAAAAAGGCCTCACAAGGAGTTTTCCTTGTGAAGCCTTTACGTTTTGCCTGGTCGGGATGGCAGGATTTGAACCAGCGACCCCAGCGTCCCGAACGCTGTACTCTACCAGACTGAGCCACATCCCGACAACGGAGGCACTATAGCCGGACGTTCCGCAAAAAGCAAGCGCTTTCTTTGTGGTTGCAAAAAGGCAGGCTTCAAGCGGCGTCCAACCTTGCAAAAAGGGCAATTCTGTGCCCTACTTCCAGTCGATATGCTCAAGAATACCCGCAAGTTTGGCCAGCGCCACACCATAATTGCAGATAGGTATACCCTGCTCCTTTGCTCGTTGAACACGGGACATCATGTACGTTCTGTTGAACATGCACGCCCCGCAGTGGATAATGAGGTCATACGGCGTAAGATCTTCGGGAAAGTCCGCCCCACTCACCATAGTGATTTCCAGAGATTTCCCAAAGCGATTACGCAGGAACCTTGGAATCTTTTCGCGACCTATGTCCTCGGCAAGAGGCGCATGGGTACAGGCTTCGGCAATGAGTACGCGGGAATGAGAAGCCAGTGTGTCTATGACCTCTGCGCCCTGCAAAAAGGTCTTGAGATCGCCCTTGTACCCCGCCATGAGTATGGAAAAGGAGGTGAGCTTGCTCGGAGCTGGCTTAAGCTTCCAAACCAGGGGAAAAACCTGAGAATCTGTGATGATGAGGTGCGGTGCCTCCCTAAAACTGGCCAGAGTCTGTTCTATTTTATCCGCTGTGCAACTGGCGATTATACACTTTTTATCCAGCAATTCCCGTGTCACTTGAACTTGCGGCAGGATGAGCCTTCCCTGCGGAGCCTGTATGTCCTGCGGCATGACAAGCATGACCAGATCTCCTTCGGCACAAAGCCTTCCCGTAAAATCCCTCCGCCCCCAATCTTCGGGAACCAAACGCAACAGCGCCTCCATAAGGGCGCCCATATTGCTTCGTTGAAGAGCGCTCACGGCTAGAGGTGTCTTTCCCAGAACTTCTTGTATTCGGGCACAATGGAAAGCAAGTTCTTCAGAGGAATACTTGTCTGCCTTGTTAAATATCACAAGAAAGGGCTTTTTTTTCTTGCGGAAGGCGTCCACCCATTTTTTTTCTTCCAAAAGGTCGCCTTCTGTTGCCACCAAGAGAGCGATATCCGTTTTTTCCAAGGCAAGTTTTGTCTTTTCTATGCGCAGTTCACCCATGGCTCCTTCATCATCAAAACCGGCCGTATCAATGAAAACACAAGGGCCAAGCCCGTGTATTTCCATGGACTTGTACACAGGGTCGGTAGTTGTCCCCGCCACTTCAGAAACAATAGCCGTCTCATGACCTGTCAACGCATTGATAAGAGAAGATTTCCCGACGTTGCGCTTCCCATAGATGCCAATATGAAGACGCCCCGAACGGGGAGTGTCATTGAGAGTGTCCGACATACTTACCTCCTTGAAAGATCAAAGCCTTGAACTAAAGCTTATAGTATCTGCTCATCATCCTTCTATAAGTCGCCGCAATAATAGTATCATAGCCAATTGACTGAAGGCGACGTCTCTGTTCCATCCCTTCTGAAAGCTTGTTCTCGTAATGCCTGTAATGGGTACGGGTTTCTTGGGGAGAACGATAAGGCTTAAGTACGTTAACACCCGCCAATATGCGCCGTTCACGATCACCATCTGCAAACGCCGACAGTACTATCATCGAAGAGAGCATCGCCGAAGGTATAAGTAGGTGTGTAAAGGCGACCATGGTCAGCTTCCGATCCCACATTTCCAACGGGAAACAACACAAACACAGTTTGCTACGCAGTAAAAAGGCCCGAAAAATCTTGGGAACGCTGGCATCCATGAAGGCAACCATATCCATCGCGGGAGACGAGTCACGGCGTTCAAAGCCTTCAAAACCACTTTGATTATATTGAAGACTCTGATTATTCATCATCAACAATTGCATCTTGCCTCATAATTGCCCCGACCATTGCGTTAATTTCTGTTCTTCAAGCAGAGCCTCCGCCAGAGTGTTTTTTAAAGAAAAACTAGAACTATCTTTGCATGGAAAGCATCAAGTTGTTCTGTTTCCCTGCCTACCTTCTTACTTTACATAGACGATGTATCCGCTTTTGCGGGGCGCCGCAGGTGTTTCGCCACCTTCCGCCGCATAGCCAAGAATACAATGGCCTACACCTGTGTACTCGCCTTCAATACCCCAACGCTTGAGTAGTTCCTTTCCTTCCACGGACGCAAATTCTTCTGCTGCACGGTGGATCCAGCAGGAACCAAGGCCGATGGCATGGGCGGCCAGCATGAGATTGCCAATGACCAAAGAAGCGTCTTCCCTGTACGTTGGACGTGTGGGATCAGCCAAGACAATAAGTAGTGTAGGTGCGCCGTAAAAGGGATCACTCCTGACTCCCAGGATGTTCGCATTCATGCGGGAGAGTCTAGCGATGGTCTCCTTGTCCTGAATGGCGATAATAAGAGGGGATTGGGCGCCGCGTCCGGTAGCGGCCCAAGTTCCTGCCTCAAGCACGGTGGTAAGTTCTTCATCGGTGATTTGTCGATCCTGATATTTGCGGCAACTACGGCGTGTTTTAATATCCAGAAGGGTTTCTTTCATACAAAGCCTCCTATTATGTTTCTTGCAACTTGAACATGATGCCGCATCCGCGCGGCAGATATATAAAAATAGAGCTACACTTATCCCATGACAAGAGGTTTTCTGCAAAAAATCGCCCTCCCCTGTCCTCACACCTTTTTCCCATGCTTGTATTTCTTGACAGAGCGCCCCATTCCTTTACAATATATAAAATTTTTCTGAGCAACGGGAGTTTGTTTGAGGTGAACTATCTCGATGCGGCGCTTGTCATTATTTTGCTCTTGTTTACGACAAAGGGACTTGTTCGCGGTTTGGTTCTGGAAGCAGCAGGCCTGCTCGGTGTGATTATTGGCATATTTCTTGCTCGAAGTTTTAGTGGCAGTCTTTCACCGCATCTTGTACATTATGGCGTCTCTTCAGGCTTTGCTCCTCTGCTCTCTGTCGTTCTTCTCTTTCTTGCTGGTATTTTCGGCATTGGCCTTCTGGCGCAAGGCGTGAACAAAATTCTTGAAAACGCCTTTGCCGGAGGAATAAATCGTGTTCTTGGTCTTGTTGCTGGGCTTGCAAAGGGCATCCTTCTTGCCGGCATCGTTGGTTATGTGACAGTTCGTTTCATGCCGGGAAGTGAAATGATCAAACATTCGCAGGTACTCCCCCCCCTCATGAAATTCGTTCAGGCTTTGGTCGGTTCCATTGATCTTCAGATTCCTGCATTGTAAACTCCGCCCTATTTCGCAAAAAGGAAAATTTTATGAAAGAGCAGGAGCAGCTCACCCGCTTTATAAACGTTATCAATCAACTCATTGATCCAGAAAAAGGTTGCCCTTGGGATAAGGAGCAAACTGAACTCTCCATGTGTGAATATCTCATCGAGGAATGCCATGAACTTGTAGACGCCATTCGCTCTCATAAGCCAGGCCAAGCCTGTGACGAAATGGGAGATATCTTGTTTGTCCTCCTCCTTATTGCCCGTCGCTACGAGCTGTCCGGTCAATTCTCCCTAGGCGATGCTCTTGAAATGGGTGCTGACAAGATGGTACGGCGCCATCCCCACGTTTTCGGCAATACACCGTGCAAGAGTATGGACGATCTTATGAAAAACTGGGCAATCATCAAAAAAGCCGAAAAAGAAAAAGAACAGAGTACAACACAAGGAATACTCTCCTCCGTGCCCACCGGACTCCCTCCCCTTACCAAGGCCTATCGTCTCCATGCCAAGGCCGCCAGTATCGGCTTTACTTGGGAAGACGACGAAGAAGTAGAGCGTCAGGTTGAGGCTGAATGGCTGGAACTACTTGACGCCCGCGCCTCTGGCAGTGATGCCGCCAAGGAACATGAACTTGGGGATATGATCTTTACTCTTGTAGAACTGGGCCGCCGCATGGGGATCAAAGCGGCAGCTGCCGTTGATAAGGCTGCGCAACGTTTTCGTTCCCGTTTTGAAAGCATGGAAGCCTTGGTTCAGAAAAAAGGGCTGGACTTTAGTTCTCTCCCTCTAAAAGAAAAAGACGAACTTTGGAATGCGGTAAAAGACACCGAACCTAAAGAAATTCAGGGCAATGCCGTAGACTTTGCAGAACCGATGGAATCCCCTGAAGCCTGACGCGGGAATGTTAACACTTTTTCCTCCCTTTTCCCGTTTTTGCAAACGACTTTCCTTCTATGCGCTTGCCTTCATGTTCCTTCTCCCTTGCGCTTCTGGAGCTGGCGCCAAAGAGAACTCAAAGCCAATCTACCCGGGATACCGCACCCTTTCTTCGAGCCTTCCCGAACAGCACCTTATGTTGCAAATAGCCGTTTGGTATCCCACGATGCGAAAGCCTGAAACCGTCAAAGTTGCTGAACTTTCTTTTACGGCGGCTCGCAACGCTCCTCTCTGTGACGGTGTCTGGCCTGTGCTTGTCCTTTCCCATGATGTCACTGGAAATGCCTGGTCACATCACGATCTAGCCGCCCGTCTGGCGCAGACAGGCTTTATTATCATTGCTCCTACCCACGACCACGATAATGCCGATGACATGAGCCTTTTCTTTTCAGACAGAGAGCTTCCCCTGCGCTCCCTCCAAGTGAAAGCCGCGCTGGATATTGTTCTCAAACATCCTTTACTTGGAAAACAGGCAGACACGGAACGTATCGGTTTCATCGGGTTCGGAACTCCAGCCTCTGCCGGACTTCTCCTCGCCGGGGCATCTCTCGCATCTGATATCTGGCCTATCTTCTACTCCCCCACCCCTTCCTCTCAACCTCACGACGCCCTTCCCCTGCACACTGCTCCTTCCAAAGAAAAGCCTTATTTTGAGCCGCCTGTCATCCCACCTCTTTCTCTTCCCCAAGAAGTACCTCTTGAAGAAAAGAGCAAAAATTCACCACTTGTACCCATCCAGAACAAAAGTTTGACAAATGTCTCTTCCGTTCTGACAACTCAGCCTCCTTCTACTGCGCGTCAAGAAAGCCCCTGGTGTACACCGCTCATTGCAGAATATTTGGATACCCTTATCAAAAATATGAAACAACGTTCTGTGGAAAGAGCAGAAAAGCTGTCCATGAGGAACAAGGCAGTAAAGGAAAGAGAGCGCCTTTTTAAACGCTTAACTGAGTCCGTAGCCAGAAGCCATCAACGGCAGAAGCGTCTCGCCAACGCAAGAAATCTTCCTATACCGCCAATAGCTCTTCCTTTGCTACCGCCCCTCTCCCATGACAGATCGGTACAAGACTTGCGTTTCCATGCCCTAGCTTTTGTGTCTCCAGGTTTCTCCATACTTTTTAGCAAAAAAAGCCTCGACCCTGTTCGTCTTCCCACACTGTTCATTGGAGCAGGAAAAGAGCGTTGGAATTTGCCTGCCGAGCAGGCGGAGCGCTTCGTTGCCATGCTAAGCGACAGGGCTGAATACCATCTTTTTCCAGAGGCAGACGGGCCATCCTTTCAATCTGCCTGCCAGAAAGCCGACCCTCTTTACCCCTTGGGAGACATCTGCCGCAGCGTCTCCGAAGACGAACGGGAAGATATCCATGCCCGTTTGGCTGACCTTCTCCAGGATTTTTTCCAAAGGGCTTTCCAGGCTGGCATCCCGGCACCGCAAGAAAAACAAGCTCATCAGGTTAACCTTTCAAACTGAGAACAGCGTAGTTAAATGTTTCCCTACCTCGCACGCTTGCTGTCCTTATCTGAAGATTAGAGTATGTATTTTTATTCTCACATGGTTTAGAGTGGAAAAAAAATCTCCAAAGGATTCCGCCTCAATCTGTCATCGCTCTTCTTCTGGAGCCTTCGGGAAGCGACGCCTGGCGTGTACAAGTTCTTGATCGCTATGGAAAAGAAATGTAGATGCCTCACTTCTCCTGAAGGTCGTTTCCTACAAGCTTTATAAATCATCGTGGAGGGACGAGGATTTCCACCACCACGGCAAAACAGGTATATTTCACAGTAAACCTGACAACCTCCGATCAGAACTCTACATCCGATCCTGAATAGAACCTTATACCTTCAGTTTTAAACATGAGGAACCTTCCTTTTTTCAATCGGCTCATTCAAAAATTTTTTTTCGAATAAAGAAATATCCAATGATGCAGAGAGAGTAAAAATTTTTTCAATGATAACCTTTTTATTTTATACTATCGTTCTAAAAAATGAGGACAGGAAATACACTGTCTAAATGTGGATCAGAGGCACATGTAAAAATGGGTTTATGGCTGGAGTTCAGCGCTATACATGTAAACAATGTGGTTTTTCAATTGGATCTTGACCAGCTGAGAGGAGAAGATCTGAGCCATTTGAGGATCAGCCATACCCTTTTGCCTGTGATTAAAACTGAACGCACATTCTTTCAAAGGAAAAGAGAAGGTATGTTTTTGAAGGCCGCAAAAGCCTACAAGTCTCGTTTTGGCATAAGCCCAGAAGCTTTCTATTCCATTGACAGGTGAGTGCTTGTTGGCGAATCCATTATTGCCGTGTTCCACGCGAAAGTGCTTCAGGCACCCAAGCCAACAAGTCCATCGTATTCACGCCAGCCGTCCGGGTGAATGACGCTCTCAAGGTCTGCATGCCCTCGGATACTTCCCCGGAGTGCAGCCTTGGAACAATCAGGGACTCTTTCTGTATAGACTCGCCCATTCCTCTTGAATAAGCCGAAAACAAGGGTTTTTCCCCGTGCGCCGCGACCTCGTATACCCCGGACTCTTCGAGCGCCAAAAGAGCTTTCAATGAATTTTATCATTGATAAAGTGATACTCTCAATGAAAAAAAGAGCCTTGACAACGCATCCCTAGTTGCCTAAAATTCATAAAATGATTGACGTCAGCCAGGGGATGTAGCTCAGTTGGGAGAGCATTGCCTTCGCAAGGCAGGGGTCGAGAGTTCAAGTCTCTTCATCTCCACCAGATATTCAGGGTCAGGGCCTTGTTCCTGACCCATTTGCATTTGTCTCTCCAGTAGTAAACAAAAATTTCTAACTAGATGAAAAAACAGAAGTATCGTTTTTCAAACTCCTATTCTATCCCAAAATCTTATGGCAAATTATAATAGGCTTCGGGTACTCTATCCTTAAACACCGGTATCCGTTCGCGGGTATGGCGAACAAGTTTGTGGTCAAGTTCGGCCTGAATCAGGCACTCTTCACTCCCCGCCTCTTGAAGTATGGCGCCATCAGGGGCGATGATCAATGATGTGCCGGCGAAGACTTCACCGTCTGTACTTCCGCAACGATTGCAGGCTACAATGTATATCTCGTTTTCTATGGCTCGGGCGCGAAGCAATATCACCCAATGTTCCCTGCGTGAAAGTGGCCATTCTGCACTAACAAAGAGTATTTCAGCGCCTTCTATGGCAAGTTTACGGGCAAGTTCGCAAAACCGTATATCATAACAGATGGCTAGTCCACATAAAAATCCATGTATCGGAAAGAGTAGAGTTTTTCTTCCGCAGGCAAGATATTTATCTTCCTCCATGAGTCGAAAAAGGTGTACCTTGTCATACCCTGCCAAATAATGTCCTTCCACGTCAATAATCTGAGCGCGATTGGTCACCTGACCGTCTTCACGCAAGGAAAGAACAGAACCGCCAACAAAGGAAACCTGGTATTCCTGCGCCAATTTTCCAAGAAAAGCGGCATCACGACTCCCGTTTGGGGAAGCAAGGCTATTTTTTTGGGCAAGAGCGTAGCCTGTAGACCAAAGCTCGGGAAGAACAAGAGTATCGGGCCGGGGATCCGTTTTCATGGCCTCGGCAACCATACGCCGCACTGTGGCGTAATTGGCTCTGCGATCACTCTTTACAACATCCATCTGCAAGATACCAACACGCATCATCACTCCTTTCTGGTCGTTATATACGGAGATCAGCCCACGCTTGGCAGATATGCGACCGATCCTTCAACTCAAGCTCCTTTTGGGAAAATCTTTCATGGAGCTATGAGCGCAACAAGGCTTTCACAAAGGAAAAAACCGCTTCTTCTAAAGTTCTTAAACTTGTTGTTGGAGTTTTTGCTGACCTATTCTCCGAGATTTTCTAGACTCAATCCTTTAACAAAAACTCCGACGGAAGATGAAATCCGATGTTTCGACCTCCGCCGGAGTTGTTTCAGTCTTTATCACGCCTCAGTCGGCAACGAATTTTCAGACTATCTGCTCCTTACTTTTCCCTAGGGTACTTCAGAGCAGCCTGCGCGGCGGCCAGACGGGCAATGGGGATACGGTAGGGAGAACAGCTTACCAAATCAAGGCCGATCTGATGGCAGAATTCCACAGAACTCGGATCGCCGCCATGTTCGCCACAAATACCGAACATGAGGTTAGGACGGGTCTTGCGACCGCCTTCAATGGCAATCTTCATGAGCCGACCAACACCCTGACGATCCAACACGGCGAAGGGGTTCTCCTTAAGGATATGTTGCGAGAGGTAGTTGGGGAGGAATTTTCCTTCCGCATCGTCACGGCTGAAGCCGAAGCATGTCTGCGTGAGGTCATTGGTGCCAAAGCTGAAGAATTCCGCGGCCTCGGCAATTTCACCAGCCAGCAGGGCAGCACGGGGAAGTTCGATCATGCTACCGCACAGATAGGTGAAGGTGACCTTGTGTTCCTCCATGCTCTCCTTGGCGATGCGGTCGCAGCGCTCCTTGAGCATGGCCATTTCAGCCTTGCTGATGGTGAGCGGAATCTCAACTTCCGGCAGAACCTTGTAGCCTTCAAGAGTGAGGCGGGAAGCGGCGTCAAAAATGGCATGCATCTGCATTTCGTACACTTCGGGATAGGTGATGCCAAGGCGGCAACCACGATGCCCGAGCATGGGGTTGACTTCATGCAGGCGCGATACCAGTCCGAGCAGACGTTCCTTCTCTTCCAGCGCCTTGGGGTCATTGCCGCGCACGCGAAGTTCCGTTGTTTCCACCAGAAGCTTCTGGAGGCTGGGCAAGAATTCATGCAGAGGCGGATCCAGCAAGCGGATACACACAGGAAGCCCTTCCATGGCCTTAAGGATGCCGTAGAAGTCTTCTTCCTGCATCTTCTGGAGCGGACGCAGAGCCTCAACGCGCTCTTCCGTATTGGAAGCCAGGATCATCTGCTGAACGTGGGGCAGTCTGTCCTGAGCCATAAACATATGCTCGGTACGGGTCAGTCCAATGCCCTCCGCTCCAAACTCGCGAGACTTTACCGCGTCTTCGGGGGTATCGGCGTTGGCTCTGACCTTCAAGACACGCACTTCATCGGCCCAGGAAAGGAGCGTCTTGTAGTCTTCGGAAAGTTCAGGATCCTTCATGGGTACTTCGCCCAAAATGACGCGACCGGTCGTGCCGTCGATGGAGATGGAATCGCCCTTCTTCACCACCACATCGCCCACGGAGAATTGCTGCTGCGCGTAATCCACTTTAATGGCCTCGCAACCGCACACGCAGGGCTTGCCCATGCCACGGGTCACCACGGCCGCGTGGCTGGTCATGCCGCCACGGCTGGTGAGTATGCCCTGAGCCTGAACAATACCGTGAATATCGTCTGGCGTGGTTTCTTCGCGCACAAGAATAACCTTGGCGCCGTCGCGGCCAAGCTTTTCGGCTTCATTGGCATCGAACACTATGCTACCCGTGGCCGCGCCAGGAGAAGCGGCAAGGCCTTTGGCCAACACAGAAATCTGAGCGGAAGTGTCCAGCTGGCGGTGCAAAACATGGGAAAGGTGTTCAGGGTCAATGCGAAGCAGGGCTTCCTTCTTGTCGATAAGTCCTTCAGCCACCATGTCGCAGGCGATCTTGAGAGCAGACTGGGCCGTGCGTTTGCCGTTACGGGTCTGGAGAATATAGAGTTTGCCCATTTCGATGGTGAACTCTATGTCCTGCATATCGTGATAATGGTCTTCGAGCTTTTTCGCAATGGCACGGAACTGCTTGTCAATTTCAGGCATTTCATCGGCCATGCGGGCAATGGGATGAGGCGTGCGCACACCGGCCACTACGTCTTCGCCCTGGGCGTTTAACAGATATTCACCGTACAGTTTGTTCTCACCGGTGGAGGGATTTCTAGAGAACGCCACACCACTGCCGGAATTGTCGCCCATGTTGCCGAAGACCATGGACTGAATGTTGACGGCCGTTCCAAGATTGTGGTCGATCTTGTTCAGGTTGCGGTACACGATGGCGCGGTGATTGTTCCAGGAACGGAACACGGCTTCAATGGCCAGAAGGAGCTGTTCGTGAACGTCATCCGGGAAGTCCTTCCCCAGCTCTTTCTTATACAGTTCCTTGCTCCGCTTTATGACAGTCTCCATCGACTCAACGGAGAGTTCCTGATCCAGCTTGACGCCCTGAGCCGTTTTGCACTCCTGGAGAATTTTCTCAAACTTTTCCTTCGAGTCCTCCATAACCACATCGGAGAAC
>CAZWBH010000037.1:0-19864 GCA_964632155.1 uncultured Mailhella sp.
AGACAAGGCAGGGCAAGCCGCGACCTTCTTCCGCTCCTCGCTCATGACCATGCGCAGGCGGCAAAGCCGCCATGCACGCGGGCAATGAGCTATCAGCGGGCTACCGCCCGCGCCTGCGGCGGATAAGGAAGCTGTTTCTTCTCTCTTTTTCATACCTTCCCCCAAGCGCGGGAGAAGTTTTTGGCTGAGACAAGGCAGGGCAAGCCGCGACCTTCTTCCGCTCCTTGCACGGCTCCATGCGCAGGCGGCAAAGCCGCCATGCACGCGGGCAATGAGCTATCAGCGGGCTACCGCCCGCGCCTGCGGCGGATAAGGGGTGCCCGCACTTTCGTTCGCGAAAAAAATATACTTCAACTGCCGAGGGCGCGCGGCGTGCCGCGCCTTTAGCTTTGAGTGAGGGCGCAAACTTTGCCGTTTGCGCATGGACACGAACGAGGAGCGGAAGAAGGACAACGCCAGCGCGTATGGTTGAAAACTTGTAACGTTTCCCACTAAAAATGCTCTAAAAAGATCCTCCAAGAGTGACGAAGTGTACGTTGCCGCTATGCAGGATGCTACTGCCTGAAATAGTCCAATACCTGTTGACGACGAGCTTTTTATATCATAAAAATCACTCCGACTATATAAAATCACAGGTGGGCGGCAACGTACACTTTACCGTCACCCTGCTCAGAGGATGCGCAGTGGCAAGGCTTGAAGAACTCACCGCAGGGAGTACGGTTTCCGGCATTGATACCAGGGGCGCCGTCACCATTGTTGCCACAACATGGTATGGTAGCGAAGTCCTTGAAATCACCTGGAAGGACAGCCAGGGCAACCTGGGGCGCAGGCTTGTCTACCGCGAAGACGAAGCCTCGCTCACCCTGGAGCGGGCCGAACTCCCCTGGAGTTTTGATGCCGACGGTGCGAAGTTGCGCTTGGCTTCCGAAGCCTGGCGCATCCGCTACGCTCATCTTTTTGATCCTTACCTTGCCGTCCACACCTCCAGCATAGAGCCTCTCCCGCACCAGATTTCCGCCGTGTATCAGGAGATGCTGGGCAGGATTCCCCTGCGCTACGTTCTGGCGGACGACCCTGGCGCGGGCAAGACCATCATGACCGGGCTGTTTATCAAGGAACTCATGGCCCGCGGCGATTTGAAGCGTTGCCTCATCGTCAGCCCGGGCAGTCTGGCCGAACAGTGGCAGGATGAACTCTTTCGCAAATTCCACCTGCGCTTTGAAATTCTCACCAACGATCGCTTAGAGGCCGCCGTGACAGGCAACGCCTTTGAGGAAATCAACCTGGCCATCGCACGTCTCGACAAACTGGCCCGCAACGATACTCTTTTAGAAAAGCTCCACGTCACCGACTGGGATCTCATCGTCTGCGACGAAGCGCACAAGATGTCGGCCACCGTGTGGGGCGGAGAAGTCAAAACCACACGCCGCTTCCAGCTGGGGCGTCTGCTTTCCGGCATTGCCCGGCATTTTCTGTTGCTCACAGCAACACCGCACAACGGCAAGGAAGAAGACTTTCAGCTCTTCCTCTCCCTGGTGGATCAGGATCGCTTTGGCGGCGTTGCCAGAACCGGCGCCCAGGCCGTGAACGTGAACGATGTCATGCGCCGCCTGGTCAAGGAAGAACTGCTCAAGTTCGACGGCTCTCCCCTCTTTCCAGAACGCCATGCCGTTACCGTAAACTACAGCTTATCTCCAAGGGAAGCGCAGCTCTATGAAGCCGTCACCAGCTATGTGCAAAGCGAATTCAACCGGGCCGACGCCCTGAATAACGAACGCCGCGCCACCGTGGGCTTTGCCCTCACCGTGCTTCAGCGCCGTCTCGCCTCTTCGCCCGAGGCCATTTACCAATCCCTGCACCGCCGCCGCGAGCGCCTAGAACAAAAACTGCGGGAAGAGCAGCTGGGGCAGAGAGGTAAGGAAGTTGACGCACCCTTCGTCGATGAAGACTTCGACGATGATGAATACTCCGCCGCGGAGCGTGAAAACGTGGAAGAAAAGGTGGCGGACAGGGCCAGCGCCGCCTCCACCATGGCGGAACTACAGACCGAAATCGCCACCCTGCGCAGACTGGAACGCCTGGCCGAAGCCGTGCGCGCCAGCGGAACCGACAGAAAGTGGGAAGAGCTTTCCGGCCTTTTGCAGGACGAAACGTGTATGTTTGGCGCCGATGGTCTGCGGGAAAAACTCATCATCTTTACGGAACACCGCGACACCTTGCGCTACCTTGTGGGCAAGATACGCTCCCTTCTGGGAAACGCGGAAGCCGTGGTGATTATAGACGGCTCCATGTTGCGCGACGAGCGGCGTAAGGTGGAGGAACGTTTCAAGCAGGATAAGGAAGCGCGCATCCTTGTGGCCACAGACGCCGCCGGCGAAGGTCTTAATCTGCAGCGCGCCCACCTCATGGTGAACTATGACCTCCCATGGAACCCAAACCGCCTTGAGCAACGTTTCGGTCGTATCCACCGCATAGGCCAAAGCCGGGAATGCTGGCTGTGGAACCTGGTGGCCTCCGAAACCCGCGAGGGTCAGGTGTTCCAACGTCTTTTTGAAAAGCTGGAACAGGAAAAGGAATCCTTGGGAGGCAAGGTCTTTGACATTCTCGGCAAGGTTTCCTTCAACAACCGCCCCCTGCGCGAACTGCTCATCGAGGCCATACGGCACGGGGACGATCATAACGTCCAGAAGAAAGTCGCGCGCACCATAGACGGCGCCTGCAATCATCAGGCCATAGTCAAGCTCATAGAGGAAAACGCCCTCACCGGCGACGTGATGGACGCGCACATGGTGGCGGCCATCCGCGAAGACATGGAGCGCATGGAGGCGCGCCGTCTTCAGCCCCACTTTATCGAAGCTTTCTTCAAGGAGGCTTTCCGCCAGCTGGGCGGTCGCATGGCCGCGCGGGAAACGGGCAGGTTTGAAATCACCTTTGTTCCTGCCCAGGTGCGCAACCGCGACATGCTCATCGGTTGCGGCGAACCAGTTTTGCAGCGCTATGAGCGCGTCTGCTTCAGCAAGGCCTACAGCGACAGGCCGGGGGCCGTGCCCGCCGCCCTGATCTGCCCGGGGCATCCCCTGCTGGAGGCCGTCCTTGACGTACACCTTGAAGGCGCAAATGATGTGCTGAAGCGCGGCGCCGTACTCATCGATGAAGGCGACCCGGACGACAAGGCCCGTCTGCTCTTTTTCCTCAGCCACACCATAGAGGACGGCGTTGTCCTGCCAAACGGCAAGCGGCGCGTCATTTCTCAGCGCCTCCATTTTGTGGAGCGCGATGAAGACGGGAGAAACGCCAACGCGGGTTACGCGCCCTACCTGGATTACCGCCCCGCCACCACCGAGGAGCAGTCCGCCGTTCTGGCCTGGGCCGCAGAAAAACCCTGGATCTGCCAGAACGTGGAAGAACAGGCCATAGGCTACGCCATCACCCGGCTCATTCCCGAACACCTGTCGGAAGTGCGTTCCCGCCGCGAGGCCCTCCTGGAGAAAACGGCCAAAGCCGTGAAGGAGCGCCTCACCGCGCAGATACAGTACTGGGATTACCGCGCCTCCGAGCTGAAACAAAAGGAAGATGCGGGAAAGCGCAATTCCCGTCTCAATTCTCAGCTGGCCAGAGAGCGTGCCAACGAGCTGGAAGCGCGCCTGAAAAAGCGCCTGGAGGAAATCGACGCCGAGCGCCACATAGCTCCCCTGCCCCCGGTGCTTTTGAGCGCCTCTCTCGTCATCCCCGCCGGGCTTCTCTCAAGAATTTGTGGGAAACAGACTCCCGAAGCCGATGCCACCGCCCCGGACGCCCCGCAGAACAAAAGCGCCGAATCCCGCAGGGCCATAGAGTTTGCCGCCATGACCGCTGTCATGCGGGCCGAGCGCGCCCAGGGCTATGAACCCCGCGACGTCAGCGCCCAAAAGTGCGGCTACGATATCGAATCCTTTGTGCCGGAGGCCCTGCGTATCGGCCAGGAGAGTCTGCGCTTCATTGAGGTCAAGGGCCGGGCCGCCGGAGCTTCCAGCATCACGGTTTCCCGCAACGAGATGCTCACGGCCCTCAACCAGCCGGAACAATTCTTCCTTGCCGTGGTGGAGGTGGACGGCGCCCGCACACACACCGTCTATTTAAAGCATCCTTTTAGCAATCCGCCAGATTTTTCCGTGGAGAGCGCTACCTTCAACATGGACTCTCTTCGCGAATATGCCGAAACAGTCTGGGAGGAAGAGGCATGAGTCAGCCCGTAAAGAAGCTCATTGAGGTCACGCTTCAGCAGCTGAAGGCCATCAACGAAGCATCCGCCAAGGAAAAATCTATCCGTCACGGCCATCCCTCCACCCTGCATCTGTGGTGGGCGAGGCGGCCTCTGGCGGCGGCGCGTGCGGTACTCTGGGCTTCGCTGGTGGACGATCCTTCCTCTCACCCCGAACGCTTTCCCACGGAAGTGAGCTTATGAAACTTGACTCCATGAGCTTGGAACATTTCCGCTGTTTTGACAGTCTTAAAGTTGACTTTGACCCGCAGCTGACCGTTTTTGTGGGAGTGAACGGCTCGGGCAAAACAGCGCTTCTTGATGCCGCAGCACTTTTACTTAAGCGTATGATTCGTATAATGTTTAGATATTCTAATGGTTCTGATATAAATACTATAAGAAATGGATACCTGTCGTCATCCATAGATTATACAATTTCATTGCTGCAAGATGATGAGAAATATACTTTTTCTTTAACATATGCAAAAGAAAATGATGAGGTTGAATCTAAAGCTAGCGATAATGGTTTATTGGTTTTCAAGAATGAATTGAAAAATACAAAGAAGCATATTTTTGTTTTCTATACTGCCGGTCGAAGCCTTGCCAATGCAGAGCGCCAAAAAGAGCCTCGCACAGAGCAACGATATGCATTTGTAAAAGCGTTTACTCCACAGATAGATTTTTCTAACACCTTGACATGGTTCATTGACAAGGTTTCCCAGGAGGCAATCGAAGCCAGGAACATGAAGAATATGGAGCATCGTCTTCCGGATCTGTCTGCGGTGCGTATGGCGGTAGCCAAAGCCTTGGGCGAATATAACGAACCTTACGCGGGGGATATGCCTCTCAAGCTCTTTATCACCCGTAAGGATGCGCCAGACAGGCCCCTGACGCTTGAACAACTCAGCGATGGCTACCGTACCATGCTGGCCCTGGTCATGGATCTGGCCAGGCGCATGGCCGTTGCCAATGCGCATGCGGTTTGGGAGAAGGGAGAAAGTGTGTTGCATTCCCCAGGTATCGTCCTCATCGACGAAGTGGAGCTGCATCTCCATCCTTCGTGGCAGCAGACCGTTCTGCCCACACTCATGGAAATTTTCCCCAACGTGCAGTTCATCGTGACCACGCACAGCCCGCAGGTGATCAGTTCCCTTGAAGCAAAGCATGTCCGTATTCTGGATAAGGACAATGTCTATACTGCTCCCCGGGGGACATGGGGGGCCGAGGCGTCACGCATCCTCAAACAGATATTCAACGTGGAGAGAAGGCCGCCTTCCAGGGCCACAGACGAACTGAGGGAATATGAAAAACTGGTTCATGCTGATCACTGGAATAGTCCTCGCGCCCGTGAACTGCACCGTATTCTCGCTGAACGGTATGGAGATCAGGAACCCGAACTTCTTGAACTGCAGCTCTATATTGAAAATCGCCAATGGGAGCTGGAAGAAGAGGCGAAGGAAGAAAAAGCATGAAAACCATCCAGAAAAGTTCTTGCCCGCCTCATCTTCGGGCGTATGCCGCCACCCATCCCCAGGACACCTGGGACGCTATGCGTGGTAATGCTGCTGATGGGGGCGATAAAGCCTATGAAGAAGCCCGGCGGCAAATTTTTCAGGATCAATGCAAACTTTGCGCGTATTGTGAAAGTGAAGTCGATGTGACCTCTCCGCACCATTGCCACATAGAACATTTTCATCCAAAATCAGCTTCTTCTCCGGATAAAAACTGGGGATTGGATTGGAACAATCTTCTTGGAGTCTGTAGCGGCGGCATCAAAGAGAGAGATCAATACCTTTTTCCGCAAAATATGAGCTGTGATGCCCATAAAGAAGACAAAATATGCGATGATGCTCTTGCAAATCCCCTGCATCTTCCGCCTTTTCCAGCGGCTTTTCTGGTTAACAGGGGGACTGGAGAACTGTATCCCCATGAGCTATTTTGTACACAGTACCAAAATCTTCAGCCCAATAAATTTTCTACGACCCGCGAGTTATTGGAAAATACCATAAGCATTCTTAACCTCAATTGTGATCGTTTGTGCCAGGCCAGGCTGCTGGTCAGCAGAAATATAGAACATCAGAAAAGAGATCTGCGCAAGCGGGGGCTGCACCCGACGAACGCACTTTTAAAACTCGCACAGCGTTATTTTGGTACCCCCTGGCCGCGGTTCTTCACAACAGTACGTTGCTGCCTTGGGGAATCCGCGGAAAACTCTCTGCGTTCCATCAACTTTCAAGGATAACTTTCCATGCCCACGCCCAAAAAGCTCATCGAAGTAACTCTCCCGCTGGAGAAAATCAACGAGGCATCCGCCAAGGAAAAATCTATCCGTCACGGCCATCCCTCCACCCTGCATCTGTGGTGGGCGAGGCGACCTCTGGCAGCGGCGCGTGCGGTAGTCTGGGCTTCGCTGGTGGACGATCCTTCCTCTCACCCCGAACTCTTTCCCACGGAAGAGGCGCAAAATGCGGAACGCAGACGTCTGGATAACTTGCTGTCCCACCTGGTAAAGTGGGAAAACTCCAATAATGAAAAGATTCTTGCTGAAGCCCGCGCCGAAATAAAAAAGTACATGGGCGAGGGGCCTCTGGTCTTTCTTGACCCCTTTGCGGGCGGTGGCTCGATTCCGCTGGAAGCCCAGCGCCTGGGCCTTGAAGCCCATGCCCACGACCTGAACCCCGTGGCCGTGATGATCAACAAGGCCATGATCGAGATCCCGCCCAGGTTTGCCGGGCAGGCTCCCGTGAACCCCGAGGCCCGGAGGCGGCTCGGCAGCGACCGATCGTGGCACGGAGCCACGGGTCTAGCCGAAGATGTGTGTTACTACGGCGAGTGGATGAAAAACGAAGCCTTTCGCCGCATCGGGCACTTATACCCCAAGGTGCAGGTTCCCAGGGAACAGGGCGGAGGCGAGGCCACGGTCATCGCCTGGATATGGGCGCGAACGGTGAAATGCCCCAACCCCGCCTGTGGCTGTGAAATGCCCCTGGCCAGATCCTTTGTGCTTTCCAGGAAGAAGGGAAAGGAAGCGTGGGTAGAGCCTCATTTTGAGAACGGCAAGGCCAGGTACGAGGTACATCACAGCGGCAAGCCGACGCTTGAAGAAAGTGTGAACCGTACGGGGGCGATCTGTCCATGCTGTAAAAGCCCTGTGGGCTTTCCCTATATCAGAGATGAGGGACAACGTGGGAGGATGTCTGCACAGCTCATGGCGGTTGTGGCAGAGGGAAAAGGCGGAAGAATCTACCTGTCGCCTGACGCTAGGCAGATCAGTATAGCTCAATGTCCAATTCCTGAGGATTGTCCTGAAAGCTTTCTCCCACCGCAAGCTTTAGGCTTTCGAGTACAATTGTATGGAATGGATATGCATAAAAAGCTCTTCACTCCCCGTCAGCTGACCGCGCTCACCACCTTCAGCGATCTGGTGGCCGAAGCCCAGCAGAAAGCAACACAAGACGCCCTGGCCGCCGGACTGGCCGACAACGGCCTTCCCCTTGCCGACGGCGGACGCGGCGCCCTGGCCTACGGGCAGGCCGTGGGCGTGTATCTGGCCTTTGCGGTGGACAGACAGGCTAACTATAGTTCAACAATAAACACCTGGAGTGGAGAGTTTATTGTTCAAACTTTTGGCAGACAGGCTATTCCCATGGTCTGGGATTATGCAGAAACAAATATGTTTTCTAATGCAACAGGAAATTGGTCTGGAGCAATAACTTGGATTGTAAAATGTATCCAAAATCTATTAATGACAACCGGTGGAATAAGTTGCCAAAATGCCGTTCAAAATAAATATGATTTAGAACATATAATAATTTCAACGGATCCCCCTTACTATGACAATATCGGCTATGCCGACCTTTCCGACTTTTTCTATGTCTGGATGCGGCGGATTCTGAAAAATACCTATCCCAAGTTGTTTCAAACCATGCTGGTTCCCAAGGCGGAAGAGCTGGTGGCCACGCCCTACCGCTTTGGCGGCAGCCGGAAAAGGGCCAAAGACTTTTTTGAAAAGGGCATGCTCCAGGCCTGTCAGCAACTCTACCGCTGTGCGCGGGAAGACGTGCCCGTCACCATCTACTACGCGTACAAGCAGAGAGAGAGAGAGAGAGAGAGAGAGAGAGAGAAGGCTCTCATGATGTAGACGGCAAGGCCGCAGAAGCGTCCACCGGCTGGGAGACCATGCTCTCCGCCATCCTCAAGGCCGGTTTTGCCATCACCGGCACCTGGCCATTACATACTGAGCGAGAAACCGGTTTGAAAGCCTCGGTCAACGCTCTGGCCTCTTCCATCGTCCTGGTCTGCCGCAAGCGACCGCAGGATGCGCCTTCCTGCACACGCAACGCCTTTTTGACCGAACTTTCCCGCGAACTGCGTACGGCCTTGCACAAGCTGCAAGAAAGCACTATCGCGCCCGTGGACTTGGCGCAGGCCGCCATCGGCCCGGGCATGGCGGTGTTTTCCCGCTACGCCAGTGTACTCAAGGCAGACGGATCGCCCCTGACGGTGCGCGAGGCGCTCCAGTATATCAATCAGGAGCTGGACGCCTTCCTTACGGAACAGGAGGGCGAACTGGACGAGGACTCCCGCTTCTGCCTCAGCCTCTATGCCCAATGCGCTTTCAACGAAATGAAATTTGGCGAGGCCGATGTGCTGGCCAACGCCAAGAACACGTCCGTGGCAGAGCTGGCGAGCAAGGGTCTCGTTTCCGCCAAAAAGGGCTTTGTTGGCCTGATACCGCGGGAAAACTTACCTGAACTCAACGCACAGAGCGGGAAATGCCTCTGGCTGCTCACCCAGCAACTCACCCATACCCTGGACAAAGGTGGCGTTGAAAAATGCGCCAACATTCTGGTGAACCTTGCTTCCTCCGCGCCCGAGCGGGCCAAAAACCTGGCCTACCGACTCTATACCCTTGCGGAACAAAAGGGCTGGACGCAGGAAGCCTATGCCTACAACGCTTTGGTTAGTTCCTGGTCGGAGATACAAAGGGCCGCAAATTCTCGCGGCGCCAGTCAAGGTTCTCTGCTCTAAACCCCGGAGAGTGTGCTATGACCCAGAATCACGAATTGATTTCTCGTTCTTTCCGCAGCCTGCTCCAAGCCCTTGCACCGTACGTCTGCACTACGCTCAGGCTCTCCTGTGGCGACGCATGGTGGAAAACAGGCGTGATGGACAGATTGTTTGACGACCAGAAGCGTAATCTCCCGGAAAGCGGCCCGGACGAAACCCTCTGCTCTTCCCTCGACATACAGCGCTGCCTCCTGCTTGTGGATCTGCACTGGCAGGAAGTGTTCCGCAAACGCCTTTCTCCGGACTCCCGCAGCTGGGTCAAGGAATTGATAAACGTTCGCAACCGGCTGGCGCATATGGGTGCGGAAGATTTCAACAACGATGACACCTGGCGCGCCCTCGACACCATGTCCCGCCTCTGCGAAAAGATAAGCCCGGAAGCCACGGAAGAGATACGCGCCCTTCTGCGCCAGCTTCGTTACGGTTCGGCGGCGGGATCCACGACAGTGACAAGCGTTCCCCAGCCCGGCCCGGCAAAGGCAACCGAAAGCTCCGGCATCCTAGCCGCTTCTCCGGATAATCTCCCCAGCTGGCGCGAAGTTATAGAACCGCATCCCGATGTGGCTCAGGGGCGTTACATCAAAGCCGAATTTGCCGCGGATCTTGCCCAGGTGGCGCGCGGCGAAGGCTCCTACGAATACCTCGACCCTGTGGAGTTCTTTGCCCGAACCTATATCACCGAAGGCCTGTCTAAACTTTTGGTTCAGTCCTTAAAACGTGTTTCCGGAAAAGGCGGCGAACCGGTCATTCAGTTAAAAACAGCCTTTGGCGGCGGCAAAACCCACAGTATGCTGGCGCTCTACCATCTTTTGCGCGGAACAGCGCCTCTGGAAAAAATTCCCTCGGTGCGGCCTGTGCTTGAGGATGCGGGCCTGAAAACCCTGCCCAATGTCCATGTGGCCGTGCTGGTGGGAACAGCACTCAGTACGAGTAAAGGCAGAGAGCTAGAAAACCTGCCCGGCGTTACCGTCAACACTTTGTGGGGAGAAATAGCCGCGCAGCTCGCGCTTTCGACCGGGAATCCCAAGCTCTATGACATTGTCAAGGAAGCGGACAAAAAGGGAGTCTCTCCGGGTTCCGTGGCTCTGAAATCCCTCTTTGACGCGTGCGGATCCTGCCTCATCCTCATGGACGAACTCGTGGCCTACGCCAGGAGCATTTATGGGGTGCCCGGCCTGCCTGCAGGCAGTTACGACAATTTCATCACCTTCATCCAGCAAATCACGGAAGCAGCCCGGGCCAGCCAGAGTAGCCTGGTGGTTGCATCCATCCCGGAATCGGACAGCGAACTCGGCGGTGATGCGGGCAGAAACGCGCTGAACGCCATCGAACACACCTTTGGCCGCATGGAGGTCATCTGGAAGCCGGTGGCCGCGAACGAGGGCTTTGAGGTGGTGCGCCGCAGGCTCTTCCTCGACTGCAAGAACGAGGCGGCCCGTGACATGGTCTGCGCCAAGTTCAGCCAGATGTACTATAATAATCCCACGGACTTTCCGCCTGAAGCCCGCGAGGATGACTACAGAAAACGCCTTATTGCCTGCTACCCCATACACCCCGAAGTGTTCGACCGCCTTTATAAAGACTGGGCCACTCTGGAACGCTTCCAGCGCACGCGCGGCGTGCTGAGGCTTATGGCGGCCGTGATTCATGAACTGTGGATGGGTAATGATGCAGGCCTGCTGATCATGCCAGGATCCCTGCCGCTGGACGCGCCCAGTGTGCGCGATGAGCTGATTCGATATTTGCCGGAAAGTTGGAACGGTATTGTGGATAGCGAAGTGGACGGCAAAAATTCAGTTCCCTTCCAGGTGGACAGGGACAACCCCCGCTACGGCAAGGCCCTGGCCGCACGGCGCGTGGCCCGCGCCATCATGCTGGGCAGCGCCCCGTCGGTGGGCCAGCAAACTGTGCGCGGCATAGAGGCTTCGCGCCTGCGCCTGGGCGTGGTTCAGCCCGGAGAAAGCATTGCCCTGTTCAACGACGCGCGATCCGCCCTGCAGAACAAACTGGCCTATCTCTATGCCAATGCTTCGGCAGACCGCTTCTGGTACGATACCCGGCCCACCCTGCGCAAAACCGTGGAAGACAGGGCCTCGCAGATTCCGGATCACAAGGTGGAACTGGAGATTGAGCAGCGGCTGAAAAAGCTCCGCCGCGAAGCTCCCCTTGCCGGAGTACACATCTGCCCGGCCTCTTCGCTGGACGTGCCCGATGAGCAGGCGGCGCGCCTGGTGCTTTTGCGCCCTGCAGAGAGCTTTGCCTCCCATTCCAGGGACTGCTCAGCTTTGCTTGCGGCACGAAAAATCCTTGATACCCGCGGAGACGCACCGCGCATTTACAAGAATACCCTGGTCTTTCTAGCGCCGGACGAGTCGACTTTAGAGACCCTCAGCCAGGAAGTACGCCACTGTCTGGCCTGGAAGTCCATAGAAAAAGACAGCGATGAACTCAACCTCGACAAGTCGCAAATCAAAGAAACCAAGAACAGTCTCAAGCGCTGTGAGGAGACGGTGGATCTGTGCCTTAAAGACACGTGGTGCTGGCTCCTCGTACCCAGGACAAGCCCGGATGCCGGCGGAAGTCTGGAGTTGAGGCCCAACCGTCTTGGCGGCGGAGAGGAAATCATCAAAAAGACGGTAAAAAAACTTGTCGATGACGAAGCCATCATTGCGAAGTGGGCGCCCGCGCTTCTGCTTCAGGAACTGGACAGCCTTTTGTGGCAGGGGAAGGAACACCTTGGCGTAAAACAGCTTTGGGAATACCTTTGCACCTACTGTTATCTGCCGCGCCTCGCAGGCTATGAGGTACTGGAAGCGTGCATCAGAAAAGGGTTGGAGTCGGAAGAATATTTTGGCTACGCAGCCGCCGTGGGCGATGGCCATTATATCGACCTTGTCTTTGGCAAAGGCGCGAGCATTGATAAAAGCGGCTATCTTGTGAAGGCCTCTGCCGCCAGGGCGCAGAAGGAGGAGAAGGAGAAGGAGGCCGCCGAACAAGCCGCGACCAAGGTCTCTGGCACAGAGACGGAAACGTCCGGCGGTGGTTCCGTAAAAAAACAAGGCACGACCGAAACCGGCGGACAGGGCGGAGACGGTCAGGTAACTGGCACACAGGGGGGAGACACCTTGCCCCCGGCAAAACCGCGCCCCAAGCGTTTCTACCTTTCTTCGCCGCTGGATGCCACGCGGGTCACCCGCGATGTTCAACGACTCCTTGACGAAATTGTCTCCGTACTTTCGCAGGAGAAGCAGGAGAAGAACGTCTCCGTCAATTTCACACTCGACATACAAGCCTCTGCGCCTGAGGGCTTTCCCCAGGACACGGTCAGGGCAGTTTCCGAAAATTGTCGAACGTTGAAAATCTCAATCTTTGGCTTTGACAAAGAAGACTAAGGGGGAGCAAAACTCTTTTATACAGTCTGCGCAGGTAGCGGCATCCCTTTCTCTTTTTCATCTTGCTTATTGCTTTGATACCTCGCAGGGGTATCTTTGGCGGAATGTTTGGAAGGGAAATACCTCCCAAACGCCAGGCGTCACAGGCATTCATGCCCTGAGGGAAAACCCGTTATTCTTCACTGTGGCGCCGGGATTGTCTCCGTTCCCGCGTACAAGACGCTCATGGAAAAACGTCCTGACATCCCGGAACTAAGCTATGTTGCAGGATCTCCACATACACTAACTTAGCGGGCGAATTGGCACAGTTTGACGCACAAAACGACAGCGTATTTTAAGAAAATCAGGCCATGTCCCCGCCGGAAGAAGGAACTTCTCCCTCTCGAAGTTGGTTTCGTCCCCTCTGTTTCAGTCCTCTTGTCTTCGCTGTTTTTTCCGGGCGCTTGACTGGTATTTGTTGAGGATAGGAAGTAACGGCTGAATCGTTTTGAAAAAGTATTTGGAAAACCGCAGATCCTGCCTGTGCGCGGACGCTCTTCCCCTTGTGTCAAAGGTAGCCCGTGATGCGCCGTATGCGTTCAAACTTCACGCCCTGGCCGATAAGCTGTGTTTCCATCTCACGCCCCTCCTGCCAGCGCCGCCTTCCCCCTCAGCGCCCCGGCGACTTCCCCCTCCGGCGGCCAAGGAAGATCCCGCCTGGTCGTGGAAGCTCGGCCTGCCTCAGCCGAAGATCCCTCCCGCGCGGCTTAGTCATACGCTTACTTTGTTGACAAAACACCCAAAAAGGTTAATTTCCTCCCATGGAAAAACACAAGCCTCACTGCCCGCTGGAAAGGGTTCCTTGTGGCGGAGGGCAAGGTCAGGGCCACGGTCACGGCTCTTGTCTCCGCCCGTCGGCTTGGCTTTGACAGCAACGCCCTGTTTGCCGAAGTTGCCGGGCTGGATCGCGCCGAGTTTTACAAAAGCATGACCACCTACGCCAACCACAAGGTGTGGCAGGACGTGTACCGCCACAAGAGCGCGGCGGGGATGCTCTACGTCAAGCTGACGGTTCTGGACGATGTGATCGTTGTCTCTTTCAAGGAGTTGGAACATGCTGTGCCCTTCCTGCGGACAAGAACTTGTCCACGGCGTCCATGCCGTGTCGTACGCCTATAAAGGCCGTTCCGCCTCGTTTCAGCTTGAAGGCGACAAGTGCCCGTCCTGCGGTGAAATCGTGCTTGCCAAGGCGGAATGCGCCGTGCTGGACAGGCTCATGGATGCCTTTGAGCGTTCCGTCAACACCGAACTCTACGATCCTTCCTTCATTCTTGCCGTGCGCAAAAAACTCGGACTCAACCAGAAAGAGGCCGGAGCGCTCTTCGGAGGCGGAGCTAACGCCTTTTCCCGTTACGAACTGGGCAAGGCCAAACCCCCGCAGACCCTTTTGCAGCTCTTCCGCTTGCTGGATAACGACCCTTCCCGCATCCACGAACTGACCTCCTAGCGCCATGAACATCTGGATCCCTATGTTTGGCATCATCACCGCCATCGGACTCTTTGGCCTCTACCTTTCCAGAAAGTTAAACTAGCCCTTCAACTTTTCCATCTTCACGTGTTTCACCCTGTCCCGTTCTTCGGCGCGCTTGCCGACATTCTTCCGCTCCTTGCACGGCTCCATGCGCAGGCGGCAAAGCCGCCATGCGCGCGGGCAACGAGCTATCAGCGCGCTACCGCGCGCGCCTACGGCGTCTAAGGAAGGCGCTATCAGCGGGCTACCGCCCGCGCCGTCCGGCGGATAAGGAAGTCCTTCCCGCGGTCTTTTTCATGCCTCTCACGCCCCCTGCAACGCCTTGAGCTTCTCCCTCAGCGGCCCGATAAAGCGCGTGCCCGGCCGCAGCTCAAGGTTCCCGTGGATGTTCGGGATGAAGTTCTCGCAACACTGCAAAAAGGATCCAAACTTCTGCAAGTCGTAGCGGACGGAGATGGTTGGCGTCGCCTCCCCGCCCGTGAAGTTTCTGAAAGCTATGCGCGGCATGGTTGACCTCTTCCCACCTTTACACTATAAGTTGACTAATCCAATAAAAAGCGGACAGTATGTACACCGTAGAATTTACCCCAAACGCGCGCAGGCAGTTGAAGAAAGCGCCCAAAGACATGGCTCCGCGCCTTCTCGCCGCACTCGAAAAACTGGCGGAAGCGCTTTACCAGAATCCCCACGTCAAAAAGCTGACGGGCAGTGATTTTTACCGCCTGGCACATTCGTTACAGCATCCATGACAGCAACCTTGTTATTCTCGTTCTTGAAATGGGGCATCGGAGGGAGGTGTACCGATGAACGTTCAGATTCTTGAAGTCAATGGCCGCCCCGCCTTTGCCGTGCTGAACTACGCAGACTACCTGGAACTCACGCACCGCGCGAACGTCGGGGAAAAAGCGCCGGACGATCTGGAAGACGCCGCGGACATCGCCGCCGCGCAGGCCGCTCTGGAAGACGCCGGGAACGGGGAACGCAACCTGCCGCTTCCCATTGTGACTCGCCTTCTCGCGGGCAAGGAAGCGCCCCTGCGCGTCCTGCGTACCTTTCGCGGCCTGAGTGTGAAGGAACTTGCCGAAAAACTGGGCGTGAGCGCCTCGCACCTGTACATGGTAGAACAGGGCAAGCGCGGCCTTTCCGCCCACGCGCTGAAAAAGGCGGCCGCACTGCTCCAGGTGGATGTGGACGATTTGCTCTAAAGCCATCACGATCTTTGGCCTCGCCCTTCCCCGCTCCGGCGGCGCAACCATGTTCACCGGCAGAGCCGGATGAACGCGCGACATTCTTCCGCTCCTTGCACGGCTCCATGCGCAGACGGCAAGCCGCCATGCGCCCGTGCTTCGTCGCTCCAAGCGGCGCACGCGCCACGCCTCCGGCGGCCAAGGAAGTTGTTTCTTTTCTCTTTTTCATACCTTCCCCCCGGCGCGGGAGGAGTTTTTGGCTGAGACAAGGCAGGGCAAGTTTGCGCGACCAAGCGGGACTTAAGTCCAGCGCGGGAGAGGCGGCGCCGCCCTAACGCCGTATCAGCCAAAAAGAACCCCGCGCCGCCCGCGTCTCCGGCGCCCAGGGAACTCTTTCCCGCGGTCTTTTTCATGCCTCTCACGCCCCCGCCAGTGCCGCCAGCTTCTCGCGCAACGGTTTCGCCTCTTCTTCGTGCGCCGTCCATTGCCCCTTGGCGTACTCGTCCCCCTGCGAAAGCCCGGCCAGCACCCGCGGGGTGAGGTACTTCGCGTCCAGCTTATCCAGAGCGGCCTTCAAGGCCTTGGCGCTCTTGTCCGTCAACTCGCCCAAGTCATAGCCGTAAAACTCCAGCGTGCGGATAAGGTACGCCTCGGAGTCGTCGCCCTCTGCCGTGCGCAGATGAATCAGCTCCGCGCCCTCGGGGGCCGCCTCCACGTACCTTGCCGCGTCCACGTCCCAGAGCTTGCCGCCCGCAATTTCGTAAACGATTCTTTCCATGTCCCGCTCCTATTTGTACCAGCTGAAGGTTGAATCATCGACCGTGCCGTCCGCGTCGCCCGGGAAGTAGTTTGCGCCGCCGCCTCCGGTATTGCAGTGGCCGCCGCTGGTGACTTGATAGCGCTTGCCGGTCACTGAGCCGTCGGCCGCCAGAGTCGGCTTTGTTGTCCCAGCGCGGGTGAAGGTGCCCCCATCGAGATAGGCGACTACGTTGTAAGCCCCGGAGATCGTGCATTTGTTCTTGTCCGGAGTGTTCGCGTCCATGTTGTCGAGAGTGATTGACCCGCCAGGCTTAGCAAGGAACCATAGGGGCTTGTCTCCCGCCGTAAAGACGGACTTCATGGTGTTTCCCGTGTTAATGTGTATCTGCCCGGTATCGCTGGCGAAAAAAATGGCAGGACTTCTCTGAAAGCCTTTTGTGGCGCGGTAAATGCAGGTGCAGTTGTACAGTCTCACCACTCCGCCCGAGACATTCACCGCAAACGCGTCTCCGCTGGAGCTTGCATCGGGCAGGTCATTGTTTGATTCCATCTCAATAGTGAGTTCGTGGAGCTGAATATTGCCCGTTCCGTTTTTTGTGAAGGTAGATGGACTGCCCGCTTCGGTCTTTACCTTCTTGATCTGAACCTCGCCCGCCTCTTCGGCCTGTTTCTTGATAATCATGCCACCCGTGGTCGCGTTGAGTTGCCCCACGGTGACGGCTTCGTTGTACGTGCCCGCGGTTATGTTGATGGTGGCGTAGAAGCGGCTCAAGTTGTAGTTGTCAGAGACGTAGTTCACAGCGGCCTGGATGGTCTTGAAGGGCAATTCCTTGGACATCCCGCGCCCGGCGTCCAGCGTGTCCGCGCCCGTCGTGCCGTTGACGTAGAAATCGGTGTTCCGCTCAAGCCAGATGGGCACTTGGATGGACTTGACCAAGGCCTCGAACTTATCCGTGGGCATCTGGGAGAAGTCCACGGAAAGGCCCTCGGCGTCGCACGTGGTCGCCAGTCATGACACCACCAGACTTAGGCAAGGCTATATTGGTGTGGTTTTAATAGCGGTGTCGGCAGTTTTTTGCGCTGTAGTAACAGCGGTGGCCAGATCGATAAGTTTTTGCAATACATAGGGGAGAACAATATACAAACCTCGGGCATTGTTTTCTGTGATACATAAGACTGTGCCTATTTCGAGATTTGTTTAGTTCTTAGAGCTAAAAAAATAGCCAGGGCTGTAAAGCTCTGGCTATTTTCTTCACTCGCCTTTATAGGGCCAGGCTGGCCATCCCTCGAATAAGATACGATAACCTATATACTCGGCATCAAAACCATAAAGTTCACTCATTCCATCATAGTACCCATCTTTAGATGCGTCATCAACCAAGCAGAGGTGTCTTAGCCCCAAAGATAGAGGTTCATCACCAACATGAACACACTCTCTCGCTATTGTCTCGTAATGCTCTTCTTCTCTTTTATCAAATATAGTTTCGCACCCACCGGCAAGAATAATCCTCTTTCCAATAGTGCCAAGAACAGACCATGTGTTCAGGAACCCTAAACGCCCGCTACGGAAGATAGTTACCCCAACTAAATGTGTCTTCGCTTGGTAGTGATTTTTTCTTGTCGGAGATTCACCTTTTTTGAAGTGGCTACGTTGCCACTCTACAAGTCTCGGAATAGAAGTTCTAAACTTATTATTTATAATAAGCAGTTTTTTTATTCTTTATCTCTACGCTCGTTATTTTTTCACCTAAGCCCATAAGTTTCATGTAGTATCTGTGTATACCAAAGTACAGTTTCTGTGGTTCGCGCCGTGGGTGAAGTCGATCAATAAATGTAATCTCTACTAGCCACGGATTTACAATAGCCACCTTTACAGGCGTTTTCCTCGGGTCAATTCGCTCCATAATGCGTACCGCTCGTTCCATAACTACATCCTAATAATATCTTGAAGGTATTCTTTGGATAATGGTATTCCTTTTAATTTTGCTTGGTTATATAATTTATTATAAACATCTTTAAACTGTTTTATACAGCCAATAATAGCTTTTTGTTCTTTACCTGTATACCACTTTTCTGTTGCATGTTCAAATTCAGATGTTAATCCATTTGTAGATACATACCCTTCTTCATTGTCACTATGCCTCCCGTGTCTACCTATATGAACGTGTGGTGTAAGGTCTTCACCATGGTTAGCATAAATAACTATGTCATGCCCAGGCACTTTCATAATGTTTACAGCAGCAGTCTTTTCAAAACTATTATTAAGTTCCTTGTTTCCAATGTCTGTAATCATAACAGCCTCCTTTCAGTACTACCTTTTACCAATATATTCAGCTTTTTTCAATTATAAAAAAGCACAGCTTTTACACTGTGCCCCATCTGTTTTTATTATGCTACTCCAGCACCGGCCACTCCACGCTCACCGGGAACCCCGCCTGTTCCGTTACATCGCGCTCCGTCAAAGCGTCAAACACACCGTCCGAAGACACTGGATTTTTAGATCCGTCAGTGGGTTTGGCGTCCACAGCCTCAATACCGCCAATATTGTCCCACTCCGTGCCTGTCCAGGCGTAATTTGCGCCGGTGTCGGTGCAGTTATATACATCACCTGGGGCCGCGCCTTCGGGCAGATCGCTTTCTGTGGCTACACTGCCCTTGAATTTGTATACGGTAGACAGCAAATCCTGGTTTACACTGAGCGTGCCGTCGTCGGACACCGTAAGCGTGGAGTTGTCTGGTTTGACGTGGCCTGCGGCGGATGAGGTGGCGGGCTTTTTATCGTACTCGATGAGTTTATCGAGTACGGACTTTATGCGGGCAATAAGCGGAGGTAAAAGTGGCATGGCAAACACCTGTTTTCAGTTTGATAAAGATTAGTGTTGCGCTGGCGTTTTGTTTAGCTTTTGCGGACAAAAAGTTTGTTGCGTGACAGCACGACTGCATGGTATAAACAACATGACGTTGGAGGCTGGTATGAAAAAAATGTGTTTAGCCATATACTGCAAAGTGCTAACATGGTTTTTATACTGGATTACGCCTAAGCTGTTAGGCGTTAAGCCATGTATTATGCGGCGAAGCGGAGACATGGAGACAGTGAGGGAGTTGCATGATGAGTTGGACTACGTTCGGCTAAAATACCAACTAAAAAGAAATCACTGGGTTATTATAAATAACCGCTGTATACGCTGCCGAAAACCGCAGCAATGCCTCTATAAACAAATCATGGACAATGAAGAACTGCGCCACAAAAGATATTCTCATTTTAGTGACTTATTTGCTATATGGAACAAAAGAAATCCTAGAGACATTACGTGGTAACTACATAAACCTTTGCATAACAGGAATGCCTTTTTTAGCGCTGTTATAAATATTTTTCCTGACCACGCGCAGATGTCTGCTCAGTATCGGGTTGCCGTCATAAGTATGTTTACGGCCTAAAGCGCGAGCCAAAATACCCTCTTCGCCAGAGTCTTCTCGTAATTTTTTAGTATTGTAAAAGCGGTCACGCACATTATAAAACTTAGGATTGTTTATAAGTTGCGCCTCACGCAGTAGCACATTGGGGCTAGTGTGGTTTTCTATTATATTACCTGCAGGGTCTATAACTGCGCCCTCAGACAACACTCTAGGGTAAAACGTATCCTTAGTTATACGCCCACGCGCTATGGCTCTACCGCTTTCTTCCAATACGGCCTGTCGAGCCATT
>CAZWBH010000038.1:0-19087 GCA_964632155.1 uncultured Mailhella sp.
TGTATTGCCCTTTGGCTTAGAATTTTAGCATAACTCGTGTAGACACTCTCTAGAAGAACAAAACCTATCTGAAAAAGCTTCTCATCGGTAGAAGAAGGGCTACGAAGCAGGCTGAGACCGCCGGAGCGGGAGAAGACGATTATGACGCATTAGCATTGATGCTGGAAACAGAAACACCCAAAGAAATGCGCTCCGATGGCATATTTCAGTGCAACCAGGTCAGCTCAGCATGAGGGACACTTGCCAAAGGAGGCAGAGGCGCAACTAGAACCTGTATCTGGAGTCATCGTATAGGATAGTTTCAGACTGCGCTTGTTCCCTTGATACGATCGTGTTGCCTCTCAAAGAGAGCGAATGGCGGTACAATCGTTGAAACTGGGATTTAGTCAAACAAGTACTGCGTTTCTTCAATAGATACTAGTCAAGCGCCTTCGCTTTATCCCCCCAGATAGGCTTCGCGGACTTTGGGGTTATGAAGCATTTCTTTGCCCGAACCTTCAAGGACGATGTTTCCAACTTCCAGGATATAGGCGTAGTTTGCGATGGAAAGGGCGGCAAAGGCGTTTTGTTCCACAAGGAGGACGGTCTTTCCATCTTCGTTGATTTTGCGGATGATGTCGAAAATTTCCTTAACAAGGATGGGTGCAAGTCCAAGGGAAGGTTCATCAAGCATGACAAGGTCGGGCTGGCTCATAAGGGCGCGGCCCACGGCGAGCATTTGCTGTTCACCGCCAGAGAGCGTTCCGCCTTTTTGCCAGTGCCGTTCCCTAAGGCGCGGAAAGAGCCTATAGACGCTTTCCTTGTCGTGTTCAATGCCGTCGCGATCCTTGCGGCACCAGGCGCCAAGCTCGAGATTTTCGGCCACGGTAAGATGCGGGAGTATGCGCCGCCCCTCCGGGCTGAGGGCTATGCCGTTGCGCACCATATCTTCGGCAGGTTTGCCCGCAAGTTCCACAGGAGGGAATCCCTCTTTGCGGGTAAGCAGTATGCTTCCCGTGATATCTCGCACTAATCCCGCAACAGAGCGGATGATGCTGCTTTTCCCAGCGCCGTTGGCACCAATGAGGGTAACGATACTGCCGCGGGGAATATTCAAAGAGACGCCTTTGACGGCATGGATGCCGCCGTAGTGTACATGGAGATCGCTAATCTGCAACATTGTTCACATCCTCGCCCAGGTAGGCTTCGATGACGCGGGGGTTGGAGCGGATGGCTGCGGCATCGCCTTCGGCGATGAGCTTACCGTATTCCAGCACCCAGATATGTTCACACACGCCCATGACCACCTTCATATCGTGTTCTATAAGCAGTATGGTCAGGTTGAATTCATCGCGGATTTGGCGGATGAAGTTCATGAGTTCAAGGCTTTCCTGGGGATTCATGCCGGCTGCGGGTTCGTCAAGAAGCAGAAACTCCGGCTCCGTGGCAAGGGCGCGGGCTATTTCCAGGCGGCGCTGCGCGCCGTAGGGCAAGGAAGAGGCCTTTTCGTCCCGGTAGCCTTCCAGCCCGATACGAACGAGGAGCTGTTCCGCTCTTTTGCGTATGTCCCTTTCTTCCTTAATGGCGCCGGAAAGGCCAAGCACGGTTTCCCACCAGCGGTGCATGCGCCGCACATGGCGACCGATCATGACGTTTTCAAGCGCTGTTTCGTTATAGAAAAGGCGGATATTCTGAAAGGTGCGGGCCAGACCGAGAGCGCAGACATCATGGGGCTTCAGTCCGGTGATGTCTCTGTCTTTGAAGCGTACGTGGCCTTCTGTAGGCTTGTAGAAGCCAGTGATGACGTTAAACACCGTGGTCTTGCCCGCGCCGTTTGGTCCTATAAGTCCGGCGATGCAGCGCTCGGACAGAACCATGTTCAAATTCTCTATGGCGGTGACACCACCAAAACGCATGGACACTTCTCTCAGTTCAACAAGGTTTCTGCTCATGCCTTGCCCTCCTTACGCTGGCCGAGGCGGGAGAAAAAGCGCGCAACGCTCTCCCAAGTGATCTCTCTCATGCCCATGATGCCTTCGCGGCGGTAAAGTATGATAATGAGCAGACAGACCGAGAAGACAACCATGCGCATCCCGGGGATACCAGGAATGTGAATGAAGGCTAGGTCGAAGGGTTCTTCCACCACGCGGAGCCATTCCAAAAGCACGGTGATGATGACGCTACCGATGATGCTGCCCGTAATGGAGCCAAGACCGCCCGCCACAACGATCATGAGAATGTTGTAGGTGAGCAGGAAGGTAAACATTTTGGGATCAATGGTGGTGAGCAGATTACCAAGCAAGGCGCCTCCCGCGCCGGCGAGAAAAGAGCCGAGACAGAAGGAGAAAAGCTTGACGTGGAAGACGTTGATGCCCATGACCTGGGCGGCGATTTCATCGTCGCGAACGGCTTTGAGTATGTTGCCAAAATTGCTGTTCAGGAGCCGTACGGTGCAAAAGACCACAAGGATGAGCCAAGTGAAACTGGTGAAGAGATCGGTGTAGCAGGGTATCCCCTTGATGCCAAGGGAGCCGTTGGTGATGGGCGTGGCGTTCACGATGAGTACGCGGATGATTTCGGAAAAGCCCAAGGTGGCAATGCCCAGGTAGTCGCCACCAAGACGCAGTACGGGGATGCCGATGAACAGGGCAAAAACCGTGGCCAAAAGCCCGCCCAGGATAACGGAGATCCAAAAGGGCGTATGCAAAGCGGCAAGCGGCGGCAGGATTTCATCGATGATCCACATGATTTCTTTCTGCTCTGGCGAAAGCACGCACAGGGCGGAAACATAGGCGCCAATGGCCATAAAACCGGCGTGCCCCAAGGAAAACATACCGGTAAAACCATAGATGATGTTCAGGGATATGGCGAGGATGCCATAGACGGCCACCAGGTTGAGGATCTGGATTTCGTAGCCGTTGAGGGGCGAAGGCAAAAAGGAGAGAGACAGAACGGTGGCCATGCTGCCGTCGGCCCACCAGAGAAAGAGGTAGAGTATGGCGAGAGCGGCAAAGGTAAAGATGACGTTGCGTTTTTTTGTGGCAAGGGCGTTCATCAGATCTTTTCCTCCTGCTTTTCACCGAAAAGTCCTGTGGGCTTGACGAGGAGTACAACCACCAGCAGAATGAAGGCAAAAGCGTCGCGATAACCGGAAAGTTCGGGGAAAAAGGCCACAGTCATGATCTCAATGAAGCCGAGAAGCAACCCGCCAACCACGGCGCCCTGTATGGAACCAATGCCCCCGAAGACCGCGGCAATGAAGGCCTTGAAACCGGGAAAGACGCCCATGTAGGGGTTGATTTGCGGGTAGCGCAAGGCCCACATAATGCCCGATGCCGCGGCGAGGGCAGAGCCGATGGCAAAGGTGAGGGCAATAATTTTATCCACAGAAACGCCCAACATCCGTGTGGTCTCTATGTCTTTGGAAATGGCCTGCATGGCGAGGCCAGGCTTTGTGTGGTAAACTACATAAAGGAGTGCCGCCACGAGTATGGCGGTAACGGCGGGCACAAGGAGCGTGAGGGGCATGAGGCGCGCCCCGCCAAGAGTGATGATGCTCACTAACCATTCTGGCTGATGCACGGGGCGAGGCAGACCGGTGAAGACCACCACGGCCAGGCTTTCCAGAAAAAAAGACACGGCAATGGCGCTGATGAGCGCGGAGATGCGGGGGGCGGAGCGCAGGGGACGATAGGCAATCTTGTCCATGAGTACGCCAAGAAGGGCGGAACCCAAAATAGCAACCGCAACGGCGAGCGGCCAAGGCAGACAGAAGAGCGTTGTGCCGTAGAAGACAAAGTAAGCGCCCAACATCAGAATGTCGCCGTGGGCAAAGTTGATGAGCCTCAATATACCGTAGACCATGGTGTAGCCGATGGCGATGAGTCCATAGAGCGAACCCAGTGTCAAGGCGTTAAAAAAATGCTGGAGAAAGAGTTCCAGAGTCATAGGCAAACCTTGGGCGGAGATCCGCTTTTACTCGCCCGCAAGAGCAGTTTTTTGGGGGAGAAAATTCTTAGGCAAATTAAACAAACCCGCGACCGGAGGACTTGCCTCCGGCCTTCAGGAGAAAGAGATGGGAAAGGTTATTCGGCGATAGCTTCGCCAATGTACTGGCGCTTGCCGTTCTTATACTGGATGATACCCACGGGCAATTCCGCGTCATGGCTGGCGTTGATGCTGAGGGCGCCCAGAGGCGTAGGCAGGTTTTTGGTTTCAGCAAGAGCCTTGGTGATGGCCGCGGGGTCGTCGGAACCGGCACGGGTGATGGCGTCCAGAATGAGGTTGTAGCAGACGTATCCCAAAGCGGAGTTCACGTTAGGATCCTGCGAGGGGAACATGGCTTTCCATTCGGCAGTGAAGGCCTTGGCCGCTTCGCTCATGTTGGGCATGGCCACATCATAGGGAAAGGTGGTGTGCAGAAAGCCTTCCACGGCCTTGCCGCCGATCTTGAGGGTGTCGGGATTGTCCATGGCATCGGCGCCCATCATGGTAAAGGCGCCGCCCAGTTCCCTGGCCTGCTTCATGATGATGGCCCCTTCCGCAAAGTAAGCGGGCATAAAGACGATGTCAGGCTTCTTGTTGATAATTTCGGTGAGCTGGGCGGTGAAGTCCTGATCGCCGGAATTGTACTTGAGGTCGGCCACTATCTCGCCGCCGATCTTCTTGTAGGAGCGCTTGAAAAAGCTACACAGCCCCACGGAATAGTCGTTGGCCACGTCCATAAGAATGGCGGCCTTCTTCATGCCTAGGGTCTTGAAGGCATAGGAAGCCGCGGCGGCGCCCTGGTAAGGATCAATAAAGCAGGCGCGGAAATAGTACTTCTTGCCTTGGGTAACAAGAGGATTGGTGCAGGAGGTGCCCACGCCTGGAATGCCGGCCTTTTCGCCAACTTCACCGCCGGCCATGGCCAGGGAAGAACCGTAGGTGCCGATATAGACAGAGACTTTATCGCGTTCAACAAGGCGCTTTACGGCGTTGGCGGCCTCGACCTTGTCGGACTTATTGTCCACAACAACAAGTTCCACATCGCGGTTAAGAACGGTAGGATGAGCCTGATGCGCCAGGCGTATGCCGTTCAGTTCAAGCTGACCGCCAAAAGCATTCTGGCCGGTGAGGGGCAGGTAGATGCCGATTTTGACGGGTTCCGCGGCAATGGCGGGAGCTGTCAGGCCGCAGACCGCAACGGCAAAGACAATAGAAGCGAGCGCATGGGAAATTTTCATGGCTGGTATCCTCCAGTAACAAAGTGGTATGCAAAGGAACAGTTCAAAAATTATATAAAAAGTCAGGATATTGTGCAATTGGAAAGCGGCGTTTTTTCTGTGTAGGAGAGAAGGTGGGAAAAGCTTGGAAACACGTGTCAGAAGTATTTTTTTCGCCTTGAGGAAGAGGGAATACCCATTGCTTCCCTATATTTGGCCACGGTGCGTCTGGCTATCTGGATGCCGAGAGAGTCCTTAAGTCTGATGCTTAGCTCTTCATCGGAAAGGGGTTTTGTATCGTCTTCCTTATCAATAAGGGCACGGATAAGAACTTTAACGCTCTTTGAACCCATCTGGTCGCCATCCTGTGCCGAGATAGCGCTGTTGAAAAAATATTTTAATTCGAAAATGCCGTACTCTGTACCCACATATTTGTTGGTAGTAATGCGGCTTATACTGGATTCACTGCGCCCGACATCTTCAGCGATATCCTTGAGTATAAGAGGGCGCAGTTTGTATTCTCCCTCCTCAAAAAATTGTCGCTGGCGCCGCACTATGCTTTCCGTCACCTGATAGAGGGTGCGTCGGCGTTCTTCGAGACTGCGAATCATCCACACGGCAGAGCGCAACCGTTCGTTCAGGTATTCCCTGTCGGCATTGGAACACTCCCGCTGGGTCGAGAGTTCATTGGCCAGAGGGGAAATTCTGAGACCGGGCAAATCATCATCGTTCATAACCACGACAAATTCTTCGCCTATCCTGTGTACATAGACATCGGGCTGGATGAAGGCGGCGGCACCGGTCGACAGGCTTCCCCCCGGGCGCGGTTCCAGGCTTTGAATGATGGACAGGTATTCCTTCAGCGTCTCCATGTCGATGTGAAAGAGACGGGCGAGGGCTTTATAGCGTTGCTTTTCCAAATCCTCCAGGTGATCCGTCACTAAACTGACGAGTATGGGGTCGCGACCGTAGTTTTGAGCGCGGAGCTGGGTGAGCAGACATTCAGAGGCCGAGCGCGCGGCCACGCCCACAGGATCGAAATTCTGAATAGTGGAAAGCACCGGCGGTACTTCTTTTTCCTCAACACCGGCGAGACGGGCGATTTCAGCGTCAGTGGCGATGAGGTATCCCGAATCGTCGAGATTGCCAATAATGCATTCTCCGATACATTTTTGCTTATCGGAGAGAGAAGAGAGCAAGAGTTGGCCCATGAGATGGGCTTCCAATCCGGGTTCCGCCGCATGGCGAGTTTCCAGAGCGTTGCGGTCTTCTTCCACGGCCTCATATTCCCGTTGAGTCATTCGGGAATGACTGGAGAATTCGTCAAGGTAGGCTTCCCAATCCACATCCTTAATAAGTTTTTCACGTGGGTAGACCGATTCCTGCTCTTCGTCATGTGGGGGAGGCGCAGTTTCCTGTCCATCATCCTCGCAGGTTTCCTGTTCTTCCAGAAAGGGGTTTTCCAAGAGTTCCTGGCGCACGGCTTCCACGACTTCCTGTCGAGAAAAAAGGAGCAGGTTGATAGCCTGTTTCAGCAGAGGAGTCATGTGCAACTGCTGGTTCAGTTTGAGCTGCTGACGGATATCAAAAGCCATGGAAGTTCTCCGGCTTTCAGCGCAGTTCGTCCGAGGCCACGTCTGCAAGTTCCCTGACGGCACGACGGACGAATTCCTCATCTTCGCCTTCCACCATGACGCGGCACAGGTTTTCCGTACCAGAATAGCGCAGGAGAACTCGCCCGTGTACGCCAAGAACGTTTTCAACGTCCTTTTTGGCTTCCATAAGTTTTTTGCACTCGTTGAAGGGAATCTTGCGTGAGACACGTACGTTGACGAGTTCCTGGGGATAGAGGCTGAGGATTTCGGCCAGTTCAGAAAGGGGGCGACCTGTTTCGCGCATGATGCGCAGGATTTGGAGCGCGGCCAGAAGCCCATCGCCCGTGGTGCTGTAGTCGCGGAAAATAAGATGTCCTGACTGTTCGCCGCCCAAAGAGGCGTTGTGTCGACGCATGGCCTCAATAACGTAGCGGTCGCCCACGTTGGTGCGCAGGAGCTGGCCGCCGCGTTCTTTCATGAACATTTCAAGCGCCATATTACTCATTACCGTGCCTACAAGAAGGTTATTGTGCAGACGACCTTTCCTAATGAGGTCATCGGCACAAATGGCCAGGATCTGGTCTCCGTCAAGAAGGTGCCCCTTTTCATCACAGACAATGAGTCTGTCGGCATCTCCATCAAGCGCCAGGCCTACATCGGCTCGCACTTCGCGCAGACGGAATTTCATGGACTGGGGGTGTAAAGATCCGCACTGGTAGTTGATGTTCAGACCGTCAGGCGCCGTACCTAGGCGGAATACTTCCGCGCCCAATTCTTCCAGGGCGAGGGGAGCAACCTTGTAATTTGCTCCGTGGGCGCAGTCAATGACTACGCGCAGACCGTCCAGCTTGAGTTCCTGGGGAAAGCTGTTCTTCAGATAGACAATATAGCGGCCCGGAGCATCCACAATGCGGTAGGCACGGCCCACTTTTTCCGGGACGGGATAATCCCAGATGCAATCTCTGTCCAGAATGAGCGCTGAAATCCGATCTTCTATTTCGTCGGGTAATTTGAAGCCTTCCTTATCAAAGAACTTGATACCGTTGTCATGAAAGGGATTGTGCGAGGCCGAGATGACTACGCCGAAATCCGCGCGCATATTGCGCGTAAGAAAGGCTATGGCGGGGGTGGGCAAAGGGCCTACCTGGTACACGTCCATGCCCATGGCACACAGTCCGGCAGTAAGCGCCGATTCGAACATATAGCCGGAAAGACGCGTGTCTTTACCAATGATCACCTTGCGGCGGCCTTCATCGGAGCGGAACACCGTGCCGGCGGCCAGGCCCAGGCGCAGTGTCATTTCCGCAGTAAGAGGGTAGGTATTTACGCGACCGCGCAGACCGTCTGTTCCAAAGAGGCGTTCACTCATGGCTTTTCCTGCTCCTTCTCATCCAATAAAAGGTCTGAGGAGCTGTTGTCTTCGGTTTTCTGTGTGGCTGTGGAAGAAACCGACGTGGAGGCGGGGCTTTCCCTGGCGGGAAAGGAATGCGATGTCAATTCGGAAGGGATACCGCTCGTGTTTGCAGACGGAACAGGCGGGATCGTGAAGTCTTCAGGCTGAGGAGGGACTTTGGTTTGCGGGAGGTTCATCTCCTCGAAGGAAAGATCCGGGGGCAAAGTGTTTTTCGGGAGCTGGAGTCCGAGCGAAGGTATGTGCAAAATGTAAGGAGTTTCCGCGGCGTTCCAGGAGGCGTCTTCGGGCTTGAGCGTGAGGCTTACCCGGGAGGGGTTAACACTGTTCAGTTTGGCTCCCGAGGGCAAAAGAACCATCAACGGCGCCTCCGCTGGCACGCCAGGTTCAAGCTGGCGTGCCGGGCGTGCTGTAACGTGGATGGCGTTCAGGTATTCCTTGTCTTCCGCCATGGCCTCCGGCACAGAAAGAGAAATCTCCACCGTGTCCGGAGCAAGTTCCACTTCTCCGAGACTGTCGTCCAGCTCCACACCGCGTTTGAGTTCGATATCCGCGGTTTTGGCTTCCATAGTGTAGCGAAGAGTGGTGACGGGCGGCGTAACTTCAACCTGAGCAGGCGCCATGATGGCCACATTGGCTTCGTGCAGTCCCTCGCTGGCATTCTTGGTGGGATCGTAGACCACGGCAAGGACTTTTAACGGGTGTATCTGGGATTCCGGCCCGCGGACAGTCACCACGGAAGGTTCAAGTACCACGTTGGCAATGAAATAGGGTGAGCTTGCGGCAAGCGGCAAGAGGTGCTGTTCCAGAGGAATTACCCGTTCCGTGATGGCGTCTGCTTCAAGTACCAGGCGTTTGGGTGAGACTTCCAAAATATCAAAGGCCTTGAACTCTGGAATACCATTGAGGTTCAGTGACAGGGGATTAGCCCCGCGCTTCATCTCCGAGAGATTTACGGTGTACACGATATCACGGGAATGGAGATTGCGCAAAAGTTCCGCCGAACCGCGCAGATGTGCGGTAAGCTGATTGATGAGGCCCTCCCGAATGACCAGACCGTCCGGCAAACCTCGATATTCCACGCGTACGGTCACTTGTGTTTCAACATGGTCTCGCCCGACGACAAAGTACCAGAGACCCGCGGCAATAACTAAGGAGAGCAGGGCAAAGAGTATATTCTGGAGACGTGAGCTACTTGCTGAAGACATTGGTGAGTATCCGTTTCAAGCGTTCCAGATTCAGGGGATTGGAGAGGCGTCCATCCTGGGCAAAGGTCACTTCTCCGCGTTCTTCCGAGATGACAATGGCCACGGCATCGCTCACCTCGGTAATGCCAAGGGCGGCACGGTGTCTTGTACCAAAATGCTGACGGGCAACATTGGCCAGGGGAAGAACACAGCCCGCGGCCTTGATGCGGTTGTCACGGCCAATGATGACGGCGCCATCGTGCAGCGCCGTGTTTGGAAAAAAGATTGTGGAGAGCAGATCTTCTGAAACCACGGCATCAAGGTTGACGCCTTTCTCCATCACGTCGCCCAAGGAGACATTGCGTTCTATAACCAGTATGGCGCCGATGCGTCTGGCCGCCAAGGAACACGCCGTTTCGCTGAGGACGTTGACGATTTTAAGGCGAGGATCGGATCGACGCTTGAAAAGCGTGCGCAGGTTCATGTTGGCGAGAGCCTGCCGGATATCCGGGTGAAAAAGTATAACAACCACAAGGAAGAGAGAGCTGAACACGTTCTGCAAAAGCCAGACCAGAGTGAACAGGCCGAGTATCTGCGCTACAACATAGAGGGCAAGCAGAACGAGAAGTCCGTTCAGAGCAGCCATAGCGCGGGTGCCGCGTATAAAGCGTATGCCGTAGTAGCAGAGTATGGACACAATGAGTATGTCCAGAAAATCCCGCCATCCAAACGTGAGCTGCTCTAGGGAGAACATATCACAAACTCCCTGTATATTCCGCGAGCATAAGCGCACGGCGCGCCGCCGTTGCATCATGGACGCGGTGATGTGTCACGCCGCGTGCTGCCATAAGCGCCGTGCAAATATTCGTTGCCTCGGTACGTTCGCCAGGTTGAAGCCCTAGGAGATCGCCAAAAAGGCTTTTTTGGGAGACGCCCAGGAGTATAGGACGGCCTAGGGTCTGAAAGCGTTCGATGTGGGCAAGGAGCGCGGCGTTATGCGCGGCGCTTTTGCCAAAGCCAATGCCCGGGTCAAGGATGATATGCTCTTCGGGGAGTCCAGCACGCACAAGAGTGGTCATGGATATTTCAAAAAAGTGGAAGACCTCGTCCACCACGTCATGGTAGTGAGGATGGCGCTCCATGGATCCCTTGACATCCCCGGCGAGACAGTGCATGAGTACATACCCTGGGCGAAATTGCGCAAGAACATCAAGAAGGCGCGGTTCCCAAGTGCAGGCTGAAATATCGTTGATGATGTCCGCACCCGCGTTGAGGGCCTTTTCAGCCACATCGGCGCGCCAAGTATCCACAGAGAAAAAGCTTTCCTTCGGGACAAGGGGATCAACGCCGCGGCGCCTGACAAGTTCCCGAAGAAGTGGAAGCACGCGGCGGCATTCTTCCTCTGCGGGAACTTCAACGGATCCGGGTCGTGAGGACGCACCGCCTATATCGACGATGCGCACGCCGTCCGCAAGGAGCTTTGCCGCATGGGCAAGGGCCGCGGGGAGGGTACAGTGTTCGCCGCCATCGAAAAAGGAGTCCGGCGTGACGTTGACTATGCCCCAGAGAGTGAAGCGCGAGGGTATGTCCCCCTGTCCTTCTCGGGGCAAAGGGGTGAATCTCCCCCGACGCAACGTCCAGGCCGCTTCCTTCATTCTCTGCCACCATCTTTGGATTCTTGCCCGCCGTCATCGTTCACCGGCGGAAGTTCGTCTTGTTTCCAAGCTTCCTGAAGGCCCGCGAAGCCTTTCCCGTGCCGTTCAGTATTTTTTTCGGAGTGGTCGCGCGGAGTGCTTGAGGTATCCTGCCCGTCGGCGGGATGTTCCTCTGCGGCGTTACCCGCATCGGTCGCCTCCACCTTGAACTGGTCGTTTTTCTCTTCCATCTGAAAAGGCGGTAGCGGCTCACCGCGCATAAGGGTATCGATATCATCGCCGGTGATGGTTTCGCGCTCCAGTAGAGCATGGGCTATGGCGTGCAGTTCTTCCATGTGTTCCGTGAGCAATGCGTGACAGCGCTCGCGAGCCTCAACGATCAGAGCTTTTATTTCCTCGTCCACCATGTGAGCCATATCATCGCTGATGGCGTTAGTATGACCCCATTCCCTGCCCAGGAAGACTTCTTCCGCATGATCGCCCACAGTCTGCGGGCCGATCTTTTCGCTCATGCCCCACTCGCAGACCATTTTTCGTGCCATTTTAGTGGCGCGATCAATGTCGTTGCCCGCGCCGGTGGTCATGTCGTTGAAAATGATCTCCTCTGCCACGCGCCCACCCAGGAGTACCACTAGATTGTTGCGCAGGAAGGTACGGGAATAACCGTGGCGGTCTTCATTGGGGAGTTGCATGGTTACGCCCATGGCCCGACCTCGGGGAATAATGGAAACCTTGTGCACGGGATCGGATCCGGGGAGCAGCTTGGCCGCCAGTGCGTGCCCGGCCTCATGGTAGGCGGTAATCTTTTTTTCTTCATCGCTCAGAATAAGGCTGCGGCGTTCCTTACCCATGAGAACTTTATCCTTGGCGTATTCAAAATCCGCCATGGTCAGGCGTTCCTTATTCAGCTTGGCGGCTTGGAGCGCGGCCTCGTTCACCAGGTTTTCAAGGTCGGCGCCGGAAAATCCAGGAGTCCCCTTGGCGAGAACATCAAGGTTTACGTCCTTGGAGAGAGGCGTACGCCGGGTATGAACTTCAAGAATGCGCTCCCTGCCGCGCAAGTCGGGAGTGGAAACCACCACCTGACGGTCAAAGCGTCCGGGTCTGAGCAGGGCAGGGTCAAGCACATCGGGGCGGTTAGTGGCAGCGATGAGGATGACGCCTTCGTTGGATTCAAAACCGTCCATTTCCACAAGGAGCTGGTTCAAGGTCTGCTCGCGTTCGTCATGCCCTCCGCCGAGTCCTGCGCCGCGCTGACGGCCTACGGCGTCAATTTCATCAATAAAAATCAGACAGGGAGCATTTTTTTTACCTTGGGCAAAGAGATCGCGCACGCGGGAAGCTCCCACGCCAACGAACATTTCCACAAAGTCGGAGCCGGAAATGGAAAAGAAGGGTACGCCGGCTTCCCCTGCAACGGCGCGAGCGAGGAGTGTCTTGCCTGTACCTGGAGGTCCGACAAGGAGTACGCCCTTGGGGATGCGCCCGCCAAGGCGCGTGAATTTGCGGGGATTAGAGAGAAATTCCACAACTTCCGCGAGTTCTTCCTTGGCCTCATCCACACCGGCAACATCGGCAAAGGTGACGCGGTTCGCCTGGTTTTGATCCTGCATACGGGCGCGGGAATGACCGAAGGTCATGGCCTTGCCGCCGCCTACCTGCATCTGACGGGCAAAGAAAATCCAGATGCCGATGAGCAGGAGCATGGGGAACCACGAGATGAGTACATGCATGGCAAGCGGCGTTTCTTCCGGAGCCTGGGCTTTTACGACCACATTCTTTTCCAAAAGGCGCTGTACCATGTTGGCATCGCCGGGGGCGTATGTTTGATAGGAGCGGCCATCCATGGTGTGGACGATAACGTTGCGGCCCTGAATGTCCACTTCGCGCACGTCGCCGTTCTCTACCTGAGAGAGAAAGTTACTGTAAGCAACGCTGTCTTGCTGGGTGGGGGTCTCGCTGAACATGCTGAACAAGGAGACCATGGCTACGGCGATAAGGATCCACAGAAGGAAATTACGGGAGAATTGATTCAAAGCTGCCTCCGTGGCTGCTCTTGCTGACGTGATGAAGGCAGGAGAGCGCTTCCGTCACCTGCCTCTTGCGCATATCAAGGAGACGGCAAATGTGCCGCTTCTCTTTGCGTCTACTTAGAGTAATGCCTAGCGCCTTCTTAGAGTAATGCCTGCGGTCTGTTTTGACAATGTCAGAGGCTCCCGTTTTTGGCGACCGGAAAAATTTTTCTCCTGAGCGCTGAGAGAGAGTACGGCAGAGAAATACGGAAGAAAAACAGAGCGACACCAACGGGAAACTCATGAAGCGCTGCCCTGAGCGTTTGGCCGTGGCAGTGCTTTCGCTATTTCTGCACCAAGTTCAAAAACAAGTTTGGACTGGGCGAGGATGAGGCTTTCACGACTTTCGCCAACGGTTTCTTCCAGCACGGTGTGCCCGCTGGCCAGCACCTTGCCGCGATCCTGGAGCGTCCAGACCGCGTCCAGCACGGCCGTGGAGGCAAAGGCGCCGTCAAAGCGGAGTATTTCCACAACCAGCCGTTCCTTTGCGCGCGTCCCGGCGCGCAGGCCTACGGCTGGCCGCCCGTGCGCGGAAAGGCTTTCACAGAGCAGTCGGGAAACCCCACGAGAAAGTTCTTCACCCCAGCGCGCAAAGTCATCCACATGAATGCCCACGCCGTCCGGTTCACGCGTTACTATCTGGGTTCTTTCCAGATAGCCTGGTACAGTCACGGGCACAACGCCAAGTCGCGGGCCGTCGTCTGCGGGGGTAGTCGCGGAAGGCATGGGGCTTGCGAGTACATAATAGCGAAGATCCGGGCCTGAAGGCGCACAGGCGGCAAGAACGCAGGAGAAGGTACAGATGAAAGCGCAAAAAAGAATGCGGGCAGGATTATGCAGAAAATCTTTCATGGATTTTTCCTTCCAAAGAAGAGTGCATCGGGATGAGTCTCCAAAAGCACGGCGAGAGAAGAAAGGGCTTCCGCGGTCTTGCGCAGTGTTTGCATGGTCTGTCCAAATTCCACAACAACGGCAGAATCTTCACTGAGCAGGGATGAGGTATTTTCGGCGCTCTCGCGCAGGGTGGTCATGGCTCCGGAAGAGACATCAGTGAGAACGTTGATGCGCCTGAGCGTGTTGTCAATGTTGGCGAGTACGCGGTGAAGGTCTTCCTGAACGGTGATTCCTAGTTTTGTATAGGCGGAGAGCGCATCCGCGGTGCTTTCCTTGAGGCCACCAAGTTCGCTGAGGCGCTGGCGGGCCTCGTCGCTCAGAGCGCGCAAACTGCTTATGAGGCTGTTCACGTCCATTTCTGTAAGTTGATGGCTCACGCTTCTTATACTGTTCACCATGTCATAGAGAACTTCCTGGATGGGGATATCCTCAAGAGTACTCAGTGCGGCGTCCAGTGAGGAAAGCTGGGTGGGAATTTGCGGTGAACCGCGGTAGGGCTTGAGTTCCGCCAGATCCACAGGCGTGGCATTGGGCAGTATGTCCAGTTCCACACAGAGCATTCCGGTGAGAATGCTGGAGAGACCGAGCTTTGCGCGAAGACCTTTCTGTATGAGTTTGTAGAATGCTTCCGGTTCGCTGAAGATGTCTTTGTCTTCGCCGCTTTTGGCCAGAACCATGGCTCTGTCCTTTTCGATTTCTATGATCACAGGGGTGGCGAACTGCATACGTTCAAGATCGGGGCGAATCTGTATGCTTTTAACGGAGCCTACGCGAATACCTTTGAAGTATACGGGCGATCTTTGGGTAAGTCCCTTCAGCGAGGTGTTGAAATAGAGAACAAAGGTGGGATTTGCGCCGCTGAAAAAGCCGGAGCCTAAAAGAACAACAAAGACGGCGACAAGAGCCACCGCTCCCAGTACAAAGGCTCCGATGAAGGTACGGGTATTTTTTTCGGTCATGGTGCGCTCCTGCCGCGCGTCAGAAATTCCACGACTTCATCCGGCCCGTGATGAACAAGTTCGTGCGGGTCGCCGTGGGCGGTCATGGTTTTGGTTTTGACGTCCAGAAAAACAGAATTGTTGGCAATGGCAAAGATGCTGGCAAGCTCATGCGTGACCACGATGATGGTCATGCCCAAAGTGTCGCGGAGTTGAAGCAGAAGTTCGTCCAGTCGCGCGGCGCTCACGGGGTCAAGTCCGGCAGAAGGTTCATCGAAGTAGACGATTTCCGGATCCAGTGCCAAGGCGCGGGCCAAGCCCGCGCGTTTCTTCATGCCTCCGCTGATTTCCGAGGGGTAGAAATCCTCAAAGCCCGCAAGCCCTACCTGTGCCAGTTTAAAGGATGCGATATCTCGTATGCTGGAAGGAGAGAGCGAAGTGTAATATTCCAGTGGGAGCGCCACGTTTTCCGCCAGTGTACGCGAACTCCAAAGAGCGCCGCTTTGGAACATCACGCCTGTGCGGCGCATAATGGCATCTCTTTCCGCGGAGGCTCCACCCCAAAAATTTTTTTCTCCATAATACACAGCTCCTTGCGCGGGCGGAACAAGCCCCATGAGAACGCGCAAAAGCGAACTTTTGCCGCAACCTGATCCGCCCATGATGATAAAGATATCCCGTTTGCGGACGGTAAAATTGAGGGCGCGCTGTATGACTCGCGTTCCGTAGGCCACGGTCAGATTTATGGCAGTGAGCGCGGTGTCCGGAGCAAAGGATGGCGCGGACTTTTGCGCAAGAGGGGAAGGAGTGGGACTCACAGGCCTATCTCCGTAAGGATGACAGTGATAATGGAGGTGGCCACAATGATACCCACAATGGAATTGACCACAGCGGCAGTGGCGGCGCGGCCCACGGCGGCGGCGTTGCGTTCGCAGTTCATGCCTTCATAGCAGCCGGCAAAGGCGATGATGAAGCCAAAAACCAAAGCGTGGAACATACCTATCCATAAATAGTTGAGACTGAGGAAGGAGAGAGTATTTTCAAGGTACATGGCCGGGGCAACGTTCAGCATGAGTACTCCCACAAGAAAACCGCCGAGGATGCCCGCTACGTTGGCGTAGACGGCAAGGAGCGGCGTCATGACTACAAGACCGAGTACCCTGGGAAGAACAAGAAAATCCATGGGGCGGATGCCGAAACTTTGAAGAGCATCAATTTCCTCATTCACCTGCATGCTACCGATGACGGCGGCAAATGAGGCGCCCGTGCGCCCCGCGAGTACTATGCCCGTAAGCACGGGACCCATGACGCGTACCATGGACACACTGACAAGAGAGGCAACATAGACTTCCGCGCCGAAAAGTTTGAGTTGAATGGAACTCACAAAGGCCAAAATAAGTCCAAGAAGCAGACTGGTGAGTGTGACGATAGGCAGGGCGTCTACCCCGCATTCGCGGAATACGGCCCAAACGTCGCGGGGGCTGAGGGCAGCGCGACCGCGGAAAAGGCGCCCCATGCTCTGGGTGATACCGCCCAAAAAATTAAGAACTGCAACAAGGATGCCTGGCCAGGCCAGGGCTTTTTCACCTACCGTCTCCAGAAAGCCCGGCCCTTCCGCCTGCTTCCTGGAAATCTGGGGTGGAACGGCAAGGGCCATGGCAAGGACGCGATCCATACTGAAGGGGAGAGCGGAAGCGTCCACTTGGAGTTTGCGCTTTTCCGCTTCCCTGGCCATGCGCAGAAAGCGCGCCACAAGGAGAGAATCCCAGCCCGTCAGATCTGGCGCGAGAAAACGCACAGCTTTGAGTTGCGGCATTGAGAGCGCCTTCAGCACCGAAGCTGTGTTATCGGGGCAGGAGGCTTCGGCAAGTGTGGAAGAGACGCCGGAAAGAGTACTCGTGTGGGTTCCGGAGGCGCGTACAAGAAGGGTTCCTTCCTTCTCTTCTATAATAAAGGCAGGACGCATGGAGATTAATCCATATGCATGGCGGCCCGCACCAGCCGCATGGTGTCCGAGACAGAGGCAGATGCCCTGGCTCTGCCCGCGGCAAGCACTTCGCGCACAAGACCTGGCTGTGCCAAAATAGCTTCCCTGCGTTCACGGATAGGTTCAAGGAAGGTCTGAAGATTTTCCAAGAAGATTTTCTTGCAGGCAACGCAACCCATACTGGCGCTTGTGCAGGCGGCGCGGATTTCCGCCTGCGTCTCGTCCCGTGCAAGAAGTTTGTGATAGGGGAAGAGATTGCACACATCGGGATTGCCCGGGTCGCTCTTGCGCAGACGGGCTGGATCGGTGAACATACCTCGTATCTTGGGGGTGAGTTCTTCCACGGTGTCGCGCAGGAAAATGCCGTTGCCGTAACTCTTGGACATTTTGCGACCGTCCAGCCCCGGGCAACGGGCTGCAGGAGTAAGCTTTGCCTCGGGTTCTGGGAAGACGTTTTCCCCGTATAACCCGTTGAAGCGGCGCACAATTTCACGGGCAAGTTCGAGGTGCGGAACTTGATCCTGACCCACGGGAACCCAGTGTGGCCGATGCTGGATAATATCCGCCGTCATGAGTACGGGATAACCAAGGAAGCCGTAGTTGCCGAGATCTTTATCAGTGATGTTCAGAAGTTGTTCCTTATAGGTGGGGCAACGTTCCAGCCAGCCGAGGGGGGTGATCATGGAGAGCAAAAGATGCAGTTCCGCCGTTTCTTTGATATCGGACTGGCGGTAGATGGCGCATTTTTCAGGGTTGAGTCCTGTGGACATCCAGTCCACAACCATGTCAAACACATAGCCAGGCATAGAGGCGGTGTCGGCATAATTGCTGGTCAGGGCGTGCCAGTCAGCCACGAAGAAAAAGGATTCGCAGGACTCCTGCATGACGACCCAGTTTTTGAGCGCCCCAAAGTAGTGACCTATGTGAAGGGGACCCGTGGGCCTCATGCCCGAGAGCGTACGTTCTTTCGCCTGCATGGGCGTTCTCCTGAATTCTAGTATAGGGATCAAAGGCCGAAAAGCCAGAGCGCAGCCTGAGACGACCAACGGATGAGAGGCGAGAGCACGAGGTTAAGCGCGTCACTCGCAAGAAGCAGAATGAGTATGATGAAACCGTACTTTGAGAGCTGTGCGAATTGATGGGAAAGAGGGTAGGGTAGCAGGGCTTCCACAATGTGTCCGCCATCCAGTGGCGGCAAGGGGAGAAGGTTGATCCAGGCCAGGCAGAAATTGGCTATAATCCCGATCTGTAAAGTCTGTATGGCGTACTTGCCTGCAACCGTGCCAGAGAGCGTCTCCGGCGGGAGAAAGAGGAGAAGGCGCAGGCACATGGCAAAAAGGAGTGCAAGAAGCATATTTGAGAGCGGCCCTGCAATGGAAACGAAGAAAGAATCCCTGCGCGCGTGGCGAAAATAGCGTGGGTTTACTGGTACGGGTTTAGCCCAGCCGAACACAAAGGGCGAAAACAGCGCCGTGAGAACGAACACGATCGTTCCCATGGGATCAATGTGCGGCAGGGGATTGACGGTCAGACGGCCCAGCATGCGGGCCGTAGGATCGCCACACTTCCAGGCAGCCCAGCCGTGCGCAACTTCGTGAAGCACGATGCCAAGGAGTACAGGGAAGAAGGCCACAGTGAAGCGTGAAATACTTTCGGAAAACGCGAGGGTATTCATAAACCTTGGGCTATCACAGATGACCGCGAATCGCAAGGATGCGCGGCATAAAAAGACAGAACAATTTCCTGACAGCGCCAAAGAGAGGAATCTCCAGAACTCATTATCTTGTCCGCCCCTTTCTGCGAACTACCCTATTTTGAAGCAGTTTGAAAATTCATCTTGAAAAACGCTTATATCAAGGAATGCCGACTGAAAGACTTCCTCGGGGCGTGCGCCCGTTGGTGACGCAGATCCTGAAGCTCGGGAGTGGATCTGTCCCTGCGTCAACGGGAGCAAAAAAATTTTTCTTTAACCGCCGAATGGTGCCTGCTGTTAATGCAAGGAGACGCGTTCCTTCTGCTTTGCCACGACCTGATTACAACGCCGGAAAAAGGTAGAACGAGGCCCGCGCGTATGGTTGAAAACTTGTAAGGCTTTCTTACCAGCAGCGCCCTAACAGGCGCATATCGATCTGACACTTGCATTTCTGTTACTTGCGGCCCGTAAA
>CAZWBH010000039.1:0-18855 GCA_964632155.1 uncultured Mailhella sp.
CCTTCAAGTAGAACTTGAACTTATTCACACCAGAAGCCACGAATCCAAAAACACACCGCGCAGTCATTTGCTTTCTTTCTACAAGACCTTTGACGACATACGCCAGAATAACTACGACGGCATGATCATCACCGGCGCTCCCGTGGAACTCATGCCCTTTGAAGAGGTGGAATACTGGGGGGAACTCTGCGAAATCATGGAATGGAGCAAGAAGCATGTGCACAGCACCTTCCACATTTGCTGGGGCGCGCAGGCCGGGCTTTACTACCATTACGGAATCCAGAAACGCCTGCTCCCCCAGAAGATTTCCGGCGTTTTTCCGCACAGGGTTGACCACACAGGCTCCATACTCTTCCGCGGTTTTGACGATATCTTCATGGTTCCCCATTCCCGCAATACCACAGTGGACATGGCCGACATCGTGCGCGTCCCGGCCCTCAAGCTCCTGGCCTCCTCGCCCGTTGCCGGGGTGTACGCCCTTTCCACCAATAACGGAAAGCAGATTTTCATCACCGGCCACTCGGAATACGATGCCGACACGCTGAACAAGGAATATCAGCGAGACCTCGCCGTCGGCATCAACCCCAAAATTCCAGAAAATTACTACCCAGACGACGACCCTTCACAGCCGCCGCGCATGACGTGGCGCTCCCACGCGCATCTTCTTTACGCCAACTGGCTGAATTATTTTGTGTATCAGTCCACGCCCTACGATCTCACCGAGCTGGCGAAAGAGCCGGATCTTGCGCAGGAAAAGAAAGAACTCCCCTCACCGCCGCAGAACAACGTGAGGTAAAGTTTAGCGCGCACACGGGGCTTCAAAGCGTTTGGCGCAAAAACGGCAAGGCTCGGGCGGATTTTCGGTTTGGACGTTGGCACGAAAAGCCGCGTATTCGAGCTTGTTCCAAATGTCCAGCGGGCCTTCCTTGAGCAGATGGCCAAAAACGGTTTTGCGCGGCGCTTCCCCTTTCGTGGGCACATTGAGGTAAACACAGGGAGAAACCTGGCCTTCGGCGTCTATGTACATGGTGCGGTGCGCCCGCTCACGGCAGGAAGGCGCGGGCTTCTCGGCTGGGAGCGAGGCAAAGAAATCCCGCCCCGAGTCCCGTACCCTCTGACCCACTTCTTCCAGCACGGCACGTGCGCGTTCTATCTTCTCCCTTTCATGGGGGGTAAAGGATTCAGCCGCCAGTTCGGGCGTGGGAACATAGTCCATGGTGCTGACCACGGCGGCGTGTATGCCCCAGCGATCCATGAGTTCCGGCAGGCGGCGAACGTTCTCCACCTGCGAGGCCAGCATAAGGTAGGCAAGATGCAGCTCAAGGTGCACGCCGTTCTTTGCCCTTCTTACCTTCTGCAAGGTCTGTACCGCCTCTTCCACGCGGGAAAAGGGCACGCCGACCCGGGCGCGGTTGCTGTTTTCATCCGTACCCGTAAGGGAAAAGGCTATGATGTCGATGCCGCTGGAAACGATACGCGCGGCCAGTTCTTCATCCATGCGCAGGCCGCAGGTGGTGGTGGAAACGCTGCACTCCGCGCGCCGGGCAAGGGCCACAAAATCCAAAAAATAGGGGTGCAAAAAGGGTTCTCCCCAGCCCTGCAGGTGCACGCGCGTGGCCTTGAGCATCACGGGCCAGAGCGCGGCGAACACTTTTGGAGGCATATGCCTTGCCTTCCACAGTTCCCCTTCCGTGGTGTGTGGGCAGTAGACGCAGCGCCCGGAGCAGCAAGAGGTCACTTCCACTTGCAGGCATTCCAGTTCTCGCGGGCGCAGAAGTTCTCTCAGGCTCTGCACTATGCCGGGGCCTTTGAGCGGCTTGAAGACATCAAGGGGGGAAGGCATGGCGTTCTCCTTACAGGCTCCAGCTGGTTTCCACATGGGGCGCGGCCAATTCCGCCTTCCATTTTTTCTTGAAAAAGGTGATGCCGCCATCAATGCCCAGGCCCAGGTTCATCCAGCTCTGGCCCCGCTCCTGTGCTTCGCGGCAGAGGGCAAAAAGGAGCGCGTCGCTACCGCCGGGCGGGCAGTCTTCGTGGCGAAAGGCAAACATATAAAAGGCCGTGTTCAGCGAACTGTACTCCCCTACGGCCAGGGCCTTGAGCGCGCCCGAGGCATCGCGGGCGGAAAGGAGTACGGACTCCGGCGCCGTTTCCACATAGTGCCGCACACGGCCAAAGATATGCCGCGTACCCGGCTCCAGGATGCGCACTTTGAGGTAGTGATCCACCAGGGCGTCGTGCTCCTCGCCCCACGGCTCCCGCGTAAGCGAAAGGTCGCGTTCCGCGCGGCGGATCATATTGCGGAGTTTCTGGCCCGGTAGGTGCGGAAGGGGTATTCGCCACCACGCGTCGCGGGTGATAGTGGCGTTTTTGGGAGCGCCCCTGGGAACCGTTGGGGCCAGCACGGTAATGCGCTTCACTTCCGGCGCGGCCAGGGCGCAGGACACGGCGCGCTCCAGGCGCACGGCAAAATCCGGGCCTTCCATGTCCGCGGACGTGGACTCGTCATCGGTGGGAAAGGCCACAAGAACAATGTGCCCGGGCGAAGTCCAGGCGGCAAAGCCTTCGCAGTTTTTGAGCGTTTGCCCGGAAACGGCCCTCACATAGGCTGGAATCTGCTCCGGAACAAAGGCTCTGGCGCCAATGTCCGCCAGTGTTCGGCCAGAACTTGGCCCGCGAGAGGCGGCACGGGCGCGTCCAGCGCGCTCCAGTGCGGGCGCAGGCGCCTGAGGCGCGGTAAAGACAGGCGCCCTGGGGTTTGCGGCCAGAACGACGTCACTGTCCTTGCGAATCCAGGCGCTGAATTTGTGCATGAGCGTGGGCAGTTCGCGGGTGACGGTAAAGCCGTCTTCCGCCAGCATAGGGCGTAGGTTGACCATGTGTGCCGTCCCCACAAAAACAGCCGTGCCGCCGCGCTCAATGTACGGGCGCATACGTTCGCGAAAGCGCTGATCCCGCGCGCTGATGATGGTACCGGTACGGGTGGGGAATTCGGCGCTGGTGCCCATCATGCCCACAAGGTCGCCGGCCAGGTAGCGGGAACGGTTGCGGCGCATGAGTTTTGGCCACTGGCGGCAACCCTTGATGAAACGCGCGATGCGATCCATGGGGGCGGATTCCAGCGAGGCTATCTGCTCCGCCAGGCTCTCCATGCCCATGACGGATTTGTTCATGTCCAGGGCGGTATCCCAAACTTCCATGTCCACGGAGCGATCCCAGCCGTTACGCTCCAAAAAGGCCGTCCACAGGGAAAAGAAGGCGTACCACTGGCGGCTGTTCTGGAGTACGTCGCGCACGTCTATGGAACGCGGTTTCTGCCTGCCCAGAATTCTTGCCCACAGCCCTTCCGGCCCGTAAACCATGCGCTCGGCCTGGCGGATGTCTTCTTCCGTCAAATGGTTGATCACGCGGTCCGCGCCAGGCTCGGGAGAACGACCGATGCGGGCCACTTCGTCCATGCTCTCTGAGTCGATGGGTCCTTCCAAAAGCACGGTATCTACCTTTTCAAAAAGGCGGCGTAGCGAAAGCTCAAAGGAACAGCAGAAGAAGTGTGCGGAGCCGCCAATCCAGGAGGTGCGTCCGTTCTTTTCCAGGCGCCAGAGCATGGCGTACTCGCGCTGTTCCGGCAGGGAATCAAAAAACTTCCACTTGGAGACGCCGGGCGCACCCATGACCACCTGCATGAGTACTTTTGCCACGTCGTCGCCTTCTTCCTGCCACGAGGCCAAATGATAGGTCGCGCCTTCAACCCCGCCCCACTTGCGCTTGAAGCGGGTGATGCCCTCGTTTACCCCAAGGCCGAGCAGGATTTCGGTCTTGCCTTCGGCGCGCGCCCGCTCCAGCATTTCCGCAAAGAGCAGATCCGGGGCGTGCGGCGTGTAGTGCGCTTTGGAATGCGCGCCCAAAATATAGCCCACATGACACGGCAGGGAATATTCCAGCACCAGGCAGGCGGCCAGATGACCCTCGCCATCCCAGGCGTTGAGCAGGCGCAGGTGCGGGTCGGCGCGCAGAGCCGAGGCCGTACTGGCGTAGAGCTGGCGTATGCGCGGGGGGAGTGGAATCCGCCCCATGAACTCGCGCCAGAGCCTGCGATGTTCCGCCGTAAATTCCCGCGTTTCGTTTACAAGAAGGCGTTCCCTGGCGTGGCGCACCGGGCCGCGCAGGCGCGACGGAATGGGAGCGTTTGCCGAAAGCGTGTAGTAAACGTCCCTCTCCTGCTCATAACGGCGGAACTTGGGCGGAAGTTCCGGCGCGATAAGAAAGCAGTCCTTCGCGCCCGACTGGTGCAGAGCCTCTTGAAGTGCCTTTTCCAAGCGCGAGGTCTTTGCTTCGCCCTCCTGCGGGTAGCCGATGGCCATGAGCCAGTCTTCTCCGACCACAAAGGGGTAGCTGTCGACCACAAAGGACTTCCCTCCCGAGAGGGCTTCCAAGAGCGGGAGAGAATGTTCGGGAACCACAAAGGCGGCCATGGGAGACTCCAGAAAAAACTTATCTTGAGTGTGCCATATCGCCGCGCCCGGGTAAAGCCCCGTGCAGGCAGATGGAAGCCTTCCCCTCTATGAGAAGAAAACGCACACTACAGGAAAGACAGAAGTGAAAGGCAATACTGACGCTGGAGCCTCACATGTCGCTTTTGGGAAGAGATCCTGTTGCTGTTCATAAGAAAACTATCAAAAAAGAGATCAGGGGGATGAGTCACACCCGCCTAATCTTATGCGCGTTCTCCGTAGCGATACCATGCGGCGCAACTCCCTTCCGTGGAGACCATGCATGGCCCAGCGGGCTGTTGCGGCGTGCATTTCTTGCCAAAAAGGGGACATTTATCTGGATTGAGGCGTCCGCGCAGAATGTCTCCGCAACGGCAGCCGGGGATGGGCCTTGTCTCTCGAAGTTCAATGCCAAGCCTCTGTAAGGCGTCAAAGTCCGCCCAGCTTTCGCGCAAAAGGAGTCCGCTCTCAGGAATGCGCCCAAGACCGCGCCAGCGGGCGTCCCCGCGACAAAACACCGTTTCCATCATTCTTCTGGCCGCGGGGTTGCCCTCCGCACTCACGGCGCGGGTATAGGTATTGCCTACCTCCGCTCTGCCTTCTCTCACCATGCGCACCATAAGACAGAGTGCCGAGAGTATGTCCGCGGGCTGAAAGCCGCCCACAACGGCGGGCCGACCGAATTCCTCCGCAAGAAAGGAGAAAGGGGAAAGCCCCAGAACCACAGCCACATGCCCGGGCAAGAGAAAGGTATCAATGTGGTGCGCCTCAGACTGCCCTGTCTCTTTTTCGCCAGAATTTTTCTTTCCGGACTCTTTTCCATCCGACGCCTCCAGAAGAGAACGCAAAGCCGGAGGGACGAGCTTATTAAAGGGCAGGATACGGAAATTCTTCACGCCTTCCTGCCTTGCCGTGATAAGCGCTCCAGCGATGGTCGGCGCTGTGGTCTCGAAACCCACTGCGGGGAAGACAACGGTATCCCCCGCATGGGTGGCGGCAAGTTTCACCGCGTCCAATGGAGAATACACCACTCGCACACGCGCACCCTCCGCAAGAGCATCACGCAGAGATCTTCCATCCGGGCCAGGGACGCGTAAAAGGTCGCCAAAGGTAGCCACCATGACGCCGGGCTTTGCCGCAACGTCAAGAAGTGCGGCGATTTCGGAATCGTGAGTTACACAGACGGGGCAGCCTGGCCCGGAAAGATGGGTCAATCCCGATGGCAGTATCGAGCGCAGTCCGCTTTGAAAGATGGAGACCGTGTGTGTGCCGCAGACTTCCATAAAACGCACCGTGCGTCCGTAGACCTCCAGTTCCCGGGAAAGGACTTTGAGCAGGGAACGGCACAGTTCCGGATCACGAAAGGGCGAAGACAAATCCATGAAGACTCCTGGGCCGACATAAGCCTCGGGCAAAGAATTGCCCATGCGCCATATAGCCTCGGTTTTTCCTAAATGGCCGTCTGCGTCACCCGCAGTTAGAGAAGAGATTGCGCAAACGCCAAAAACTTTTCTTCCTTTATCCTGTCTATCCTATCCAAGGTGAAACCGGGTGACAAGATATTCTCCACAGAAAGAAGAGAGCCTTCTGAACGCGTTATCTTTCCTTTTCGCAGACTCAAATTCTTCCCGTTGTCATGTCTGACTTTACAGAATTTTTACATGTTCCCGGCTTTTGCCAAAAACCATGAAAAAAAGGAGCATACCCCGCCCGAGGGAATTTAACCTGAAAAAGGATCGGAACTTTCGCTCCGACCCCTGTTCTTCTTTGGCCTGTGATTTTCTAGTTCTTCCTGCTGGCTACCAGCGTTTCGGAGATGCTGGCGGGCACTCTCTCGTAATGATCAAACTGCATAGTAAAGGTGGCGCGTCCCTGGGTGCGAGAGCGCAAATCCGTTGCGTAACCGAACATTTCTGAAAGCGGAACGAAGCAGCTGATGACCTGAGCGCCAACACGGGCTTCCATGGCCTGCACCTTGCCGCGGCGACCGTTGAGGTCGCCCATGACATCGCCCAGATACTCTTCGGGAGTTACGACTTCCACATGCATGATAGGCTCAAGGAGTACCGGGCCGGCCTTGCGCATGGCGTCTTTGATGGCCATGGAACCGGCAATGTAAAACGCCTGTTCCGAAGAGTCCACTTCGTGGTAGGAACCGAAAACCAAGTTGACCTTGACATCCACCACCGGATAACCGGCGAGTACGCCGGACTTCAACGCATCCTGAATACCCTTGTCGATGGCAGGGATGTATTCCTTGGGGATGACGCCGCCGGTAATGGAGTTGATGAACTCATACCCGTTGTCGGAATTGGGTTCGACTTCGATGACGGCGTGACCGTACTGGCCGCGACCGCCCGACTGCTTGGCGTACTTGGTATCGGATTTGGAGGGTTTGGTGATAGTTTCACGGTAAGCCACCTGCGGCTTGCCGACATTGGCGTTGACGTTGAATTCGCGAGTCAGTCGATCCACAATGATGTCGAGATGAAGTTCGCCCATGCCGGCGATGAGCGTCTGGCCCGTCTCTTCATCACCTGTCACGCGGAAGGAGGGATCTTCTTTGGAAAGCTTGTTCAGAGCAGCGGAGAGTGCGTCGCGATCCGCCTTGGTTCTGGGTTCGATGGCCACTTGGATGACGGGTTCAGGAATATCCAAGGATTCCAAAACCACAGGGGCTTCACCGTGGCAGAGCGTGTCGCCGGTGGAGACATTCTTCAGGCCCACAAGGGCCACAATATCGCCAGCGCCAGCCCATTTGATTTCTTCGCGCTTGTTGGCGTGCATACGCACTATACGGCCAATGCGTTCCGGTTTGCCCGAGGTGGAGTTCAGCACGGACATACCGGGTTCGATAAAACCGGAATAGACGCGAAAGAAGGAGAGATGCCCGATGAAGGGGTCAGCCGCAAGCTTGAAGACAAGCCCGGCAAGCGGGGCCTTGTCGTCGGCATGGCAGACAACTTCTTCGCCGTTCTTGGGGTTTTTGCCCGTCATCTGCGTGATGTCGAGCGGAGAAGGCAGGTAGTCCACAATGGCGTCAAGCAGGGGTTGAACGCCCACGTTGCGGAAGGCTGTGCCACAAAGTACCGGCACTATGGTCTGGGCGATGGTAGCCTTGCGGATGCAGAAGCGGATTTCCTCTTCAGAAAGCGTTCCTTCCTCCAGGTACTTTTCCATCAGGGCTTCATCTTCTTCGGCCACGGATTCCAGCATCTCAATGCGCTTTTCCTCATAGAGATCCCTAAGTTCAACAGGGACGTCCTCTTCCCAGAATTCAGCGCCCTTGCTTTCCTTGTCGAAGTAAATAGCGCGCCCCTTGACAAGATCCACAACGCCACGGAAATCATCTTCGCGACCAATGGGCAACTGCAGGATGACGGGATTGGCCTTCAGACGATCGTGTATGGTCTGGACGGAGTGGAAAAAGTCCGCGCCAACGCGATCCATCTTGTTGATGAAGCAGATGCGCGGCACATTGTAACGGTTGGCCTGGCGCCACACGGTTTCGGATTGCGGCTCCACGCCGTTCACACCGTCAAACACGGCGACAGCGCCATCAAGCACGCGCAGGGAACGTTCCACTTCTATGGTGAAGTCCACATGTCCGGGAGTATCAATGATATTAATCGTGTATCCCTTCCACTGACAATGGGTGGCAGCGGAAGTTATGGTAATGCCGCGTTCCTTTTCCTGTTCCATCCAGTCCATGGTGGACTCGCCTTCGTGAGTCTCGCCAATCTTATGATTGATACCGGTGTAGAACAGGATTCGTTCCGTGGTTGTCGTTTTACCGGCATCTATGTGAGCCATGATGCCGATATTGCGCAAATCCTTGAGTTCAAAACTACGGTTCGGCATAATGGTCTACCAACGGAAGTGCGCGAATGCCTTGTTGGCCTCTGCCATGCGGTGCATCTCTTCCTTGCTTATGACGGAACCGACGCGATTGTTGAAGGCATCAATGAGTTCAGCAGAAAGCTTGGCAATCATGCCCTTTTCACCGCGAGCGCGGGAATAGGTGATGAGCCAGCGCAGGGCCAAAGAGATTTGCCGTTCCTGGCGAACATCCACGGGAACCTGATAGTTTGCACCACCCACACGGCGGGATTTGACTTCCACATGGGGCTTGACATTCTCTACCGCCTTTTCAAAGGCTTGCAGTGCGTCTTCTCCCGTCTTTTCGGCGAGGATTTCAAGGGAACGGTAGAAAATGGTTTCAGCCGGACCTTTTTTGCCGTTATACATGAGGCGGTTCACAAAACGGGCAACGAGGCGGCTGTTATAGATCGGATCAGGCAAAATTTCCCTTTTGGCAATGGGACCTTTGCGGGGCATGGTGATTCCTCCATGAAAAAGTGACGACCTTCAGAACCACTGAAAGGCCAAAAAAACGTGTGTACGCTTCACAATCAGTTCTTCGGGCGCTTGGCGCCGTACTTGGAACGGCTCTGACGACGATCCTGCACGCCGGAGGTATCCAGGGTGCCGCGAATGATGTGATAACGCACGCCAGGAAGATCCTTCACACGACCGCCGCGGATCATGACGACGGAGTGTTCCTGAAGATTATGACCCTCGCCGGGGATGTACGCCGAAACTTCAATGCCGTTGGTCAGGCGCACACGCGCGACCTTGCGCAGGGCGGAGTTCGGTTTCTTGGGAGTGGTGGTGTACACACGAGTGCATACACCGCGGCGCTGGGGGCATTCCTGCAAAGCCGGGGTCTTCTTCCTCTTCACAACCTTTTTCCGTTCAATACGGATGAGCTGTTGAATAGTAGGCATATTTTCCTCCAAAAAACAAAGACAAATCAGGCCAAAGAACAATACTCAATATCCCTCTACCTGATCTTTGTCAAGAAAAAGCATTACTTTTCCGCACAATGGTATGAATTTTGCGAAAATTTTGAGAAGACTGCTATGCGAACTCTCTATTGAGTACTGTTTCCCACGGGTATACTTTTAGTATCATTAAATTGTCTATCGTATAATGTGCGATAGTGCCCATGCTCAATACCCATAAGCTCCTTGTGTGACCCTAATTCAACGAGTTTTCCCTCATTGATAACGGCTATACGATGAGCGTTTTTTATCGTGGAAAGCCTGTGCGCAATAACAAAAACAGTTTTATCCTTCATGAGGTTATCAATAGCTTTCTGAACAATTTCCTCAGAGTTGTTGTCTAATGCTGAAGTTGCTTCATCAAGAATAACAATAGGAGCATTTTTAAGAAAAGCTCTGGCTATGGCTACACGTTGCTTTTGACCGCCAGAAAGGAAGATACCTCGTTCGCCAATATAGGTATCGACACCTTTATCAAGTGATGCAATAAAATCGCTCAAACAGGCATTATGCAATGCATCGTTGATATCATCATCCGTGGCATCGGGATTTCCTAAAAGAATATTTTCTTTTATTGTTCCTTCAAAAAGAAAATTATCCTGAAAAACTATGGCAATATGTCTGCGTAATTCATTCAGGCTAAAATCTCGTATATCAACGCCGTCAATTTTTATACTTCCTTCTGTCACATCATAAAAGCGCGGCAAGAGACTTACAAGGGTACTTTTCCCTCCCCCTGAGTTGCCCACCAGCGCAAGCATTTCCCCAACACGAACATTAAGATTGATATTATGGAGAACCTCAATTCCCTTTTTATAGTTAAAGCATACTCGGTCAAAAGTTACTCCCTGCGTTACCTTTGAAAAAGATACAGGATTTTCTTTTTCTTTTAAAATCGGCTGACGATCAAGCATCTGAAATACTCTGTCAATAGCCAGGAAAGAATATTGTAAAGATACAGCTACGTTGTTAATATTTTTAAGAGGAGTATAAAGCATGAGTAGTGCGGCAACGAATGATACAAAGTTTCCCGGTGTGATACTTTCCTGTACAATAAGCCAGCTACCGAACGCTATAGCAAGACCAAGACCTATGGAAATAACAAAATGCATAAAAGGTGTTATCCATGCTGTACGAAGTGTCATTGCTATGGTCAGATTAAATACATCGTCGAGAAGTCCATTAAAATGTTCCTTTTGATATTTTTGAAGATTATATGCTGATATCGTTCTATTTCCAGCAAATGTTTCATTATATGTTGTATTAAGTTGAAAAAGGCGTTCATTACTTTTCGAAACTAATGCCGCCAGGAGTTTTTTTACTTTTGCAAGAGGAGCTATTGCAACAAAAAGAATAGTAATTGCCAATATCGAAAGTTGCCAAGAATTATAAATTAAAACACCGACAAGGGCGACGGAAGAACATATTCTTGTAATGAAGCTTTTCATATTTCCCAAAAGGCCAGCGCATGCCAAATCGGCATCGGAACTGAAACGAAACAGTATCTCCCCGGAAGTTGAGTTATCAAAAAAAGAAGGTTCTATTTCGACCAGTTTTGCATATAATTTTGATTTTAAACTCATAGTGAGCTTACAGCCCACCCACGCATTGAGGTATGTTCCAGCAAAATTCAAAAGGCCCTGCACCGTTGTGAAGCCCACGATGAGAATGGGGATATACCAGGGAGATTCCATGCTTTTTCCCACAACAACGATATCCGTATACGGCTTCAAAAAAAGAGCAATTGCGGCATCAAGACTTCCAACGGGGATACATATAAGGAGGGACAGCAGAGCGACAGGCCAGAAAGGTCTGACGAAGGGCCACATACGTTTTATATTGACGTAAAGTTGAAAAGATTTAAAAAATTCCTTGGAAATATATTTCATTGATGCTCCTCTTTACCGTGCGGGGAGTTTCGTCCAGCAAAAAAGTAACCCGCATCCCGGCGTTCTGCTCTGGGAAATCCGCCGGAGGCAACCCTTCCCGCACAAAACGCCGCTCTGGTCACTTTTTCGCATTCTCATGCCTGACAGGGCAGGCTTCTTTCCGAGATTTCCTTTGCAATATAAACTTCCAAGTTGCAAAAGTCCAGTTCAGCGGGCAGGGTGACATTCACGTTTTCCATGCAAAGGTCTCAGCCTCTCGCCCTGCTGGACAAGACAAAGACAAAAGTCTAAGCAGAAAACTCTCTTCTGCAAAAAAAACCAACAACCCAAACGGAATTAACCATGACCATCATGATCGCATCCGACATACACGGATCCGCCTTCCACTGCAAAAAAATGCTCGAAGCTTTCAGACGGGAAAAGGCTGAGCGTCTGCTTCTGCTGGGAGACATTCTCTACCACGGGCCAAGAAATCCTCTTCCCGAAGACTATTCGCCCAGGGAGGTTTCGGTCATGCTCAACGCCTATGCCGATCGTATAGTCTGCGTCCGGGGAAACTGCGACAGCGAAGTCGATCAGATGGTTCTGGATTTTCCCCTTCTCGCGGACTATGGCATACTTTTTTCTGGGAAGAGAATCCTCTATTTCACCCACGGGCATACCTTCAACAAAGAAAAACATCCGCCCCTCCTGCCTGGCGACATCCTCATCCACGGCCACACGCACATCCCGCTATGGGAAAATTTTGGCAAGGGAAATCTTTGCCTCAACCCCGGTTCCGTTTCTTTGCCCAAAAAGAACACCTCGCACAGTTATATGACGCTGGAGGGAAACATCTTTCTCTGGAAAAATCTGGATGGCGCCGTCTATCACAGCGTTGAAGCATGACGCACTGTCCTTTTCCCATGTTTTTGAAACGGATACTCCGAGGCTGATACTTCGAACCACTTAATTTTACCGCAGCGGACTTCCGTGTTCCCTACCAGAAAAAGACAGAGTTGCGTATTGTTTATCGGTGCCATTCAACACTCCTTATAGAGAAAAAACTCCATGAAGAAAATCTTTTATTGGATTGGCGGCCTGGTGGCAGTTCTTGCCGCGGGCATATTTGTGGCCAGTCGACTTATGGATGCGACGTTCATCAGCGAAAAAGTCTCGCAGGTGATACAGGAGAACACAGGGACTCCGTTGGAATTTGCCTCCGTCCCGTCCATTACGTTCCTGCCTCCAGGGGTTGAGTTCGGAGAACTTCGCTGGGATGCCGTCAAGGACAGATCGGGCGTCCGCTTTTCCGCAAAAGGCGGCAAAGCAAGCGTGGCGCTTGCCCCGCTTCTGCACGGGAATATTGTCATCAACGAGGTAACTCTGAACGCTCCCGCAGTGGAAGTGTACCTACCAGAATCCGCGGCAGATTCCGCGGCTTCGACTCCTTCCCCTGAAACAAAAAATTCCCCATTATTCGCCCTGCCAACCTCTCTTCCCTTTGAACTGGAACTGCTCAAGGTAAGAGAAGGAGAAGTCTCCTGCACACAGGGTGTACGGCAATATTCCCTCAAGAATCTCGACGTCACACTTGGAAATTTGCGCGCGAATGCGGAGGCAGATCTCTCCTCTTCTTTCAGCTATACCCTTTCCCTCGCAGGCCAGGAGCTGACCGGAACTCTTGATCTTTCCGCAAAAGCTGACCTCTTCGCCGAAAAACCGTCCATCCGCGATATTTCACTCAAGGTAACGCGCAACGGCGCTCTGCCATCCTCTCTTGGCCCGGCTCAGCTCACCGGTGACGTAAATTTTGACCAAAAATCACAAACGCTGGCGCTAAACGCGCTCTCCCTGACTCTGCCCAAGGCAGGCGCGGACTTCACAGGTGCCGTCAACCTGAAGGAACTCTCGGTGCAAGGGGTCTTCCGCTTAGAGGCGGAGCTTCGCACTCTTGCCGCCTTTTTCGGTGTAACTCTTCCCGGTCAGGCATCTTATGAACTCGCTCTCAAGGGAAGTATGCAAGCCTCCGCAAAAAAACTTTCGCTCTCGGGTATGGAGGGAAAGCTGGACGACACAAGCATTACATCCGATATAAACATTATTATGGAAGAAGCCCCTTCCGTAAGCGGAAAACTTGCCCTCGGCGACCTAAACCTGGATCCCTACCTGACTCAGGCGACTGAAAAAAAAGATACCGATCAAAAAAATGACACCAAACACGCGGCAAAAGAAAGCAAGGCGTTACCCGCTCTTGATCTGCGCCTGGACATGGCCTCTCTGAGGTGGCAGGGACTGAAAGCGCGATCCGTTCAGGGCATACTCCGCGGCTCTCAGGGAAAGTATACTCTGGAAACACTCGCCGCTTCACTGGAAAGCGGCGGCACATTGGTCTCCTCCGGGCACGCGGATCTGAACCGGAACGACTACGCAGTCGTTCTTACGGCGAAAGATTTCAACATCGGCTCTCTTCTTCAGGCCCTTGGCAAGGAACGCAGTGTTGAAGGAACGGCCCATGCCCAAGCGGAACTGACGGCAAAAGGAAGCAACGCCGAAGGACTTATGTCCAGTCTTTCCGGATCCGGCGAAGTAACGGCGCAAGATCTCAAAAGCAAAACCTTGACCGAAATTTTACATGGTATTCCTGTATTCAAAGACATCACAAGTTCAACGTTCACCCGCGTACGTCTTCCCTTCACAGCTTCCAGCGGAGTCCTGAAGATCTCTTCAGCAACGGCCGCATCAGAAATCCTCAAAGTCACGGCAAACGCCACGGTCGATCTTCCGAGGCAGTATGCAAAGGGAACAGCCACCATCAACGCCCTTGGCGTGAAGGCGCCCATCACTATCGAAGGCCCGTTTACGAATATCTCCTATGCTCTGGATCCCCGCTTCACCATGGGCGTACTCAAAGGCGTAGGCGGGTCCATCCTGAACGGAGGGAAAAATGCGGGAAGCCTTACGCCAGACACGGCCAGGAGGACAGAAAAAGCCGTCAAAGACGTTGGCAAGGCTCTGAAAGATCTCTTCCCAAGATAAAAACAGCGGCACACGAAACCTTTTCCGCCTGGAAAATCCTTATGCCCATAGAAAGTGTTCAGTCCTTTCTCCTGTTGCGCTTTTTAAAACTGTGTTCCGCCAACCAGCCAAACTCCTGAAGCCGTACATCCACTTTGTCGAACAGGGAACCTCTGGTAAAGGATCCGTTCTTCAGGCGGCGGCCCGCGGGGAGTCCTGTCAAGAGTTCCATAGCCTCGCTGATGTGGGAGACAGGGTAGATGGAAAACTGGCCTGACCTCACAGCCTCAATGACCTTTTCATCCAGTATGAGGTGTTCCACGTTGTCGGTAGGCAGGATGACTCCCTGATCTCCCGTCAGGCCACGGCGCGAACATAGTTCGAAAAAGCCTTCAATCTTTCGGGTAACGCCGCCTACCGCCATGATCTGGCCCGACTGGCTCACGGCGCCTGTGAAGGCCAGAGAAAGACGGATGGGAACATTGGAAATCGCCGAAAGAAGCGCGGCAAGTTCCGCTCCGGAAGCGGAATCGCCTTCAATGTCGGTATAACTCTGCTCAAAGCAGAGGCTACCAGTAAGGACAAGCGGCTTGTTATAGGCAAACTGAGCCGTCAGATAGCTCTTCAGGATCATCATAGCCTTGGTGTGAATGGGTCCGCCCAGTTCCGCCTCACGCTCAAGATCAATAATCCCTCCGTGGCCCACACCAACCGTGCAGGATATCTGATGCGGCAGACCGAATTCATAGTCTCCGCTCATGGTAACGGCAAGCCCGTTCACCCGCCCGACTTCTGAACCCGATGTACGGATTTTGATAAGGTCGCGGTCGTATTCCTCCATGAACAATTCTTCCACAAAGTCGGAACGATGCCTGCGGGCCTTGAGCGCCAACTGAAGGCACTCCGCATCCACCATGTCCAAACCGCGCATGGAAGCCATGGCGGAAGCCTCGATGAGTATTTCTCGCATAAGAGGAAAACGAAGAGAGAGTTTGCGGTGATCCTCGCACAGTTCAGAACCGTGATCCACCATCACGGCCAGAGCCTCTTTTGAAAAAGGCAGAAGATCGGACTCGTCCATGATGCGGGCAAGCTGGCAGAGCCAGGAACGCACGGAAGGCGCCGAGCGTTCCGTCTCTGAAATCATCTGCGCCTTGATTTTGAACAGCTTGGAAAAACGTTCGTCCCGCTCCAAAAGAGCCTCATAGAGTTCATCATCGCCCACAAGAATGACTTTGACATTCAGCGGCATGGGTTCAGGCTCAATGCCTTTGACGCGGGAAGTATCATACATATCCAGATCTTCGATTCGCACCACACCGGAACGCAAGGCACGAAGCAGCCCTTCCCAAGCGCCGGGATGCGCCAGTACATCACTGGCGTGCAGAATAAGATAGCCTCCATTGGCACGATGCAAAGCGCCGGCCTTGATGAGCGTAAAATCCGTGACCAGCGCGCCCATTTCCGATTCTCTCTCCACCGCGCCCAGCAGGTTGGAAAAGGTGGGGTGATTTTCTACCACCACCGGCGCGCCGTGTATATGCCCGTTGTCCACAAGAACGTTCACGTCATAGCGGTACGGATCCGGCTCGCCCTGCCCCTGGAAAGCATCGGCCCGTCCTCCCGCGGGTAAGGGATCGCGGGGAAGGAAAGCTTCGGGATGGTGAAGAACGTCCTTGCGCAGACTGCCAAAAAAGGTATCTAGGGCATCGCCTTTTCCTCCGCACCCGGCGAGGCGGCAGGCTTTTTCGCGCACTGGCAGGACAAAACGATCGAAGACGTCGGCACGAATTTTCTTTTCAAGTTTCCTTTCTTTTTGCTGAAATTCCTTTTCAAGGAATGCAAGACGGCGCACTTGCGGCGCCATGCTCTGGAGCAGTTGATCGCCCTTGCGCTTCACCGTGCGACGGGTCACAGCGTCCACACGGGCCAGCTCATCATCACTCATACGCCTGCCTTCCGCCAGGGGAAAGAGAGAAAGGCTTCCCAAATCTTCGGCCTCCACCGCAAAACCGCTGGCTTCCGCCATGGATTCCAATTCCTCCACGATGGATGCGCGCTTTTTTTGGAAATGCTCCAGAGCCTCCCCGCGAACATCCTGAAAGGACTCCGAATCAAGCTCTTCGGGCAGTGCCTCGCGCAATTGCCGCAAAGCCTCGGCCAGTGCTTTTTTCAGCTTACGCCCCTGCCCCGCGGGGAGCTGGATGAGAACGGGGTGATCTTCATCTTCAAAATTATTGACATACAGGATATCCGGCGGTGTGGCTTCCTGCCTGGCCATGGGGTCAAGGATATCACACACCATATAGGTACGCCCTAAATCAGGGGAGCCTGAAACATAGACGTTATACCCTGAATGATGGATATGCAGTGCCAGTTTCAGGGCTTCGAGAGCCCGAACCTGCGCCGACCGACGATGACCCTTTCGCGGAATAAGGTTGCTGTTCTCCCACGGAATACGCTCCACAGGCCAGCATGGGCGGAGTTTGGCGGCGGAAAGGGGCGGCACGGAACGAAAGGTTTGAGTCATGGCTTCCTCACAATACAAACGCGGCACGGGCGACTTCCAAAGACAAGCTGAACACCTTGCCATCCATCTAAAAAAAAGAGCGGAAGAAAAAACTTTACTCTAGGGAAGAGAGTTCCCGAAGAACCTCGTCGGCGCCCTGCCCAAGTAGCTTCTCGGCCAACGCCACCCCTGCGGCCTCCGCGGATTCCAAAGTCGCCTCACCGCGGACTTCGGCACAAAAGACCCGCTTCCCCTGAGTATCGGCCACAAGACCGGAAAGTACGAGGTATTTTCCTTTCAAGACGGCGAGTGCCGCAATGGGCGCCTGGCAGCCGCCGTCCAATCGGCGCAGAAAGGAGCGCTCCGCCGAAACGCAAAGCCGCGTAGGCGGATGCTCAAGAAAAGCGATTTGTTCCTTCACATCCTCGCGATCGGTACGAATCTCCACCCCCAAAGCCCCCTGCCCCACAGCGGGAAGAAAGGTCGGCGGCACAAGATTCTGCTGAAAGGATGCGGAAAGCCCAAGCCTTTTCACTCCGGCGCGGGCCAAGATGATGGCGTCGTATCGTCCTTCCTTCAGTCTGCGCAGACGTGTTTCCACATTGCCGCGCAAAAAAGCGACCTGGACATCCGGGCGCAGGGAAAGGATCTGGGCCTGACGGCGCAGGGAACTCGTACCCACCACTGCGCCTTCGGGCAGACTTTGCAAACCGGAATACTTTTCAGACAGAAAGAGATCCGTGCATATCTCGCGTTCCGGAATCGCGCCCAAGGTCAGGCCCTCGGGCAGAAGCATGGGTACATCCTTCATGCTGTGGACGGCAAGATCGGCCTGCCCTGAAAGGAGCGCCTCTTCAATTTCCTTGACGAAAAGCCCTTTGCCGCCCACCTTGGCAAGCGGCACGTCCAAAATCGCATCCCCCCTGGTTTTGAGGATACGCAAGTCCACATCCCTATCTGGATACCGCCGCAGGAGCAGAGAACGGATATATTCGGCCTGCCACAGGGCAAGGGCGCTACCCCGCGTCGCGATAACCGTTTTTTTCATGAAAAGGCTCCGAAGTTCCCAGGGAATTCAGCTTCGCCGAAAGACCGGAGAATGACGGTTTCAGTGCCCGCAACCGGCGCAGTTGCCGCCGGAGCAACCCGCGCACCCACCGGAAGAAGCATCGGCGGACGAGACGGGAACATCGCCTCCGTTCGAGGCGCAATGGCAGGAACAACGGGAAATCAGCTTTTCCGTTTCCGAGGAATGGCATACGGGGCAAGCGGGGATTTCCTTGCCGAACACAAGTTCTTCAAAGGTCTTCCCACAGCTTCTGCAACGGTATTCAAAAATAGGCATGGATCAGTCTCCTTCAAGGCGTTTCTGTAGAGCCTGCACATTTTCAAAAAGATAATAGTCAATGAGTCTGCACAAAAGATGCATACAGACCTCGTGCATTTCCTGAATAAGGGGCGTGCCTGTGTGCGGAACACTTAATAGATGATCGCAAAGTTCAGCCATGGCGCCGCCCCCACGACCAGTCAAACCCACCGTTGTCATACCAAGGGCACGTGCGGCTATCAGTGCGTTCTGCACATTAATGCTGTTGCCAGAAGTCGAAAAGGCCACAAGCACGTCGCCTTTTCGCCCGAGTCCTTTCACCTGGCGGGCAAAGATCTCATGAAAACCGTAGTCATTGCCCACGGCCGTGAGGGTGGAAGTGTCCGCCGTGAGCGCAATCGCGGGAAGAGAAGGACGTTCCATGAGAAAACGCCCCAGAAGCTCTCCAGTCATGTGTTGGGCATCGGCAGCGCTACCGCCATTGCCGCAGACCAGTATCTTTCCATCACGGGCAAGGCATTTTGCCATGCTCAGAGCCGCTTCATCAAGAATGGGAGCACAAGTCTCCAAAAAGGAGTGCCGCAGTTTTACTCCTTCCTCATTATAGTCATGTATGATATCCAGGGCTTTTTCCATAAAGGCTCCATTGCGGTCAGGGTAAGGGAAACGGCATGGAAAAAACGCCTCCCTTCCGTATGCCCAACCCTACCCCATTCTTTTCCGCCTGACAATGACAAGATTTGCTTGAGAGTATCACTTTTTCAATGACAAACATTTTGTTTTGTGCTACCTTCTAAAA
>CAZWBH010000040.1:0-1646 GCA_964632155.1 uncultured Mailhella sp.
TTCGTGTAAATGGGAGCATAGAAGAACTTTTATCATTGATAAGGTGACACTCTCGCCCCTTTGACTTTCTTGCCAGCGCCGGACTTTTTCCCTAGTGTGAAGGGGCGCCGCCTCCGGCGCTTCAGATACTTTTTGCGAGGTTTTTCTTCATGCCTTCCATACAGACTGTCCGAATGCTCACGCCGGGTCCCACGCCCATTCCGGATAGGGTACGCCTGGCCATGGCCGCTCCCATCCCGCACCACCGCAAGCAGGAATTCAAGAATATCCTTGCGGAAAATCAACGTATGCTCAAGAAGCTCTTCTGTACGGAATCTCCGGTGATTCCGTTGGCATCCTCCGGTACCGGCTCCATGACGGCCGCGGCCTTCAACCTCTTCCTGCCTGGTGAGAAGGTGCTTGTGGCCACTGCCGGCTATTTTGGCGATCGTTGGGTGGACATCGTGAAAATGCGCGGGCTTGAACCTGTGATTCTGCGCAGGGATGCGGGGCAATCCTTCGAACCCGAAGAGATACGCGCCATGCTCGATGCCGATCCTTCCATCCGCGGGGTATTCATGCAGGTTTCAGAAACTTCCACCGGAGTTCTTCACCCCGTGAAAGAAGTGGCGGAACTGACCCGTGCGCGCGATGTTCTGCTGGTGGCCGACGGCATTTCTGCTGTTTCCATCTCCCCTGTGGACATGGATGGGTGGGGCATAGACTGTCTGCTCACCGGTTCCCAGAAGGGGCTTATGCTTCCGCCGGGCATGGCCTTCATCGCGCTTTCGGAACGGGCATGGAAGCGGGCGGAGACCATTCCCCAGGAGTGCTATTACTTCGACCTTCTCCAGGAACGCGAGAACTGCCTCAAAAATCAGACGCATTATACCTCGCCCATCAGCCTCATTGTGGGCCTGCACGAGGCCTTGACCATGCTCTTTGAATTCGGCATGGACAGCGTTTACCGCAAGCAGTGGGCGCTGACGCAGATGGCCCGCAAGGGCATTGAAGCCATGGGGCTTGAGCTTTTCGTCAAGGAAGAAGGCCGCTACACCTGGGGGTTGACCAGTATTGCCATGCCGCCTGAAAGCCCCGCATCGACCGTTGTGGAGAAGGCGTACAGGGAATGCGGCGTCATACTTACGGCAGGGCAGGCCAAACTCAAGGAAAGGGTACTGCGCCTTGCCCACATGGGCTGGGTGGACTGGGGCGACCTTGCCGCAGCCCTTCACGCCTTGGCATGGAGCCTGCCCAGACGCCCGCGGGGCGCCTATCTGGAAAAAGCCCTCAAGTCCTATCACGCGGCACTGGAATCCTATCCGGGCTAGTTTCAAAAATCACGAACGAAGGAACGAGGGCCGCGGCATTTCCGAGGCCCCGCGGAATTTTTTCATCGCGGCGCCATTTTCGGTCAGGCGCCCCGCAAAAAGGCGCGTTCAGACGCTAAGGAGAAAGCCATGCGAGGCCTCCTCCACGCCTACGGACTTCTGGTCATTGCCATTCTTGCCGAGGTCTTTGCCACATCCAGCCTCAACGCCTCGAAGCAGCTCACACGGCTCCTTCCCACTGCCTGCGCCATCGGCGGTTATGTGGTCTCGTTTTATACCTTCTCGCATGTTCTCAAGGTCATGCCCGTGGGCATAGCCTACGCCATCTGGTGCGCC
>CAZWBH010000040.1:1746-17963 GCA_964632155.1 uncultured Mailhella sp.
CGTCCAGGACGGCAGGCAGGTCAGGATCTTGCGTCCTTTCGGCAGGGGCAGTTCCCAGACTCGCATGTTCTCAAGGTCATGCCCGTGGGCATAGCCTACGCCATCTGGTGCGCCCTTGGCATTGTACTCGTCTCCGCGGCGGGGGTGCTTTTCTTCAAGGAGCGCCTTGATATACCCGCCCTTATCGGCCTTGGGCTTATCATTGCCGGCGTTCTGGTCATCCATGTTTTTTCCGGCGCCGTGCGCCGCTGACGTTTTTCCGGTGAACAGGCCTTTCATGCTTCCCTGAACAAAGGGGCAACGTCCCACGGCGGCGTCCAGGACGGCAGGCAGGTCAGGATCTTGCGTCCTTTCGGCAGGGGCAGTTCCAGACGAAAGGCGTGGAGCATTAATCCGGGGACGGAAGGATTTTCCGCCCCGTACAGCGCGTCTCCGGCCACGGCATGGCCGCAAGCGGCAAGTTGAAGGCGGATCTGATGCTTTCTGCCGGTAAAAAGGCGCACAAGAAGCAGGGTATACTTCCGCCCGTCAATGCATCGCGAACACTGCGGCAGAACAAGGCAACGCGCCTCCACAGCGCCTTCTCCGGGGGAGGCGGAAATCTTCATGCGCCCTGTTTCCTTCTGTTTACAGACAAAGTGGACAAGTTCCTGCGGCTTTTTCGCGGGCCAGTGCCCCTCTGCCCATGCCAGGTATTCCTTCCGCGGAGGAACGCCCTTTCGCCCTGCCAGAGCATCGGAGATGAGGCGCACCGCGGCGTACGTTTTGCCCGCCGCGAGCAGGCCGGTGGTGTCCTTGTCGAGGCGGTGTACGGGCGCGGGGACAAAGGGAGAACCCGCCCTTTCGTGGGCGAGTCGCGCCGCCACGCTGTCTCTGTACCCCATGCCGCCCTGCACGGGAAGCCCCGCGGGCTTATTAATGACGAGGATGTCCTCGTCTTCATACACAATGTTGAGGGAAGAGGGAGGCGGGCAGGGCGGGGGGGCGCCGTCAGCCGCGGGAAGAAAGGCGGCAAACGGCGGAACGCGGACGATGTTCCCTTCTTTGACGCGGTCAAAAGGCTTGGCACGCTTCCCGTTGAGGCGGATCTGACCTGTGCGTATCCAGCGGTGCAGATCCCCCGCCGCGGCGTCGATGCGCCGGAGAAGGAAAGAGAGAAGTTTCTGACCGGATTCGGCGCGGCTCACCGTGAGCCCTTGTGTGATTCTTTCTTCCATGGCGGGAGCGCCCGGACTTTCCAGCAAGGCTAAAGGGGAACTTCAATGCGCAACTCTAGTTTGTTTACCGGGCCATGTCCAGAACGGAAGGGGCTATCAATGACGGAAAGGCTGCAATGCCGTCAGGCGCCGAAACAAGGCCATGGAATTGTCCTGTCCAACGAAGGGGCGAGCTTTGCGATTCTCGCCCAAATCGACCGGGCCGGGGGCGTTCTCAGACGTTCCTGCGGCGGAAGGCGCTCCTCCGTGCGCGGAAATTTTTGCAAGAAACACTTGTGTATCCTAGGCAATTCTGATAGGGTGGGGAGACCTGCTCAAAGGCGGGAATTTGTTTGTCAGGTCTGGAGGATCCGTATGGCAACTGCCGAAAACAAGGAAAACCAAGTCGATACCGAAATGAATTTTGCGAGCGCGCTGGGAGATTATCTCCCCCCCGAGGAAGGCGACCTTGAAGAAGGTTCCATAGTCAAGGGCGAAGTTGTGCGCGTGGGCGACGATACCGTGCTGGTGTGCGTGAATTTCAAGTCCGAAGGGCAGATCCCGGCTGAAGAGTTTCGGGATGCTCAGGGCAATATGACAGTCAAGGTCGGCGACAGCGTGGATGTATGCGTTACCCGCAAGAACGAAGCGGATGGTACCATCACTCTTTCGTTTGATCAGGCAAAGCGCAAACAGCTCTTCGATCAACTTGAGGAAGTGCTGGACGGCAACGGAACCATTTCCGGTACCATAACCCGCCGCATCAAGGGCGGCTATACCGTTGATCTCGGCGGCGTGGAAGCTTTTTTGCCCGGCTCTCACGTGGATCTCAGGCCTGTTCCGGATATGGATGCCCTGGTAGGGCAGCAATTTGACTTCCGCGTGCTGAAAATCAACCGCAAGCGAAGCAACGTCATCGTTTCCCGCCGCGTCCTCCTCGAAGAAGAGCGCGATACCAAGCGTTCTGCTCTGCTCCAGACTCTGGCCGAAGGTCAGATCGTCAAGGGCAAGGCAAAGAATATCACGGAATACGGCGTATTCGTCGATCTCGGCGGGCTGGACGGACTTCTGCACATCACGGACATGTCCTGGAAGCGCATCCGTCACCCGCGCGAAATGGTCACTCTCGGGCAGGAACTGGAACTCAAGGTTCTCGCCTTTGACAGGGAAAACCAGAAGGTTTCCCTGGGGCTGAAGCAGCTTGTGCCCGATCCCTGGCAGGATATTACCGCACGTTTTCCCGAAGGATCCGTGCATACGGGCAAGGTCACGAACATTGTGGATTATGGCGTCTTTGTAGAGCTGGAATCCGGTGTGGAAGGCCTTGTACACATCTCTGAAATGTCCTGGACGCGTAAATTGCGTCATCCTTCCCAGATGGTGCATCAGGGGGATGAAGTCGAAGTTGCCATCCTCGGCGTGGACAGCGAAAAGAAGCGTATTTCCCTCGGTATGAAGCAGGTCAGGCCCAATCCCTGGGAACTTGTTGGCGAACGCTTCCCCGAAGGCACCGTCATTGAAGGCGTCATCAAAAACATCACCGATTTTGGCATGTTCATTGGCATAGAAGACGGGATCGATGGGCTTATCCATGTTTCCGACATTTCATGGACCAAGAAGCTCCGTCACCCCAGCGAAATGTTCAAGGTGGGCGATGTGGTGCAGGCCAAGGTTCTCACGGTGGATAAGGAAAATGAAAAGTTCACGCTGGGCATGAAGCAGCTTACCGAAGATCCCTGGGCTTCCGTGCCTTCCCGCTATCCCGTGGGCAACGTTGTGAAGGGCACGGTGACCAACGTGACCGACTTCGGCCTTTTTGTGGAAGTGGAAGAAGGCATAGAGGGACTCATCCATGTGACGGAACTGGGCAAGAAGGTGAAAACTCCTTCTGAACTCTACAAGGAAGGCGACGTTGTGGAGGCTAAGATCATCCATGTCTCCGCTGAAGAACGCCGCCTTGGCCTCTCCATCAAGCAGAACAAGGATAAGGAAGAGGAAGAACGCCGCAAGTCCAAGGATTACCATTCCGGCGACATAAGCATCAGCCAGACCCTTGGCGATTTGCTGAAGCAGAAGCTCAACGACTGACGTCGTTTTTTTCCTGTGGAAAGAGCGGGGCGGGAAACTTCCCGCCTCGCTTTCGTTTTCGTACGGCGCCTTTTTTCATGGTCAACACCAGAACGCTCTCAAGGAGAAATTTTTTATGCGCCTTTTGCCGCGATTCGCGCTTGCGGCCCTGCCCCTGATACTGACGGGCTGTCTGCCGCGCTTCTTTGGCGCCGCGGGGGAGGAACCCGCCCCCGAAATTTCATCGTCTGTACAGCTCAGCCCTGTTCCCGCGTTCGTTTCCCTGAACAGCGCGGGCACGCAGGCCAGTATTGAGGATGAGAATTTTGGCGGGCTTGTGGATGTTTCCGTGGAGGGAGAATTTTACTCCGCTGAGGGGCGAATCTGCAAACGCGCCGTGGTGAGCAGTCTCCCGCATGAAAGCGAAATCATTATACTCTGCCGTCAGGGGAAAGACTGGGAAATGATGCCTCGCGTCTGGGGGCGCGGCCTTCAGTGAGCGATCCTTTTTGGGCGGGCAAGGGGCGGAAGCCTTTTTAAACGGGTATAATTACCGAGGTGCAAGTTTTGCGCGTCTTTTTTCTGTTTCTCATCCTCATTTTTCTTTCCGTCCTTCCCTGCGCGGCGGCGCCCGCGCCGGAAGGCGCCGCTTCTCTTTCCTCTCAGGAGGGGCGGCCCTTTGGATGGAACCTGTTCCAGGGAAATTTTTCCAACGGCGTCTCCAGCGATATGCTACAGGAAGGCGATCGTGTCCTTGTGCGTATGTGGGGAGCGCGTTCCATGGACGAAATCTGTTCCGTGGTCGACGGATGCCTGGAAATACCAGGCGTTGGCAAAATCCCTGTGGCGGGACTCTCGCGCAACGCCGCGGAACAGATACAGCAAGCCATTTTGAGCAAGTTGAGCGTCTCCGGAATCACGGACGTTCATATCTATGCCCGCCCCCTGGACGCGCAGGGCGTCTCTGTTTTCGTCACGGGCTTTGTGAACAGCCCTGGCAACTATGCGGGAATGCCGACGGATACGCTGCTTCTTTTTCTGGACAAGGCCGGGGGCATTGATGCGCTGCGGGGGAGCTACCGTGACATCAAGGTTCTGCGGCGGCAAGAGGTCAGGCTGGCCGCGGATCTTTACGCCTTTGTTTTCCAGGGTGAACTCCCGGCTTTTCGCTTCCAGAACGGGGATACCATCGTTGTGGGAGAAAAGGGTCCAACGGTGCTTGCGTCCGGCGAAGTGCGCAACGCCGCGCGTTTTGAGTTCGAGAAAGGCAAACTTACCGGGGAGGCGCTGATACGCCTGGCGGATCCCAATTCCCGCGCCACCCATGTGAGCCTTTCGGGTTTTCGCAAGGGAATCCCCTATAAGCAGTACCTTCCGCTCCGCGACTTCCGCCGTCTGAAGCTGGAAAACGATGATCAGGTGCGCTTTCTGGCCGACGCCGCGAGTGATACCATCATGGTGGAAGCTCAAGGCGCCATCTTGGGAGCTTCACGTTTTCCGCTCAAGCGGAACGCCCATCTGCGGGAGCTTATGAACTACATCTCGGTGGATCCGGACAGAGCGAACCTTGACGGGCTGTATATCAAGCGTAAAAGCACGGCTCGCGAACAGAAAAAAGCCATTGAAGACGCGCTCTCCCGTCTGGAACACAACGCCTATACGGCCACGTCGTCAAGTAACGATGAAGCGCAGATACGTGCCAGGGAAGCGGAGATGCTCTCCAATTTCATCGCCAGGGCGCGTCAGGTTCAGCCCGAAGGCATTGTTGTTGTGGGCAGCGGCGGTAAGGTTGCGGACGTCGCTCTGGAAGATGGCGATGTCATTGTTATTCCCGAAAAGACAGACGTGGTACTCATCAGTGGGGAAGTGCTCATGCCCCAGGCCGTGGTGTGGAACAAAGAGCGATCGATGAAGGAATACATACACAGCGCGGGCGGTTTCAGCAACCGTGCGGAAACCTCTCACATCCTTGTGGTGCGTCCCAACGGAGAAGTGATCCCCGGCGCCTCTGAAATTTACCCGGGCGATCATATCATGGTCATGCCAAGAGTGGATTCCAAAAATATGCAGGCGGTGAAGGAACTTTCCCAGATACTCTATCAGATCGCCGTGGCCTGCAAGGTCATCCTGGATGTTTGAACGGGCTTGAAGCACAAGGAAAAAAGCGCTTCCTCTTGGAAGCGCTTTTTTTGTGTTCAGTCGAAATCGGCGAGGAGCGTTGACATGGAAAAATCACCCATGCGCAGGCCCTGGTATTCGCGGCGTATGCGGGCCATGCCTTCGTAAAGGGCGGGAGAGGCCATGCCGCTGTGGATGGAGGTGTACGCCTCGAGAAAAGCGGCCAGTACGTCACAAACCTTGATGAGTCCGCCATCCTTGGGATCGAGGGCGTCGTTATCGTTTTTTTGCAGTTCATCAAAGCTCTTCAGCGTCACAAGTTCTCCGTTCGGCGCGCGGTAGGTATTGCAAAATTCGGATCCGGCCTCAAGGCCAAGATAATAGCTGAGGCGCTCGCGGATCCGATGATAGCCCGCTTCGTCCAGAGGATCGAGGATCTTGTGGTGCAATTCTTCGTTTTCGCAGTTATGTATGAGTTCGGGCAGAGCCTCCACGGAGCGCTTAACCGGAGTGATGATGTCACGGGTGAGCAGTTCGGCGAGGTCGTGGAAGAGTCCGCAGTAAAAATTGTTGATGCGCCGTTGCTCCCCCGCCTGTAGATAGAGGCTGAAGAGATAGGCGCTTGCCGCCACCATGAACATGTGCCCAAGAACTGAAGTGGCCGGCACGCGAGGCGTTTGCGCCCAGCGGATCTGGAAACGGAGCTGACCGCACACGTTGGCCATGCGCGCGAGAGGCGTCCCCGAACCGGGGATGAGGGCGGGCACGCCGGCCACGTCGCTCAAGGCGCTGAGCTGGTTGTTGAACGTGGATTCTATATCCTTAATTTCCTCATCAAAACTGTTCAGGGGCGCGATAAGCCCAAATTCCCAACGGGAAGCATAGAGGTGCGCCGCGGTGAGTATGCGGCTGGAAAGGCTCTGCGGGGCGCCCGGCCTGCGCGTATGATAGGCCACAAGGCGCTTCCAGAAATCTTCATCCAGGGGCAGAATGCGCGGCTCAAGTTCCTTCAGCACCCATGAGGTGAGCTGCGCGTAATTTTTGGGATCGTTTTTAATGCGGTAAAAGACGGGCGGCTTGATATCGGTGATAATAAGGCGGTAAAAGTAGTCGAAAAGACCACCTTCAATAATCTCTATGCCCATGCGGCGCGCCTCGTCCAGCGGGAGCTTTTCAATATTCTGTTGCCAGAGGAGAAAGGCCACAATCATTTTGTGGGCCTGCTTATCTATCTCGAAAAGTTCCATGGGGCGGAGCTTGTCGTTCCAGCGGCGCATGCTTGCGCCGGAAAAAAGAAACTGAAGAAGGCTTTTTCTTATGCTTCGCATGGATTCCTCACTTGCTTAATCTTTTGATTTATGGCACATACCTTGTTTCGGACGTTCTTGCAAGGGATGCGGGCTGGTAGCCGCGTTCAAGGTACGTTTTTTCGCTCCCCGTTGCGAAAACAGCGTGTCGGTTTCCAAAACAAGGGCGTTGGCCACGCGGAACCGCCCCAGGGGCGGATTTGTACTTTACCCGTTCACACACTCCTGCCCTGTGCAGGATTGGAGATATTTCATGAAAACGTTCAGCCCTACTCCGGCCGATATCGACCGTCAGTGGTATCTGGTGGACGCCGAAGATCAGATTCTCGGTCGCCTGGCTTCCCAGATTGCCCGTCGCCTTTGCGGCAAGCACAAACCTGAGTTTTCTCCCCATATGGACAATGGAGACTTTGTGGTTGTCATCAACTGCGCCAAAATCCGCGTAACGGGTACCAAACTTCAGAACAAGCGCTATTACAGCCACTCTGCCTGGGTGGGCGGCCTGAAGTCCGTCACCCTGGAAAAGTTGCTGGCGGAAAAGCCGGAGGAAGTTCTCCGCAAGGCCGTGCGCGGTATGCTCCCCAAAAACCGCTTGGGTAGCGCCATGCTGAAAAAGCTGAAAATCTATGCTGGCGCAGAACACCCTCACGCCGCTCAGGCCCCCAAGCCCCTGACCTTCGAGAAGTAGGAGTCCAGCCATGTCTGCATCTTTTGATTACGGAACAGGCCGCCGCAAGACTGCCATTGCCCGTACCCGTCTCTATCCCGGCGCCGGCAAAATTGAAATCAACGGTCGCCCCATGGAACAGTATTTTCCCCGCAAGACCTTGCAGATGATCGTGCGCCAGCCTCTCGCGCTCACGAAGCTTTTGGATCAGTTCGATATCAAGGTCAACGTGTGCGGCGGCGGCATTTCCGGCCAGGCCGAAGCTGTCCGCCTTGGCATTTCCCGCGCCCTGCTTCAGGCAGATCCTGAACTGCGCGGTGTGCTGAAGCGCGCCGGTCTCCTGACCCGCGACGCCCGCAAGAAGGAACGCAAAAAGTACGGCTTGGCCGCCGCTCGCGCCCGGTACCAGTACTCCAAGCGTTAATCTACAAAGTATTGCCCCACGGCCCGCCCCGCAAGAGGCGGGCCTTTTCGTCCCGTACGGGCGCGCGTGGATGAAAAAGTATGCAAAAAAGTTCCTCCTCTCTTCAGGAGAGAAGTTGCGTTTTTTGAAGTATCTGGCAAAACGTAGCGAAGCGTTACGCTTGTTCAGCAAACCGAAGAATGCCTTACGCTTCCTTTACGGGTTCGTAGAAGCAACGCTTTGGGGAATGGATTTTCCCCTCTTTCTTCAGTCTGTCCACGGCTTTGGAAACTTCCTTGGAATCCACGCCAAGAGCTTTGGCAATATCGCCAGGACGTACGGGTTTGCCCGCATCGATCATAGCTTTGAGAACTAGTTCTTCCATGAGGAACTCCTTTTTAAAAGAGGCTGGCAAGGTTCTCGACATTCTCACTCCGCTTGTAGCTTTTTCCCGGGAAAAGGACAAGCGTCAGCCATAAGGCGGCACAGGTTATGATCCGCTTTCTTTGCTTCTTCGCGCTGTTTCTTTCCACACTCGCGGGCGGATGCGCGTCCACGCAGGATCCCCTTGTCAACGAAGCCGTCCAAAGACGGGCCGGACCCATGTACGTCCAGTGGATGGAAAAACAGTCCGCCGTGTTTCATAGTCGCGAACTTGCGGCCATTGTCAGCGGATCGCGTTTGAGCTGGACAAAAAGCGGGGCGGAACGGCCCCTGCCAGAAGGCGCAGACGTCTGGCTCCGTGTTTCTCCCGTGACCGCGACTTGGGCGAACGGCTCCTTCTTTTCCAGACTCGCCGGGGATGGACTTCCGGCCCGACTCGCCGCTCTTGGCATTCGAGGAATCTTCTTCACGGGCGTCGCGGAAACCGGCGATGAATGGAAAGGGCGTTCTCCCGCCGAAGAACTGGGGCAGGACGCCATAAGTCTGGGCTTCGGCCATGCTTCCGGCACAGAAAAGGAATACGCGGATCTTGGAGAAGCCTTGGCCGGATCCGGAATCCTTACGGGCGGTCAGCTCTTTCCCCCGGCCCCGGGCATGGGGGCGGATTTTGCTCTGGCCTTGCGGAACGTGCGCGAATACCCGGGTATGTTTTCCCTCATGGAAGTCCCTTCTCAAGAATGGCCGCTTCTTCCCAAAGTGGAGGAGGAAGACTGGGCGGCTCTTGATATAGCGATGGTGCGCACGCTGAGGCAACGCGGCATACTCCCCGAAGCCCTGGTCACGGAACTGAACACGCGCGAGACAGGCGGCTGGATGGTCAGCGGATCCGTGGTGGGCGTTGACGGCCAGGCAAGGCGCTGGATTTGCCGCTGGAGCCTTTCACCTCATCGTCCGGTGATGCACTGGGACGACCCCTCCTGTTCGGCGCGGCGCGTCATGGAGTCTAGCGCTATCCTTGAGGCCGGTTTGCGACACAGCGCGCTCCTTGGACTGCGCATGGAGGCGTGGGCCGGGCTTGAGGTGGCCTCTCTGACAACAACGCCGAAGGAGCGGCTCGAACCCGCGGGTTCAGCCTTGCGGGATCTTACGCGTCACATCCATCACTACGGTGCGGCCGTTCTGGTGGAAGATGTCTTTTCTCCGGAAGCCGTATCTCTGCTCCAGGCCTGCGGGGCGGATGCCATCCGCGATCCTTTCATGGAACCCGCGCTCTCGCGCTCCCTTCTCCGGGAAAACGCGGCGCCTTTGCAGAAGGCGTTGCGTCGCTCGCTTTCGCTCAACGTGGATCATGCGCGTCTGTGGCGCGGCCCAAGGGACGGTATGCCCGATCCGGAGGCGCTTCCCCTGCCCCCGGAATGGGCGCCTCTGCTTGAACACAAGGGACGACTTCGTCTCAACGCCCCCACTTTGGCCGCGCTTGTCTGCGGTCTTGCTCCTGGCATGAATCCTGATCCGGATCAGCTTTCCGCGCTTCTGGACATACACGAACTTCAGATCGCTCTGAACGCGCTCATGCCTGGTCTGCTCATGCTTTCCGGATCCGATCTTTCCGTCAGCGTGAGCGAAGGGCACAGTTTGCCCGCTGTCCCGCCTTCCTGGGCGCTGGATCCTAGCCCCGTCACCCGTCAGGGTCTGCCCGCAGGGCGCGCTCTTGCCAAAGACGCGGCTCTGCTCCGCGGCAAGCCCCTGCCGGAGATGCGGCTGAAGAACATCCTTGCGTTGCGCGCCTCTTCTGGTGTGGCGCGCGGAACCTTTATAGACGCTCCAGACGCGGGTGACCCCGGGGTAATCGCCCTGCTCTCCCGTCTTCCCTCCGGAAAATTACTGACTGTGTTCGGCAACTTTTCCTCGCAGAATGCGGAGATAACGCCCCCCTTCCCGGAATGGAACGGCTCATCGCGTACGGATGCGCTTTCCGGGCAGGCGGCGGGAATATCGTTCTCTCTTCCCGCCTGGGGCTGGAGGGCCTTCTACCTGCCCGCGCGTTAAGGCCGCCTTCACGAGTTTTCCGGGGGAAATTACGGGGCTTGCGCGTGCCTGCATATTCTGGGATACTGTTTTTTCCCAATGTTTGAACCTTCTTCACCTCCATACACAGGAGTTCGTCATGGATAACGACAGCGAAGCCTTGAAACGGCAGAAATCGCCTGACAGACGGGAGAATCCCGAAGGGATCGAGGATCAGGGCGCTTCCGTATGGGAAAACAAGGCGGAAAATGAGGCGGGTGAAGAAGCCCCGACCGGTGAACTGCAGGAAAAGCCGGAAGACGCTCCGCGGACGGAAACTTTCCCCGTGGGATCTCCCGGGCGTATTTTTGACGCGCTTTCCTGCGTAGGCCCGCTTGTTCTGCTGGTGTTTTGCGCGCTCATGACGTGCGCCGAAGTGCTTCAGCTCCGCGAACTCTGGTTTTCCGATGAAGTGCGCCTTGGCGATGTGCTTCTGCATCTCCGCCAGGGGGACTGGCTCCTGCTCAACCTGAACGGCGCGCCCTATGCCGACAAGCCGCCCCTCTATTTCTGGGCCATGTACGGGCTTACGCTGATACCCGGCGTGTCCGTTGCCAGGGCCGTCTTTCTGGCCGTGGCCGCATCCCACGCGTTGTTTGTCCTTTCCGTCTGGGGACTGGCCCGTGGGACCGGGCATGATAAACGCACCGCCCTTGCCGCCGGTTTTTTGACCCTGTGTTGCGTCTACGTCAGCGGTGCGGCCTGCTACCCGCGCATGGATCTCTTCTTTTCCGCGCTCATAGTCTTTGCCATGACCTGTCTGTACCGCGGCTGGATCCGTTCCAACGCGCCCTGCTGGCTGGGTTCTGGCTTTCTGATCCTCGGGCTTGCCACTCTGGTAAAAGGCCCCCTGGGCCTTGGTTTCGCCGTGGCCTCCAGTATTCTCTTCCTGCTCTGGCGAGGTACTCCTGGCCGTCTCAACGGGCGCGACGGACTGCCTGGCTTTGCCCTGATGCTTGTACTCATTCTGGCGTGGGCAGGCTTGATCGCCTTTAAAGGAGAAACGGACTATCTCTATGAAATGATCGGGGTTCAGCTCCTTGGGCGTATAACGGGCGACGCGCCCCACATCTTCCCCTGGTGGTATTACCTTGCGGCCCTTCCAATCATCTGGGCGCCTTGGGTCTTTCTTGTCCTTTTTGTGGATTGGATCGCCGCCGCGCGCGGCATCCCCGCCGCATGGAAGAAACGCCGTGTGGATGGAGGTTCCTGCTGGCTCTGGATATGGCTTATCTCCGGCGTGGTCATACTTTCCGCGATACCGTCAAAAATCGCCGTCTACGCGTTGCCTCTACTCGCACCTTTGGCCGTACTCACGGCGCGTTCCCTTCTCAGACTCTCTCCCGCGCGAAGCCGCTGGTTTTTCCGCTTTACGGCGTTCATCCTTCTTGTCGCCGGACTCGGACTCATCGCCGCGGATATTTTTCCCCTCGTCCGCAAAAGCCTTCCGGAAAACTGGCTCCCAGCCCTGCCGCCCGTGGTCGACGCATGGCTGGAGGCTCTTGACGGCGTTATCGTTATGGGCGCCATACTGGCGTTCACCGCGGCGCTTCTGTTCGCTCTTGTTTCCCTGGCCCATCCCGTGGGCACACTCCTTCTCTCCGCCACCATTGGCATGGTTGCCATGGTCATCCCTTATGAACTGCTCGTTGCGCCAGGGCTTGGCAGCATACTCAGCCCCCGCGTCCAGGCCGAGTCCATGCTGGAAAAGGTAAAGGACGGCTACGCTCCCGCCGCCTTCAAGGTGCTTCGCGGCGCTTACGCATGGCACCTGAACCAGCTCGCCGGATCTTCAGAAACGCTGTACACGGTTCCCGATTTGGAGGACGCCGCCGCCCGCGACGCCTGGATCATCCAAAATCCCAAAGCGGTCATCGCCATGCCGGAAAAGGAATGGGACGCTTGGAAGGACAAGCCCGCCACGGCCTCGGTGATTCTGCGCGCCTGGATGGTGGACAAGCCCTATGTGGTCGCCGCCATGGACGCCACGCCTCCGGCGCCTCGCCAGAATGCGGAAGACCCGGAGATCCCGACGAGTCCCGCCAACGCCGCGCCCGAAGAATCCGTTCCTTCCTTGGAAGAAGCTGACGTCAGCCCTGAAATCCCTGAAGAGTCCGCCGATCCCCTTCCTGAAGAAAACACGCGTCCCCGCTAAAGGTCTCCATGCAAGCGCTTCTCTTTGTCCTCTGCCTTGCCCTCGCCTTCTTCCTCGGCTCTCTTCCCTTTGGCCTGTTCATTGCCCGCACCTTCAAGGGTATTGACCCGCGCACCGCGGGAAGCGGCAATATCGGCTCCACAAACGTGGCCCGTCTTTGCGGTCTGCCCTGGGGCCTGCTTACCCTTTTCTGTGACATCATGAAGGGACTTCTGCCCGTCCTTCTCGCCACCTACGCGCTGGATTCAACCTTTCAGCAGAGTATGACGGCCCTTGCCGCCGTTCTGGGCCATGTCAAGACCCCTTTTCTGGGCTTCAAGGGCGGCAAGGGGGTAGCAACCGCCATAGGCGCGCTCATTCCTCTGGCCTTTTTTCCGCTCCTTTTCGCCGTGATCTGCTGCGTTACCGTTATCGCTGTCACAAGGTACGTCTCCCTGGGTTCCATGGTCATGATCACAACGCTTATGGCGGCCTACGCCGTGACTGGACGCTATGATCTCCTGCCCCTCGCCGTCATACTCTGGGCAATGATCATCTGGGCGCACCGGGCAAATATTAAACGCCTCCTGCGCGGCGAAGAAAGCAAATTCCTCGCGCCACGAAAATAAAATCCGGCGCCGGATGGCCCGCGTAAAACTCTTTGCGCTTTGCCAGGAGTTCTTAGCAAAGCTCTCAGCTTAGTGAAAATCTGTAAGCACCCGCGTCCCTCTCAAAAGATGGCACTCCTTGCGCCATGGATCTTTTCCTTCCGCACCGGGTTTCTTTTCATGCGTCCCCTCCCCGTAAAAGCAGGGCTTGTTCCTTTCTCCCCGTTGCCATGCGAAGTCTGGCGGCGCTGACCCAGTTCTCTTCCTCATTTTCCCTCAGTATCCTGAATTTTTTTTGATCCTCGGGCGCAACGCTCTCTGGCAAAAGGAAAATACCGCCTCTTTTCCACGATCATGGCCATATATCAGCCGTCTTTTCCCCGTGCGGCGGACTCAAAATCCTACGCACAGGCGGGGGAAAAGGCGGGAAAAAGGCGCCGTGAAAGAGGATGGGAAGGGGTTCTCTTCAGAAGCGTTTTCCAGATCCGTTCGACTGGAATCCGGAAAGCGCGCAGTCCGAACATCCACACAAAAAGCACAAATTTGCACGGTAAGTTGGAAAGAACGCCGCAGAGCAAGGAGAGGAACCGGCATGCAGGAGACAACGAAAAAGCTTCGCCTGGCCGTCAAGGGCATGACTTGCGCAACTTGTCAACGCGTTATTGAAAAGGCCCTGAGTCGGAGAGAGGGAATTTTCAGCGCGGATGTCAGTTACAGTCACGCCTCCGCGGACATCGTTTACGATGCGGAAAAGATCTCGCAGAAGGAGATCATCGCCCTTATCGAACGCGCGGGCTACGGAGCCGTTTCCCGGGAAAAAGCCGGGTCATCTCCCAGGCGCGCAGCCTTCATGTTAGCGCTTATTCTTTCCTTGTATATTCTGCTTGAATCGGCGAACGTTCTGGATTTGCTGGCGCCAGGGCAGCTTGCCGATACAGGGATGGGGTACGGGATGCTTTTTGTCATCGGGCTGATGACTTCCGTTCATTGTGTTGCCATGTGCGGCGGTATCAATCTTTCTCAGTGCATACCGCGGGCGGCAAGGGGTGAAAAAGACGATGCCGGCAGACTGGCTGCCTTCCTTCCGGCGCTCTTTTACAATATGGGGCGCGTCCTGTCCTATACGGCCATAGGCTTTATTCTCGGAATGGCGGGTTTCCTCGTCGGAGGCGGGAAAGAGGTCGGACTGTCCGTATTCCTGCAAGGGAGTTTAAAAATCTTGGCCGGCCTGTTCATGGTGGTCATGGGGATCAATATGCTTGGCCTTTTCCCCTGGCTTCGCAAATTCACCATCCCTGTGCCCGGCTTCTTCGCTCGGGAGATCGGCAGGCGGAAAGCAAAGGCGAATCGCCCCTTCCTTGTAGGCATCCTGAATGGCTTTATGCCTTGTGGTCCGCTCCAATCCATGTGGATTGTGGCTCTGGCCTCCGGTAATCCGTTCGCGGGCGCGCTCTCTATGTTCCTGTTCAGCCTGGGCACCGTCCCGTTACTGCTGGGGCTTGGCTCCGCGGTCTCGGCTCTTGGCAGGAAATTCACAGACAAGGTCATGACCATCGGCGCTGTGCTGGTCGTTGTCCTTGGATTGGCAATGCTCTCCCAGGGAGGATCCCTGAGCGGATGGCTTCCTCCCGATCTGCTCCTTATCCTGCTCATAACCCTTTGCGTCGCCGGAGTGGCGCTCAGCATACCCATTGAGAAAAAAGCGTTCCGATACGCGGTAAAGTTCGCGTCCCTGGCGCTTGTTATCGGGAGCTATGCGCTGTGGACTTATCAGGGGACATTGGTGCGGAAGGATTCGGCGGGCAATATGGAGCTTGTCAACGGCGTGCAGGTGGTCAGAAGTGTCTTGGAATCCGGGCGCTACCCCAATATTACGGTTCGGGTCGGCATTCCGGTAAAATGGGTGATTGACGCGCCTGCAGGAAGTATAAACGGGTGCAACAACCGGTTCCTGATCCAGGATTACGGCATAGAGTACACCTTCCACAGGGGAAAAAATGTTATTGAGTTCACGCCTTCCAGTACCGGTACGATCCGTTACAGTTGCTGGATGGGAATGATACGGGGCGCCATTTTTGTCACGGACGGCACGGGAAGTGTCAGCCCTCCACCCGTCCGTGAGGTCGTCGGCGGGCGGAAATGCCGTTGTTCCGATCCCCGCCGCATGGGTGATGCCTGCCGGATGAAAGGGCATTCCTCTCATGACCGCGGATAAAGGGAGAGTGCCGCTCTCAAGATGGTTTCCACAGAAATTCATCAAGAATTTCAGCTGATTGAATTTATAATTTCCTTCCTGAAGCGACACTTTCAACGAAGGGCTATCATTGCCAGGGTACAGCTGTTCTGGTAAAAAAAACATCTTTGGGAGAACGTCGATATGGCAAAAGGAGCGGAAAAGAAAGCCGCGCACGGGGCGACATGGAAAATCGGGAAGCTGTTTCTGATTCTGGCAGCCGCGGTGGTCTGCGTCGCGGTGTTCATGATGAAAGACAAAGGCTCGTTCAGCGGAGACGCGGGAGCGGACGGCGCGCTGGTCATTCCTGTCGCGAAGGTCACGAACAGGGCGTCCTTTTTTCCGGTGAACGTCAAAGGAACGACGATGGAGGTCATCGCCGTCAGAGACGGCGGGGGAAATATCCGTACCGCCTTCAACGCCTGCCAGGTATGCTATGATTCGGGCAAGGGCTATTATAAACAGTCCGGGGACGTTCTTGTCTGCCAGAACTGTGGCAATCGCTTTTCAAGGGATCAGGTGGGATTGGAGTCCGGCGGTTGCAATCCCTGGCCTATCCTGGCTGAAGACAGGACGGTCAGCGGCGATGCCATCGTGATCTCCCGCGACTTTCTGGAAAAGTCTCAGAAAATCTTTGCAAACTGGAAAAGCGGCCGTTGACGCGTTCGCTTCAGCGCCTTTTGCAGCGAGGAATTGACATGAAACATTATGTGGTAACGGGGATGAGTTGCGCCGCTTGTAGCGCTCGCGTCGAAAAGGCGGTATCCGGCGTGCCCGGAGTGGCGTCCTGTTCCGTAAACCTTCTCACCGGGGACATGGGTGTGGAAGGAAGCGCGTCGGACGACGCGATCCTTGAGGCGGTCAGAAATGCCGGTTACGGTGCCAGTATCAGAGGGAGTGGAAAAAACGCCCCGTCCTCCAGAACGTTGACAAGTGAAGAAGAGTTGCTCGAAGACCATGAGACGCCTGTTCTCAAGCGAAGGTTGGCGTCTTCTCTCCTGTTTCTTGCGATCCTGCTGTACATGTCCATGGG
>CAZWBH010000041.1:0-17526 GCA_964632155.1 uncultured Mailhella sp.
TGACCTCCTTTTGATTTGCTTCTGGTGCAGCTGTCAGACCGCACTCTTTTCTTAGCAAATCAAAAGGAGTTTTTCTAACCTACTTATAACTATTAGTTTTTTTGAACCCCCAGCCTAGCTGGGGGTTTTCGTATACCAAAAAGAGCCGCTTTTTTCGCGCACTGCGGGAAAAGCGGCCTTTTTCATTCCCGAAGGGAAGTTTACTTATCGGTCAACGTCAGCTTTTTCTTGACGGAAAGAATGCTTTCCGTCTGCACGGCGCTGCGGTCTTTGTAGTGGGTGTGCAAGAGTTCGTGAGCCAGGTGTGAGTTTGGTTCGTTGAGGTATTCCGCATAGAGTTTTTTGATCTGAGGGTTGTTGTGGGACTGACGGCGAGGCATGGTGCGGTCGATGGCGTACAGGCCCTGTTGTCTTTCTGAGGCATGTGGGTGGTACTCTCTTTTGATGCGGCTGGTGCCGCCGCCATCCACACAGCCGCCCGGGCAGGCCATGACCTCTATGAAGGTGTAAGGCGAGGTGCCCGCTGCCGCCTGCTCCACAAGTTTATGAGCATTGGCCAGGCCGTGGCATATGGCCACCTTGATGACGCCGTTCCCTTCGCCCAGATTGATCTCCGCTTCGCGGATGGCGGCGCCTCCGCGCACGGGGAGAACATCAATGCCGTCCAGTTCCTTGCCGTTGAGTACGGCATAAACCGTGCGCACGGCAGCTTCCATGACGCCGCCCGTGGTACCGAAGATGACGGCCGCGCCCGTGGAATCACTCATAAAGGGATTATCAAAGGGTTCAGGCTCAATGTTCTTGAGGTCAATGCCAAAGCGGCGCAAGAGTCGGGCGAATTCACGCACGGTGATCACCACATCGATGTCAGGAACGCCGTTGGTAGAAAGTTGCGGCCTTGCGGCCTCGTCCTTTTTGGCCGTGCAGGGCATGATGGAGATCACTCGGATTTTTTCGTGCGCAATGTTCATCTGCCTGGAGAGATAGCTCTTGCAAAGCGCGCCGAACACGCCCTGGGGCGAGCGCGTTGTGGACAGGAAGGGCATGGCTTCGGGGCAGTGTTTTTCCGCGTAGTTGATCCAGCCCGGGCAACAGGAAGTGAACATGGGGAGCTTGCCGCCTTCCTTGATACGGTGAATCAGTTCCGTGCCTTCTTCCATGATGACGACATCGGCGGCGAAGTCCGTGTCCAGGATAATGTCCCCACCAATACGGCGCAGTGCGGCAACAATACGGCCTTCCACGTTAGAGCCGGGTTCAAGTCCAAATTCTTCGCCGAGAACCACGCGCACTGCGGGGGCGAAACTGAACACCGTGGTGATGCTTGGGTCGGCAATAAGATCAAGGACTTCGTTGTTCTGATCGCGTTCGGCCAGAGCTCCTGTGGGGCAGACTATGGTACACTGCCCGCACTGTATGCAGGCCGAAGTGTTCTGGTTGGGGGCCTGTCCCACGCCGATGTGCGCTCCAAGTCCCGTGCCGTCGACCGTAAGCGCGGCAACTCCCTGAACACTGCGGCACACTTCCACGCAACGCAGACAACGGATGCACTTGCTCATGTCTCGCACCATACCGTTCATGGTATCATCGTATGGGCGGGAGTGGCGCAGTTCCGGAGCAAAGCGGTTGGAGGAAAGGCCAACATACATGCCGAGTTCCTGGAGTTCGCAATCGCCGTGGCGGGCGCAGGCTATACAGTTTTGGTCGTGATCGGCCATGACCATTTCCATCTGCATACGCTGCATATTGCGCACATTTTCGGAAATCGTGTTGACGCGCATTCCCTCTTCCAAGGGCGTATTGCAGGATGTGACCACACGCGTTTCTTTCTTGGCATCTGTAACTTCCACAAGGCAGACGCGGCATGTGCCCGGTTTGTGCCCCAGAGGCGCGAAATGGCAAAGCGTGGGGATGAAGATACAGTTGCGTCTGGCGACCTGAAGGATGGTTTCCCCAGGTTCGAAACTATATTCCTGCTTGTTGATAAAGGCTTTCATAGCAACGTCTCCTGAGGGTTAGGCTTGCACGCCGGGGATGGAAGAACGAGTGATCACGGAAAGGATGCGGTAGCAACGCATACAGCGGGCGGCCTCTTTCCATGCTTCTTCCTGACTTATGCAATGTTCCACTTCGGCAAAGTTGTGCTTTCGTTCGGCAGGCGGCAGAGCGGGGATCTTTACGCGATCCTTCTTCTCTTCGCAACACACAGGGTCATTATCCAGCATATGGCTCTTGCTGATAAGAGCGCTGATCTGTTCCCGCGCAATGAAGGGTTCCTTGCCGGTTTCGAGGTAGTTGGCTATGGCCTGCGCACCCAGAGCGCCCTGCGCCATGCCGTGTATAATGACACTGGGACCCTTGGAGCGCGGGCCTGTTGTGCCATCGCCGCCCGCAAAGACTCCTGGGCGAGAAGTGCCCTGATAGGCGTCCACAATAATGTGTTGCTTTTTATCGCAGGCAATGCCGTCTTCCGGGATGAGCATATTTGGGTCACTCTTCTGGCCGATGGCCGCAATGACGTGATCGCAGGGAATGATGAAGGCCGAATCGGGAATGGGTTTCACGGCGCGGCGTCCGCTCTCATCGGGTTCGGTCTGGCGCATGGCTACGCACTGGAGACCCTTCACCTTTCCGTTTTCCGTCACCAGGCGATCCTGACCGGTGAGGAAGTGGAAGTCCACGCCTTCCTTCATGGCTTCCTCAATTTCCTCATGGTCGGCCGGAGCATCCTGCTCCGTACGGCGGTAAACAAGATGCACCTTGCCCGAGGTCATGCGCGCGGCGGAACGACAGCAGTCCATGGCCACGTTGCCGCCGCCTACGACAACTACATCGCCTTCAAGTTCCGGCGTCTTTCCCGCATCCAGAGAGTCATGAACCTTTTCAAGGAAGTCTATGCCGTTTTCATAATCGGGAAGAGAGGTATCCTCGCCTTCCATGCCAAGGTAACCGCCCAGGGGGCAGCCCGTGGCGATGAATACCGCATGATAGCCGCGCTGGAAGAGATCGTTGATGTGAAAGTCGCGGCCCAGCTTTTGATTGAAGAAGAACATACCGCCCATTTCCCTGACCATGAGATTTTCCTGTTCAAGAATATCCTTGGGCAGACGATAGAAGGGGATGCCGTAGCGAACCATGCCGCCTGTGCGGTCATGAGCTTCGTAAATGTCAACGGGGTAGCCCTTTTCCAAGAGGTGATAAGCGCAGGTCACACCCACAGGTCCGGCGCCGATGATGGCCACGCGGCGGTTTTTGACCACATCGCACACCGTGGGATGCAGAATGCCAGGCACAAGGGTCTTGTCCGCGGCAAAGCGTTTAAGGTTGCGGATGTCAACGGCGCTGTCCAGCTGAACGCGGCGACAGGCCTTTTCGCAATACTTCACGCATACACGACCGCAACTTCCGGCCAGCGGATAGTGCTTGAGTACCACCCCCGCGGCAAGGTCGTTATGCCCGTCGCGGATATAGTCGATATAGCGGGGCACATTGACGTGGCTCGGACAGGCCTCAATGCAGGGGCTTGTGGTGACGGAGTAGAAGCCGCCCTCTGTAAAAGAACCCGGCTGGAGCAGTTCTTCTGGGAAGTATTTGAGCGCCGCCAGGAACGGAACCGTGCCCGTGCGTCCCACGCCGCAGGAAGAAGTGTTGTGCATAAGTTCCGCGATGTTGCGTGCTTCTTCCCAGTCCACAGTCTGCCCGTCGCAGGCGCGTTTCAGCGCCCTGGCGAGAATCTGGGAGCCGGAACGGCAGGGAGAGCATTTGCCACAGGATTCTTCCGCAAGGCGTTGATGATGTTTGGAGAGCGCCCAAAGCAGGCTGACATCGGAAGAAAAAACTAGGAAGCCCCGATGCCCGAGAAAGACTTCCACGGGGTTACCGGGATTGAAGTGTTCAAACAATTCGATGGGGAGGTCGGCAGGGACAGTCGGGGCGGAACCGCCTCGATTGTCATACACGGTATCATTCCATACTCCATAGATCAGTTGCGGCATCGTCCATATTCCTCGTAGGCCCTGCGGCATGTTAAAGGTGAGCGCAATGTCCTTGCCCTAATGCTGTTGGGAGCTTCGTTTCCTGTATGCGTTACAACCCTAACCGAAAAAGTAAAACATTGCCAGAACAGATTTAAACACTTAAGCGAGCGGTTGGGCGTCGGTTTGCGCTCCTCTCTAATCTATAGTAAGGAAGGGGACGCGAGGTGAGCCATGAATCATCAGATGCTTCTTTTGATCGCAAGCGGATGCCTGGGCGGGTATCTTTTTAAATTTCTTAATATTCCAGGCGGATGTATGCTTGGCGCTGTGGCGGGGAGTATGCTTGTGAAGCTTTCCGGGTTCAGCTCTCTTTCCATGCCGGATTCTTTTTACAACATCGCGCAGATTGCCATGGGAATTTGCGTGGGAGCCATGCTGTCCACAGATCTTCTCCTGCAGATGAAATCGCAGATTCCGGTGATGGTACTCAGCACGGTCATACTTCTTGTCGCCGGACTGTGTTCCGCCATTGTGGTCAAGCATATGACAGATATGGATGTCATTAGCTCCCTTTTATCGACTTCGCCGGGAGGGTTGAACTCGGTTATCGGCATGGCGGAAAAAGGCGAACATCTGCCCCAGATCATGGCCTTTCAGATGATACGGCTTTACGCCGTCATTTTGCTCATTCCTTTTTTTTGCTGGTTCTTGCGTTTCTTTTTCCATCGGTAACCGTTTGGAACGAAAAAGTTTTTCTTGAGGAAGTGGACATCGGGAAAGAAAATAATACGCTGTAGAAAGGGGCTACCCATACCCTTGGACATGCCCGTTTGGCTTTATCGTCCTTGCCGGAAGATGTCAGCGACGTTGCCCGTAATGGCCGCCTCCGTGAGGCATACTCATGAAAGGCGAGTGGAGGCGTTCCATACGTGGGGGACGACCTTCCACACGCGGGTGAGACCCCATATGCGGCGGTTTCATATGCGAATGCGGAGCGGGTTTCCCGGGCGGCCCCATGTGCGGCGGCCCCATATGCGAAGGCGGAGCGGGTTTCCCGGGCGGCCCCATGTGCGGCGGAGGATCCATATGCGGCGAACCCATATGTGAATGCAGAGAAGGCTTTTCGGGCGGTCTCATGTGTGGCGGCGGAGCCGCGGGTCTTGAGTGGAAGCCATGCAACCAGGGCCTCGGAGGGGGGAAAGGTCGGTGTCTGGGCAACGGCGGCGGAAGAAGCGCAGGATAGAGCGGCGAGGCGGTATAGAATCCGGAATAGTAAGAGCCTGAGCTTATAGCAAGGGAACCTCCGTAGCCGCCGCTACCAAAGGCGACACCGCCGCTGTACATCGGCCCGTAAGGGTCGTCGACGGCGCAACCGGAAAGAAAGATGCTGAAACAGAGAGCAAGAAGAAAGCGCATCATGGTCAAACCCCTTGGCGTGGGGAGGGTGTGTACAAAATCGGCGCAAACACGCGTTCCGCGGCACGGGACGCAGAGAAGAGACGCGGTTTTTTTGAGACAGGCACATTTTCAATGAAATTCACACTTCAACTATCTGAAATAAAAAGTAAAATTTGCTGAAGACCGTCAGAAAAGTGCCTCTCCCGGATTTTTTATACCATAAGCCATCGCCTGGAAATGACAAGCTCCATTCCGTCATGCTTTTCTGGGTCGGGGAATTTATTCCCCTTCCTTAAGCGCTTCGCGAATACGGCACACACCGCATATTCCCGCGGAAGTGGGGTATGAGCAGCGTTCACAGGGGAGAAGAATTTCCCCTCCCTTCTCCTTCATGTTCAGAAAGGCTTTTTTGCCGCGTTCGAGAAAACCACGATAAAAATGCATCCTGCGCCCGGGCATCTTTTCCTCAAGATCTATCCAAAGACGTTTCAGCGCGGAAAAACTTGCGCCCTGGCTATAGGGGCAAGGCGCGTAGTGGTTTTCTATACCCATGAGAAATGCGTAGTTAGCCGTTTCAAATTCCGTGAGCCGCCAGAACGGTTTGACCTTGCGGGTAAAACCGCTCGCATCATCGAGCCTTGGACCCTGATCGCCGAGGTAGGCGATATCCCAGCGCAGGGTGTTGCTGGTGAGCCGCGCCACTTCGTCATCAAGGTTATGCCCTGTGGCCAGAACATTGAAGCCGCCGTTGCGGGCGGTCTGGTTAAAAAAATAACGTTTGATTTTACCGCAGGCCGAGCAGACGGGACGGCGCAGAAGGCGCTTGACCTCAGGGATGGCCAGGCCTTCCGTTGTCATATCCCTGACGATGAGCGGAAAGTCGTATTTCGTGCAGAAACGCTTTACCACTCCACGCGCCGCCGGAGAGGATCGGGCAATGCCCAAATCGATGTGCAGACCGGTGACATCATAGCCTTGTCTTCCAAGTTCCAGCATAAGAGCGAGGGAGTCTTTGCCGCCGGAAAGCGCCACAAGGATGCGGTCTTTCTTTGTCATGAGCTTCTGTTCGCGTATGCCTCTCTCCACCTGGCGAGAAAAAAACTCCAGAAAACATTCCGCGCAAAAGGCGGTATTGTGGCTGGGCAGGGAAACAACAGCTTCGCTTTTGCAACGGCGGCACTTCATGAGACCTCGCAAATAGTGAAAGCAATGGAAAAAGGAAGAAAAAGCAGGTTTTCTTCTCTTCACAGGGCTTTGAGAATACGTTAAAAACAAAGACATGTAAAATTGAGTCGCAAACAGCCTGGGGGCGCCCGGGCACAATGGAGCCTTTGAATCATGGCCGCACCTTCCCGCCCTTTCGGAAAACTGGTTCTTGCCGTTCTTCTCCTTGCCTGTGCTGGAGCCGCTTTTTGGTTCAAGGCCTCTGAAGAGGAAAGGGCAGCCCTGCTCACACCTGTGAAAGAACAGGTACAAAACCTTCTAAGTAGTTTCGGTGTTTCCTTTTCGGATACCTCAACAGAGGAAGAGGGCGAACAGGCAAAGAGCGCCAAAACCGATAATACCGGAAGCAAGGGTGAGTTCTCCGCGCCCATCGCCACAGATTCCCGTTCTGAAGTTGCGGCTGGAGACTCTGTTCAGGGAAAGATCACCGAAGACAGTGCCTCCGCCTTTGAAGATGAGCTTTTAGCCCGTGTGGACAAGGCTCTTGCGGAGAGCGGCGCCTCCGCAGTCGACGGGGACAGCGTGAGCGGAACCTTGAGCGATACTCCGCCAGACGGGGAAGAACAGAAAGACGATTCCGTAGTCACCAGCGCTTTTGTTCAGGATCTTGCACAGTGGCTTGTTGCCAGCTACAGACCTCCGCGCAAAGAAGGGGGAACCGGCTACACTACCGCCACTCTTGAAAGAGTCAACAGTCGCTACGCGAACTCACCGCACCTGCGTAGTGTGGAACAGGATGCAATGCGCGGTCGCGCCTCCATTTTGCGCTATGTCTATACCCCTGGCATGATGGAAGCCCTCTACCTGCTCTACGCCCCCCGCTTTCTTGCGGAACTTGAGAACGCCGCCCGTCAGCCCTCTCATGCGAGTCCCCTGGAAACCTGGCAGATTGCCGATATGTATACTGTTTACGGTGAGTGCTTGCAAAAGCTCGCCTCCTCGCTGTTTGCCGCTTCCAACGTGGATCTTCAGGCTTTGGTCAACGTCGTTCTGGAAGCGGATCGGAAGGAGCGCGAGGCAAGCGAGGCTTTTGCCATGGCCTATACTGCCCATGCCGTTGCTCTTGATGCCAAACGTCAGGAAGAGGTTGATGCCCAGAACAGCCGCATGATGGAACAATCCCGTCTGGCCGGTATCTATGCCGGAATGAAGGAAGAAGCCAGGCATCGCCTGGTATCCGAACTACGCTCCCGCAGTACGTCAGCAACGCTCTCAAGTTCTGATCTTCTGTTTCTGGGCGAATGGATAGCGCGTCACAACGGCTCCACAGAGGCCACGCGTACCGCGGCTTCTGTGTGCGAACGCATGGCAACGCAATGCAGGGAGCGTTCTCAGACATTAATGGCCCCCGCGGCGTCGGTTTCCGCAGACGAGTCTGCCGCTACAGAAAACGCGGAAGAAGGCACGCTCAACCCTCCCGAAAATTCTCGGGAAGCCCCTTCCGATGTCGGCCTTGCGCCTGCTCCCTCTCAGGCGATGGAGGAAACTCAGGCGCCTGACGATGTTTCCGCGCTTTCTCATCCAACGTCTCCCACAACGCCGACTACCCCAGATGCTTCCGCCGAGACGGATCTTCTTTCCACTCCCGCGAAAGAGGCGGAAGCCCGTGCCCAATAAGCGTGGCGTTCTATTATACGGAAGAAAAAGTGTTCAGCATCTCCGTGGCTTTGGAAAAGGCCATGTCTGGCGTGACCCTGAGCAGGCATTGCGGATTTGAGCATTCCACCCTGGAACAGGGTTGACAGGGAAGATCAGGGCGCAGTTCCTGATGTTTTTCCGAGGGGAAGCGCCACGCGGTTCCGGAAGCGCCGGGGATGACAAGGCTGGGCGTGCCGACAGCAGCGGCGATGTGCCTGGGCGAGGAACAGTTGCCGATGAGTAGCGCCGCTTCCGCGATACATGCCGCGGAAATGCGAATGTCGGGAATCTGTGCCGGAACAAAGATTTTTTTGGGCAAAACACCGTTTTTCAGGCAACGCTCACGCAGTTCGGCGATTTCCTCATCTTCCCCGGGGCCGCGAAGCAGGAGAAAGCGTGCCTTCTCTTCCTTTGCCGAGAGTTTGGCAATAAGCGCGGCAAAACGTTCGGCTGGCCAGCGTTTGGAGGCGCGGCGATGGGTGGGATCAATGGCAATGAGCCGTTCTTTGTTCCAGCCGCATGAGCGCAATACTTCACGCGCCGTATCCCGTTCCTTTTCCAGAAGATGGATATCCGGCCCTTTTCCATCCCATTGTACGCCCAGAGGCTTCAGAAGAGAAATTTTGGTCTGCGAGGCGTAACCCTGTTCCGGGCTGACTAGGTGAGTATAGCGCCGGTTGCGAAGAAAGGAAGAAGGAAAGGATATCCGCACCGGCGCGCGGCTGAAGAAAACCATGACACGGCAGCGCGGCAGTTGCTGAAAGTCAATGACCAGGTCAAAGTGGCAGGCCGCCACAGTGCGGTAAAAGGCGAACTGTCTGAACAGGCCGTCTTTTTTATCGATGAGGTGGAAGGCATCGATGCAGGGATGGCCGCGCAGAAGCGCCTCGCATTTCTTTTCTGTAAAGAGGTGAAGTTCCGCGTTCGGGAAGCGTGCGCGCAACGCACGGAAAACGGGTGTGGCAAGGAGTACGTCGCCGATCTGTCTCTGTTGGCAGACAAGGATACGCTGAGGGGAGAAGGTTGAAAGATCGTTCATCCGTACGCTCTTTGTCATTCAAGGTCATCGGTGTTGAGATTCTCCCCCGTGCGGGAGAACTTCCAGTACGCCAGAAATTCCTGATTGCCCTTGGATCCTTTGATGGCGGCAGGTGTGACGCCCTGGCAGAGAAGTCCGTGATCGGCCATGACGGCAAGCACGTGATCCACAGCCTTTTGCTGGTGGGCGGGGTTGTGTACAATGCCTTTCACGGTATGATCCGGCCCGACTTCAAATTGCGGCTTGATAAGGCCAATGACGGATCCCCCTTCCTTGAGCCACTGCAAACAGTGCGGTAAAACCAGAGTAAGAGAGATGAAGGAGAGGTCGGCCACGATGACATCCAGGGCTTCAGGGATAAGTTCGGCGGGAGCCTTGCGCAGGTTCACGCCTTCCAGGGAGAAGACACGGGGATCCGCGCGCAGACGCTCATGGAGCTGGGCATGGCCAACGTCCACGGCGTAGACGCGGCTTGCACCGTACTGGAGCAGGCAGTCTGTAAAGCCCCCCGTGGAAGCTCCGGCGTCTAGGCAGACGGACCCATGCACGTCAATGCAGTACCGTTCCATGGCTGTGAGCAACTTATACGCCCCGCGACCGACGAAGCGCTCCACGCCTCTGAGCAGAAAGCGCGCATCCGGGCGGCAGGGCTGCCCCGGCTTCCGCACGAGTTCCGGCAGGCGCCCTGGGTGTTCCACGTCTGGAGCGAAGGCAACGTTGCCCGCCATGATGAGGCGGCGCGCCTGTTCTCTGCTTTCGGCAAGCCCTTGCTCAAAAACGAGCTGGTCGGCCCGTACCCTGACAGCCATAGCCTGTTTCCCTGAAAAAAGGACTACCCTTATTTAAGCCTTCCAGATCTGTTCGCTCTTTTCCGCCTTTTTACGCACGGCACTCCACATATTTCCCATGAGGAAGGATTGTGGATAGGCATCAAGCATGGCGTCAAGGACTTCCGCCGTGACGGTGAAGGTCATTTCGTCCGTTTTTAAATACGGGCGACAGGAAGGGTCGGCTCCCCCAAGCACGGCCTTTTTCAGTCCCTTGCGCCTGTAGTGGAGCGGCCAGGCAAAGATATTGGCGCAACCCGATCCGAAGGGGGCAAGCACGCCGTGGTGGTCATCCAGCGCAAAGCAGGTAAGCATCATCAGGCCGGAAAGGGCTTCGCCGCGGGCGTGGAAGCAGAAAAGTTCGGGCTTTTCCTCATCCGCAAGCGTACTTGCCGGGCAAACAAGCCAGCAGGGCGCGGAAGAAGGCTGCATATCCAGATCGGCAAAGAAGCGATACATGGATTCCGGGCCGGGCAGATAGCGCTCTCCCTGGCCTCCCTGAAAGCCTGTGGTCACGAAATGGGCGACGCGCTCGGGCGGCGGAAGGAGAAAGCCCAGGTAAACTTTGCCCCCCATACAGGCTGTTGTTTCAGCGGTGAAGCAAAAGGGAGTCTTGCGCAAGCGGGCAAGGCGCATGAAGTTGAGAAGACAGCTATGGCCGGAAACCTTTGGAAGGTGAGCGCGATCCGGCACTTTTGCCGTGTGCAGAAGGGCCAGGGGTTCTTCACAGCAAAGCAGATCAACAAGGGTTTTCAGGCGGGAATCAGGCATAGAAGACTCCGGCATGGGTATGAGGTGGGCGAGTGAGGTATAAGTCTTTTTGCAAAAGCGCTTATTCCATCTGAAAATCCACGCGAATTTTGAACATCTTTGCCGCGGGCAGGTTCATGACGGGCACGCCCGTGCGTTCCGAGATGCCAGTGACAGTGGCGCAAACTTCTTCCCAGGAAGATCCGATCACGGTGAACCAGACATTGAATCTGTGCTTCCTGAGATAATTGTGGGTCACGCCGGGCAGGGCGTTGACAGTATTGATGAAGTATTCGAGCTTTTCTTCCGGCACCTGCGCCCCGCAGAGCGTAGAGTGAAAGCCCAGAGCCGTACTCTGGAAGTTTGCGCCCAGGCGACGTATGATTTTGAGCTTTTTCAGCCTTTTCACCCGGACCAGGGCTTCTTCCTCGCTGACGCCAAGTCGATGGCCAAGCACGGCGTACGGGCGCGGCACCAGAGGGAAGTCCGTCTGTATAATATCCAGCAGCCTTTTATCAAGAATGTCCAAGTGTTCCATCCGCGGCATAAGATTCTCCGGAAAGGTCAGTTTTTCCGCGGCTTGTAGAGGCAGAGCGGTTCCTGTGCCATGGGGTCGCCCGTCATACTGTAGGCGCGGGCGCGGCACCCCCCGCAGACTTTGTGGAATTCACAGCTCCTGCATTTGCCCTTGTAGGCGTTTTGGTCGCGAAATTTCTGGAACCATGGCGTATTTTTCCAAAGTGTGGGGAAGGGCGTCTCGCGCACGTTGCCGCAGTCCAGCGTGAGGTAACCGCAGGGCTGAAGCTGACCCGTATGACTGATGAAGCAAAAGCCCGTGCCGCCCAGGCAACCGCGGGTCATGGCGTCCATACCGAAGGTGTCCATGCTCACGGCAAGGCCTTCCGCCTTGGCCCTTTGGCGCATGATGCGGTAATAGTGCGGCGCGCAGGTGGCCTTGAGTTGCATGGATGTCGTCTTTCTGAACGTGTAGAACCAGTGGAGCGTCTCTTCGTATTCCTGGGCATTGATGACTTCTTCCTGAATTTTCGTGGCACGCCCCATGGGCACCAACAGAAAGATATGCCAGGCCGCGGCGTCAAGTTTTTCGCAGAGATGGAAAATCTCTCGAAAGGAATGAAGGTTGCTCCGTGTCACAGTGGTATTGATTTGAAATTCCACCCCTTCAGCCTTGAGATAGTCTATGCCCCGCAAAGAGGCCTCAAAGGCGCCGGGCACGCCGCGAAAGGCGTCGTGACTTGCGGCGTCTGCCCCGTCGAGAGAAATGGAACAGCGCTGAAAGCCGGCCTCGCGTATATTGCGGGCGGATTCCGGCGTAATGAGCGTGCCGTTGGGCGACATGACGCAACGCAGTCCCTTGTCTCTGGCATAGGAGGCCAGTTCATAGACATCGGGGCGCATCATGGGGTCGCCTCCGGTAAAGATGACAATGGGATTGCCGACTTCGGGAAAGGTGTCGATAAGCGTTCTGGCCTCGCCCGTGGAAAGCTCTCCCGGGTAGGGTTCGGGATGTGCCTCGGCCCGGCAGTGCTTGCAGGCTAGGTTGCAGGAACGGGTCACTTCCCAGGCGATGAGACGGCATTTGGGGGTTCCGTCCGGAAGGAAGCGCGAACTTGCCCCAGGCACTGAAGAGCTTTCTCGTTCCGCCATCAACGTATCCAGCCTTCGCGCAGGGTTTCCACGGCGAAATAGGAAATAATCATCTTGGCGCCGGCACGCTTGATTCCCGTGAGGGATTCCAGAATGACGGCTCTGCGATCCACCCAGCCGTTCATGGCGGCGGCACAGATGAGGGCATATTCTCCGCTTACCTGATAGGCCGCCAGGGGTACGTCAAAGGTCTCGCGCGCCCTGCGGATAATATCCTGATACGGCCCGGCGGGCTTGATGATGAATAGATCCGCGCCTTCCTCAATGTCGGCCTTCATTTCGCGCAAGGCTTCCAGAGCGTTGCCCGGATCCATCTGATAGGTGCGGCGGTCGCCAAAATGCGGGGCGGATTCCGCAGCGTCGCGGAAGGGTCCGTAGTAGGCGGAAGCATACTTCACCGCGTAGGACATGATGGGCGTTTCCTCATAGCCAGCCTTGTCCAGCGCCATGCGCAGGGCAAGGACTCGCCCGTCCATCATATCGGAGGGTGCGATGACATCCGCTCCCGCTTCGGCCTGAGAGACGGCCGTCTTTGCCAAAAGTCCGAGAGTGGGATCGTTGAGTACATGGCCCGTTTTATCGCCGTCGGCAATGATGCCGCAATGGCCGTGAGAGGTGTATTCGCAAAGGCAGAGATCGGTAATGACCAGAAGATCGGGCCAATTTTGCTTGATCATGCGTGTGGCGCGTTGCACGATGCCATCGTGTGCATAGGCTCCGGTGCCTGTGGGGTTCTTGCTGGCGGGCACTCCGAAGAGAAGAACGGCGCGCAGACCGAGGGCTGAGGCTTCGGCGATTTCCTTTTTCAGCTCTTCCAGCGAAAGCTGAAATTGTCCGGGCATGGATCCAATGGGATGGCGAAAGGCGGTGTTGGGAGTGTCCACAACAAAATAGGGCATGATGAGGTCGGCGGCGGAGAGGGTGGTTTCGCGAACCATCTCGCGCAGAACAGGCGTGCGGCGCAGACGGCGACCGCGATGAAAGGAAAGTTCTGTCATACGGCAATCCTTGAGGCGCTTTGAGAACTCTGCAACTTCATAAAGATGAAGACAATCTAGCACGGGAGGAACGCGTTGAAAAGAGGCGGCTTCCGTGAAAAGAAAGAGAGGCGAAACCGGGCATGCTCAGGACGCGGAACGCGAAACCTTTTTCCATGGCAAATTTTTTCTCTGCTACCTTCCCGGTTATCTTTGCACAGGATTTATCTTGAGTTCGCTGAATGCCTTGGATCAATACTTGAAAAGACAGCGCAAAAGTATTGTGGCAGGAGATGCCGTTTTTGAACGCCGGAAATTTACGGGAGATATTTTTGACTTGGCAAATTCTTTAAAAGTCTCAGAGGTATCCGCGCCACAAAAGCGCGGAGAGTCGTGGAACGCACGGATGATAAAGGGAGAGCATGAAAAGACAAATCCCTTTTCCTGCTCTCCCTTCTTGTGATTCAGGATAATAAAAGGGGGCGCGCACAGTCACCCCCTAGGATGGCTGAGAGCAAGAGGCTCAGGATTCGCTTCTTCCCTCCTGCAAGATGCTCAAGCGACCCAGAGGGAATACATCGCTTCTTCCCTTGTTGCTGCCCATGGCTATCCCTGCCCCAAAACCCGCAACGGTGGCCAGCGCTGCCGCTTGCGCCGCCGAGAGCGCGGCCAAAGGGATGATGCCGCGAGCGGAGACTTCGCTGGTAACAACAGGTTTTTCATAACGTTCAATGCGCATGTTCATTCCTCCACTACCAATAAACGTTTCCATTGCAGATCGCGTACTATGTCCACGAGATCTTTCTGAAGCATCGCCGGATCCACACTGAAGGCGGAGAGCATCTCCCGTTCAATGTCTCCCAGGGTTCGTTTGCCATCGCAAAGAGAAAGCAGAAAGCCCGCCGATCGGTTCAGATAGCAAATTTCCAGGGTTTTGCCGCAGACAACGGTAACGCGGCCTTCCTCGCGTCGCTTCAGATATGTGGCGCACGGTTTCTTTTCTTTGAGCCACTGCCAGATCATGCGGGCGCCTCCGCCACAGTATGCTCTTGCAGGGCGATGAAAGAACGAAGGAAGCGCCCATCGTTGAGCATTTGTCTGATTTGAGTTCCCATTCCAACACCTGCAACCACTGCGGAAAGGGCTGCAGCTACAGCTGCGGGAACGACGCCTTCGACTTGTCCGTTTGTGAAAATTTGCGGTTTTTCGTACGTTTCTTTCATCGCGTTGACCTCTCTTTTTATAGCCGGATATCCTCGTCCACATGGTTGGAAAGATTGCCGTGCTGTGTTATATCATCCAGCGAGGCGATATAGTCCCGCACCTCTTTTGACTGCCAGGCGTCAATGCCTTTTTTCCGCCACATGTCCTTGATGCTTTGCTCCAGAACATTGCCAATGGTAAAGGGCGCCATGCAGTCAAGGCGGAAATCACCGTTGGGGCGGATGATGCCGCCGCTGTTGGGAGTGGCGCTATACCGATCCATGGAGGAACGGACATCCATGGATCGTTCGATGCCGATCCGCCCGCGATACTTCTTGTTAAGCTCGGCAATTTTTGCGCACATGGCGTTCCGCTCATCGGGGGAAAGCATGATACCCTCCTGCGAGAAGGCTCTGCCGCTGGGCAAGATATCTCCTATGAGTATATTGCTTGCCCCCAGTTTAACGGCCAGTTCCACCATCTCATCCAGCTGTGGAAGAGTGCGCGGTGTGACGGAGTGCGCAATGACCAGAGGTATTCCGTGCTGGCTCGTTTCGAGCGCTCCGCGAACGGCCCTCTCCCAACTGCCGGAGACGCCGCGAAAGGCATCGTGTTCATGAGCCGTGGCACCGTCTATGGAAATCTGGAACCAGAAGTAGCGGTACTTGGCAAAGCGCTTCACCTTTTCCCTGGTTAAAAGGAAGCCGTTGGTGATGACGACAAAGGATGTTCCATCCTCGTGCAGAATATCCATTATGGCAAAAAGATCATCACCAAGAAGGAGCGGCTCGCCTCCGGAAAGAATACATTGGAAAATGCCGCCGTCCTGAACGATTTGGCGCGCCAACTCTTTCCATTTATCCGGCGTCATGCGTGTGCCTGCGGTACGATCCCTGTCCCCGGATCGGTTATAGCAGTGGCGGCAGGCGAGATTGCAGGCACCTGTGAGTTCCAGCTGAAGAACCAGGGGATAGGAAAAGGTTTGAGGATACGCGCCGACGGCCTGCAATTGCCGGATATTTTCGATCTCCACACGGAGATTCTTGATATCAAGAGCGCGGTTGATCTTGAGCCAGTCTTTCAAGGCGGAATTCCTCCTGTATTCTTTCGCAGCATTGCCGGATCATGGCATGAAAATCCGCAAGCGCCATTTGAGGGAACATATTTTTCCACACCTCTTCACCGTTGCAGAGCGGCGGGCGAGTGCCGTAGATTTCGCAGAGGCTGTCTTCTCTCAAATGTCGGCAGGCGCCATCTCCTCGATCATACCCGCGCATTGCGGGTATTCGATCAATGTGTCGACAGCAAAGCCCGCACTTTTTACAGGGGTATGGCGTGTATGTCTCCATGGGGAAGTCTGTTCGATCCTTTGCGCCCGCGGGCAAAAATGCCGTCTCAACCACAGCGGTGTTTTGAAAAGAGACCTTTTTTCAAAAAGTGTACTTTAAAGGAAAAGGCACAAAGAAGCCTTTTGCTCTCTTTTTTTCTCAATAACGTTTGACAAGGGATGCTTTCATAGAGTAAAAAATTTCTCAGAAAGTACACCTTGTTAGAGGAAAACCGTGTCTTCTTTCCGCTTCTTTCCGGCCTTCCTGTAAAAGGTGCTTGTGGGCATCTGGCATCTTTTGGCCGCCTCCATGCCGGAGATGCGGCCGCTTTGCCAAAGGGCGCAATTTTCCGCAAAATTCGCGGGCAGAGACTTGGCCATGCGACCAAAGCGCACGCCGCGTTCCTTAGCCGCGGCAATGCCCTGGGCCTGCCTTTTGCGGATATTCTCTCTTTCATTCTGGGCCGCAAAGGAAAGCACCTGCAAGACAAGATCGGCAATGAAGGCGCCGAGCAGGCCTTTTTCTTGCCTGGTGTCCAGTAAGGGCATATCCAGCACGGTGATGTCCACGCGCTTTTTCTTGGTCAGCAGGCGCCATTGCTCCAAAATTTCCACATAGTTCCGGCCAAGGCGATCTATGCTCACAATGAAGAGCAAATCCCCGGGTTTGAGTTTTTTGAGCATGGTTTGGTACTGCGGGCGCTGAAAATCCTTGCCGGACTTTTTGTCCGTAAAAATATGGCCTGGCGGTATGGACTGCCGTTCAAGGGCGATGCGTTGGCGGCTCTCGTTTTGATCCATACTGGATACGCGGATGTATCCGTAGCTTTCTGCCATGTCGTGTTCTCCTTTTGGAATGGTTTGCGCACAGAGTATCCCCTGGGAAAGTCAGGTTCCGGATTCTTTATTTGCAAAAAACAAAAAGGGAGACGACTGAGTTCATGAAAGGGATTCTGAGCCTGATGACTAATAAGGCCCCGTTGGCGCTTGCCAACGGGGCCTCGCTTATAAGGTGGGAAAAGTCTTACATGAGAATGAAGGCCACGATGCCGACGGGAATACCGTACAGGAAGAACGGAAGAGCGGTACGGCGGAGTATGTCGCCTTCCTTGCCGATGAGGCCGAGTACGGCGCAGGCAGCCACGATGTTATGGATGCAGACCATGTTGCCCATGGCGCCGCCGGCGCCCTGAGCCGCAATGATGATGAAGTGCTGGGGCACGGTATAGGCAAGGGCCTTGGCCATATCCCACTGGAAGTTGCCGAAGAGCATGTCGGACACGGTGTTGGAACCGGTGATGAACGCGCCGAGGCCGCCAACGTATGAGGCAAGAGCGGGCCATGCGCCGCCGGCGAGGTCGGCCAGGCACTGGGCAAGAGCCATGGGCATGGAGATGTGGTTAGTGGCTTCGCTCACGCCCGTACCCTTGAAGATGGACACGAGGGCCACGGCGGCGAGCAGGGAAATGGTGGGGGCCTTCATCTTGGCGATGGCGGT
>CAZWBH010000042.1:0-15984 GCA_964632155.1 uncultured Mailhella sp.
GACAGCCGCCGCTCTCGCGCGGTACAGAACCCGGCTTACAGTCCGGCTCCTTTTTAAGGAGAAGAAAGCGGGAACTTCCCTCTCTTAGCCCTGCTAAAAACCTTCAGCGAGGAACGTTTTTCTCGTTTTGAGTAGACTGTGAAATTTTTGAAAAAGGGGAAAAAATGATAAGGTGCATCTATTGCTCAGTGTTCTCCAAAACACGCCTGCATCCCATTGTTTTGAATTATTGAGCGAGGTTAGATTGTTTCGTTGACACCATAAGCAGGGACTTTCATTCGGGCGTCATACACCCCAAGAGAGAAATGCTTGACAGTCTCGGACAGGGACACGGACTTTCAGTCTCACGCTACGTTATGCTAAGAGATTTCTATTTGATAGGGAAGGCGCGATCAGACCGCAGGAATAAAGACCATGGCAGTTTTATACAGCTTTAAGCCACCTGTGACGTTATACAAAATTTCCCCAGATTATATTTTTAAGGACAGCGCATGCTCTTTTATCTGTTGTGATGGCAACAAAAAGTCTGTGGAGTTGTTGTCATGAAACAGGAAAAGCGACAGGAACTCATTCTTTATGCCGTCATGCGCAACGGTTATGTCTCCATTGACACCCTTTCTGACGAATTGGGGGTGTCTACGCAAACTATCCGGCGTGATCTGGCCATGTTGGACAGAAACGGTATGTTGGAGCGTCGACCGGGAGGCGCGAGTTTCCGTACGTCGATTTTGAACGATTCATACCAAAACCGAATGATTGAAGAGATCAAGGATAAGGAACGCATCGCCCGGGCTGTCGCTTCCTATATCCCGGACAACTGTTCTATCTTTCTTACACTCGGCACGACGGCAGAAGTCATCGCCAATGCGCTTCTGGAACGCTCTGGTCTGATGATTGTTACCAATAATCCAGTGGCGGCTCTCACGCTAAACAGGAAGACCGATTTTGAGGTGGTACTCGCACCCGGCTATATGCGCAAAAGCAGTCACGGTCTGGTCGGCGCGTCTACGGTTAGTTTTGTCAACGGCTATCAATGTGACTACCTTATCACAAGCGCAGGCGGCATCAACGAACACGACGGATGGCTTGTTGATTTCCATGATGCGGATGTGAGCGTGGCGCAGGCGATGATGCGCAATTCCAGTAAGGTACTCCTTGCCGTAAGTCCCGACAAATTCGGTCGGCGGGCAGTCATTCGCTACGCACCCTTGAAAAATATCGACGTGTTGTTCTTTTGCTCTCCTCTCCCTGAGAGACTCCTTGAGCTAGCAAAGGAAGCCGGTGTTTCGATAGAACCCTGCTGACGTTTTTTTTTGCCCTGTCAAACAGCATTTCAATCTGATACTCTCCAAAGCGTGAAGGCACACGCAACAGAAATTGGCATCTGTTCGGATACTTGAGGGAGGGGGAAGTTAAAACTGTCATACCTCCGTCTTGTTGATAAGACAAAGGTTGGTTTAGTCCCGTCCGCCCTCAGAAACCGGAGTATTCTTTCCTGAATTGAATCCTGCAGAAAATATATGGGAAGAACTGCGAGAAAAGAATTTTCATACTCAACTCTTTTCAAGCTTGGAGGCCGTAGAGGAACAGTTCCTTCACGACCTGATTCGCCTTGGAGACAAATTCGGAGATAACGCGGTCAATATCTTCTTGGTCTTGGATAATTAACGCGATGTTATTTTGAAATTGGAATTGTTCAAGCACACTTGAAAGTTGTCGAGTTGTAAACTTGTCGCACGAAAAACTTGACATCGGACGGTTCCAATTGAGCTTCGTGTTTGACGTTGGCCCCGTTTGAGAACATTTTTTGAAGAATGTCCAACGCACACGAAATCCATAAAATTTTTACAAAAGGGGAAGAATTAGAATGTAAATATTTTTACATTATTTCCCTTGAAAAATTAAGCGGGAAAATTAAAATTTATTGAAATAAAAGGATATTATTAATTTTGCTTAAAAGTTTTTTAATTAAAAATATTAATATTTTTCCATTTATACGAATAATTGTTGACAGAATATTTTTTTCTCATAAAATTTTATCCATAATAGGCAATGGAGTTTCCCCTTTCATGCACCAACAACCAATGAGGTCGTTATGCGCATTTTTTCTGTCATGATGCTCGTATGTTCCTTTATTGTCGGTTCGTTCATGCCTGCTCATGCGGCTGACAAAATCGTCATCCGACTCAGCCACAGCAACGCCACCACAGACATGGATCCATACCACCTAATCGTGACCAAATTGAAACAAAAAGTCGAGGGAGCGCTGGGTACTGATCGCATCGAAATTGAGGAGTATCCTGCAGGCCAGCTTGGCTCCGAAGAACGCGCCTTCCAGGACGTGCAGAACGGCGTAGTTCAGATGGCCATTCTTGCCGGTAACAACGCTGCTATCTTTGCTCCCAGTCTTGGTGCTCTCGATTTGCCCTACCTCTTCACAAGCACTGAGGAATTCGACAAGTGTATTGAGGAAAACTGGGATTTGATCAACGAAAATATGGAAAAGGAATCCGGCAACATCGCGCTGGTATGGCACGCTCAGGGATTCCGCTTCATCACCAACAGTAAACACCCCATCACCAAGTTGGCAGATCTTGCTGACGTGAAGATACGCACGCCCAATAATCCCCAGATGATTGGCACGTACAAGGCCTGGGGAACCGAACCTGTGCCGCTTGCCATGGACGAAACCTTCAATGCCTTGCAGCAGCGTGTGGTCGACGGTCAGGACAATCCACTGGTTTCCATTGCTACCAACCGCTTCTATGAAGTCCAGAAGTATATCACTGAACCTCATTACAAGCTGTGGACCGGTCCCCTAGTCGTGAACGCTCAGTGGCTGCGCGCTTTGCCTAAGGATGTGCAAGACGTATTGGTGAAGGCCGGTCGAGAAGTGACCGTGGAAATGTCTGCAGCCCTTACCAAACAAGAAAGCGCTTCTCGTGAATTTTTGAAGAAAAAGGGCATGGTATTCTGTGGCGTCCCCGTGGATGAAGAGGAGTGGATGAGTCGTTCCATGAAAATATGGCCACAGTTCTATGCGCAAATTAAAAATCTTGCTATTGCAGAAGCATTTATGAAAACCCTCGGTCGCGAACTTCCCCGTTAAGTTGCTAACCGGAGACCGCAAGGTCTCCGGTGTTTTTCAGGAGTCAGCATGCATATCCTCAAATGGCTCGATGAAAATTTTGAAGATGTACTGTGCGGGATACTTCTGGTGAGTATCATGAGTCTGCTCATGATTCAAGTCATCGTACGCTTTGTCATTGGTTATGGCGTTACGTTTTCTGAAGAACTTTCCCGCTTCATGTTCCTCTATCTTGTTTACTTTGCCGCAAGCCTGGTTGCGCTCAGAGGCGGGCATATTCGTGTGACTGCCCATCTCAAATTTCTGCCCCGGAGTTATCAGCTTGTTGCCCGAGCCGTCTCCGATGTACTGTGGATTGGCTTCAACCTTGTGGTACTCTGGCAGTCGACCAAACTCGTCATGAGCATGGCCTCCCAGCCCATGCGGTCTGGCGCCATGCTAATAGATATGCGGTTCGTATATATCGCTCTGCCTTTGTCTTTTGCACTTATCACTTTCCGCATCCTGCAAAGATGGGTACGTTATTATCGCGGCACGCTCGACATTCTTTCGAACGAAGGACAGGAGGGTTAGCCATGTCTGCTGACAGCATTCTCTGGATAGTCATGGCAATATGTCTCATCCTCGGCTGTCCGATTTTTATCTCTCTTGGCGTTGCCTCGGTGTCGGCTCTTTTCTTCACGAATATTCCCATGCGAATCGTGGCGCTGGACATGTTCAAGGTGATGGACATGTTCCCCCTGCTTGCCGTTGTAGGTTTTATTTTTGCCGGTGCACTTATGGAAAAAGGAGGTATGGCAAAGCAGATCGTGGATATGGCGCAGCTTTTTGTGGGACGCGTGCGCGGAGGTCTCGGGATCACCACTATTCTTGGCTGTCTCTTTTTTGCCGCCATGATAGGTTCAGGTCCCGGTACCGTAGCCGCAATGGGTTCCATCATGATCCCGACCATGGTGCGGCGCGGTTATTCGCCTGAATACGCTGCTGGCGTCTGTGCCACAGGCGGCACACTCGGCATTCTCATTCCGCCCAGTAATCCGATGATTATTTATGGCGTCATTGCAAGCACTTCCATTTCGAAATTGTTTACTGCTGGTTTCTTGCCAGGCTTTCTGCTGGGCCTCTTGATGATGAGTATGGCCTATATTCTTGCTCGCCGTGCTGGCTTTACGGGTACAGTTGCCGAAGATAACAATAGACGTTTTTGGCCCCAACTCCGCCAGTCCTTCTTCTCTCTTTTGGCTCCGATTATTATCCTCGGAGGTATTTACGCTGGGATATGTACTCCTGTAGAAGCCTCTGTTGTTGCTATCTTTTATTCTCTTTTTGTCGGCACAGTGATTAACCGCAAACTGAAGATTCGTGAGATCTGGGACGCCATCAAGATGACCAATGTTTCGGCAGGAAGCATCATCGTGGTGTTGGGAGTGTCTACTCTTTTCGGCCGCATCCTCACCATGCAGCGCATCCCGCACCAGCTTGCGAACTGGATGATAACTCTTACTGAGAACCCTTTTGTCATTCTCGTTCTCATTGCACTTCTGCTGTTGTTCCTTGGTATGTTTATGGAAACGCTGGCCACGATTGTCATTCTTGCGCCTATATTCCTGCCGTTGGTCACACAAGTGGGGATTGACCCCGTGTTTTTTGGTATTTTCTGGGTCATCACCAACGAAGTGGCACTTCTTTCTCCACCATTGGGAGTGAACTTATTCATTGCTCAAAACCTGTCTGGGATATCTTTCGAACGCGTGGCCAAGGGAGCGTTGCCGTATATGTTGCTCATTGTCAGCTTTATCGTTCTCCTGATATGCTTTCAAGATATCCCGCTTCTGTTGCCCAGGTTCTTGGGCATGTAGCTGTGCATACTTTTTGGCCGAGGTGGCAGTTTGGAGGGGAAGATGCGACATTGCCCCAGTAGGGAGAATGCCACCCTTAACATTGACCATTGAAAATTTTTAGGGAGACATGCATATGACTGATAAATGTTTCGACCTGATCTGCGTAGGTCGTTCCTGTGTGGATATGTACAGCGAAGAGTTTGGTGTCCCGCTGGAACGTGCCATGATTTTTTCCAAGTCTGTGGGGGGCAGCCCCATGAATATTGCTATTGGCTCCTCCCGCCTCGGTCTACATGTGGGCGCCATTACCGGTGTGGGCAAGGAGGCCAACGGCGATTACCTGAAGTGGCAGCTTTCTTGCGAAGGTGTGGACGTAAGCAACGTCAAGACCGATCCTACCCGTCTTACTGCTGTGGTGTTTCTAAGCATCCGTGGCAAGGACGATTTTCCGCTTATTCAGTATCGTGAAAACTGCGCTGACATGGGATTATCTCCTGAAGACATTGACCCTGACTACATAGCACAGGCCAAAGCTGTGTTGGTGACTGGTATACATCTTTCGCGAGAAGGGGTACGTGCCGCCACCATGAAGGTGTTGGAAAGCGCAAAAAAATTCGGATTAAAGTGCATTTTGGATATTGATTTTCGCCCCAATTTATGGGGACTTCAAGGGCATGATGCTGGTTCAAGCCGTTGGGCTGAAGCCTCGGAGCGCGTTACATCGGAATACCGTAAGGTACTTCCGTATTTTGATCTTATTGTTGGCACGGAAGAGGAATATTTCATCGCCAGCGGTAAGACGGAAACTTTTGCGGCCCTTCGTGAAGTCCGCAGGCTGACCAATGCCATACTCGTGCATAAGCTAGGCGATCGAGGCTGTGTCGCCCTTGACGGTGCTATCCCCGATGCTTTTACCGATGATATCGTTCAGTCCGGCTTTCCTGTAAAGGTGTTCAATTCCATTGGCGCGGGCGATGGATTCATGTCCGGTTTCCTGCGCGGCTGGCTACGCGGAGAAGATTTGCCCACCTCATGCCGCTACGCCAATGCCGTCGGCGCGTTCGCGGTGTCCCGTCTGGGCTGTTCTTCCGCTTACCCCAGCTGGGAAGAGCTGCAATACTTCCTCGAACACGGAAGCAAGGAGTCGTGGTTGCGCCATGATACCATACTAGAGCAGATACATTGGGCTACCAATCGCCGTGTCATCTGGAAAAATCTTGCTGTTTTTGCCTTTGATCATCGCCTGGTCTTTGAAACCCTTATGAAAAAATATGACAAGACTACAGAAGAGATACGTGCATTCAAGAAGCTCGTTTACAATGCCGTGCTGAAAGTCTGCTATGATGCATCCGTCAGGAACAGCATAGGAATATTGGTAGATGACGCGTACAGCCTTGACATACTTCTGAACAGCAACAAACATCCTCTGTGGGTAGGTCGCAGCATTGAAATGCCTGGAGTATCGCCTCTTGCTTTCGAAGGAGAGGCGGATGTGGGCATGACCATTCAAAGCTGGCCAGAAAATCATGTAGTAAAGTGTCTCTTTCATCCCGACGATGGAGACGTTTCTTCTGTTGAAGAAAACAGAAAACAGCTCTGTCGCCTGGGTTCCGCTGTGCGCGGTACTGGACACGAACTTCTTTTGGAGTTGCTTCCCGAAAGTGTTGACCGAGATGCCAGTCTGATCCATTGGATGCGTACCTGTTATGAACTTGGAGTGTATCCCGACTACTGGAAGATGCTGCCCCTTCGCGATACCTCATCATGGAAGAAGGTCGAGGCGCTCATTGATGAATTTGATCCTTACTGCCGTGGCATCCTTATTTTAGGCAATAATGCTTCGCAGAAGGAATTGGAGGAATCGTTTATGTCCATACCCCGCAATGGTCGCGTGATAGGTTTCGCCATAGGGCGGAGCCTTTTCCTCCAACAGGCTGAACGTTGGTTTGCCGGTAAATGCAACGATGATGAAGCCGTAGAAAGCATGAGAGCCAATTTCCTCCAGCTCATCCGCGGTTGGAATAGGTGGTTCTTTTATGAAGCTAGGGTGTAGTCCTGTCTTTTTACAGGTTTTTTTGGGGTAAAATCTCACATTTTTGGAGAATTGTCATGAAAGCGTGTGTCCTTTATAAAGCGAAAGATTTACGCATAGAGGATCGACCTCTTCCTGAACCAGGCACGGGCATGGTTCGTCTGAAGATGGGCGGAATCGGCATCTGTGGGAGCGATCTTCACTATTATCATATCGGACGTGTTGGCAACGCTGTGGTCAAGGAACCGATGATTCTCGGTCACGAGCTGTGCGGTATTGTGGACAAAACAGGATCAGGTGTCAAAGGTCTCGCCGTCGGACAAAAGGTCATCATCAACCCTACGGATGAATGTGGTATGTGCGAGTTCTGCCGCTCTGGACGCCAGAACCTCTGTTCTTCTCTGCGGTACTATGGTTCAGCTGCCCGCGATCCACATGTTCAAGGGCTTATGATGGAATATCCGCTTGTGCAGGCACGCCAATGCGTACCTGTGAGTGCTTCCATGCCCGTGGCCGTGGGGGCGTGTATTGAACCGCTGTCCATCGCACTCCATGCACTTTCCCGGGCAGGTAATGTTTTGGGGAAAAAAGTTTTCATCAGCGGAGCTGGCCCTGTGGGTTGTCTTATCGCCGCAGTGGCCCGCCTGAACGGCGCTGCCGCCATCACCATTAGCGACATAGAGGACTTTCCCCTTGCAATAGCACGCAAACTTGGCGCTGACCACACGGTTTCGGCGCACGACGAAAATGCCCTAGACTCGCTCAGAAACAGTTGCGAGGTTTGCTTTGAAGCATCCGGAGCGTCCGGGGGCATGATGGCAGGTTTGCACAGCGTAGCTCCTGGCGGTACACTCGTGCATGTAGGCTTCCTATTCGATGAACTTGTAAGTTACCCCATCAATTCAATGGTCATCCGTAAGGAAGTCACGATTTGCGGCTCTCTGCGAGCCTATCAGGAATTTCCGTTGGCGGCGCGTCTCATCGATTCGGGACGGCTGGACATCACTCCGCTTATTACCGCGACCTATCCTCTGGAAAAGGCCGAAGAGGCCATTCTTGCCGCATCGGATAAGACTCAATCTATGAAGGTCGTACTCGTATCGGATGAGGAGAGGGTATGAACGTCAGTATATCTGTAGCCGCAATGCCTTCCAATATGCCGCAGATCATGTTTTGCGGCGACTTGGACAGAGATTTCGAATATCTTGCTGAAATTGGTTTTGACGGTGTAGATTTGTTTTTGCCCCGGCCACGGGCCATCAAGGCCACCCAGATAAAAAAGTTGCTGGATGCCAACGGACTCAGAGCAACCATGCTTGCGTCACAGGGTGATCTTATGGCCGATGGTCTGTTTCTCAACGTCCCGGAACGACTCTCTGAACTGCTGGAGCGTTCTAAGTATCATCTTGAACAGTGCGCCGTTTTGGGTGCCATGCCCAACGTAGGCTTTCTGCGAGGCCGTCACAACGGTTCCGTTGACAGTCTGCGCTTTATGGCCGACGGTCTTGCCGCTTACTGCGAACTCGCCGGGAGCATGGGCGTGAATGTCCTGCTCGAACCCATCTGCCGCTATGAGATAGATTCGGTCAATACTACGGCACAGGCGTTGGAATTGGTGGATATGACCAGAAATCCCGATAATCTCAGCCTTCTCCTAGATATTTTTCACATGAATATTGAGGAGGCCTCGATGATCGGAGCCATCAGAGCCGCGGCAGGTCATATAGGTCATGTACACTTTGTTGAGAACACCAGAGGCGTTCCTGGCTCTGGCTGTCTGGATCTCAAGACTGTGGCGGAGGAACTGCGCGGGGCAGGCTATGATGCCTTTCTCGGTATTGAGGCTATCCCTGGCTCTGACCCCCGCGCTGAAGCAGCTGCCGGTCTCGCCTATACCCGTTCTCTACTTGCTGTTGGGTGACAGCGGAGGATCATTGTTTCTATATTCTTTATGTACAAAGGAGGAATCATGTTTTCCATCACAGGCAAAACCGCTCTCATTACCGGTTCTGGCCGTGGTCTCGGTTATGCCATTGCTGAGGCACTAGCCAGCCAGGGAGCCCATGTCACTCTTTCTGATATCAATGAGGAACTTTTAAACAATGCTGCGGTCAAACTTCAGGCCAAATATCCAGAAACGCATGTTCGCGCCCTGAAGTTTGATGTGACCGACAAAGCACAGATAGAGTCCGCTATGACGTTGCTCATGAAAGAAGACAACGGGTTGGATATCCTTATCAACAATGCGGGAATCAATCTGCGTGAGCGGGTTGAGAATCTTGATGATGAGACATGGCAACGCATGCTAGACACGAACCTCACCAGCGTGTTTCGCGTATCGCGCGCTGCTCTGCCACTGCTCCGTGCCCGCGGCGCGGGCAAAGTCGTGAACCTCTGTTCGCTGATGTCCGAGATAGCTCGCCCCACGGTTTCCCCGTATGCCAGTACCAAGGGAGCGGTGAAACAATTTACCCGTACTCTAGCCACGGAATGGGCGGAATACGGTATTCAGGTCAACGGTGTCGCTCCGGGCTTTATCATTACAGAGATGAACACGGCACTTCTGGCCGACGAAGAACTGAACAGCTACATTATGCGCCACACACCGGCCAGACGTTGGGGTAAGCCCTCGGAAGTAGCTTCCGTAGTAGCCTTCCTCGTCTCCCCCGCAGCGGATTTTGTTACTGGGCAGATGATATTCATTGACGGCGGTTTTATCATCTCTCTGTAAAGGAGCTGCTATGTTTGTCAACGGCAGAAAATGGACGAATGCAGAGATAGCCGCACATATTGATCATACCGTACTCGCTCCCGATGCCGTTCGGGCCGATATTGAAAACGCCTGTAAAGCGGCACGCGAATATCACTTCCATTCCGTATTCACGAATCCGTTCTGGACTCCTTTGGTCGCGGAGTTGCTTGAAGGGACGGGAGTGGCGGCTGGTATTTCGACAGCTTTTCCTCTGGGAGCCCTTTCGACCAGGGAAAAGGTACTAAGCGTTCGCGAGGTTCTTGTGCAAACAAAGGGCAAACTTTGTGCCGTAGACATGGTAACGAATATTGGCCTGCTGAAAGAATCGTGCTGGGACAGCTATCGAGACGATATTCGCGCTGTTGTCGTGGCGGCCCGAGAGTATGGAGGGGAGAAAACAGAAGTCAAGGCAATTCTTGAAACATCGCTGCTCAGCGATGACGAACTGCGCACAGCCTGTGTCTGCGCTGCCGAAGCTGGCGTAAATTTTGTGAAAACATCCACAGGTCGCGGAGGCGTGCCCAGACTCACGCACATCAGTATCATGAAATCTTCCGTTCCTTCTGGAGTAGGTGTCAAATTTTCCGGTTTCGGCACACATAATAGCGCGGAGTTGGCCTTTATGGCCTTTACACTTGGTGCGGATTTGCTGGGGTCGCCCCAGGGGCCGTTTCTGGTAGATGAACTCTGCGGTCGCTATGCGTCGCTGAAGGGAGAAATGACGTATCTCCATTGAAACACTGGTGCTTCCCGAACTTGAAGGGACGAAAACACTTGCTTTCATGTAGTTATTCCATTTTGAGAAAAAAAGGAAGCAAGGAACTCTTCTTCCTTCTCTAAAGATATCGCGGTTTCTGATTGGCGGTGCTTCCCCCTTCATAAATCCGGCCTCGCGATATATTTATTTCTTGCCATGTTTATCCAGCGAGGACTACACCCCACCGCAATTGCTGTTTCTTCTGTTAACAAGCCATAGACCAAAGGGAAAATAACAGCCTGAAGGACTCTAATTTTCTTTGGATCCTTTGCTTTTGCCAATGCTTGCTACGCTTTTGCAAGAATTTCTTGCCCTCGTGGTGGTTTGAAATAATAACCTTCCTTGAATAAAGGTCATTCTAGCAAATTTTTCTTCGAAATGTAATAAGAATGTTTTTTTCGTTAATTTTCTTCTACCAAAGCCTCTGAACTATGTCCTCTCAAATTTGCGCATACTTTCTTACATTATCTTTTCCTAACAGCGAAGAACCATAATTCTTGACACTACCCCAGAGTGCCTGGCAAAACTTGACCTTTTCGCAAGGCAATACAAAAAAGCCCCCGTGTAGAGGGGGCTTAGGGGATACTGTAAAAAAAAGGATTACTTAATTTCGCAGACAGCGCCAGCCTCGGTGAGTTCCTTCTTGGCGGCCTCGGCGTCTTCCTTGGAAACTCCTTCCTTAATGGTGGAAGGAGCACTGTCAACCTTGTCCTTGGCTTCCTTGAGTCCAAGACCGGTCAGGGCGCGCACAACCTTGATAACGCCAATCTTGTTGGGACCGATTTCCTTCAGGATGACATCGAATTCCGTCTTTTCTTCTTCAACGGGAGCGGCGACCGCGGGAGCGGCGGCAACGGCAACGGCGGGAGCGGCGGCGGAAACGCCAAACTTTTCTTCGAGTTCCTTGATGAATTCAGCCAGTTCAAGCACAGTCATGTTGGAAATAAAATCAACAACCTGTTCCTTGGTGATATCGGCCATGGTAATGACTCCTTGCATTCTTTGACTGTTGTGGTGGATGAAACAGAGACCCTCGGCACGCAGGGGCTACGCAGCCTTTTTTTCTTCTATAGCCTTGAGCGCGTATAGAAGTGGACGGATCATGTTTGCCATGAGAGACACAAAGTTTGTGGGTACGGCGTTCATGGTAGCCAAAGCCTGTGCCAACAATTGTTCTCTGGAAGGCAACCTGGCAAGATCAGCGACCTGCACGGGGCTGAGTGCCTTGCCGTCAAGGCTGGCCTGTCGGATTTCCAGCTTGGCATTGGTTTTGGCATAATCCGTGAGAGCCTTGGCCACTGCGACCGGATCTTCAAATCCAAGGGCGATGGCACAGTTGTCCTTCAGCGAAGGTGCAATGGAACTGTGCTCAGTGTCAGTCAAAGCAATGCGGGCAAGTGTGTTCTTGACGACGTGATATTCGCCGCCAGCGGCGCGCAACGCCACACGAAGCCCGGTCAGCTCTTCCACCGACATACCCTTGAAGTCGGTCACAACCGCAAACGAGGCACGAGAGGCACATTCCCTCACCTGCCCGATAATCACGGCTTTTTCAGACCTGTTCTTCACGTGATGCTCCTCACGATTGGGTGTTTTGTCCTGTGGAATGCCGAGCCAAAGAATCTTGTCTGAGCAGGTTATTTAAGGTTTTTACCGCCTGCCGTCTTCGACCCGAAATTCCTTCCCTAGCCTTTATAATGGAAAGGTCAAAAGGCATCCTGAAAGGGATACCGCCTAACCTTCAAGAAACTTCTTGACTTGGGCCATATCTACCTTGAAACCCGGACCCATGGTGGTGGAGACTGTCATGGAAAGCATATACTGCCCCTTGGCTGCAGAGGGCTTAAGGCGATTCACGGCATCCAGAAAGGCTCTCAGATTGCCCAGAATTTTTTCAGAGCCAAAGGAAACTTTGCCGAGAGGCGCGTGAAGCACGCCGGCCTTGTCAACCTTGAAGTCCACACGACCAGCCTTGAGTTCCTGAACAGCCTTGGCAACATCGAACGTCACCGTGCCGGTCTTCGCGTTGGGCATGAGTCCGCGTGGTCCGAGTATGCGACCGACTTGACCAACGAGGGCCATGACGTCAGGAGCGGCAACGGCGGCATCAAATTCCAGCCAGCCTTCTTTGATCCGGGTCACGAGGTCTTCAGCTCCTACAACATCGGCGCCAGCGGCCTTTGCCTCCGTCTGTTTGTCGCCCTTGCAGAACACAGCAACTCGCACGGTTTTACCGAGTCCGTGCGGAAGAGAAACCGCGCCGCGAACCATTTGATCGGAATATTTGGGGTCAACGCCCAGCTTCAGCGCGACATCCACCGTTTCATCAAACTTGGCGAAGGCTACGCCAAGAGACTTGGCAACCGCGTCCGCCACTGAAAAACGCTGGGTCAGGTCAATGCCATCCAGCGAGCTGCGATATTTTTTCCCATGCTTAGGCATGCTTTTATCCTTTGTTTGCGCTTGTCGTCTCGAATCTCCTGCCTGGCGCATGGCCGGCAGTACGGCCGAATCCAACGAAATAGGCGCGGCGCGATGGAACGCGCCCACATGTCGCCAGGCATTGGACGCTTGCCGCGAGGGGTCTTACTTGATTGCCTTATTTGACATCCAGGCCCATGCTCCGCGCGGTTCCCATAATGGAATGTACGGCGCCGGCAAGATCCTTGCAGTTCAAGTCGGGCATCTTCAGCTTGGCGATCTCCTCAACCTGAGCCATGGTGACAGAGCCAACCTTGGTACGGTTAGGCTCGCCGGAACCCTTTTCCACCTTGGCGGCCTTCATGAGTAGCACAGGTGCGGGAGGGGTTTTGGTGATAAAGGTGAAGGAACGGTCGGCATAGACCGTGATGATCACAGGAATAATCATACCCTTCTGATCCTGGGTACGAGCATTGAACTCCTTGCAGAAGCCCATAATATTCACGCCGTGCTGACCCAGAACGGGGCCGACAGGCGGGGACGGATTGGCCGCGCCAGCGGGAATCTGCAGTTTGATTTTGGCAACTTCTTTCTTGGCCATTGTTAGTATTCCTTATGTTGTGGTCTCAGGCGCCGGCCCGAATGTTGTCGATGAAAAACCGAAAACAGAACTCTCCCTGCGGGATTAGCCCTTGGTCACTTGGATAAAATCAAGTTCCACCGGCGTCTGACGGCCAAAGATCGACACGGAAACCCTGAGTTTACCCTTGTCGTAATTGACACCTTCAACCACGCCATTGAAACCGCCGAACGGACCGTCAACAACCCGAACCTCATCGCCGCGATCAAAATTGAACTTCGGACGAGGCTGTTCCTGACGAGTTTCCATCAATGAAAGAATCCGTTCCGCCTCGCCAGGCCCCATGGGAGCCGGTCGATTCTTGCCACCCACAAAGCCGGTGACCTTGGGGATGCTCTGAACCAGATGCCAGGAAAGATCGGTCATGGTCATGCGAATCATGACATAGCCCGGATAAAACTTCCTAGTGGTGGTGCGTTTCTGCCCACCCTTACCTAGTTCAATAACCCGCTCAGTAGGGACAACGACATCGTGGATGCAACCATTGTCCTGCCCTGAGCGCATCAATTCGCGAATCATCTGCTCCACGCGTTGCTCGAAACCGGAGTAGGTATGAAGAATATACCAATACCCGGCGTCCTGAGAAGGCGTGTCAGCGGAATGCGTGGAACGGTCGGTGATGCTTTCTTCAGCCATGGCGCTTTACCTGAAAGTGAGAAGAGAACGAACCCTACGAGAGAATCAAACGGACAACGCTGGAAAGGATCAAATCAGCCACTCCAAGAAGGATAGCCATAACGGCAACAAAGCCGAGAACCACCATGCTGGTGGTACGGGTCTCTTTCCAGTTGGGCCAGCTCACCTTTCGCAGTTCCGCACGCGAAAGATTCAGATACTCTCTGAAATCCTCAAAGCGCGCCATAAGACTGCGACGCTCGCCAGTTTTCTGCGCGGCTTTGCCAGAAACAGCAACGGTAGCAGATTTGGCCTGTGAACTTGTTTCTGCGGCGTCACTCTGTTTTTTGCTCATGGTAGCCTCAAAACTGAAAAGACAAAAAATGGCAGGCCAGGAGGGATTTGAACCCCCAACATGCGGTTTTGGAGACCGCCGCTCTGCCGTTGGAGCTACTGGCCTGCTCTATGAAGCACTACTTCGTTTCGCGATGCTTGGTGTGTTTCTTGTCCCAAGGGCAATACTTCATCACTTCAAGACGGCCCGTAGTGTTCTTCTTGTTTTTAACCGTGGCGTAGTTACGGCGCTTGCATTCGCTGCATGCAAGCAGGATATTCACGCGCATGGCATTACTCCAGAATTTCAGTCACCACGCCGGAACCAACGGTATGACCGCCTTCGCGGATAGCGAAGCGTTCGCCGGGAGCCATGGCGATGGGGTTGATGAGTTCGACTTAAAAGGTGGCATTGTCGCCAGGCATGACCATTTCCACGCCTTCAGCCAGCTTGATGACACCGGTGATATCGGTGGTGCGGAAATAGAACTGCGGGCGATAGCCGGAGAAGAACGGCGTATGACGACCGCCTTCATCCTTGCTCAAAACATACACCTCGGACTTGAACTTGGTGTGAGGTGTGATGGACTTGGGAGCGGCGAGAACCTGCCCGCGTTCCACTTCGGTACGCGCGATGCCGCGAAGTAGAGCGCCGATGTTATCGCCGGCCTGACCCTGATCAAGCAACTTGCGGAACATTTCAACGCCGGTCACAGTAGTAGTACGAGTAGGACGAATACCCACGATTTCCACACTGTCGCCAACCTTTACAATACCGCGTTCCACACGACCGGTCACCACGGTGCCGCGCCCGGAGATGGAGAAAACGTCTTCGATGGGCATGAGGAAGGGCTTATCTGTCTCGCGGACAGGATCGGGGATGTAGTTGTCGCAGGCATCCAAGAGTTCAAGGACGCACTTCGCTTCGTCGGAATGCCAGTCTTCGCAGTTCAGCGCATCCAGAGCGGAACCGCGGATCACCGGGATATCATCGCCCGGGAATCCGTTGGCGGTCAAAAGTTCACGCATTTCCATTTCGACAAGGTCGAGCAGTTCGGGGTCGTCCACCTGATCGCATTTATTCATGAACACGATGATGTAGGGAACTCCCACCTGACGAGCGAGCAGGATGTGTTCACGGGTCTGAGGCATGGGGCCATCAGTGGCGGCCACCACGATGATGGCACCGTCCATCTGGGCAGCGCCGGTGATCATGTTCTTGATATAGTCGGCATGGCCGGGGCAGTCAACGTGGGCATAGTGACGCTTCTCGGTCTCATATTCCACGTGAGCGGTAGAAATGGTGATTCCGCGTTCCTTTTCCTCGGGGGCCTTGTCGATATCGTCATAAGCGATATACTTGCCCAGCCCCTTCATGCCGGCTATCTTGGTGATGGCGGCGGTCAGAGTGGTCTTGCCGTGGTCGATGTGACCGATCGTGCCGATGTTGACATGCGGCTTGGAGCGATCAAAATTTTCCTTGCCCATAAGAATCTCCTGAATGG
>CAZWBH010000043.1:0-11506 GCA_964632155.1 uncultured Mailhella sp.
GAGCATCCGACATGGTTCGATACAGAGTCGCATTCCACCCCCAATGTCAGAGCCGTGTTGAACATAAAAAACGGCGCGAGGGATGTCAAGTATTTTTTTCAGAGTTTTTTTGCAAATTTTTCAGGCACTCAAGGGCGACATTGTCGGCTGGACTTTTGTGCCGAATTACAGACTCAGCTGGCGTGGGCGCTGTTTATGCTCAAGTACCGAAACGGCTTCGTAGTCCGTTTTCAACCCGTCTTTGGTATAATTGATTTTGGAGACCAGTAGCACCTTTAAAAGATCGCCCTTGGCAAATGTGGCGCCTTCGTCTATGGCCCGCAAAAACGCGGCGTCGGTGATGCGCACATGGAAGATAGCGCTGCCATCGCTGAGCCGCCATTTATTGTCTTCCTTAAAGCTCAGGCTCACAATGGAAAGCACAGCCTCGCGCGGCGTTTCGTCCACCGTAAGGTCTCCGATGTCCATGGTTGGCGGCGCAAAAAACTCCACGTCTTCCGTTGTGGCCAGAACTTCGCGCTTCCCGTCGTGTTCAACGGAAAAACTGTCAATGCCGGCTGTTTTTAGCGGCGCAAGGCTTTTATCAACGGCCTCGCGCAACGGAACATCGTTATAGAGCTTGAGTACGTCCGCGGAAATAATGATTTCTTCTTCCTGTCCGGGTGTAAACTCAAACGTCAGGCGCACGTTGCCATCTTCGAGTTTGTGGGCGTGTTTGGCTTTTTTCCCTTTTGTCTTGCGGATAAACCGATAAAGACCATATACAAGGCCGCTGGCGGGCAAGCCCAGGAGGCTCAAAATTTCTATCGCTTCCCTTATGCCCGTACCCGGGGCAAACCAGTTCAGAATGCTTTGCCCGCAACTTTGCAGCACCTCAAGATCAATACCAAAGCAACCGTCTTTGAACGCCTTGACCTGAACGCTCACCGTGGCCCTGTCGCCGTTCAGCACGCGATTGGCTTGTTCGAGAACATCCCCCAAAGCTAGCAATGCGGGAGCAAGATCGCGCACGTCCATGCGGCTTTCGCGCACGGCCTCGCCATCGTAAACCACGGTAAATTGCGAACGGTTACGGCTTTTCATGCTGTGCCTCCTTCTTCCGCTCCTCGCTCGTATCCTTCCCCGCTCGTCGCCCGCAACCATGCGCAGACGGCAAGCCGCCATGCGCGCGGGCAACGAGCTATCAGCGGGCTACCGCCCGCGCCTCCGGCGGATAAGGAAGAAACATCCCCGCGCCTGCGGCGATTTTGCGGTTACGGTAAGCGTACCACGTGCGCTCTGGAGGGTCAAGGAAGGATGTCATGTCAAAAAAACGCGTAGGAGGCGATTTGAGGCGCGTTTTTCTCAAGGACGAACCAACTATCGCACAGGGGCGAGAAAATCGATTACAAGGCCAGGTAAACACACGTAAACAGGGGGGTGCGGGCTTGGGTGGAAACGGTTCAAGGGTCACTCTCGAAAAAAACGGTCCATAAAAGACGCATGGAGGAAAGCATGAACACCATGGAAATTTTCAAAAGCGGGACGCATACCGACTCTGGCGGGGCGACGATCACCTTTTCCGAGGCGGACATCGCGGCCTTGGCCGAGTCCTATGACCCGGCCCTTTCCGAGGCGCCGCTGGTGGTGGGGCATCCCAAAACCGACGACCCTGCCTGGGGCTGGGTCAAGGCGCTTTCTGCCAAAGACGGGAGGCTCTTTGCCGAGGCCGGACGCCGTCTATTGGGACGCGGGGAGAGAAAAAGCCCCGGGAGTGCAAGGCAGACTACCTGGACTTGTTTATGTATGGGATACAGGGGAACGCGGATCGGGAAAAATCATTGTGCGCGTGAATGTTATGGCGAAATTTCGGAATCCTGAAACAGGTAAACGGGCTACCATAACAACAAACAGTGTTCGGTCAGCACGGATTGATAGAGACGCCGAGCGTGATTTACGCGAAAGCGAAGGATTCTTTTTGATAAAAGAAAAGCCGTGGGTTCAAGGTGGTACGCCACTCTCCACGTTCAGCCGACCCCTTGCGGAACCCGTAGAACCGGACCGGCGATTTCCCGGTTGTCATGAACCTGCGACTTTTATTTATTATAGAAAATTCTAAGCAAAAGCGCAACAGGAGAACGCCATGCACACACACAAGATTTCTTTCCGCCAATGCCAAAGGGCGAACGCCGCGTGGTGGGCGCGCTGGACGACGAAGTGCTGGACTTTCTTGCCGGACGGGGCATTACGCCAGCCTCGGCAGCCGTGACCATAGGGGACAAGGATTTAGCCCACGCCCGGCGCGAGGCCAAGCCGCATCGTTTGCCTGAAAGCGTGTGGAGGCGCCTACCCTCTCTGCTGGCCAAGCCGGAGGCAATATATTGGGATTTGGAAGATCCGGGGCTGATCTATGCGCTCAATGAACCGGAAGGGCAGGGAAAGATGATAGTGCTGGTAGATTACAGAGTAAAAATAGCGAGAAAACAAACGATGGTTAACTCCGTTCGTACCGGAAGACTTTTAAGTAGCCTTGAAGAATTTGAAAACCCGGGAAGGTATTTCCGTATACAATAAAACCGCGTTTGGCGGGGGTACGTTCCTTCCCTCACATAATCAACCGCTGCCAGGGCGGAGTATTACTGCCAGTACGATTTAACGGCAGACCTACCAAACGCGGCAAAAACAAAATGGCACAGAAAGGCTACGCAGGTCAAGAGATCGGGAAAACGAAGGTAGGAACGCATTCGGGGGTGGGGCGGTCGGCCCACTCACACCGTGTCCCCAACCGCGAGATACAGCTTGACTCTGCATTTGCGGACGCTTGCTTACGCGTTGCGATTTTACCGGGGGTAACGGCCTTCAGTCCGCCTTAACGAAGGATCTCCCGAATGCGATGAGTTATGTTTGCCTAGGGGGAGGTGAAATGTCAAGCGCGGTCACGAAATGGGACAACAAAAGCCGTGGGTTCAAGGTGGTACGCCACTCTCCACGTAACGGCCGGATCCTTGCGGGATCCGTAGAACCGGACGTGCGAATTTCCCGGTAGTCATGAACCCACGGTTTCGGTGTTTACCGAAAGGGATATCGGAGAAAGGTGCAAGGGGAAGCTATGGGAAGTCCGTATTTGGGTGGGAGTACGCGCGGCTCTCATTTCAGATTATCACTGCCAGGGTGATTTAATCCATACTAGTCACGATTTCACGGCGGCGTCCAGATACGGACAACACAAAGGGGTTTCAGGGAAATCTGAGTGTCAGGCGCGGGCAAAAAAAGAAAAACCGCGTTTGGTGGGGGTACGTTCCTTCCCTCACATAATCAACCGCTGCCAGGGCGGAGTATTACTGCCAGTACGATTTAACGGCAGACCTACCAAACACAGCAAAGACAAAATGGCACGGGAAGGCCGCGCGGTCAAGAAATGGGACAACAAAAGCCGTGGGTTCAAGGTGGTACGCCACTCTCCACGTTCAGCCGACCCCTTGCGGAACCCGCAGAACCGGATCGGCGATTTCCCGGCTGTCATAAGTCAGTGACTCTCTTGTTTTTAAAAGTACGCTCAGACAAAAACACCTCAACAGATCGTTGTTTTGATACTCCTCTCTTCCTCGGCTTAAAAGCCGTGCCAGGGAGGCATGACCTTACTGAGAAGCTCATCGTTGCGCAAGAGCGTAAGAAAATACCTAATGATACGTTATGTAAACTGGTCAGAGACCTTAAATTTTTGATGGAGATAATCTTATAAGCATTTGGAATAAAACAAAAAATTAGGAAATAAATTTTCCATTTCGAGTAAAGTTGACCCCAAAAGTATATCGTTGTATATAAGATTCCACGGAGCGTACATCCCGGTCATTAAAAACGTTTCAAACGAGGAATTTGGCAAAAAAGCTCTTGACGAGATAGCTAAATTTCTGGATGAAAACAAGTGAGTTAGAAGAATGTTCTTTCTATTAAACACGAAGCCCTTGCGGTTTGTGACGGCGGGTATGATAAAATTTTTCACCTTTTCGATCAGAAAGAATAAATGCAGGGCCTTCTCTTTGACGCCTTTGTTATTGACCCTGTGCGGCGTCCTATTGCTCGTTGCGCCGGCATTCGCCTCAAACGTTGAGAATATCGGCAAGATCTGCCCCGACTATGCCTCCCGCAGGGAATATCGAGACGTTGTAAAAGAGATGTCCTTTCGCATCAATGATTCTGTAAAGGAATTCGGATGCGGTGTTCTGCCTGTGTATTACGCTTTTGGTCAAGATGACTCCTATCCCATACTCGCTTCCTTTGAAACGAATTCGGAACTCATGCGGGTCATGGTCGACGCGCTGGACGCACGCCCCGATCTGGCGGAGGCATTGCGGAATACTCCCAAACTGGCGTCAGCCCTTTCCACGCACTTCAACAATCCAGAGGCTCTCGCAAATTATATCACCGCTCTGCAAAATTATGACAGGCAAACGTTCAAAAACCTCTCGCAAATTAAAGATACAAAGCTCCTGCTGGCGTGCATTCTCATCCCCGGCGCATCTCCGCAGTACCTCTCGCGGCGCTTTTCCGCCAAGGAACTTGATCTGCTCGTCCGTATGCTCGAGGTTTCCGCCCTCACCTCCGATGAAACCTATATGCCCTTCCTTGCCGAAAGGCCGAACGACACTTGCGATATCTATAAGGATCTTATTCAGGAATGGGGCGCAGGAGACCTGGAAAAATTTCTCAAAAACACGCCCTATGTCTTCAGCAGCATCCGTCCTCCCATGACGCGGGGCGAAATAGATTGGCTCTTCTCCGCGGGTTCCCTTCCTTCCCCTGAAAGCTTTCGGACTATGCAGCGTTGCTATATACGGATGCAGCACGTCCTGTATCAAAAAATGAGCAGGCGTTATGGCAATCCCGCCTGGGCCGCGGAGTACTGCGCATCGCTTGTGGAGCCCCTGGCCGCAAGTCTGCTGGGCGCGAGCGCCGCGCAGGAAGAGAACATTCGCCGCTTTCTCTCCTGGCTGACCTGCGAGAGCCTCTTCTTCAAAAACATCGTTTTGCCTTCCAAGTGCTTCCCAGTAAGCAACCTCAATAAGTTCGGCACCATTTTCAGCCTCATAACAGGCGCTCCTCTGCGTGATATGGCCGAATGGTATGTTGAGGGCCAGCTTGTCGGCTTTTTGGATGCCTGGACAAACACAACTTCCGCCCGCAACTTTGTTACGACAGAGGAAGGCTCAAAACTCTGGCAATATGATATTAAATATCTCGAGTCAATGGCACGGCTTGCTGAAAAGCGGACGCAGCTCTCTTCCAAGCACAAGATCCTACTTGATTACCTTTTGACAACACTTCCCGCTCCGGAAGATAACCCTTACCAACCCGCTGGTTTTCTCCTCAGCATTTTTGATACGCTTTTTCCTCTCCTGCAGGACAAAAATTTTTCCAACGAAACGGCCGTTGCGGAACATCTGCTGAAAGCCGGCTACCCCAATGACGGGGATCCTTCTCTCTACGACGATTTTTGCGTCGGCAATCCCCCGGATCGCCCCGACGCACTGACCGCCCTGAACGAGCGGGGAAGGCTCCCCGAAGCGGAGCTTTTGCGTTCGGGCATGACGCTCAGGGCAAATATAAGGCGCAGTGTTGGCGTAGACCCCGTAGTGGCTGGAATCAAGAGTTTGCAAGTCGTAGACTTTGCGTCAGATGTCATAGATGTAGTTTCGCTTGTCGCCACCTGTACTGGTATTGGCGCTGCTGCCGGCGGGGGATTGAAAGTGCTGTCGTTATCGCTAAAGGCGGGTACAAAGGCAGGCATAAAAGTCTTGAAGAATGCTTCGCGGCAGATGATCCGCCAAGGTGCCAAAGGTCTTGCCAGAGGTATGCCCAAAGGCATGAGCTTTGCTCAGGCCAGGAAGGCGTTGCGCGGGTATCTTCCCGAATCCGGCCAGGCCCTTTCCGCGACCGCGCATGCACTCAAAGTACCAAAGATCAGCGTCTCCAACATGGGTAAAGCGGCGTTCACGGTGGATGCCCTCTACAATCTCCGGGATGATCTCTACGATCTCCTGAAAGAAGACGAAAAAGACGAATTCGACTGGAGCGAAGTAAAGATGCTTTGCCCGGGAAAAACAGAAACATCCAATAATCAGGAGGAACCATGTTCCTGAACAAACATTCTGAAAGCCGGGGGATATGCCTAACTCTGTTCACCGCCCTTATCCTCGTCTTTGCGCCGTTTGAGGCGGCGTCCGGCGGTTTGATGAGTTTTGCCACCAAGATATTACGCCATGCGGACGACTTTGCCAGTGTGGGGAAGGCCGGCAAGAAAGCGGGAGCCGTACTCAGGGCGACCGAAAAGGCGGATTTGCTGAAGCGCCTCCCCGAATTGAAAAAAGCGGGTCAGCTGAGCGACGATCTGCTTCTGGGAGCGAAGAAGACCCTGGATTTCGCCGCCAAAGGCCCTGCCCAGAAAAGACTTGTTGATGCCTTGGAGAATCCGGCGCCCTTGATGAAAATGGTGGAAAAGAACCCGGAATCCTGGAAGGTTATTGATGGTATAGCCGGCACCCTGAGTACGACGAAGCTGGACATGGCGGCGCTGGCCAAAACGGGCGCGATACCCGCGGAAGTCGTTCAAAAGATGCCAACGGTACTGAAGAGTTATGAGTCCACGGCCGAGGCCGCCATGGCTTTGTCGCGCAAGGGCGGCCCAAAGGCCATGGAGATAGCCAAAAAGCTCGGGGACATTATAAAAAATAACCCTAAAACCACCGTTGCGGTCGGCGTATTGGCCTGGTTTACCCTTGATCCCGATGGCGCGGAAGCCGCCGTGGAAAAAGTTTTGAAAGGCCCGACCCAAGTCGTGACTGGCGTCGCAACGAACGTCACGAAGGACATCGTGACGAACACCGTGGAAGGAGCCGGCGAGATTGTCACGGAATCCGTGAAGAGCCTTGACTCCTCTCTCGGAAAAGTTGTTGCCACGGCAAAGGAAAGTCCTCTTGCCATAAGCTTCATCCTGCTCCTCGTTGTGATACTCGTCCCCCCTGTGCGTCGTCGGGTGCTGCCGCTCATAGCCGTACCTTTCAACATGGTTGCGGCAAAAATACAGAACGCCGCCCCTTCGACACAGCGTCAGAACCCTCAAAACAGAAACACCGTCACTCCCTCCTCCACTGTTACCAACTTCAAAGCCAGTCTGCGCAGAGGTTTGAAATGCAAGACCAGGAAATAATGCAAGAACTCAATATCGTTCTCGTCGGCCCAAAACATTCCGGCAAGACGATCTTTCTCACAGCGCTCGCCAACTGCGGTTCTATTTCCGTTGAAAATCCGGAGAGCATTGCCGAGCTTCGCGAAAACTGGAAGCTGCTCAAGCAGGGCGAAACACCCCCCGCAACAGCCGGGACGCTCAAGGATATGTCCTTTGCCTTTCGAACCGAAAACGAAGGCGCGTGTTACAATGTCAATATTTCCATCTCGGACTACGACGGCCATTTTGCGGAAACGCTGAGTCAGCAGACCGAGGAAAGCCCGGAAAAGAAGGCGCTGTGCGAAAAAATCAAAGCCGCCGATGGCTTCATCATCTTCTTTCCCTGCGGCGATAAAGACGACGTCGCCACCATGGAAGAGCTACGCATGGAGATCGGCTACTTCATCAAGATGCTACGGGAAGTCTGTGACGAAGACGAAAGCATTACCGCCCCCGCCATTCTTGCCGTCAACAAGTGGGACAAAAACGAGGCCTTCAAAACCCCGGGCGAAGACGAATCCGCCAACGAGTATATACAGTCCATCGAGGTATATCGCGTCATTGCCGATAAACTCAGGAATTTTTTCAAAGAACTCACCGTGTTGCCCATGTCGGCCTACGGTCATAAGACTCCCGATGCGGCTCCCTTGCCCGGTCAAATAGCCCCCTATCGCGTGGATGAAGCTGTTTTCCTTATTGTGGACAGCTTTTTCAAAAACTTCCAGAACACGGTACTCGCCCTGAAGGAAAACGACCAGACCTTTGACCTTGCCTATAAACTTTTGCTCTGTCAGCCTGTCTGGAGCCGCTGTGAAGGCATGGATTATTCCGGATTGCTGGAAGACGCCCTGGAGCGCTGTTACTCGTCTCTGCTCGAACAAGCCAGCGCCTGCTCCACCTTAAAAGATTTCGATGCCTGTGTTGGTGCCGCGCCGGAGTATGGACTCCTGAACAATTTCAGCCCCGAGCAGCAGTTGGAAATTTCCCGCATCCAACAAAGGCTCAAAAGTGAGTACAACGCCCGGCGCAACCGCAAAGTGGCCATAGGCGGCGGCGTTCTTGCTGCGGTGCTTGCCGTTTCCGGACTTTTCTGGGCACATCACCAGCGCTCTCAGGATTATCTCTTTGCCATGGACAGCACGGGCACGGTGAACGAAAGAATCGACCGGCTGAACCAGTATGAAGAAAAATACGCCAATAACCTGCTCATGCTGGGTATGCACAAGGACGACCTTAAAAACGTTGGCACAGTCCGCGATGACCTTGTGGAAGGGTTACGGAGCGGTTTTATGCAGGGACTGAACCAGGCGCAGAGTGAGGGCGATTCCTGCAAAAGAACGACGCTTACGGAGCATATGCTCCTTGATACCGCCTATATAGAACCCGCGCTTATCGAAAAAGCGAAGACCTTGCATGACCAGAGCCAGCGCATCTGCCAGAACCGCGCCGTTGTGGAGAATCCTCAGGCAAGCGCGGTCGAGGTGGAAGACGCCCGCCAGCAGTTGAGCGCCCTCCCCGCCACGCCTGAGCGCGATGATATGCTCCGGCGCCTTGCGGAAAAAGGGGAACAGGAGCGCGTTGGGGAAATTTTGCAGGAGTTTAATCGGCTTGGCGTTCCCACGCAGGACGAAGACGGCTATGAAGAGGCGCAGGCCCTTATCGCCCAGTATGAAAACGATACTTCCGCGGAAGTCCAGAATCACGTTGCAACGCTTCGGCAAAGCCTTGGCGACAGGCTCTATTGCGCGCTCATGGGCAAGATTGGCAAAATTTCCGGTTTTGACATGGAGAAGGAACTCCATGAACTCAAGGAACTCGTCACAAAAGAGGGCGGCAAAGGTCTGCTCAGCGTGGATCACAAGCGCTCCATAGCAAGCGCCATGCAGGAAAGGTTGGAGCGGCTGGACAGGGAATCCATCGATGCCATAGGCGACAGTTTTATCAGCACGAGAGACGAGCTTGCCAACAGAAAAGAGAAGTTGCAACAAAACAACTCTCTTCTTGGAAAAGCGGATCTCGACTACGAACTGTTCCGCTATGAACGCCCGTCGGGCCTTGCGGACAGGGTGGCCAGGATTCAACAGAACATCCACAAGTACGAAGACGCATTGAGCAAGGGCGTTTCTGTCGAGTGGCAGATCTATGCAACCGAGAACAATCCCCTGAGAGCGGGTTGCGGCAGATTGCAGAACAACAAAGTAAGTTTTACATTTTCCAGCATCATGGGGATGGCAAATATGTGTTCAGCTTCCGAGGATACCCGCTATGAGTCGAAATTCGAATATGGCAGAAAAACCGTAGGCGTAATGCACGGCAGGATTGTTATCAGACAAAGCAACCTCATCAAGGGACTGGTTGGTGACAGGGAGATAAGCGGCATTTTGAGCATCTCGGAAGAGGATATATTTACCCTTATAAACACCGGCAGGTTTTCCGAGGACATCGGCAACGGATTCTGTGTTGTCCTCAGAACTTCCAGCTACTAAGCCATGCGCATCAGTGTAGCCCATCACTTCTGGCAGAACAACGAGAATGCCACATGGTGTCCTACGGTGTTCCCAGCGCCTGAAATTGAGTCCGCCGTCAAAAGCCAGTACGAAAGGCTCCAGACGGAACGACCGGAATGGAGGAAGTTCGGGGATTACTGCGTGTTTTTCGATTATCGTCCGGGCAAGGATGTCTTCGGGCGGATCATAGTCCCCATTTCCTTTGCCTTTCTCCGTTACTGCCGCAATCCCGCGCGCAGCGCGGCGGCCATCCGGCCCATTCTGGCCGAAACCCCGAATGAAGCGACGGAGATAGACGTTGATCTCCCCTGGGAAGAAGGCGCGGGCAGGCTGTGGAAGCAGACGCCCTTTTCCGTCAAGGCAACGCTCATGACTGTGGCGGCCCTGTCTGTCGCCGTCATCCTGTTCATGCTTTTTCGTCCCGCCGAAGTTCCGGCGCCCCTCCCCCCGGTGGAGCGGGATCTTGCCGAACCCGATGCCCCAAAGCCCGCGCCCCCGGCGGAAGAGGATACTCCCGGATCCGAAAGCGCTCCCGCCGTACAGGAAACCCAGGAAACGGCACCTCCGCAGGAAGTTCCGATTCCTCAGGGTCCGGAACTCTGTTCCCGCGACGACATCATCGAAAGTCTCTTCGTCTGCCCGGCAATCTATGTACGCGCGCAGTGCGGGGAAGGCGCTCCAGCCCTGAAGTTTGACGCCTGGCTGGAAAAAACAACGGATTCCCATTGCGATATGTGGAAGCGCGGCGGGCAAAGAAAGTACCGCAAGCCTGATCATGCCCCTCTCTCAAAGCGGGACAGACGCTTGCTGGAAGATTTTTTCAAAAACAAGAGGTGAAAGAATGAAAGACAAATCGCAAAAAGGGGAATTAAAGAAAACCCGTTGGCTGAATACCGCAGTGATAGTTTGCGCGGTCGTAGCGTGCGGCACCGTTGGAATCCTCCTCTACAGTTGCCAATTCCCAAAGGACAGTTCCAGCAACTTGCCGCCCATGCCCGCCGTGGAACAGGTTCAATATACGGCTTTTATTAAAAACTGGAACCAGTTTGCCGATGCCTTCTCCTACCACTACAAGCTCATGGGCGAAAACGCTTTCAGCCCTGATGCGGTACGGAAAACCCTGCGGAAGTGGTGCGCGGCACTTTCCTCCAAACCGTCCGCCCAGTACGCCGAAGAACTTGCCCAGCTTGAGGACGAGATACCCTCAAGCACGTTCCATGCCTACGAGAATTTTCGCAAAAAACACTATCGCGAAGCGGAACTCACCCTGAAGGAGGGCATGACAGAACGGGAACTTGCACGGGCGGTGAACGAGTATGCCGGCGTCAAAGCTCAAGGCTCCACTCCGGACTACGTCACGCAGGACACCGTGAAGACCATCCTTTACATGAACAACCTTTGCATTTTCTTCAAAGGCGAGAAGGACAGACTGCACGGCATGGGCATTGATACAAACATTTATCGTTGCGAAGACCTGACGACCAACGGAAAGTATCCGTCTCTTGATAAATTGCTGCAATGACGGAAGAAGAGAACCATGCCATCCGCAACGGTTAATGCGGCTTTTTTACTGCTTTGTCCTGTGATTTTTCAAAAAGAAGGAGCCAGACATTGCTTACTTGGCTTATCATTACACTAATGGCTATTTTTTGCCCATTCATTGGAATCCCGACCATACTGATAGCGCTGGTACTCTCTTACTTCGATATCTTATAATAAAATTCCAGAAGTGCATTGCTACAATGACGGAAGAAGAGAACCATGCCATCCGCAACGGTTAATGCGGCTTTTTTAC
>CAZWBH010000043.1:11606-15113 GCA_964632155.1 uncultured Mailhella sp.
TGCTTTGTCCTGTGATTTTTCAAAAAGAAGGAGCCAGACAATGTCTCCCTGGTTAATACTCCTTGTGCCGCTGGCTGTAGCTGCCCCGCCCATTGGAATCCCGGTCATAGTGATATGGTTTATTATTGAAGTGATCATTGATATCTTATTATAATGGAGGGAATTGCCCGAAGAAAATCACTCAGTGTCCCGCTCAGTGCGCGGCGGTCAGTTCTCGGAAGTCTTTGACGGCGTTCCTTCTGGACAGCGCGTGCCGCGTTGCCGAAGAGACCTTGTTCGATCAGCTTTTTTGGGGAATTTCTCCCGAACTTGGCGCCCACCTTTTGGAAATGCCTGATGCGCCCGCGGGGGAAACGGAAGGTTTTCGCCGTCTGCGCGATACGCCTGTGCCGTGGAGCGAATAATGCTTTTTAGGCCTCAGCGCCTTACTCGTTTTCATGCCTGCTCAGCCTTTGACTGCGTGATTCTCTCAACGACCGACTTATTCATCATGCGCTTCAGGCGGACGTGGTTGGCTCTTTCAGTCTTACTGCAAGCCAGAGAGCCGCGCTGGGGGTACCTGCCAGAATATCGAAGGAAACGGGAGATTCCCCATGCCCGTTCTTCTTGCACGGCTGGCCATCAATAAACAGTGGCAGGGAAAAGGTGTTGGCAGCGCAATGCTTCGCGAAGCTGTGCCAAAAACTCTTAGTCTGGCGGACAATACCGGTATTCGAAGTAGGTGTACATCTTCTCAATAAAGCCGCTGAAGAATTTTCTTTGAGATATGGTTTTATTAAATCTCCGGTTCGTGACCAAAAAGTTTTGCTTTTACTGAAGGACGGAAGGAAAACGTTTGTCTTCAGTTAATGCCTGCTTCGCGGAAGCCTTTGCCTTTCGGGTCGGGACTCTCCTTTACAACCTTTGCGCGCTCAGGACGTGATCCGGAACACGGAAGGCGCCGGCCCCGCGATTTTGCCGCTATTTTTTGATCCAGTTTTTGCTGAAGTCGCTCTGCGCGTACTCTTCCTGCCCCCTGTGGCCAAATACCGCGCAGGCGTCCAGACCGCTCTGCAGAGCGGCGAACTCATCGTCCGTGAACTGCACGTTCCAGGCGGCCAGGTTTTCCAGAATGCGGCCCTTGTTCTTGGATCCGGGGATGGGTATCACGTTGGGATACTTGCGAATCATCCAGGCCATGGCGATCTGGGCAGGCGTGGCCTGCTTGCGCGCCGCCCAGGCGCTTACGAGATCCACAATGGGCTGATTGCCGGCAAGGTTTTCTCTGGAGAGCTGGGGCACGAAGTTGCGCACATCGTCCACAGTCTCAAACTTTGTCTGCGCGTTCACCTTGCCGGACAAAAGGCCGCTACCCACCGGGGAAAAAGCCACAAAGCCGATGCCGTGTTCCAGGCAGTACGGAATCACCGCGGCTTCCGCGTCCCGCTCGACCATGGAGTAGAGATTCTGCACGGCGGTCACCGGCGTGACCGCCTGGGCTTTGGCGAGAGTTTCCACGCCCACGGCGGAGAGGCCCCAGCCGCGGATGAGGCCGTCCTTGATGAGTCGCCCCATGCCGGCCGCCACGTCCTCCACGGGGACGAGTTTCGTCATCCTGTGCAGGTAATAGAGATCCACATAGTCCGTGCGGAGTTTGGCCATGGACGCCTCCAGATGGCGGCGCAGAACGGCGTAAATGTTTTCGTGCGCTTCCTCGTCGGCAATGAAGAGCTTGGTGGCAAGGGCCACGTCCTTGCGGAAAGGCGCCGCGGCCTCACCGAGAATTTCCTCGTTGTGGCCCGGATAGTAGAGTTCGCGCCCGTAGACTTCGGATGTGTCAAAAAAAGTGCATCCGAAGTCATGGGCGGCGCGGATGGCCGCCATGCTGTCCGCCCTCTCGGGGATTTTTCCATAACCGTGAGAAAAGCCCATGCAACCGACGCCCACCGGGCTTAGTTCCAGATCTCTCAGTTTTCTTGTCTTCATGCGTATTCTCCTTTTGCCCGTTGCGCGGGCGTGCTTTCCGAAAAAGTTCGCCGCAACGCCCAGGCCGACAGTTTTTTCTTCGCGATGAGTTTTTCCGCGTCTTTGCCCAGACTCCTACGCGTTTTGTCCAAAGGCCTGAGCCACGCGTTTGAGTTCTTCCCGAATGGCGATGTGCTGGGGGCAGGCCGCTTCGCAGGCCCCGCACTCCAGGCATTCCGCGGCCCTTTTTCTGCCATGCATACCCACGAGCCAGCCCTCCTGGACTTTAGCCGACTTGAGATTTCCGTACAGTGTCAAAAGGTTCATGGCCGTGAAGGAGCCGGACACGCCGATGTCGTTGGGGCAGACCTTTGCGCAGTAATTGCATGAGGTGCAGGGGATGATGGGGATGCTCCCAAGGGCCTTGCGAACCGCGGCCACCGTGGCCATCTGCCGATCATTGAGCTTCGTGAAGTCCCGCATGACGGCCAGGTTTTCCTGCATCTGGGCCAGGGTACTCATGCCGGAAAGCACCGTGACGATGCCGTCCAGGCTGGCGGCAAAACGCAAAGCCCAGGATGCGGGCGAGCTTTCAGGCTCGGCGTCCTTGAAAATTTTGGCTACCTGGGGCGGAGGCGTGGCCAGCATACCGCCCTTGACGGGTTCCATGATGACCACGGGCTTGCCGTGCCTGCGGGCTGTTTCATAACAGCGCCGCGACTGCACGACGGGATTGTCCCAGTCCGCGTAGTTGATCTGGAGCTGAACGAACTCCATCTCGGGATGGGCGGTGAGAATGGCGTCCAGCTCTTCAGGCGTGGAGTGGAAGGAGAAGCCCGCGTGACGGATGAGTCCCTCTTCCTTTTTGCGCTGGACAAAACTCCACATATCAAAGTCATCGAAGAATTTTGTCCGGCTTTCGCCGAGATTGTGAAGCAGATAGAAGTCAAAGAAGCCGGCGCCCGTCAGCCTGAGCGAACTTTCAAACTGTGCCTCGGCGTCAGCTTTCGTTTTGCAGTTGATCCATGCGGCATTCTTTGTGGCCAGCTGGAAGGAATCGCGGGGGTGCCGCTCCACCAGCGCCCGCCGTATGGCATCTTCACTGCCGGAATAGGCCCAGGCCGTGTCAAAGTAGGTGAAGCCCGCGTCCAGAAACGCGTCCGTCATCCGTTTCACCTGCTCCACGTCAATGCCCTTGTCGCCCGCAAGCATGGGCAGACGCATAAGCCCGAAGCCCAGTTTTTTTATGTTTTCACCAAGGTATGCCATAACTTGCCTCCCGTTGAAGATGTCTTCCATGAACGGCGCGGATATTCAGCCCTTTCACCGCGGCCATAGGGAGAGTATACCTGATTCGGGAGGAAAAGACAGCTGTTTTCAAAACTGCCGCGCGCGGGTCTTTGACTGAGCCGCCTTATCCTTCATTCTCTTAAAAAATAAATAAAACGGGTGAGGGGACTTGAACAGATATAACAACTTATTGATATTATAGGAATTACCCAAAAACCTGTCCCCCCTCATACATCTTTCGAGACCGCTGAAAAAAGCTATCAGCTCAATTTT
>CAZWBH010000044.1:0-14926 GCA_964632155.1 uncultured Mailhella sp.
ATTTTTTTAATGTCCTGTCGGGAGGAAGAGACGCAGGTGAGATGCGCCAATGTGGGCACCTGATATTTTTTTTGTATATTTTCCGCGAGGTCTACGGTAAATTTTGAAGTTCCGCCACCAGCGCCATAGGTAACGCTCATGAAATCCGGATGCAGGGCGGCAATTTCTTCTGTGGCCTGGCGTACGCTTTCCAACGTGGAATCGTTTTTGGGCGGAAAAACCTCAAAAGACAGCGTAGGCGTTTTCTTTTTAATAAGGTCAATAACTTTCATGTTAAATTCCCTTTGCCGTAGCTTTTTATACAAATTGCAACTCGTTAAACCTTATAAAATTTTTTCCCAGGATGTTTCTTTTGTCAATAGGCGAAAACCGGAGAGAAAGACGCCTATTCCATGAAGGAGAGCTTCAACTTTTTGAAATCCAGAGCGAAAAATTCGGAATTTCGCAACAGGGCAAAACTACCCGCAAAAGTTCTTCCTTTCAAGAGAGTATGTTACAGGCAAACACTTCTTCGTTTCCCCTCTACGGAACAGCCTGGATGATAAGAGTCATCACGCTTCCCCGCCCAAGTTCATCGGACGCTCGAATAACGTGTTTTCCGGAGGGGAGTTCATAAAAAAGGGTCTCGCCCGCCCGGCTTTTTCCGAGGAAGTTTGCATCGGCAAACCAGTAAACCTCTTTGGCGTCCGCTTCGGTTCCGGCCTTGAAGGGTATGGGTTGCGCTTCCGAAACCGAAAGCCGTTTGTAATACACAGTTCCCTGCCGCGGTTCCAGAATGACAGGCGCCTTGCCCGCGTCCGGCGATCCGTCGCATCCGGGCATACATTCCGGCGGCGCTTTCTTGTATATTCCCGCCTGGCGGAAGAGTTCCCGAAATTCCGTGGGCCAGAATTCCGCCACAACTTCTTCGGTTTTATCCGGGTCTTGCCTGCAGGCCCGCAGGCCCGTTTCCCTGTCTATGAGAATACGGCGCAGAAAGCCAGTGGGCCGGATGGGGGAAACGCCGGGAATAAAGAGCGTGTTGACCGTTTCGCTGCAAAGAGAGGTATCGGTATCGCCCGTTTGCGCGCAGACAGGAATTTCTATGAGGTTGAGATCCGCCCTGGCGTCTGGAAGAGGGTTGGAAAGAGGACTTTCCGCCGCCAAAGCCTCGGCGGCCTCAAGCCAAAGCGGTACGGCATGTTCTCCACCCACAAAGCGCACGCCCGATTGATTGGCAAAATCTCCAACCCATACCGCAAGCACATACGGCCCCAGCACGCCAACGCACCATGCGTCATGAAAGCCGTTAGATGTGCCCGTTTTATACAGCAAGGGCAGTTTTTGGCCTTTTTTCCCGCGCAGGGAAAGGGCGGGCCGCTCCAGCATACTGAGAACCACATAGGCTGCCTCGGGCGAAAGCAGATATTCCCTGTGTCCTTCGGTTGTATGCGGAATCAGCGTTGGCCGCGTCATGATGCCGCGGTTCAGGAGCATGGCATAAAGCCCGGCAAGCTCCTGCATGGAGACCTCGGCACCGCCAAGCACAAGACTTAGTCCGTAATGTTCTTCCGGTTTTTGCAGGCGCACTCCGGCGCGAAGCAGAAAATCATAAAGTCCCGGGTTGCGGAGTTTAGACGCGAGAAAGATGGCCGGGATATTGCGGCTGCTTCTCAAGGCGTCGGCGGCATGGATGGGTCCGCGGAAGGAATGATCAAAATTTTCCGGATCATAGCCTCTGAAACTGCGCTTGCTGTCCAGAAGGAGCGTCTGCGGATGGATAAGCCCCTGCTCCAGCGCAAGGGCATAGATGATGGGTTTGAGCGTGGAACCGGGCGAACGCCGCGCCAGCGTTCCATCAACCTGTCCGTCAATTTTTTCACTGAAAAAATCAGCGGAACCAATGAGCGCCCTAATTTCACCGGAAGGGGCGTGCATGAGCAGAAGCGCCGCGTTGTTTACGCCATAAACAGAGCTTCGTTCTGTGTACCTCGCAAGGATGTTCCGCAATTTTTTCTGTAGCGGCAAATCAAGGCTTGTCTGGATGCGCCTCATCGCGCCAGGGGCCAGGCGCAAGGCTTCTCGAACGGCATGGGGCGCCTCGAAGGGAAGGGTTTTTGCGCTGTAGGTTTTGAGAGGTGGAATGGAGTTTGCGAGGTCGGAAGTTTTGCCGCAAAGTGCCGTGATCCGCGCCCGGGCAGATTCAAAATCCTCACCACCAGAGGGGGAACGGCGGGCGGGATTCTGCGGAATAGGAAGAAGGGCGTGAATTTCCGTCTCCGTGAGGCGCCAAACGGGCCTGTGAAAATACACTAGGGCCGCGGCTCCTATCCCTTCTATACAACCCCCGTACGGCGCAAGATTGAAATAGGCCTCGAGGATTTGCTCCTTGGCGTACCGCGCTTCAAGGCAGAGTGCGATGAACATCTGGCGCAACTTCCCCATGACGGTATGGGAAGCGATGCCATAGCGCATTCTTGCTGTCTGCATGCTTATTGTGGAGGCTCCAAGGCGGCGGCCTCCTGTGAGCATGGCTCCTGTCGCGCGCAGAACCGACAGGGGATTCACCCCCGGATGCAGGTAAAAATATCTGTCCTCATAGAGAAGAAGATCCCGGACGGCGCTTTGAGGAATTTCCTCTAGGTTCACATACAGGCGGTACTTTTCGTCCGCGGTCAGGGTGAGGTAAAGAAGTTCGCCGCGCCTGTCCAGAACTTCTCTGGAAAATTCCACGTCATCAAGCAAGGGCGGCAGCGGCGTAAACCTCAAAATAAGGTAGAGCGCCGCCATAAAGGAAAAAGCCGCGGCGATCCATAGCACTTTTTTTTTCATTTCACTGTGATGCTGCCGGAAGCGGAACGGGCATGGCGCATTCTGTCATACATGGACTCCGCCGTCACGGCAGGAACGGTAAAGACGCCCTTGGTCACGGCTTTGACGCGGTAGGTATAGCGAAATTCCCGTCCAAGGGTGGCAAAGAGAATCATCCTGTCTTCGCGCCTGTCGGTAAACTGAACCTCGCAGCCATCTTCCGTGCCGCCAGGCTCATCGCTCAGCATCTGTTCAAAACAGCCTGGCAGAAGATCGGCAATGACGCAGTCCTGAACCGTATTTCCGTAGGCGCGGCCTTCCAGCAGAACCGTCAGGATATCGCCCTGGCGTATTTCCGTTACAGGCTCTCCCTTCTCGTTGAGGAAGGTTTTAGTGATTTCCATGCCGCTTGCCACAGCCTCCCTGGGCGGAACGCGGTCAAAGCCCTCGGATTCAAGTAGCCAGTTGAGTTTCAGGCCGGCGGGGGCGTTGACATTAAAACTCTTGCACAGCGGAACTTCCAGAGTCAGAAGCGAAGGCGAAAGCCTTTGCGCCCTGGAGTCTTCCCCAGAACAGCTGAGTTCCACGGATTCTGTGGAGGCCTCGGCCTCTCTGTTTACGGTCAGCAGTGCCCGTATGGTCTGGGCTGAAGAGAAGGTGTTATACGTTCTTTGCTGAATGGCCGTCATGGCGGCGTTTGCCAGATCCGCGGCATCATTTCCCGGAATATGTGGGAAATGCCGCGTCGTCAGCAGGGAATGAAAGGCCTGTTCGGAAAGGGGATCAAACAGGGAATACTCGTCTGAGATATTTGTGGAGAATGAAGGATACTGCCCGTTCATATGGAGAATTTCTAGGGATGCCGCAAGGAAAAGCGGGGTGATTCCGCTCATGGCATTGCCCTGTTCATGGAGGAAACCATAAAGAGCTTCCAATTCTCGCGTCATGACGCGGCCCTCGCGGCAAAGTACCCAGCAGGCATAGGCCTTCAGGCGCGCGTCTTCCTCGGAGTTAATGGTGGAACCGGCAAAAGTTTCGACTGCGTCGCACACGCTTTCGGCAAGCCCTGTCGGAACGGCAATGCCTTCTTCCCGCAGGCTTATGAGAAAGTCGGCGGCGTACACCGTGACAAAATCGGAAACGTCTCCACGGGGCCAAAACGCCACTTTGCCCATGCCGCCGCGGCGTTCCATAATGGCCGAAAGCGCGGCCTCTATGCGTTCATCGGCGCTTTTGAGTACATCGGCCTCTGTTCTTCCTTTGGAGGTCAGAAGGGCTGGATTTTTGCGAAGCAGCACATAGGGGAAAGCTTTGCTGATAAGCTGCTCGGTACAGCCGTAGCCCCAGTCGTCCAAATAGGAGGCAAGGCCACGCACGGCAGGCAACGGCAACGCGGAAACCGTAAGCGACGTTCTGGCGCCGTTGGGAAGGATATCCCTGGGGTTTTCAATGTTTGTGGAACCTTCCACAACTCCGGCGCTTAGCTGTCTGTTTTTGGCAACAGCGGGCCGAACGGAAAGATGCGCCCGCCTTTGGGCGCGGGAGATCGCATCTTCGACCGTGAAGGTAATACTGGCGTCGCCCGGAATATCCTTCACGCGAACCTTGAAAGTATGAACGCTTTCTTTTGTCGTTCCTGCAGGAATTTCAAACTGCGTTTCGCCCTCTATCTTCAGCGCGGGGCTGGCCTGCATGTTTACCTTGGCAGGCCCGTTTTGCTTTTGTGGAGCGGAGATGGCAAGGGCGGCCTCAAAAACATCCCCAGGCGCGACCGCAACGGGAAGTTGCGGGGTAAGAACCCGGTTGCCGCGAACAACTACCTCGCAGGACGTACTCCCCAACAGGCTCTCGGAACAGCCAACGGCCATGAGGCGCAACGTAGTTCCGCAGTAATCCGGAAGCGGGATGGAACATTCAGCGCCCCCTTCGGGGATATCCATAAGCCCAGACCACCACACCAGCGGTGGCTCGCTCTGGCGTTTAAACGGGTTCTGCATCCCCATCATGGCGTCCGCGGCAAGGCCATCGCCGCCGCCAAATCCAGGGATTCTTGATTTGAGTACGCCGTGATCGGGCATAACCAGGTCAAAGGCCTGTAGTGTGACCACGTCCAGAGCGCGATCCTTCAGCAGAGCGTGGAGCGGATCGGGCTTTTTATAACGCGTCAGTTGCAGAATGCCTTCGTCAACCGCATAGAGAATGGCCTTGCCCGGCTTTCTGGCTTCAACACGCACCTTGAGACTCTGGCCCGGTTCCACCTGCGGCGCGGCTTGGAGACGCAGACCCAGATCGCGATCTTCCGTGCCCACCGTAAACGGCGCGGTAACACAGGCAAAGGGAGTCAGGTAGACATCCTGAGAATCGGCGGCCCTTGCAAAGGAAATCGTCACGTAACCGCGCCCTTCAAAATCGTCGGGAATGCGAATGCTTTGAACGGTATCGCCGGCCTTGGCCGTGAACCAGCGATGCGCAAACACGGAATCCCGCTCCAGAGTTATGAGGCCTGCTCCGTCATAGGGTACGGAAAGAGACATGTCTATGTTTTCGCCCCTGGCGTATTCCTCCTTGGAGAGTTTAAGGCGCAATCCGGCGCCCGTGGTGTACGGAGCATTGCGCAGACGTTCTCCCACAACGGTAAATTCAACGACCGAAAGTATCTTGCCTTCGGCGTCCGAAAGGTGGAGAACGTAATCGCCCGGAGTATCTGTGGGAATGGGCCAGGTGAAGCCTTTCTCCTTGTCAAGCCTTACCCTGGCGCGGCTTATCACCTTGTCTACGGGAACTTCGGCATAGCGGAAGAAACCACGGTTATCGGAAGTCAGGTTGGAAACATGGCGTCGTTCCGATACGGAGAGATTCAAGTCTTCCACTTCTGTCATTTGCAGGTTGGGATCCACGGCAATGAAGTGCAGATTCGCCTTGTGATCTTTTGGGAGAAAATCAAGGCGCGGCACGGATCCGTCTGGCCTATACCCAATGAGCATGCGGCCTGGCGAAAGCACGGTTTGGGCGGATGCTGAAACCGATCTCCCGCCGCCCGCTTCAAAGCCGCGCAACTCAACTCTGCATAAGACCGAACCCACCTCAAGGCCTTCTGGCAGAGGGAAGGAAACGGAACCGTCTTCCGCGCTCTGCATATCTGGCAAATCCTCAGTTCTGGGGAGTGTGCCCGCGAAAGGATCATAAAAGGTATATTCTGGCCATTCGGCAAAATGGTTCAGCTCAGCGGGTTCAACAAAAAGCCGCGCGCTTACCCTTCTGTCCGCGCTAGGCGCGCCGTAGAGATCCATAAGCGTGGCACGCGCTTCCTTGGGCGTGGCGAAATCCGCCACAAGCCAGCCCTTGCCCGATTTTGGCGCAATTTCCGCTTTCATGCGCATGGTTTCGGGGAAAAATTCCTCAAGCAGCGCCGAGGTTGACCCAAGAAGGCTTCCGTTTTGGCCAGGAAGGCGGATTTCCAGTCGATAACGACCTGTGCGCGCGCTTTCGGGGGACTTCCATGCAAAGGCGTTTAATCCCTGTTCGTTCGATGTGAAGTTTTCTGTATGGATTTCGCGCCCTGCCGGATCTAGAAGAACGGCTTTAAGCGGTAACCCGCCGGGCAGGGGGGCCATGTCGCCCCTGCGCAGAATGCCGCCGAAGTACAGGGTTTCACCCGGGCGGTAGACGCCGCGCTGTGAAAAGACATAGGCGGTCAGCCCCTCTTTGGAGAGGGATTGCCCTTCTCCTCGGGAGGCAAAGAAAACTCTTCGGTCTGTATCCTTGAGCGGAAGCCAGGCGAGATCGCCTTTCGCTCCTTCAGCAATCACGACGACTGGCGCGGCCTCGGCCTTCAAGCCGGAAAGCGGGGGAAGAGTCGCGCAGCCGTCTTCCCTGGTAACAGCCTCGGCGCAGGCCACGCCATTTTTACTGAGCGCTTTAATGTTAACGCCGTCCGCGGGGTGACCGTTGGAAAGGGTACAGACATAGGCGTACAGTTCGCCGGTTTTGGCCTGTTTTACCATAAGGCCCATGTCGGTGACGACAAGAAAGCGCTCCAAAGAGCATACGGCTTTCCCGTTCTTTATGCCGCTAAGGGAAATTTGTAGCATTCCCTTTGCATCTTCCTTGTCGTCTTCTTTTTCGCCCTTTCTTGTGGCGGAAGAGAGCAGGGGGGAAAGATCCAGCGCGGCAAACTGGGCTTTTCCGGGTTCGCTCTCAGGCAGTGTCAGGCTTCCGGAACCCGCGTCTTGCGAAAGAAGGCCAAAATCTAGGCCGGAGCCGCCTGTGGGGTTGTCAAAGGAACCGCCAAGCGCGCCAAGCAGGGCCAGAAACGGTCTGCGGACGTATCGTGCGCGCCAGGTGATGGAATCCAGGCCAGAGGCCTGAATATCAAGTTTTTTATCGCCGCCAAGGGGGAGAATATTGCCTGGCTGAAGCAGGGAGAGACTGCTTGAAAAGTTGGGGGCCTTCAGAATGGCCAGCCAGGGGCGCGAAAGTGTGAGTCCACCGCTGGAGCGCACGTTGCCCTCTATGTTGACAAAGAGGCAGCGCCCGTCTTGCGGCGCCACGCGGTAGCGCAACCTGTTGGAGGCAAAGTCATCGGGCTGCATGGGGCTGAGGGCAAGGGGTCTGCTTTCCGTGATGAGGGCCTTCGGCATATACCCGGCTTTTGTCCAGTCATAGGGCTGGGTGGCGCCCGGGGTATTGTACAGTGGCAATTCCGCCGCCTTCATGTGCCTCATAAGCTCATCGGAACGCGTGTGCCTGTTGAGTTCAACCGCTATTTCCCATGTTTTATCCAGATCTTCCGTTTCGACCTGATTCAGGGAAACCTGTTGAACAGCGAAGGGAGAGGAAAGTACGGGAACAATCCACTCGGCGCTCTCCGCTCTGGAGAATTTCAGTTTGCCGTTTTCCTGAGTGTACAGGCGGTGACCGGCAAGAGAAAACAGAATTTCACTCTTGTTCCCGGGCAGGGAAAGCAACGGTACGGAGAGCGTGACCCCGTCTCTTTCCGCATTCCAGATTTGCTTCACCGATCCGATTTTCAGGCCGCCGTCCGGCTGAACGGTTTTTGCGTCAATGAGCAAGGAGACGCCTTTATCGACGGGGTAGAGAAAGTTCAGGTTTGCCGTGATCCTGTGTTCGTTGCGCTCAGAGGGGTCTACCCAAACCTGGTAGTCCGTCATGGTCGCGGCCGCGGGCAGTGTTCTTAGCGCGGCCTTCGTGCGGGAGAATTTTACCGAAGCCGGTCGGCTCATATCGCCGATATCAACGGTATACATGGTAGACGGCTCCAGGGCGCGCTCGGGAATAAAGCGCAAGGAACGTGTTCCGTCGCGCCGCCATATTCCCGGCGTGGCGGGGGAAAGTTCAACCCCTTGCACAATTTCGCCGGACTCACCCAAAAAAGCGGAACAGGCGTTTTGCCAGGTTTTTCCATATTGTTCGCGGCAGATTTTTTCATCGGCCATGAATTCAAGGGAAAGCCCTTCGCGCCAGTCCGTATTTTGGCGAACCTTGATATCAAGGTAAGCAGGGGCGGAAGAGCTTGCCGCCAGGGCGGATCCGGCGAAGGAAAAGAGCAGGGCGCAGAGAGCGAGGCAGTGACGAAGTTTCATGGCGTCTATATTCCTGTTTTTTTCACGCGGTTTGAAAGGAAGAGGCTCAAAACGCTGTGGAACCTTGGGCGTTAACCCTGATATATGTCACCTCAAAGGCCTTGCAGGCCCGGAATTGCTGAAGCCTGTTGGCAAAGGTAAAAGCTTCTTTCATGTCGTACTGCTGAAAAATATCCAGGCCTCTGTCCAGCAGGATTTTCCAGCCCGTATCGGTGACAATATGCCGGGCGTGAAGGGAACCGCTTCTCTCAAATTCCCATCTAAAATCAATCCCGAGGGTCGTAGCGGAATTTTGCATCTTCTCAAAGCATTCCAGCTGGTTTTCTGGTTTAAATTCATCCTCGTTGGTAATCAGGCGCACGGAAATTTCATCGCCCGCAGCGCGGAATTTGACAACGGTTTCCAGAAATTCCATAAAGTTGCGGATCTGGTAGAAGATACGCACATAGGGGTCGGTGACAAGGATCTTCTTCGCGCCAAGGAGGTACTGCCCGAAAAGATCATCGTAGGAGACGCCTTTTTGGTTTTCCTTGAAGATTCTGTGCCCTTCTTTTGGCCCGCCTGGCGCTGTTTCGATAGTTGCGCGTTTTTCGTAATGGCCGCTTTGAACGGGCGGCGCGATCTTTCCGCCCTGTGCTTCCTTTTCTCCCGCCGCGGCTTCTTCTTCGCCAGAAGCCGCCCCTTGGTCTTTAAAGTACAAGTCCGGATATTCCGTCTCTTCCAGGGTACTCACCGTTACGGTTTTTTCCCCATCGTTGAAGGAAAACTCAACTCCTTCAAAGGTGGTATCCAGGCGCAGGATCTGATCTTTTACTCTTTTGCGGCCCTCCATGGCAAAGGAGAGCAGTGTTTCCACGTCCTTTTTGCCCGCTTCCCCATTGGGGAAGAGCAGTTTCATAAGCCCGGAGAAGGTTTTGTTTATGGAGTCCCTGTCGCGTGTGGAGATGCCCGGAGAGAGAGAAAAATAGGATCCGTAGCGGTCGGAGTAGTCGTAGTTGCGAAGAACGCGCAGGATTTCGGCAAGGTAATCCACCACAAAGCCGTAGCCTTCGGAAAACATTTCGCCGCGAATGGTATCGACTTCCCAGCCCGGAATATAAAAATGGATGCGGTCAAGAAAGGCGGAATCGTAAAACTTTTCGGGCAGTTCACAAAAGAGATCCGAATATTTGAGCATATGCGGGAGCGTGTGCTGCGTATTGCCCACAAAAACAATGGAGGCCTCGGCCCCAAGGCTTTCCACCCCGCGAGAAAAGGACTTGTTGGCCATGTAGTTTTTCATAATGTCCACAAGCGTCTTGTCCACGTGTTTCTGCTTTCCGGCAAATTCGTCAAAGGCCACGCAGTCCCAGTAGCCCACCAGACCGATTTTTCCGGAGGAATTGTTCACAAAAAGTTTGGGGGCCGTGACCTCTCCGCCGGAAATCAAAATGCCGTGCGGGGAAAATTCCGAGTAAATATGCGATTTGCCCGTGCCCTTTGGCCCAAGTTCCATGAGGTTGTAGTTGCGCTCACAAAAGGGGACAAGGCGTATGAGTTGAAGCATTTTGGCGCGCTGGCCAAATTTTTCGGGGTTGTAACCAATGCTTTGAAGGAGAAGATCCATCCATTCCTCAAGCGTAAACCTCTCCCGTGCGGCAAGGTAGCCTTCAAAATCAAAGGAGGAAAGTTGAATGGGCTTGAGCTTGTTCAACAGCCAGGGGGTGGTATTCTTGTCTTCTGTAAATACATACTCCACATCCGCAATGCACCATACCCCGCTCACCAGCAGTTTGGGATGCGCCTTGACGGTTTCGGAATCTACGAGAACCTTCTTCAGGCCAAGGTTGGAAAACTCAGCCTCGTAGGCGTTAACCCTGTCGTTCAGGGTTACGCTGATTTTGTCAATGACCTTGTAACGGCCTTTTTCCTTTATATGGGAACGGACAAGTTCGGATTCGTTGCGGTGTACATAGTGCCTGCGCAATACATCCCTCACCGATTCTATGCCCGTTTGGATGCTGGCTTCATCATAGGTGGCGCAATACTGCCCCAGCAGGTATTCCAGAACATAGGTGGGGACAATGGCGTTCTCCTTGACGGTTTTCACCAGATCCTTGCGCACCGCCAGGCCGGGGAAGGTTTCGTTGATTTTTCTGTCCAGTTCTGTCATGGCCTTGCTTCCCCTTTACTAATCAAAATCGTTGAAAAAGTAGCGTTGTATACGGTAGATTCGTCTGGCGTATTCCGCATAATGACTGGTAGAGTCAAACCTTTCTTCCAGCTTTAGTATCACTTTCTCGCCGTTGGACACCTTGGCACTGCTGCCAAGAAGAAAACACACCGTCTGCTCTCTGTCCTGCACGTTATCCGATGTGCTGTCAAAGGTAAGTTCGTGGCTATCAATACGTTCTCCCTTTTCCGTATAGATGCCGGCACGCAGGCTTCTTGAGTGAATTTTATCTGTCACGGCCTCTCGCTGATAAAAGGTAACGGTCACCTGGTTCGTGGTAATGACGGAAGGCCCTGTTTCAAGAATAGCCACTTCCACAGTGGAGGTGTCGCTTTGCCTTTTTTTGTTGATTTTTATCACCGGTAGCACAACTTCCTGCAGGGAGGCTCCGCCGTGTACATAGCGGCTCCCCGCGCCCTTCACGCGCAGATGAAGGACAGACTTGGGGATTTGCACCTGAATATTCCCGGTCAGGCCAAGTTGCTTGGAAGTGAAGGTTCTCATACCGGGCCTTGCCAAAAGACTGTGCCCAAGTACAAAACGGCGGCTTTTGTCCAGTATTTGTCCGCCTTCCATATCAATATCAAGAAAGTCGCTTTCCTCCACCTCGTTGTTTTGAAAAAGAAAGCCGTGATCTGCCGTAATAAGAAGGTTATTGGCGTTATTGCTGCTTAGCTTTTTGACCAGCCAAACCAGATCCTTAACGGTTTCCTGCGCGGCCTCAAAAACCTTGTCTTCCGATTCCTTTTTATCTCCGCTGGCGTCTATCCTGTTGTGGTAGATATAGAGTACATCGTTCGCTTTCAGTAAATCGCGCGTTTTCTCCGCGTCCATGCTCCGAATGTCCTCCGCCTTCAGAGCTTGGCCTCGCAAGGTGGCCTGTAAAATTTTTGTGCGGTTTTCCGTACTCTGAGAAGGCATGCCGTCCACCAGAACCGCGGAGCTTTCGTTATTGACAAAGGCCAGTTCCTTGTGCGGCAGAAGGGCGGCCATGCCAAGTTGCGTATAGCTGGGCAGCATGGCGAGCATGGGGGAAAGTTCGGCGCTGAATCTGTCTTCCTTCTGAATGGCCTTTTGCAGCTCTTCGCCGATTTCATAGCGCAGGGCATCAGAGATGATGACGCAAACTTTGTTTTTCTTGTTCAGGAAGGGCTGAACGAAACTATTAAAAAAGTCGTCCTGCCGCGGGATGGATGGGATTTTCCATTCGGAGATCGCGTCCAGCGCTTCTTGAAAGCGTTTGCCCAGGGTTAAAACAAACTTATTGGCATAATTTTTTTCTATCTGATTCTGGAGATTCCCAAGGAGCGTTGGCTGTGAGGCCATACGGCTATGGTAGATGAAGCGACGATAGAGCTGATCCATGCGGAACCAGGATTTTGAATAGCACTCCACGCCTTCAGTCGGGTTTTGCATCTCCAGCGGTGTACTCTCCAGCTGGGGCAAAAAGGAAGAAGCGCACTCTAACGCGCTGTAAAGATGGGAAAAATCAGTATACCAAAAGCTCTTTTTTCGCTGAGCAACCTGTTTTTCCACTTTTTCAGGGCTGAGAGTTCTTTCTGAAATGTACCTGGTCAGGGCGATGATGATTTTTTGGTCTATGACGCGGAAGAAGTCCAGTTCCGAAAGTTCCGTGTACTCGCGTTTTTCAAGGTCTTGATCAATGCCCAGAATTTTGGCGTAGCGGTCGGAAAGGGCGCGAAAAGCATCTTTCGAGGCACTATTTTCCTTCCAGCGCTGCAAAAAGCGCAGGGCATTTTCAGAAAGCTTTGCCTTCTCTCCAAGCTTCAGAGCGTATGAGGATTTGAAAAGCTCCACGCTAAAATCATTCATGGAAGGATCCGCGGCCTCGTAACCGTAAAGATCCTTCATTTGCTGCCAGAAAAAGGGGAAGAGTGCGCAACATTCCATACATTTTTCGGCGTCGCTTTTGCCTTCCGCAAGCTCCTGGAGCAGCCCTTTCAGAATATCATCTTCCATGCGCTCCTCGCTGAGCGTCTCAATCCCCGCGCAGACGGCCAGCATTTTTAGGCGTATATTGTTTTCGTTGTCATTTTGTTTGAGGAGTTTTTTCAGCGAATTGCGGCGCTTTTGTGAGCCGAAAAACTTCAGATGTTCCCGTACCAGCCCGTCAAATTTCAGGTCAAGTTCCAGTTCGGAAAGAAAAAGCCCGACTTTATCCGCGCGGAACTCGCCGTTGGCCAGCAGCACATCCAGGAGCCAGTTTTGACTGTCGTCCGGCTGAGGGCCTTCGTGATACACAAGAAATTTCTGTTCCGGCTCTTCGCGTAGCATACGGTACTTGAGGGCGTATTCGTTGTTGGCGATTTCCAGCTTGACCACGCCAGGAAGATCCAGGGACTCAAAAGTATCTCGCATTTCTTTCTTGGCGTCGTACCAGAAAACAATGCGATACTTTTCAAAACGAGAGGTCAGATCATTGGTAATGTCTTTAATCATGGGGTGACTCCGTTGAGGCGCTCAAGAGTGGAAAGCCATTCATTAACATGCCGACATCTTTCGCGAAGCGTTGCGAGTCCAATTTTTTTTATAATTGCCGTGCCTGCCGTTATTTTGTCGTACTCGGGTATTTCCCTGAGTATGCGTTTGGAAGGTGCTGTTCTTGAACCTTGGTTGATAAGTTCGGGGTTCATGCCTCTTATCGTATCCATCAAATGGGCAATCTTCTGTTCATGTTCCATATATTCACAGGCAAGCTTCGTTGGATCCGCAAGAATGAGCGTCTCAAATTCATGCAACTGAATATAGGGAATAAAACGTGCATCTCCAATGTTTTCTTTTAAACGGGCTTCCAGGAGAGCGATTTTCTGATAGGCGCCTTGGCACGTCTTCGTTTCGTCATAACCGGGAAACTTATTGGGCAGAGCGTACAAATCAAACATGGTTGTGAAGCGGCAATCCGTATGGTCATCCTCTTTGATCCAGTCCTGGATATCCCGCTTTGCCTTGCGGTAACTGACAAGGCCGCCGCTGTACTTTTTGCCGTGGTGCTTATCCCTGCTGGTGAGAACGCAACGAGCATCCGCCATAACGTGAAATGCGGCCAAATGCGGCGCAAGCACTTTTTTGACAAACTGCCGTTCTGCTTGTCCCTCCGCGATGATGTGCAGGCGGATCATGGTTGGCCTCGGAGAACATTTTTTTCCCACAGTTCAGAAAGACTGTAGTTTTTCAGCCAGGCAGCCAGCTTTTTGGAATCCAGTTTTTTAAAGACGGAGCAGTTTTGTCTTTCATCGCGCTCCACAACAACTACCTGATCCGCGGAGAACTCATCCACAAGGCGGGGGGATTGCGTGGCCAGAAGAACTTGCGTTTTTTGCGCCGCTATCCTGACCATGGCCGCAAGTTCCACAAGGGCCGCTGGATGCAGACCAAGCTCGGGTTCATCCAAAACCACAAATCCTGGCAGAAGTTCCGGCGGTTCCAAGAGGAGCGTGGCCAGGGCCATAAAGCGCAGGGCGCCGTCCGATATCTGGTGCGGATCAAACAAATACTCGCTCCCGGAGGCTTCCTTCCAGTTCAGGCGAACATAATTCTCAGCGCCGGGGATGGATTCCAAATCAAAGTCGCCAAATTGCGGCATAATGTGCTGAATATGCTGGACAATGCGCTTGTAATACTTGTCATAGGTGGCGTGACCTTTGAGCATTTTCAGGAAGGCCGCCAGGTTTCCGCCATCGTGATGCAGGCTTTTGGCATCGTCCACATAGGATCGGTCTTTTATTTTGGAAGTGTCGGAAGTGTCGTTGAATTGGCAGATGGAGATATTTGACAAAAAGTCGTAAAGCTCTTTACGGATTTTTTCGTCTAGGAATGCTTTTTTTAAATCACCTCTTGTTGGGTTATCCACGACTTTTGCTTCTCTGAACAGGCCGTCAGGGAGTTGATGCGAGAGCGTCTCCGCGTAGGAATAGCTTTTGTTGCCGATTTCAAAGGTCAAGGCATACGAGAGCGAGGGCGTTTTCTTCGATCCGTAAAACAGTAATCGGTCAGCGCCATACCTGCCCACAAATTTTGGGAGTTCCCACCGGGCAATGGCGCGCAACATACGCAGGAAAAAAAGCAAATTGCTTTTGCCCGAGCCGTTGGCTCCCAGAAGCACTGTCACATCGCCAAGGGGAATCGTCTGCCCGGCTTTGCCGTCTATGGAGGTGAAGCCTTGTATATGAAGCTCTCGCAATTTCATGGGCATATTCTCCTTAGTCTCACGCCTCCAGGCCCGGGATTTTTTTCAGGGCCTTGCCAAATTTGAGGTAATTGGCCCGCACGCCGTCGTCCAGATCCAGAACCGGGCGGCTCG
>CAZWBH010000045.1:0-13862 GCA_964632155.1 uncultured Mailhella sp.
ATTTGATGCGGAGGAAGAAGAGGTAGGGGGGGAAGGCGAGAAGGAAAAGCCCCGGCAGGGCGCGATTCCTGCCGGGGGTAAAAATGAAATAGCTATTTCCAAAATGTTTCAATCCACGCGCCCAGACGGGCGTGACATGAAAAGACTCGTAGCACAATCATACTGGCACATCAAGAGGGCACTTCCTCCTCATCACGCATGGCCACTGCTATAGGCGCAATCCACTGCACTTTGACCTGCTGGGGCACAGGCGTTTCGCCCTCGTGCCAGACCCTCCGCCCCGTCCAGTAGCTGTGCCAGTGAGCGCGGCGTATGTGCGGACGCGGGGATTTGTGGGGGCCGGTTGCGCCGTGAGGCGTTTGCCGGGCAAGGCGGCACGGGTGCGCAAATCGACAATAGTCATGATTAATCCTCCTTATGCCCAATGTTTATAATACTTCTCAGCTTCCTTGCGGGCGTATTCCTCAAGGGAAGCGACAGGTTCATCGTAAAAAAATACGACATGATTGTCGTACTTGCCCTGCTTAATACTGCCCGTAGCAAGGCCGTCTTCCACGGTATAATAAACCGTGAAGTGCCAGTTATGGCACTCGAAGCGGAGTACCTTATTCTCCGCCTCGACCTCATTCTCAGCCTCCGCCTCGCCATTGTGCCATTTTGGCGGCCACCCGGGCCTCAAATTCAGTGGCATCGCGGTAGCTGTAGATGTCAGGGGTGAGGGTATAGTCGCCGCGAAACCGATAGCAGACGTCCACATTATCGTAGGCTACGGGGCAGACCTCAGCGTCTTTACACTGTGCGCAGAGGCCACAATAAGCGCGCTTGCCCTGCCATTGACGTTCGGCTTCGGACAACGATGTCCCGTAATGGATAATCCGCTCTCCAAAATACTGAGAGCGGAGTTCTTTGGATCTTACCTCGGCACGATCCAGCGTGGAGCTGAAAGTCAGCTTGTTTTCGCTGGTGATTTCAAAGAGAAGGCCAAGAAGATTCGGGGCGGCGCCATCTTCCATCATGCGCTGATACCATTCATATTCGCAGAGGAAGACGTGAGCCAGGGCAAGATCGTCAGCCTGTTTTTGCGGATCGGGTTTTTTCGTGCCTTGCTTCATTTTTCGGACTCCATTTCTTTCTCGACCTCAAGGCGGGCGATTTTTAATTTACTGGAGATGTAGTCATAGACGTCTTTATACAGCGCAAAATTTTCGCTTCCTGCACAAGCGGCCTTTGCAAGAAGCACTGCGGCGCAATCCACGACAAGCCACTCCGCCACGCGGGCCTCGAACTCGGCGGCGTCCTTATAGTCGGTTTCTAGGCTGTACTTGCCGCGAAAGCCCCAGCAAATCCCCTTGGCGCTATAGGCGGTATACCCGCCCTTTTCCACGGGCCGCGAAGGGCATACGTCTCTGTCATGTATGCAGTACAGGCACTGCGGATACACTTCAGCGCGGCGTTCCAGCCAGTCGTATTCTTGCTCAGTCAGCATAGTCTTCCTCCGTCTGCATTGAGCCTTCTTCCGCGCCTTCGGTGTGACGCCTGATTTTTTCCCAGCAGGCGTCACACCTGTAGTTGTATGTCGGACGTCCGCAATCGTGGCACCGGCGCATATTCCTCGCTTCTATTACCTTTTCGCCACTACAATAGGCGCATGAAGCGATGCGGCCGATTGTCAAATCACATTTTCTGACAACCCTCTTATACCCGCAATCACAAAGGCATAACAGCTTGATGCTTTTGCCGCTGGATACAGTCCCTATTACCGTGAGCTTGCCAAAGCGCTTATCAACCAAGGCGGTTGCCGGTAACTTTTCGAGGTCACAGTCGCAATGTATTGTTCGACCTCTTATAAGGTAGTCACTCCGCACGATTTTTTTACGACCGCACTCACAGCGACAGAGCCACAACGCCCTTCCGTACTGACTGCTCACAGTCCGTTCCAGCACCGTGAGCTTGCCGAACTGTTTGCCGGTCAAATCTATAATTTTGGCCATTGTACCCTCACCTCAGCAGGTATTGCCCGTTATCGCCGACAACGGCGGTGATTTCCGTGTCCAGCACGATGGCGCAGTGTTCGCGCTGGGCCTCTTCCTTGCGCACAGGGTGGGCCAGCCAGCCCTTGCGCCCGGCCACAGTGGCGCGCTCGGCCAGTTCCAGCTCGCGGCCCTTGTGGTCGATTACTCGGTCTCCGGTGTAGATGCGCATGGGGAGTCCTTTTCCTCGATGATTTTCAGCCCGTAGGCGCGGGCCGCCTCGGCCTCTATCCGGCACCCTCTGGCGTCCTGCCAGCCCTTGCAGAGGTAGACGGCCTGACACTCGCTCATTACGGACAGCGCCCGGCTGAGGAATTGGAGAGGGAGGTTCAACTTTGCATCATTACTCCCTTCCCACTGCTGTTTGAAATACGTATTTTTTACTTTGTATCCCGCCGCTCCAAGAGCCGTTTTTGCCCTTTGGCGAGTGGTTTCGATTTCTTGTGCGCTCTTGCCCTTCATGGGCTGAACAATCATGGCCTTTTTCATTTGTCGCTCCTTTGGTTTGCTTCCCGGTGTACGATGCCCGCCGGGAGGCGTTGAGGGGGGGATTGAGGAAAAGAGAAAAAATCAGCGCACTTGCAGGGAGTAGCTTTCTCCCAAGGCGCAACCGGGGACGGGCTTGCCGATTTTCAGCGAGGCCAGAATGTCGGTCTTTGCCGGTTCTATGGTGGTTTTTACTCGCAAAAAATCGGCGGGGATGGCCTTCTCGTCCAGTATCTGGACAACCTTGGTAGCGCGGCGGGAGAGGGTGTAGACTTGCCCTTTTATCTTTTGCAGGCCGTGCTGTTCCATGGTCTGCAAATACCGCATCTTGAGGTAGTTGCGGGTGTTTTCGAGGGTCTTGGCGCGCCTGCGCAGGCGATCTGCCTCGGCCTTGAACGCGTCTTCCTGCGCCTCCGACATACGCAGGAACTGCCCGAAACCGTCCACCTTGTCGGATTCCTGCGCGGCCAGATCGTCAATGTACGCGTCCAGTTCCGGGGACGTTTCCTGACCGTCCTCGAACGTGTCCAGAATGTTTTGGATTTCTTCCTGAATGTCCGCGAAGGACGGGCCTTTTTTGTCGTTCATGGTTTCCTCCTAGAAGGGAATGTCGCCGCCGCGGGAAAGCGCCCAGTCGGCGCAGGACACACCCCATTTTTTGAGTGGAAAAGAATGATCATGGTGCTGGCACCGCGGTTCCAAGCCCATGTCCAACCACGTGCAGGTTCCACAGCTCTGGCTTGTCTGTATTGCCGACATGGGCGCTGAACACCAGACACGGTAATCACACCACTGGCATAGATTGGACTTTTCTTCCTCCGGCGGATCCTGCGCCGTGATAATGTCCAATGCCCGCTGGTGATAACGGTCAAAATCCTCTTTGTTGAAGTACGCCCGCTCCGTGTACAGTTCGCAGGTATTATTGTTCATGACCACCCAGATTGCCCGATCCAGACCGGAATAGCCCATGTAGCACTGCACCTGCGCGTAGTAGGTTTCGGAGACGGCGCGGATGCCCAACGACTGGAAGGCGTGGAATTTTTTGTCGTTGGCGGATTTGATCTCCAGGATGTGGCGGCGAGAGGTGATGCCGTCAATCATGCCGTCACAATGGCCTCTGAAGAAACCGTTGTGTGCGCTGAAATCGGTCTGCTGGCCTACGATGGAGTAACCGGCCTCCCGCAACCAGTGGATCACGGCGTCTTCTACGCGGTCGCCCAGATCGAAGATCATGCAGGCGCGGCCTTCGGCGGGCAGGGGAGAGTATCCCCTGAAGGCGTACCAGATTTTTCTGGCGCAGGGTTCCCCTATGCCGGACATGCCCAGATAGGTACGCGGGGCCTCGCGTGCTCTAGCGGCGGCCTCGTACATATTTTGTGTAACTACGGTTTCCGTAGGGATAGGCGGCATAATGCCCTCCTTACGCCGTCCATGAGACGACATTGTAGTACCCCTGCTTGCGTATCACGGTGATACGATCGGGGATGCGCAGTTCCTGCATTCTGGTCAGGGCCTCGTCCACCGAGGCTGGCGGAGGTGTCCCAGCCAGTTCCCACCAGTCCTTGCGGGATCGGCTCTGCATCCATGGGCCGGACTGGGCCTCAAAATCGAAAAACGCGTTGACCATAATCGGCAGAGATGCGCCGTCCATGGCGCAGAGCATGGAGAGCTGTGCCATATGGTTTCCGCGCTTACTGGTGTGGCTATGGAAATTCCAGGAATGGATTTTGACCGCCTGCGCCCCCCAGTTGACCTCGGTCATGTTTACGGATGCCTTTTTTTCCACCAGCTCTATGCCGGGGAAAATATAGCCACACTCAGGGCATTCCTTGGCAGGAAGAGAGACAATGCAATGGCACTTGGGGCAAACAGTTGTCCGCTCTTCCTTCTCTTCTTCCTCGTCCTTCTTTTTGCCTTCGCCGCCGATTTTCACGTCTGGATCGTCCACGTTGCCATGCCGGACACAATTGCCGGACAGATCCAGGAGCAGGCAGTCTTTCTTCCCGGGATGCGGGCGCAGGCCTCGCCCGACCATCTGCACATAGAGAGCGGGGGACATGGTGGGACGGCACATCAGGATGCAGTCAACAGCCGTACAGTCCCAACCCTCGGTCAACACGCCGACATTGCAGATAACGCGGCTTTCGCCCGCCTCAAAATCCGCCATAGCATGGGAGCGGTCCTCCTTGGATTGTTCGGAATGGATAACGGAAGCGGGATAGCCTGCGTCCGCAAACGCCTTTTGAAGGCGTTCGGCGTGGCGGATGGTTACGCAGAAGGCCACTACATGCCGCCGATCTTCGGCGTATTTTTCATAGGCGCGGACGGCGGAAGAGATGTGCACCTCCTTGACCATGACATCGGACAACTCGCCTTTGGCAAATTCACCGTTGCTCCGCCTTACAGAAGACAGTTCGGAGGAAATATCCTCCGCCTGGAACGCCCGTAGGGGAACCAAAAAGCCCTGCTCCTGCAAGGTGGAAATGCCGATGCTGGCGTGCAGTTTTGGCCACCAGTTGCGTTCTCCTTTCCGGCACTGATTCCCGTACACATAACCGTGCCCTAGACGGTACGGCGTGGCTGTCACGCCAAGAACTCGTACCTTGGGGTAGTATTCTTCCATCTTTTTTAGGAAGGTCTGGTACTGGGATTTTTTGTTGGCAGGCGGCACACGGTGGCACTCATCGATAATGATCAGATCAAGCGGAGGCATAGATCCCAGGCGGGCCGCCAATGTCTGGGAAGATCCGATAAGCACAGGACTGCGTAGGTTAACGTTGCCGGATACGGACGCGCAGGCTAGACCTATACGATCCTTCCCCTCTGGCCATACCTTGAGTAACTTTTCCAGCGCCTGGCGCACTAGGATCTCCCTGTGCGCCAGGATGCCGATCCGCATGCTGTACTGCTCCATGCAGAGCTTGATCAGCGCGGAGAAGAAGATCGTCTTCCCCGCGCCCGTGGCCGCCTGCACGAGGAGGTAGCGCTCAGTCCGCATGGCCTGCATGACCGTATTGAGCGCCTCTTGCTGATAGGGCCGCAATTCCATGTTTTATTCCCAGGGCTTCGTAGCGTGGACATCGCGCGCCGCAGGGGGCGGGACAACGGCTTGCGCGCCTTTTGCCTGCGCCTTGCAGGGGAGGTACGCTTTGACTTGCTGATAATCCGATCCGTTGTACTGCCGGATGCCAAGCGTGGTGATCATGCGCCGCCCGTGCAGTTCGGAGGTGTCGGAGATGTAGTTGGGATTGGGCAGGCCGCAGGCAATGGCAATGCTTTTCAGCTTGCGCTGGGCTATGCCAGAAATTTTTGGGTCTGCATTCCAGAGGGGAAGGCGGTCGAAGACCTGGGCGCCAGCGTGCGGGCCGGTGGCTACCTCGTAAATGAAAACCACCTGCTGGTCGCCGTTCCTGGTGGCCCTGATCTCGGAGTTTACTATAGTGACTTCGTAGTCATCGGGCGGGAGCGGCTGATAGGTTCCCCATTCCTGTGTCTCGGACAAGTTCGCGTCTAAACGTGCCATTTCTCGTTACTCCTCTACGCTAAAATTTTTCGTTGAATCGTTAACAGGTTCGCCGGTTCTTCGGATAACAGTTTTCCGGATCGGTCTTTGGCCAGGCCGACGGGTTCTCTGGTATGGAAAACCACGGACTCTCTGCCGGAATCGTCCCGGACGCGCTCCATGTAAAAGACCTCGTCAAAATAGGACGTGAGGCGCTCCTTTAAGGATGTGCCCGAGATCATCGGGCCTTTGAAACGGAATCCGTTGCCGTCTTTGTCGATGGTTTCCAAACAGGTAAAGACGACGTTGTATGAGGTCATATCGCGGAAAGCCTTGATAACGGCCGTCATACTGTCGTTGTATTCTCCCCACATGGGGAAAGAGTCTTTACTTGATGGGTATTTCTGTTTCACCATTTCCACGCAACGGGCGGAAATTTCGGTGAGGCTATCAATGTAGATCCACTGATAGCGTTGTTTAAAATCCTCGGACATGAGCGCTGTGTAGGCTTCGCGGAGGTCGTTGAAAGAACTGACCTCAAAGCCTTCCACTTGCTTGTCCACGATGAGGTCGCGGACACAGAGCAGGCCGCTTTCTGCGGAAAGGGTACAAGCCCTGCCTGCTGGCTCCGTGACCTGATCCCACTTTTCCGTTTCAGGATTGAACTCCTGCCCCTGAATGGTTCGCAGGAGGGAGGTTTTGCCCACACCCGCCGGGCCGACTACCAGGGCGCAAATCCGGTTCGCCGTTGATGCCGTGATCTTTTTCAGTGCCATGTTTCACCTCGTTTATTCGTTTCATAAAGTCGATCCACAACTCGTATACCCACGCGTCCACGGGTACAGGGGGAGTCCAGTCATCGTACATGTCTGCCGCGGGATTCATGCCGCCTCCTAAACTTTCCCGGCCTTGCGGCGCTTCAAGTAGTATTCTGCTCTGCGCCATTGTTCTTTGGCGGCCTTGGCGTTCCTTTCAAAGGACGCGCTCTCCGTTATTTTGGCGAGTTTGGCCAGGCGGACATACTCGCGGCGCAATTTGAGGACGTGATCCTCGTACTGTTCAATGGTCATGTTTTCTCCTTTGCTGGGGCGTTGCCTCTGGCCTGTGGCCGCGCATTTCGGCATAGGCGCGGATCCGGGGCATATAGACGGTAAGAAACTGCCGCCTGTCCTCGATGCGGGCTTCGGCGCGGTAAGCCTCAGCTATGCGATGGACGGTCTCACCGTTGTACGGCATGACGGGCCTCCCTTTGCCGGATCCGTTCCCGGCCTGCCGCTTCCTGCCGGGCAAGACGCTCCAACCAGCGCGCTTCGCCCGCCTTGTAGCCGGGAGAGGCCACTAGGCGGGCAATACGGGCGTGTTCGGCGGCAAGGATAGCCTCTCTATCGCAGAGGGCGTAATAGGCCGCCATGAAGACGCACATCGCCAGGAACACGCACAGGGCTAATAGGGAAGTTCGGCGCATCGCTTTTTCTCCTCTTCCTTCTCCGCGCTGGTCAGGTGGAGCCGGACGGCCATGAACTTGTCCAGCTCCTCGCGGATACCAAGGATCCAGTCCAGCATGACAGCCTTGCCCTCGGCGTCCGATCCCTCGGACTCGAAGCTGTCCATGCCTTCCATCACCTCGGCCATTTCGGTGATGGCGTTGCGGGCGATTGTGCCCAGCATTTTGACGCGGTCACGCTTGCGCATTGTGACCCTCCTCGGGCGCGTTGGGGCAACCCATGCAGTCCGCCCAGCAGAGGTCGGGGTCGTAGAAGCCCAGTTCGCAGGGGTTCGCCGTGCTGGGGTGAGCGCCCCGGTCGGGGATCCAGTCCCTGCAGGGGACGCCGCCGTCATCCTTGCAAGTTCTTCCGCAATCCCAACAGGTGGGGTCGGGATACCTTTTGCAGTACATCATGGTCTTTCTCTCCGTTGTCTCTTGATGTCTCCAGCGGCCTATGACCTCTTTTGAGCTTTCGGCGGGGCCTCTTTTGCTCCCGCACCCCTCTTCGGGGCCGCCATGCCGTCACGCTGGCCCAACTCCCTGGCCGTTCCCCCCCCCCGCCCGCCTCATCTCCGTGAGGTCGTTGGCGGTGATGGTCGTTTCCGTTCGCTGGTAAAGAAAGAAATAACACTTATGTTACTTGCGCGTCAAGCGAAAATTTCATAAATGTTATTCACTAGGCAAAAAAATTTTCGCTCATGGCAAAATTTATGGAGAAGTTCTTTCATGGGCGGAAAAAAGCCCGCACAGGGGCGGGCGGTTGTTTGTTCCCCCATCGGCTGATATTGATGGCCGATACGCCAGACGCTCGAGCAAGACCGGCGGCGTTACCGTACATCTTCTTGCCGAGTTCGATTGCTTCGACAATTTGTTCTGAGAGTAGTTTGTTTTTCATTCTCACCTCGTAACAAATATGTTATTGATTGCCAACTTAAGAAAGTGTTATTTTACACTTTACAACTTTTATCACCAATGTTATTATACGCCTATGAAACCGATTAATGAGCAAATCGAGATGTTTTTGAGGCTGTCTCAGGTGTCCGCGGCACAGTTGTCTCGGGCGTCTGGGGTTCGTCAAATCACCATTTCGCGACTGCGGCTCAAGAAGATTAACGACACGGTATCGTTGACCGCTGACGCTTTACGTTCAGCGATGATCCGGCTTGATCCTGAAACGGCGCGGCTGGCTCTGTAATCACTCTGCGGGCGCATTCACTGGCAATGGATTAACAGACCGGAAGGACTATGATGAACACAAGCCTCTTAGACGCCGCCATTGATCTCCTCGAGAAGCAGGAGTTTTCCGTTATTCCGCTCCGGCGGGACAAAAAGCCCTTGCTTGCCTGGCAGGAATTCCAGGGTCGCAAGCCTTCTGAGGAAGAGGTGGAGCAGTGGTTCACGCGCTGGCCGGACGCCAACATTGGCATTGTCACTGGCGCGGTCTCTGGTCTTGTGGTTGTGGACGCGGACGGCGCTGAGGGCCTTACATGGATGAAGGAACATCTGCCCGTTACTTCCGTCTATGTCCAGACCGGGAAGGGCTATCATGCCTATTTCCGGCATCCGGGCGGGCATATTGCCAACGCCACGCGGATCGCTCCGGAAGTGGATATTAGAGCTGACGGCGGTTATGTTGTTGCTCCGCCCTCTGTCCATGACAACGGCACAGTGTATTCCTGGCTGTTTACGCCAGGACTCGGCGGCTGGGACGGCCTTGCCACGTATCCTACAGGGCTGATAGGCATTGATCTTTCGGCGGCGAAGCCTTTGGTCTCCACAGCGCCTGTTGAAGAGGGTAGTAGGAACACTACCTTGACCGCCCTTGTGGGCAAATGGATACAGAGCGGCATGGACGCCGAAGCCGTGGCGTTCGCCTCCGAGGGATGGAACAATAGGCTCGAAAAGCCGTTGCCGATCTCCGAAATTCGCCGCACTGTGGAGTCAATCATTAAGAAAGATCACGGGAACCATCCCGAAAAATACGCCGGTGAAGATGTCGACCTCGTTGAAGTCAAAGCTAAAGAGGAAAAACAGCAGGAAGAACTGCCAGAAAGTCTGCTCCATCCAGGCGGCTATCTGGAACAGGTCATGAATTATATCGACCAGTCCTCGCCCGTCTATCATCCAACCTTTGCGCTTGCCGCCGCGTTGCCACTGCTTGGCACGCTTATCGGGCAGAAAGTCTGCACTGAAACAGGCTTGCGGACCAACATTTACTGCGTGGGCATCGGTCTTTCCGGGGCAGGGAAGAACGATCCTCAGGGCGCCATACAGAACATTCTGACTACATCCCGCGCTTCCAGTTGCTGGGCCGGAAACGAATTTACCAGCGATGCGGCACTGCTCAAGCACCTTTCAACGGAAGGAAACGCCCGCGCTCTGGCCGTGTTCGATGAAATGGGCCTGTTACTCAAAGCGCTCAGCAACCCGAACAGCGCGGCCTACACACTCCCTCACACGCTCATGCGTCTCTATTCTAGTTACGCCAGAGGCTACAGAAAAACCTACGCCGATGAACGGAACGTGATAGATCTCAAATGGCATCACCTTTCCTTCCTTGGTTTTTCCACGCCTGTGCGGTTCTGGGAGGCTGTTACCACAGAAAGCGCCAAGGACGGTTTCCTTGCCCGTTGCGATATTTTCGACAGCCGTGTCAAGGGCAAACAAAAAAGCGCCGTGATCGATGCCATACCGGACGATCTGCTCGCCGCGACTAACGCTTTTGCCGATATTCAACCGGAGATCCTGAGCAGGGGCAATTTAATAAACATCCCTAAGCCTCGCGTTATAGCCAAATCACCAGAGGCCGCTGAATTCTTCCAGCGATTCGCTGATAAGTACGCCGCGCTTATGGAAGAGTGCCAGGAAAACGATGAAGCCCGCGCTTCCATCTATAACCGTGTCGCTGAGCGCGCTTCCAAGATCGCCCTGATCCATGCCGTGAGTTTGCAGGGGATCCATATCCATTCTGTGACCATAGACTCCGTATTATGGGCCTGTCAGCTTGTGGAACGCCTGACACAGCGCACAATCGCCTCTATGGCGGCCAACCTGGCGGATAGCGAATACCATAAGCTCATGCTCCGCGCCATGAAGATTATCACGGCCAACGCGGCCAAAAATAAGAGCAATGCGTGCCCCAGATGGGAGTTTATTCGTAACATACATATACCCGCCAAGCAGGCGCAAGAACTGATAGATACCCTTAAAGCGGGTGGCTATGTGCTTGAGTCCATGCAAGCAAAACGGGGAAAATCAGCGCCGTGCTACGCTCCCGCTCGTCCATTGGAGGAGGTGTGAGTATGCCTGCCAAAAAATTCTCGCAAATTCTCGCAAATTCTATGCATAATTATTTTTCGTTGCGCCACAACGGTTTGCGCGAATTTTCCCCGATAATTCTCGCAAACGTTTGCGAGAATTTTTCGCCTAGAGCCGCAAGGGATTTCCAGGTAATTCTACACAAAAACAAGGGTCGCGAGGTTCGTGGGGACAACCGACCCCTTGCGAGAATATGAGAATAATATATTTTTTTAATATAATATATTATTTTAATTGAATTAATAATTCTCGCAAAAAAGTGCGAGAATTTGCGAGAATTTTCCCCTCTACAGGAGGCGATCCATGGAAGGAGAAGATGTTGATAGGAACCACGGCCGCAACCGTTGTCGTTCTGGATACTGCCGCCCGTGTGGCGTTTTGCGCGGTGGTGTTGGCGGTCATGGCCGTCGCATTCTGGATTTCTAGGAGGCCGTGATGGACGCGCTGTGGCATCTCTTTGCTCTGATGGTAGTTGCGCTTTCTCTGTTCTTTATCTTGGCCCGTCAATAAACGGTGGTATCTGTGATGCAGGAACTCGTTGTTATAGCCGTAGTCGCCATTACAGGCGCAGCTCTGGCGTACTGGTTCTGGAATGGAGGAGAATGGTAGATGAATTTTTCGATTCCCATCATCCCTACGGCTCAGCAACGCGCCCGCCATACCCGCACAGGACACGCCTATAAATCCCGTACTCAGCAGGACAATGAACGCACGCTGGAGGCCTGCCTGTTGCCGTATAGGCCGGAAAAGCCCCTGGAAGGCCCGCTGAGCCTCTTTTTCATCGCGTATATGCCTATCCCTGCGAGTGCGTCCAAAAAGCGGAGAGCAGCGATGCTAGGGGGTAAAATCGGGCATACCCATAAACCAGACGCGGATAACCTGTGCAAAAATCTGCTGGATGCTCTGACCCGGCTCCAGTTTTGGCGCGATGATGCACAGGTGGTCGAACTCCGCGCTGTCAAACGCTATGGCGATTCCCCCCGCTGGGATGTGGTTCTGTTGCCGCTCACGGAAGAGGAATAACGCCTCTCATGGTTCGTCAGTGCAGGTTCTGCGGGAAACCACTGCCTGATGGCGCTAGCTCAAGGCGGATATTCTGCTCCGATGCATGCCGCGAGCAGTTCAAACTCCAGAGGCGGAAACGAAAACGGCGCGTATCGTCAGACTGGCTCCAGCCCGATCCGTGGAGTGTGGAACAAAACCTGACAGAGGAAGAAGCGGCGCAGCTCCTCGCGGGCATTGATCCGCTGCCCGCTGAGTATGAGCGGGAGGCTGATGCCATTGCCGGGCCGCTCGTCAAAAATTCAAAAAAAGAATCAAAGTTTCAGGGACAAAATTTGCCATAAATAATTTGCCGTGTTATGGCGGCCTCAAAGGAGGCTGTCATGACTGAAAAAATTGAAGAAAACAGCAATTTTCTGGCGCAGCTCATACGCCATGAGGGCGCGGTGAAGGACAAGAACGGCTTGCACATTATCTACACCTGCCCGGCTGGTCACAAAACCATCGGCTACGGCCACAATCTGGACGCCAATCCCGTCTGCGGCATGACGGAGGGATTCCGCATCCACGAGGAGAAGGCGCAGAAGCTGCTGGTGGAAGACTGCGCGAAAATCGCAAAACAGCTCGATGAGGCGCTTCCCTGGTGGCGGAAAAAAAACCTTCCCAGACAGGCCGTTCTTCTGAACATGGCGTTCAATATGGGCGTTGCCGGGCTGTTAGGGTTCAGAAATACCCTCGCCGCGGTAAAGCGCGGCGACTGGGAATCGGCACATGACGGGATGCTGGCCAGTAAATGGGCAACGCAGGTCAAAGGCCGCGCCGTGGAACTCGCTACCCAGATGCAGACCGGCAAGTGGCAGAAGGGATAGGGCATGGGCCTGTTATCCTCTCTCCCCGTCATCGGCGATCTGGCCGGGAAAGTCATGGACAAAATCTCGCCGGATAAGGCCGAAGCCCGGCAGCAGCAAACAGAACTCAACAAGACTGAGCTGGAAGGCGCACCGCAATCGAAGCTCCGGCTCTGGCGTTCGTTCCTGGGCTGGACTTTGGCGCTGGTGTTTGCCTGGGAAGTGGCCATCCGGCCTGTCATTGTCACCTATTGGCCGGATGTGACCCTGCCTCCGTCTGCGCTCAAAGAAATTGTTGGGCTGCTCTATGGCATGCTCGGTCTCGGATTTTAGGGAACTGCTGCGATGAACGAGATGCACGAAACCGACATTGTGCGCGAGATCGGCGAGGTGAAGTCGGGCATTGCCGGGTTGCGCGCCGAGGTGGAAGGCCTGCGGGAGAGGATTGACGACGTCGTGGTTTCGCAACTGCGCGATCACGGCAAGCGTCTGGCAGAGCTGGAACGCAGGCAGATCTGGGTAGGCGGATGGGTAGCAGGAGCTGGGGCCGTGGGCGCGGCGCTCGTGTGGTTGATCCAGAAGGTGGTGTGAAAATGGTCGCGCGTTTTGACTGGGAACAGATTCGGGCGGAGTACGAGGCAGGCTCCTCCATGGGACAACTCGCCAAAAAATACGAAATATCGAAGCCTGCCATCAGCCAACGGGCAAAAAGGGAGTGCTGGACGCAGGATATTTCCGGGGCCGTCAACCGGCTCACAGAGGCCAAAGTTAACGGGTTAGTTAACACTGTTAACCCCCAAAAAAAGGCCGAGGCTCTGGACGCCGCCGCTGAAAAAAAGGCCGAGGTTATCCTGCGGCATCAACAGGAGTGGGACGTCCACCGAAAGCTCATGAATGAAGCGCTGACCGAGGATGATTTTGAAAAGGCCAAACTGGCAAAGATTACCGCTGAGACATTGCGTATCCGCCAGGAAGGTGAGCGCAAGGCCTGGGGCATTCTCGAGAAGACGCAGAGCGAAGTTGAGATAAAGGCCGACATGAGTTTGGCGGCGCAAATTCTGGAAGGGCAGGAACGTGCAAGGCGACTCCGTTAGCATAGCCATAACTCCGGGCATCCCCGTGGGTGAATATTTCAGCGACCCTTTAGGTTTTGTGCTGTTTGCCTTCCCGTGGGGCAAGGGGGATTTGGC
>CAZWBH010000046.1:0-12641 GCA_964632155.1 uncultured Mailhella sp.
CCTGACACTTGTTGGTTCCAAGCAGAGAACCTTTGATGCCACCGAAAGGCACATAAGGTTGCGGTGCGCAAACGCCCACATTGATGCCTACCATGCCAACGTCGGCATCGCGGCAGAATTTCTCGGCATAGAACTGATTTTGCGTGAAGATACAGGCTCCATTACCATATTCAGACTGGTGAATCAGATCCAGCGCGTCGTCAATATCGGCAATCTTAATCACTGCCACAAGTGGGCCAAAGACTTCCGTCGTGAACAAAGGATTGCAGGGTGTGACATCCTTAATGATTGTAGGCCCAACAAAGTAGCCATTTTTGTTCTTTTCGGGCAGGTCAGGATGGCGTCCGTCCAAAACAAGTTTGCATCCATGCCCGTGGTTTAGAGCGATATCGACATAGTTGATGACTTTGTCTGCAGCTTCTCGAGAGATGAGGGGACCCATGAAAACATCAGGATCCATGGCATCACCAACTTTTACAGTCTTGGCAGCTTCGACCATGCGTTCTACCAAAGAATCGTACAGTTCAGGCACGATGGCCACTATAGACCCTGCAAGACAGCGCTGCCCCGCAGAGCCATAGCAGGAATTCAAATAGTTGGAGATGAACACGTCAATATCGGCATCTTCCATGACCACAAGCATATTTTTGGCCCCGCCAAGGAGCATAGAGCGCTTGGCGCCACGGGCGCAACCCTCGGCCATTTTTTTCGCTGTGGGAGTGGAGCCAACCAAGCAAACACCAGAGATGCGCGGATCTTCATACCAGGTATTGGGAATATTGCGATGGCCGTGGATAACGTTCACAACCCCGGCGGGGAGACCGATTTCCTGGAAGATTTCGCACATCTTCTGCATAAAGTAGGGAGACTGTGTAGAAGGTTTAAAGATAAACGTATTCCCCGTGACTATAGCATAAGGGATAAACCATCCGAACACCAATGCCGGGAAGTTGAAAGGTGCTACGCCAGCAAACACGCCTAACGGCTGTCTGACAACCTTAACCGTGATATTCGAAGCGATAAGGTCAAGAGTATCCCCTTGCATCATGGCTGGCGCCGCGCAGGCAGCCTCCACTATTTCGATGACACGATGAACTTCACCGCGGGCTTCGGAAATGTGTTTAGCCTGGTCGATGGCTATACTGTACGCGAGCTTTTCAACATCGCGTTCCATACAGCTATGAATCTTATGGAGAAACGCAACCCTCTTGGCAATTGGCATAAGATGCCACGTCTTATATGCCTCAGAGGCAGATGCAATGGCAGCTTCCGCCGTCTCAGGGCCAGAAATAGGCACTACTCCTATCTGTTCGCCAGTAGAAGGATTATACAGCGGCTCGTTCTTTGCTTCGGGTTCGCAGAACTGGCCATTGATGAAGTTCTTGATCACAATAGGCTCCATACAATACTCTCCTTGTGTTGTAAAAAGTGTGCGTATTTCAGACCACGCTCACATAACACCCAAAAATTTCTGAACCTGAGGAAACCTCAATGCCTGGCTGATGGCTAGCCGCAAAAAGCCTTTGACAAATTATATGCAAAAACCGTGCAAATATGCAAATACTATTTTTATTCCACATAGTTATCCTGTATAATGGACAAAATCCGCACATTCCTCCCACCAGAATCAACCCGAAAATGATTCAACACCGCCCTTTTGCTACTGAAAAACTTTGTAAACCTAACGTCCGTTGTTTGTTTTAACTTGGTGAAATAAATAGCAAAACAGCACACCACCCAAAAGAAACAAAGAGGCAATCAGCTCATGCACAAAGGCCGCAAAAGGGAGAGGCCAAGGCCTTGGCAATGAAGCTAACTTCTTTATTTAAAAAGAAAAATATAAGTTGTTTCTGACTTGCAAGCTTATACCTTATAAAATTGTAAAATCCGCCCGCAAAACAAAAAGGGGGAGGCACGAATTTTGGCGCCTGTCTTGCACATGTCAAACTTTGCCTCGCGCATTCATGAGGGCCAAAACTGTTCAAACAGCCATCTCTTTCCCAACGGGTGATGTTTTCCCTTCGCTTCTTTTTGTGAACTTGAAAAGCACCAGCATTTATGAAATATTATTTTTGCCGGAAGGAAGGACATAAAGAGGGAGATACGCCATGAATATTGAAAGCCTGATGTTTCCAGTTTTTGCTGTATGTCGCATGGAAGACTGGAAAATCGCCTTTGCCTCCCCTTCTTTTTACAAAACTTTCCCCCATGCCGCGGCAGGAAAATTTTTATCCGATGTCTTTTCTTCTCTCCCTGAGAGGGAAAAAATTTTTTCCGCCAGCGCTCCCGATAGTGGAATACATGTGTACCCCGCGCAAAATAAAAATCTCATGATCTTGCGGTGGATGACTATCCGCATGGAAAATCTTGTTCCCTTTCGTTTTTTTGATGTTCTCTCCCTGCCGGCAAACCTTTTCTCTCCCCAAAAAAGCAATGTCGCCCTGGATGAACACGCGCTCTTTCCTGTACTCGACTCCATCTATGACGGCATTTGGATCATTGATCACAAGGGCATTACCCTGTGGATCAACAAGGCTATGCAGCGTATCGCCAACATTCTGCCGGAAGAGGTTATTGGCAAACACGTCACCACCGCCATGGAAATGAAAAAATTTTCAGCCTGCGTTACGCTCCATGCCCTGAACGCCAAGCGCTCCATTTCCATGTTTGACGACTACGCCAACGGAAAGCACTGCCTGAACACCTCCACGCCCATTTTTGATGAACAGGGCAACATAGTGGAAGTCATTGCCATTATTCGGGATTTGACGGAACTGGAAGATATGACGCTCAAGCTGGAGCAGATGAAGAATACTTCCACCTATATGCCGTACAGTCCGCTCATGGATCTGGAGATGAAACATATCGGCGTCTCTCCGGCCTCTTTGCGCCTGCAGGAGGAAATGACCAAGGCCGCGCAGTCGGACGCCCCCATTTTACTTCAGGGCGAAACGGGTACAGGCAAAACCATGATGGCCAAGGCCATCCATCAGGCGGGCGCCCGTAGCAAGAAGAGCTTCATTTCCTTAAACTGCGGGGCCATTCCTTCCTCGCTCATCGAGTCGGAACTTTTTGGGTATGACTCGGGCGCCTTTACCGGCGCGCTGAAAAAAGGCAAGCCAGGCGTGTTTGAAATGGCGGACGGCGGAACCCTGCTTTTGGACGAAATTTCGGAATTGCCCTTCTCGGCCCAGGCAACGCTACTTCAAGTTCTGGACGGGGATCCCTTCCGGCGCGTGGGAGGAACCATAAACATTCACCCGGACGTGCGCATTATTGCCGCTACCAATAAACCGCTCAAGGACATGGTAAAAAAGGGAACCTTCCGCGAGGATCTCTTCTACAGGCTGCGCGTCATCGCCATAGAACTTCCGCCGCTACGAAAAAGACAGGAGGATATCCCTACCCTTCTGGATCACTTCATTGACTCCATGGCCGAAGACGGGACAAAGCCGTATTTGAGTCAAAGCCTACGCAACGCGCTTTCCTCCTACAACTGGCCTGGCAATATCCGTGAACTCCGCTCTGTTGCCCGCTTTTTGCTGGCGCTAAAAAAGAAAAAGCTCGTGCTGAGCGACCTCCCTCCGTATATCCTTTCCGAACTCCCCAAAAAAACTTCCACGCACTCCGGCCTTCAGGAGGCCGTGGAAGCTCTGGAACGCGATCTCATCAGCCGCGCGTTGCAGGAAGCCAAAAGCACCTATAAGGCGGCAAAACTACTCAAGGTCAGCCAGTCCACCATCGTGCGCAAGGCGCGTTACTACCACCTAAAAGAAGAACTGATCCAGCATTCCTGAAGCCTTCCTTCAGCTCCAGGCATACGACGCATCAGGAGGCAACCCTTCGCCAGTCAAAAAATGCCAGGCAAGGCTCCTCCCTTGAAGAAATAAGTCATTTTTGCATCTACTTTACTTCTTCCGCGTTGAAACAATGCATATTTGCATTACCTTCCGTTGCTTGCACTCGCTCCAGCTTATAAATTTTTCAAATTTCTCCTTGAAAAAAAGGTTCTTGTGTCAAACCAGGCGTTGGCATGATTTTTGCTACAGAGGGAAGTGGCGGAAACGTCATAAATAGGGTAGTCATCTTTTTTCAGATTTTCAGGAGGTTTTCAGCTATGAAAGTCGGTATCCCCACAGAAATCAAAACCCAGGAGTATCGCGTAGGCATCACTCCTGCGGGGGTTCATGCACTCAAACTGGCCGGCCACGATGTTTTTGTCCAGAAGGGCGCCGGGATGGGTAGCATGATTACGGATGAAGAATACATCGCCGCGGGCGCCACCATGGTGGACACCGCCGCTGAAGCCTGGGCCTGCGACATGGTCGTCAAGGTCAAGGAACCTCTGCCCGCAGAATATCCCCTCTTCCACAAGGGACTTTTGCTCTTCACCTATCTGCACCTTGCCCCCGAGCCGGAACTGACCAGGAACTTGCTGGAAAAAGAAGTGGTCGGCATCGCTTACGAAACCGTTCAGCTGGACAACGGCGGCCTTCCGCTCCTGGCCCCCATGTCTGAAGTTGCGGGGCGTATGTCCATTCAGGTAGGCGCGCAGATGCTCACCAAGCGCGAAGGTGGCATGGGACTTCTCCTGGGCGGCACCGCCGGCGTGGAAGCCGCTCAGGTGGTTATCCTTGGCGCGGGCACTGTGGGAACCTCCGCCGCTAAAGTTGCCATGGGCATGGGCGCGCATGTCACCATCCTGGACAGCAATATCAACCGCCTCCGCCAGCTCAACGACCTGTTCGGCCAGAAGCTCCAGACCCTGTACTCCAACGCCTTCAATATTGCCCAGGCCGTGAAGAAGGCAGACCTTCTGGTGGGTTCCGTACTCATCCCCGGCGCCCTGACTCCGAAGCTGGTGACCGAAGAAATGGTGAAGACCATGAAGAAGGGCGCCGCCATTGTGGACGTGGCCATCGACCAGGGCGGTTGCATCGCCACCACGGCTCGCCATGGCGCCACCTATCACGACAACCCCACCTTCATGGAATACGGCATTGTGCATTACTCCGTGGGCAATATGCCCGGCGCTGTGGCCCGCACCTCCACCTTTGCCTTGACCAACGCGACCATGCCCTATATGGTTCAGCTGGCCAGCAAGGGCTGGAAAAAGGCCTGCCAGGACGACCATGCCTTAGCCCGTGGCATCAATACCTGCCAGGGTCATGTGTTCTTCAAGTCCGTAGGCGAGGCTCTTGGCTACGATGTCCATGACCTGACCGAGATTCTCTAATCTCGTTAGGCCCATACCCGAGCCGCTCCAACGCCTCATGGAGCGGCTCCCTACCCATCCTATTTCCAATACCGGAAGGAGACCGTCATGTCACAGGCTCAGAACATTATCGCTCTTGACAAGAAACATGTCTGGCATCATCTGACCCAGCACAAAATTTTTGAAAAAAGCGATCCCGTTGTCTTTGTGGAAGGGAAAGGCTGTCGTGTAAAAGATGTGAACGGCAAGGAATACCTTGATGCCGTCTCCGGTGGCGTCTGGACCGTCAACGTGGGCTATGGCTGTGAGCGCATTGTCAAGGCCGCTGCCGATCAGATGATGAAACTGAACTACTTTGCCAACTCCTATGGCAACATCCCCACTGCCGAACTCGCTGATAAAATGATCTCCCTCATGCCCGGGCTGAACCGCCTCTACCTTTCCAACTCCGGCTCTGAGGCCAACGAAAAGGCCTTCAAGATCGTGCGCCAGATTGGTCAGCTCAAGCACGGCGGCAAGAAGACCAAGGTCATGTATCGCTATCGCGATTATCATGGCACCACCATTGGTTGCCTCTCCGCCTGCGGGCAATTTGAGCGGAAGAACCAGTACGGACCCTTTGCCCCTGGTTTTGTGGAATTTCCGGACTGCTCCGCCTATCGCGCGCACATGGAAAACGACCCCGATGCCGGCATAAAATTTGCCCGTATGTTTGAAGACGCCCTGCTGAAGGAAGAACCCGACGAAGTGGGTGGCGTGATCATCGAACCCATCACCGCGGGCGGCGGCGTCATCGTGCCTCCGGATGGTTATCTGGAAACCATGGGCGAAATCTGCAAGAAGTACGGCGTGCTGCTCATCATCGACGAAGTCGTCTGCGGCATTGGCCGTACCGGCAAGTGGTTTGGCTATCAGCACTGGAACGTCAAGCCCGACATAGTCACCATGGCCAAGGGCGTGGCCTCAGGCTACGCGCCCATCTCCTGCACCGTGACCACGGAAGATGTCTTCCAGGACTTCATCAGCGATCCCTCCGACAGAGATGCCTATTTCCGCGACATTTCCACCTTTGGCGGTTGCCTCTCCGGTCCGGCCGCAGCCTTGGAAAACATCAAGATCATCGAGGAAGAAAACCTACTCGACAACGTGACCAAGCAGGGTGAGTACCTCCTTGACGGCCTGAAGGAACTCAAGGAAAAGTACGACATCGTTGGCGACGTGCGCGGCAAGGGTCTCTTTGCCGGCCTGGAACTCGTCAAGAACCGCGAAACCCGCGAACCCGCCGATGAATCCAAGGCCGCCGCACTCTGCGGTGCCTGCATGAAGGAAGGCGTGATCATTGGCCGCACGGCCCGTTGCTTCAGAGACCTGAACAATACCGTGTGCCTGGCCCCCGCCCTCATCTCCACCAAGTCCGACATCGATGAAATCCTGCGCGCTCTGGATAAGGGCCTGCAGACTCTCTAACCAACTCCAAAAGAGGGAGCGCTCCCGACTCCCTCTTGGAGTAAGCCCACAAAACTCCGCCGCGAGTATCCCGTAAACACCCTGTGCTGCGGCGAGACATTCCGGCGGAGTCGCGTATTCTCAGAATCCATTTCTGCGAGGAGCAAAATATGCTGTATACCCATACCACCGTCAAACGCATCATCCATGGCGCCGGCTGCATCAAGAACGCGCCCGCGGAAGCCAGGCGCCTGGGAGGAACCCGCGCCCTCATCATCACCGATCCGGGCATCGCCAAGGTGGGCGTACAGAAGCCCCTGCAAAACGCTCTCGACGAAGCCGGCATTCCATGGAGTCTCTACGATCAGGCTGAGCTTGAGCCTTCCGTGGACTCCATTGCCATCTGCGCTGCCGCCGCAAAGGAATTCAAGGCCGACGTGCTTTTTGGCATCGGCGGGGGTAGCGCGCTGGACACCACAAAGGCGGCAGCCGTGCTTTTGACCAACGAAGGACCCATCAACCAGTATTTTGGCATGGACAAGGTGCCCAATCCCCTTCCTCCGGTCATTCTCATCCCCACCACGGCGGGAACCGGCAGTGAAATGACCTCTATCTCCGTTTTGGCAGACATCAAGAACGGCGGCAAGTGGGGCGTGGTTTCCAACTACATGTACGCCAGCGCCGTGCTACTCGACCCCGAACTGACCATTGGTCTGCCTCCGTCCGTCACCGCCATGACCGGCATCGACGCCTTTGTACACGCCATGGAATCCTATGTGGGTAAAGCGGCCACGCCTATCACCGATGCTCTGAATCTCCAGGCCATGAAGCTCATCGCGCGGAGCATCCGCCGCGCCTATGTGAATGGCGGTGATCTTGCCGCCCGCACCGACATGCTCTACGCTTCGGCACTGGCCGGCATGGGCTTCTCCAACACGCAGAACGGCATCATCCATGCTGTGGGCACCGCTGTTCCCCGCGAGTATCATTTGCCTCACGGACTGCTGATGGCCTGTCTTTCCCCGCTTTGCATGGACTTCAACTATATGGCACAGCCCGAAAAATACGCGGAAGTGGCACGCATTCTGGGCGCGAAGGACGAAGGTTGCACCTTGGCGCTCGCCAAGAAAGCCGCAGAGTGCATGGCTGAACTTCTTAGCGACCTGAACATCAAAGCAGGCCTGCAAGCCTATGGCGTCACGCGAACGGATCTCGTCCTCATCGCAGAGCGTGCCGCCGGCAACGCCCGCCTCATCGGCAATAATCCCCGCCCCGCCAATGCGGCGCAGATCCAAAAATTGCTGGAATCTTCCTACAAGTAACAAAGTATAAACTTCGTATCTCATCCGTTCCCCGGCCTTTTTCCAGGGAACGGATTTTCTTTTTGTGGGAAGGCAAGACAATCGCGTCAGTATTTTTTTTCAAGCCGTTTACGCAAAGAAGCAAAAACTATCTGGACTATGTGGACGACGGTCATGCCGCAGACAATGCCGCCGGCAATGGCGGAAGCCAGAAAAAGAGTGTAGAGTATCTGTGAAGGGAAAGCGATCCACTGCCCCTTGATGATAAAGCTCATGGCCCGATACAGAGACGCACCGGGAACCATGGGTATGGCCGCGGGTACCAAAAAAACAGTGGTCGGCGTCTTTTTTATTCTGGCAAGAAGATCGGAATAAAGAGTGAAGCCTATGGATCCAAGAAAAAAACCGATGACCTCGCTTCCCAAAAAAGATTTGATCACCAGGAAGGCGGCCCATCCCAGCATTCCCCCCAATCCGGCCCAGAACAGTCTTGAGATCTGAACATTGAAAAGGACGGCGAATCCCAGAGAACCCAAAAACGCCGTTATAAGTTGGATCGCCCATTCTGGCATCAAAGACCTCCCGGCCATATCAGTAGCGGAAGCGCAAAACCAAACGCGATAAGAGCGGCCAGCACAAGGGCATTACAAACACCGAGCAGCGCGGAAAGCGTATCTCCATTAAAAATATCCCTTATGGAATTGGTAAGCTGCATCCCGGGAATCAGCAGCATGATATTGCCAATGCTGATTTTTTCCGCTGAATCCCCAAAGCCGACGGACACAAAAAACAGCGCGAGGCAGCCCCCTGCAAAGGACCAGAGTACGGCTGCAACGGTGGCCGGAAGTTGCAACAGGCGGGAAGCCTGCTCCATGCACTTGAGAAACATGCCAATGCCCGCGGAAACGATGGCGTCAAAAAAAGAACCGCCAAAAAACAGCGTAAAAGAGGAAGAGATGAGCGCGTAACAGAACAGCAGAAAGAAAAAACGGTATTGCGGAGGAAGGATGCGTATTTCCTCCAGTTCCCGCTCCACCTCTTCAAAGGGAAGAACGTTCTCACAAATACGCCGGGAAAGGGCGTTGAGCCTGGAAAGTTTTAAAAGATCATAGCGCGCGGCAGTAATGCGCCTTGTCTGTGTGACAGCGCCAAACTTTGGAGAGGACGCGGTAACCACAATGGCGGAAGTGATGGTGAACACGTCCACCTTCTTTGCGCCGTACGCCAGGCAGATGCGGCGAATACTGTCCTCAACGCGGCTAACCTCCGCCCCGCTGATGAGCATATCCTCTCCAATATTCAAGGCGCAAAAGAGAAATTCATTGGCGTAGTCTGTCGGAGAGTTGTTTTGAAAAATGCGGTCTTTGGCTTCTGACATGATAAAGGAAAGGTTTTGAGAAAAGCAACACAGAGTATTATTATGTTTCTCAGGAAACAGCCCGCACAAAAAGGACAATCGCCGCCACCGCAAGAAAGCAGAGAAGGATGTGCCGGAAGGTCTTCCCGCCAATCCGTTTGCCCAGGTAAACGCCAAGGGTCTGCCCAAGGACACAGCCGCCAAGGCCTGCCAGGGCCAGCCTGAACATGGGGGGCGTGAACATGCCGGAAGCGCCCTGCATGACTACGGCGCTTAGGGCCGCGCCCATATAAAAAACACTCATGTTACCTCTTGCTCTGTCTGGATCCCAATGGCGAAGAAGAACATAAATACCCAAAGGCGCGCCAGACATGGTTACTGAGGAATGAACGAATCCGCAGACCGTTCCCGATCCTATTCCCACCGGTAATGAGGACGACAGGCTGAATTTGGCGAGGCGAGGCGAAGACTGCATGAGCAAAAAACAGGCAAGCATGGTACAGATCATAAGTTCTAGCACAGGCACGGGCGCGATCTTGAGAATCATCACTCCCACAAATTCCCCAGGCAGCATACCCACAAGCAGAGGCCAGACGTCCTTCCAGACGGCAAAACGTCGGTACGCCCACGTAAGATGCAGACAGGCCACGGCGGATATAAGTGAAGAAACCAGAATCGCATCGCCGGGGGCGAGGGCCACAGTCAGGATGGGCATGGCGATCATGACGGCCCCGATACCTGTAGCGCCGCCTATGATGCCGCCGCACATCCAACCGAGCGCCACAAAAAAATACGCCCAAAAATGTTCCACCACCTTCTCCGGTTTTATTAACTGCGCAACCTGATCGCGCATTACTCCTCTTAAAAGCCTGACAACGCAAAATACTCTGTGCGGAAATCCAGGAAATACGCGCTGAACGATTTGCTACAGAGGCTTCTGACCAGTATCTTGAGGATACGAAGTACTTCTTTGGCAAATCCTCGTTTCGACGGTTCTACCGTTATTCGTTTTTCTTGAGATGTAACACGAACATATCGGGGGAACAACCATTGAATTGCAACAATCTTCGCCTGGCAAAACACCAAAAGTTTTCCAACCAGCTGACATGACTCTTTCCTGTTGTGAATTCATTTTAGGCTCTTGATCAACCGATGAGCCGGGAACAGGCCATAACGCCAGACATGACAAGGAAAACTGGCAAATATATCGTTCCAAACTTTCCGAAACTGAACTCCGGCATATTGTGAGGTTTTTTTCGTTGATTTAAAGGCATCACAGATTACAACATTGGCAGGGATTAACGATATACCGTAAACAGATAGCACAGGGAGAAAATTGCCCGCTACCGTGAAGGGGAATTTTCTGTAAAGGAAGCTTGAAGTCGACGAACGCTGTTTTGACGCACGAAGAGTTCGGGGGTATTCGCGCCCCCTGACGTGCGAGGAAAATCATGATTTTTCGGCTTGGTAAAAAGAAATGGACGAGTCTGTACAGAAATTGTCCCTGTCTCTGCGGGGAATCATCTGAAGACGGGTAGAACTTGAACACATCATTCATTCAGGCGGATGGCGTGGATACGATGGCCTTGATGATCCGAGATATCAAAAGACGTTTCGCTTTGAAACGATGTGAATTCAGGTTTAATTACAGGCAAGAGAATATCTACGGCTGATCCGGAAAATGCTCAGAACTTTTCCCCTCAGCAGATCAAACCTTATTAAATAGTGTGATCACCTAAACACAACTAAGCCTCATCATTCCCTTGTGAAGTTGCCCTGTTAAATCACTCTCTCGCCTTTCTAAAATTTTTCGGATCGTCTTCGCCATTGCCGTAAATCCTTCCCAAGGCCACCTGGGCATCGGCATTCCCCCGCTCCGCCGCACTTTGAAACCATTCCAAGGCCTTTTTGTTGTCCTGAGGAACGCCCAGGCCCAAGGTGTACCTATCCCAAGGCAGGCCATTGTGCGGGCATACTGCCCGGAGCAGCCGCCTTTCCATACCACTCTCTGACCTTCTGATAATCCAGCTGCACGGCCCAGACCAAAGGTGCAGGCATCACCTAAACAAGCCTGAACCTCGGCGACGCCGCGAGTTGCGTCTTCATAAATGTTCATCGCTTTCTCCTTGGGATACTTTGCTGGAATCCTTGTTCAAGTTTCCAACCTGTTGCTTTTTATATACTGTCGCAGGAAAAAGCTATTGTTAACAGATTTATTCTGTGCAAAAAGAACGTTCTTTTTGGAGTTTGTATATATCGCACCTCTGACGAAAAAGCCCTTCAGCAGGCATCTTTCCACGCTGTACCCTGTTTGCCGCACAATAGGCGCGCAAAACAGCACATGCCTGATACAGAGAGACGTTTCTCAAGCTGTGAAACGTCTCCTTGGGCATTTTTCCGCAGAGATTCAACAAAAATCGGCAACGCTCACGGAAAGAGAATGGACTGCAAAGAGGGTGTTGCAGAACGTTCCAACCGTAACTTACAGGCCAAGAAAGTTTTTAATGTTATTGTAGAAAATGTTTTCCAGTGCCGAATCGCCAAGTCCGCAAAGCTCTGTGCGCAATATCTCAACTTCATACAGATGGAAGGGTGCATCGCTACCCCAGAATATCCGATCCTGCCCCACCATTTCGTAGGTCTCGCGGATCTTGGTGTGCATGGGCATGCCGGAAGTTTCCAGATAGAGATTGCTGATTTTGCGTGCGAGGTCGAGAGCTGCCTGAATATAGACGCCGTGACCGTGCCCCATATGTACCATAACTACAGGGATGGACGGGAAATCCCAGGCCAGTTGGGCTATGCTGTGCGGCAGAGAGAAAGGCGGATGCCCTGAGTGTACGAATACCGGAACGCCAAGCCTTCCCGCCAGTTCCATAACGGGGTGTACCACAGCGTCGTTGGCAGTGTACGCGTCAAAGAGAGGGTGCAATTTAATGCCCTTGAAGCCTTCGCGAATGAGGCGTTCGGCTAGAGGGAGATCCGTTTCGGCCTTGTAGGGATTCACCCAGACGAGTCCAGCGTAGCGCTTGGGATAACGCCTGACGGCGTCTTCGGTGACGGAGTTATCCATATAACTGATGATAGCACGCTCAATGTCGTTCCTGTCCATGGCGACGACCATTTCATCAGCGGTCATGCCAACATTGGCCCAACTGCCAAAGTGTCCGACATGGGCATGGGCATCAATTTTTTTCATGGTTTCTCCTCCTGAAAAATATTTCAAGAATATGGCGGAGGCTAAGGAAGTATGCGGAAAGAGTTTTCCCCTTCTCTTTTACGCTCCCCCATAACCACCAAAGCCCCCTGGAGGGGGCTTTGG
>CAZWBH010000047.1:0-12126 GCA_964632155.1 uncultured Mailhella sp.
AGGAGCCTGGGAATTGAACTCAATTTTTCTGCGTATGTTAATGTTAGGGGAGATAGAATTGCTTCCGTATCATCATATATGTTATGGATAAATAATTCGCTAGGGTAAAGATATCACTGATTCAGGATTTATTCAAAGAGAAAGGCACCGGCAAAGAGATAGATGAGTTTGAGATCTGTCTTGATCTACGTTGAAAAATTCATCAAAAAAACATGGCAGCGTATTTTTTGCTTGACTATGCGATACAAATCGACTAGGAGATTGTTCACAGCAGTTGTTTCTTCCCCGATAGCTCAATAGGCAGAGCGGGTGACTGTTAATCACTAGGTTGGCGGTTCAAGTCCGTCTCGGGGAGCCAGATATTTCAAGGGGTTATGGCAAAAAGTCATAACCCCTTTTTCTTGTAATTGCCGTTTTCTCCCAAATCTCTCCCACTTTTTCAAAGGATTGAGAATGAGACCCGGTGACTGCTACGGATCAGCCTACGGAAAATAGCGGTGTTGCATAATCCGAAACGTAAAAAAAAACAGCCCTGGTTTTGTGTCAAAAGCGACACGCGGCAGAGCTGTTTTGTTCTCATGTATCGTGCAAAAAACCCTTAAAAAGGGCTTCCATTCTCAACTCTTTTTTTCTGCTCAACGGAGTGCCCAGATCGTCGCAAGCCCGCATCTGTCTACATATAGTCGACATGCGTCGTGCTGGATGACGCAAGACCACCATTCTCATTTTAGCTGAAAACCCTACAATGATGGCGCGCTGAATGTGTGCAGCGGGATGAGAGGGCGGAAAGAACGATGCGACAGATCAGAGAGTAAACGTTTGGAGAATGTCACTTCAGGATTGAATTTACAAAATTAATTCTTTGAAATTTCTGATGATTTTTTGGAGAAAAACATCTCAAAGGTGACACGCTCGCAGTTTGTTTTGGCTTGCAATGACACGCCAGAGTGGCACCTTTACACCTGGTTAATGGGTGTAGGACGAAGGGTTGCCCAATCCATCTCCTGCAAGCTGGAACTGGAGCACAACTTTTGTTTCTAAGACTACTGGAAAAGAAGGGGCAGTTCTCATCACTTTCTTTCTATCTAAAAAAATAAAAATACTGTCATCATTAAAATAAGTGTGTTGCTCTTTTGAGAAAAAGCAATTGATCGCGTGAGAGATTTTGTAGAAAAATATTAAGATCTTTTAAAATGTCTTCCCGCTGTTGAACATCATTAAAATCAAGAAGCTCTGGAAGAGAAATAGAAAGCCTTTCAGCCAATATTTTGAGAAAATAGATAGAAATGTTCCGTTTACCTGCTTCGATTTCGCTAAGATACCGTTGACTCATGCCGACAGAATCAGCTAATTGCGTTTGAGAAAAACCTTGTGCAACGCGTAATACTTTTATCCTACTGCCAAGTTTTTTCAAAAATGCGTTCTCGTTGAGGTTTGCGGTCATACTATCCTGACTCCTTTTTAAGGGAGAATAGTGAAAATTTTTACCAAAAATATGAATTATAGATATTGACATTTATCAAAATTATGAACTAAAATTCATAAATAATGCCTTTCAGACGGTACCAAACAAGGAGGATAACATGTCTGAGAAACGGTCACTTTTTGTGGGCTTTGTGTTAGTCATAGCTTTTAGTCTTTTTGGATGTATTCCAAGTATCGGGGGAAGTTCTTTTTCACAAGATGAGGTAAAAGCTCATTTAATATCTGGAGTAACAACACAGGACGAAGTAAAAAAAATCTATGGTGAGCCAACAAACATAGCAAAAGAAAAGAGTGGTGAAATATGGACGTATACCAAAGAATCATCAGGAATGAATAAATTTTTTGCCAATACAACACGTAAAGCAGGTATGGTTGCAGTGGCACAGACTGGAACAAAAGTTGGAGCTGCAGCCGCTGAGAAAGGAGGCGTTGTTGGCGGCGCCGTTGCAAGTTCAACGGCACTTGACCTTGGTTCCGAAGCTACAGAATCCGTTGCACAAAATATAGAATCACAAAGTAAAACACTTATTATATATTTCGATAAAAGAAAAATTGTTAAAAATTTTTCACTCAATTAATGGAGATTTAACGTGTGGCATTTTTCATTAATATCGATTATATGTTTGTCATTATGTGGGTGTTCCAGTAATTTTTTGAAAAATGCCACACAAATTGATTATATAACTTCACAATATGAATACATTAATTTATATATAAATAAAACTACAGAAGAAGATATAATCAGTTTGCTTGGTTTGCCAATTGAACGAGTAGAATATTTTGAAAGCGATGGATATAAAGATGATGGTTATCATGATGATATAGTTAAACATGTAAAATTAACATTCAATTGTATGTATAGAACAAAAAGCGTATTAAATGAAAATCATATACAGGTAATAAATCATCCTCGCGCTTTTATTTTTCATAATACAGATGGACAGAAAATTACTCAATATTATGAAACTGAGTCAATAGATCTAATCATACATAATGGTAAATTAAGAGGTATTCCTGATGAAGATGGTCATACATACTCATGTATAAAGTAGTAGTTTCCACTTGATCCAACAGTTAATTTTTTTGAAGGAGTAACTATGTTATTATGGTTAATATATTTATTAATCGGCATTGTACAACTGGTTGCCATATATTCCTTTTTTCATACTTTTTTGGGTTGGGTTCAAATCATTTCAGGTATTGTTGCTTTAATTGCTTCTTATACACCCTTATTAGGGACAATATTTGGTATGTATGCCGCTGTTGAAGTATGGTCATGGAGTTGGTTGCAAGCAACTTTATTATTTCTCTCTCCCTATATATTGATGATAATCTTATTTTTTTATAAAGATGAGTAGTATGCTCTTGGGTCTAATTCTTTATAGCAGGATAAAAAGGTTTTCATTTGATTCTTGTATTTGAGTGGAAAAATGCCAGTCCTCGCCTTTCTGGGCGGAATTGCGCGGCAAGTATCACGGAACAAGCAAAGATTGGAGAGTGGACAGGTCAAATATCAGCAGTTTGTTTTGGCTTGGGATTGATACTCCAGTGCGGTGAAACCATGCTCTTGCGGATTTCTTTTAGAAGGTCATCAACCAAAGCGCCCGGCATCAATCCAAAAGCTTCTGCTATCTGGAGCAGACGGTCAAGGTTTGGAACGCTCCTTCCCCCTTCCAGCGCTGAAATGAACCCTTTGCTGACACCGATTTTGTCGGCAAGTTCTTGTTGGGAGAGTCCGGCCTTGTCCCGATATCTCCTTAAAATTATTGGCATAAAGTAAATTGCCAGTTTTTCTTTTTTTTCCATTTCTCCTGTATAGCAGTTGATTTTTTAGAATCGAGTATGTATAACTACTCGAAAGAAAATTTAGATATTAAATGACCGCATCTTTACACGGAGTTAATTCATGATATGTCCAATTAGAGCATTTTTAGCTGAAAGCTGGCACAGTTTCCAACCATGCGCCCTGGCCTTCCGCGAAAAAACATACTTAATCGCCGCTCAAAGTGTACCTTGAGAGCCAAGCGGCATTGATAAACTCTAAGGGATGTTGCCATGAACTGCCCGCCACACCCTTTATTTTCCGTATCCTCGCTTCCGAGTAATCCTTCCATGAAAGCTCATTTGAACATCCTACTTCTTCTTATTCTTAACCTTGCCTGCACAGGCTGCGCGCTGATGGAGAGTTCAACAAACTCTGAGGCAGAAAATGAGCAGAACTTTGTTCTAGAGCCAGGCGAAATACTCGTTCCTATATCACAACACGGTTATCCTTTTCCTGGCCTGCCAACTTACGTTAAAGTCCGTATTCTCAATGAGCCATCACCGCAATACGAGACTATTCCACCATCCCCTCCTGCCCCTGCCAGCGACACTATCAGCCTCCCGGATACAACGTATAATCCTCGGCAGGAGACTTCGCAGAAAACTAAGAAGCCAACGAAAACTCGCCAGTCCGCGCCTTCGCCGATTCCTTCCTCCACTCCGGCCAGGCAAGATGACGCTTCCGCCTGGCAAACACCTCCCGTTGAACCCAAAGATGTGGAAAAACTCTAAGGGATGTTGCCATGAACCGCCCGCCACACCCTTTATTTTCCGTATCCGCTTTTGCGCAGAGGAGCCTTCCGTGAAAAAGCCCTGCCGAATTTTTCTCCTCTCTGCCCTTCTCATCCTTTCCTTTTCCTGCACGGGCTGCTCCTTGCTGAAGGATGCGGCGACGCTCAACAACGAAGGCGTCGCCTACGCAAAGGCCGGGAATTATGCGCAAGCGTATGAGAAATATCAAAAAGCCGCGGAAAAAGGCTTAGTTATTGCAAAAAATAATCTTGGCCTCCTCTATGTAGAGGGCAACTATGTGCCCAAAAATCCCTATATCGCTGGGCAGTATTTCCTCGAAGCCGCTCAAGAAGGTCATGTTTCGGCTATGTATAATTATGGATTGTATCTTTGGTACTACGGCGCTGAAAGTGAAAAGGCGAATGCCTTAGCTTGGATACAAAATGCCGCGTTCCACGGGAATGGTCTCGCCAACCAATTCCTCCAGGAATTGAGGCAGCGGGAATACCAGAAACAGCAGGAACAGTACCAACGGGAACAGGCCGAGCAACAGGCGCAATTCTACCGAAACCTGGAAGAACAGCGGCGGCAAGCTGAGGAAGCCACCCGCCTTGCCCAGGAAGAACAAAAGAAAAAGGCCCGGGCGAAAAAAAAGCGTACTGCCGCTTCCTCCACCCCGCCCAATCTGAAAGATTCTTCCGCCTGGCAAACACCTCCTGTTGAACCCAAAGATGTGGAAAAACTCTAAGGGATGTTGCCATGAACCGACCGCCATACCCTTTATTCTCCGTATCCGCTTTTGCGCAGAGGAGCCTTCCGTGAAAAAGCCCTGCCGAATTTTTCTCCTCTCTGCCCTTCTCATCCTTTCTCTTGCCGTTACAGGTTGCTCGATGACGGAGGATCCGCCATTCGATGTTGCCGCGTATGCGCCAGCCTATGTCGATGAGTACGGCACGTCCACTGTCGTCCGCCGCCGTATCGGGCCACATGCATACGTTGATCATCATATCGTCTATGGGAAGTTGATTCCATCGATGGAAATATCTCCTCCGCCAGAAGTACCGCCTTTTGTTCCAAAGCCACTGACCGATGATACGGTTTACCAAAGCGTAAAGAATGCGAAGATCAATACAGGCAACAGCGTGCGGAAAGTTCGCCGCGCCGCACCTCCCCCGATTCCTTCCTCCACTCCGGCCAGGCAAGATGACGCTTCCGCCTGGCAAACACCTCCTGTTGAACCCAAAGATGTGGAAAAACTCTAAAGGGGACTATCATGGACTGCCCAAACTGCCATTCTCCCGTCCTGCCAGGTTCCGTCTTCTGTTCAAAGTGCGGGGCGCCCATGGAGGGCATAGCCCCACGCTCAGCAGACGCCGGGCATATCCGCATTGGCCGCGTAGCGGATAACGACGTCTGCCTCAATGACGACAAGGTCTCCCGCTACCACGCGGCGTTGCTCCGGCAAAACGATGGGACGTGGCGGATTGAGGATCTTTCTTCAAAAAACGGAACCTTTGTCAACGAGGAACGCGTCGCCTCCAGAGCGGTGTCTCCCACTGACCAGATACGGCTGGGGAGTATTAGCACAAGCGTTGCCGAACTGCTCGCACAAAGTTCGCCCCAGGCGCCCCAAGACGCGATGCGCGCGCCAATCCAACATAATTTTGAAGGTTCAGGTTCAGCCACGCTCGCCGACACGCCTCCCACGGAGATAAAAATTGTTATCTTTTTAAATATCCTGATATGGATTATTTCCATCTTCTATACAATTTCAACCTATGATCCTTCTTATTCATATTCTCCACTTTCCAGAGAAATTACTAAAGATATTGGCAGTATGTGCATAACTATATTTTTTCTTTATAAAATATACAAACTGCGAAATTGGGCAAGGATTTGGTATATTATAAGTTCAGGCATTGTCATAATCATTATCACTGTTGTTGCTATTATTTTCATTTCCAATATTTCCCACTCTGAGCGTAGTAATTTTATACCTGAAATAGTTTTATTTGTCATATGTCTTATTTGCGCTATCCTGACCATCTACTACCTCACACGACCAAACGTCGTGGCCGCATTTAAAAAGAAGCACGTCTCATGAAGACGCAAATATACACCATCGGTCGCGCCGCAGACAACGATATCCGCATCAAGGATATCAGCATTTCGCGCAAGCATGCCGTACTCCAAGTACTGAACGACGGGCAAGTGGAGATCTCTGACTGCGGTTCAAGCAACGGCACCTTTGTCAACGGCAAAAGGATAACAAGCGCCTCTATCCGCGAAGAAGATCGCATCAGCTTTGGCTCCTACCAGTGTTCCCTGAGCGAACTTCTGCCCCCAAAATCTCTCGGTCGCGCCCCATCGCCCGCCGTCCCGCGTCGGCAAAATCCCCTCTTCCCCAAAGTCCTCGGCGCTTTTTGCGTTCTGGCTCTTACCCTGGCGCTCTATGAGGCCTTTCCCACCAATATTAACACCCAAAATCCCGGATCCTCCCCGCGGGAACAGCTTGCGCAAAGCCTGCAAGAGCGTATTGAGCGGGCCACGGTTCTTGTGGCGGTCAATGTCGGTCAAGGCTTCCATCAAGGCTCGGCCTTCTTCATCAAACCCAACATCCTGGTGACCAATCGCCATGTGATTGAAAACGCAAGAGAAATCAGCATCATCAGCAAGACTCTGGGGAGCTGGCACAGTGCGCGGCTCATGGCCGTCAGTCAGAATCCGGAACAGGACTACGCCGTTCTGGAAACTGACGTGAACAGCGTTTTCTGCCTTCCTCTCTGTCCGCGCGTGGAAAGAGGCGCCAGAGTCTCCAGTTGGGGCTACCCTGGCTTTGTCATCAGCCACGAACTCCAAGCACAGGAAATACCCGAAGTCATTCTCACCTCGGGCAACGTGAGCGCCGAGCAACACATAAACGGCGTCGCCTACGTTCTGCACACCGCCCAAGTTGCCCAGGGCAACAGCGGTGGCCCTCTGGTCAAGGAAAACGGCTCTGTTGTCGGCATCAACACGCTTGTTGCTCCCGACAAAGTGCTGAACAGTCAATTTTCCATTGCCCTGCCCGCCAGGGATTTGATCCATTTTCTCCGTGCCAACCACATATCTTTTGTCGAGGGAGAATAGCTATGCATAAGACCCTTTGTCTGTTCCTGCTCATGGCTCTGTGCCTCTGTGGCACACCGGCGTATCCAGCTCCCGATGCCCCCGCCGCTATGACGGTAGAAAGCGCCGACTGCGGCGCGTGGCCAACCATCACTCTTAAAGCCACACTTCCGGCCAGTGACGCCACCAAGGAAAATATCTCCCTGTCACTTCCGGGGCTTGAACCCCCTCTGGCGCCTGGCGACATCAAAGTCCTCCGTGACAGCAGCGGCGCCAGAAGACTGCTTGTTGCCATCGACACGAGCAAGAGCCTGAGCGACGACTTCCTGGAAGCAATCAAGACCGCGCTCAAGGATTACCTTCATCACCTGGGCGAAGAGGAGCAAATCGCCATCCTGGCCTTCAATGATACCGTCCAGCTTGCCTCGGCCTTCACCGACAGTCAGGCAAACATTGAAGCCGCACTCAGCGGACTCAGGCAGGGCGGCGCCAACACCGTCCTCTATAAGGCCCTTCTTGAAGGGGTCAGCCTGTTGAAGCCGCTTTCCGGAGCAAAAAACATGCTCGTCGTCTCCGATGGGCACAACGAAGGCGCGGGCGAACTCAAAGAAGTTATTCAGGCCGCCAAGGACGCCCACGCACGCATCTCGACCATCGCCCTTCCGGAAAAACACAAGGATCAGAAAGTTCATCAGGAACAGTTGCAAACGCTTGCCAAGGAAACGGACGGCGTCTTTCAGGCCGTGGACAGCCCCCTGTCCGCCGCGTCGGGCATTTTCACCCTTCTGCAGGCCCAGCGCCAAAAAGAAGCAAGGGGTTGCGAGTATCAGTTCTCATTTACCGCTCCCGCAGACTTTGTGGTTACAAAGCAGCCGCTAAGCGCTGTTCTCACCCAGAAAACCGGCAATGGCGCCCTATCCGTCGATGTCGCCCTGAATGCCCCGATAACAAAAAAAGCGCCGGAACCAAGCCCGGAACCTGAAAAAAACAGCGTGCAAAAAGCGCTCGATTTCTGCTCCACCCCCATAGGCATGGCATGCGCCGCAGTTCTGGGGATTGCTCTGCTCGCGCTCGTCTTTTTCATGGTGCGCAGAAAAAAACTTGCGGCCCAAAGTGCAGAGGAAGAGCACACCCTTGTTGTTCCCGACAGTCATGGATCCTCGCAAAGCCCGTTTGTTCTTGAGCTTGTCACTCAATCCGCAAGCTTTCCCCTGCCCTACGGCAAAACCAGGCTTGGCGCCTCCAGGGATAATGAGATCGTTGTCAATGACCCCACGGTTTCCCGCAAACACGCCTGCATTGAGGTCATCGGGCAGGAATGCCGCGTCACAGACACCCAGTCCACCAACGGAACCTTTGTGAACGGGGAACGCATAAACCGCCCCTGCATCCTTCATGCGGGCGATCAACTCTATTTTGGCAAAACGCAGGCCCGTCTGCGCACTGTCATGCAAGGAGACTACCATGGTTGAAACATTCCAGCGCTGTACCAACGGCCACATCATTCCTAAAGGCGCAACCTTCTGTCCCTGGTGCGGCGAAGCTGTCCGCCCCGGATCCGGGGCCGTCGACCCCAAAGAGGCCACCATCGGATCACAGCCTACCGCCGCCATCAATCCAAGAGATGTCGGCAACGACGATCGCCGCACTGTCCAGTTCACAGGCAATCCTGCCGCGCCGGAACATACCGTTGTCCAGTACGCCAATGGCAATCCCCAGGGCGAATCCGGCAGGGGGCGGCTTGTGGGCTGGCTGGTAAGCTATGACATCGACGTGAAAGGCAAGGCCTTTCCCCTGCATGAGGGGCGCCAGAGCCTTGGCCGCGACAAGGCCAACGATCTTTACATTGAGGACACGCAGCTTTCCAAGGAGCACGCCATCATACTCTACCGCAACGGGCGTTTTATCCTTGAAGACGAACTTTCCACCAACGGTAGCAAGATCAACGGCAAGGAAGTCATCGGTCAGATTGAACTCCAACATGGCGACCTTCTGGAAATGGGACAGCACATGTTTATTTTTGTTGCCATTCCCCGCCAGGGATAACAGAAAAGGAAACCTTCCATGAAAACCTTGCACCATTCCGTGCGCATAGCCCAGGCAACACATACGGGAAATGTTCGCAGTAACAACGAAGATGCCTTTGGCTGGTTCAGCGTGCCGATGGGCGAACTTATCCTGGTGGCCGATGGCATAGGCGGCAACGCGGGTGGCGAAGTGGCCTCGCAGTGCGCCATCAAGGCCTTCTGCGAGGCCATGCAAAACGCTTCCGACCATCCGGGCGAAGCACTTTCCCAAGCCCTTCTTTACGCAGATAGCTGTGTCCAGAAGCTTGGGGAAGACAACGCCGAGCTTCGCGGCTGCGGCACGACGATTGTCGTCCTCCTGCTTACCCCAAACTGCGCCTGGCATATCCATGCCGGCGACAGCCGCGTCTACAAATTCTCCCAGGGCAAACTCCAGCAGTTGGGACGAGACCATTCTTCTGTTCAGGATATGCTTTCCTCGGGCCTCATTACCGAGGAACAGGCCAAGGCCTCGCCCAAGAATGTGATCACCCAGGCCCTTGGCGGCAACGTGAAAGCCAATTACTGCAAGCCGGAGCAGGTAGCGTACTGCCGGGGGGACAAGTTTCTCCTCTGTACCGACGGCCTCTGGGGCATGGTGGAAGACGAGAAAATCGCAACCACGCTCAAGACCTGCCCGAACGTTCAGGAAAGCGTTGACACGCTGCTCCAGGCGGCGCTTGAGGCTGGCGGCAAGGACAATGTGACCTTGCAGATAGTCGAGTGCCTGTCTGGCGATGAGCCTGCGCCCTCTATCCAGGAGCCGCGCATAAAAAAGCCGATCTTTCCACCTCTTCTCCCTCAGGCTTGTATTCTCCTTGTGGTGATCGTGATCCTTCTGGGGGGCTATGTCGTGGTGAAACATTTCTCCAGCCCCGCGGATCAAACGCCTCCCGCGGTAACTTCGCAAGAGAACGCCAAACCGGCGGAGAAGCCACAGCAGACCGCTCCAGAAAAAGTCCACCAGCCCACGGCAAGCAAACAGGGGGCGGAGGATCAGGCTGGGACTACCGATCAAGGCGAGGTTGACGACACAAGCACTCCGAACAACGGCGAGACGAAGATTAACGAAACGGGAAACGCCGCTCCCCCGACAGGAGCGGAAAGCCTTACGCAGGGATCCGCCGCTGGCGTAGGAGCAGAGGGTAAAAAGCCCAGCCAAAACTAAACTCTCCGAAAACAGGATCAGAAAACTCCTGTGCCAACCGACGAGGAGTAAAAACACGAGAAATCTGAAGCCAAGGCACGCCCCCAAAGCGAACTAACGACACCTCTTCCCGGTAGCAGGGCTGACTGTACCCTGCAAATCAGGCGCTTTTCCTGCTTATCAAAATACGGATAACGCTATGACAACATTAGCAAAAGGCATTATCCTCCATGGAAACTACATGGTTGAGTCCGTCCTTGGTCAGGGCGGCTTTGCCGTCACCTACCAGGCCAGGCACAGTCAACTCAACACGCGTCATGCCATCAAGGAATACTTTCCCCGCGGCGTGGCCGAACGCCATGGCACAACGGTATACCCCGCAGAGGGAGAGGAAAGCAGGGACAACTTTGCCAGGGGCATGGATTCCTTCTTGAGAGAAGCTCAGACCCTCACAAAATTCTCTCACCCGAACATTGTTGCCATCCAGGATTACTTCCAGGAAAACGGCACCGCCTATCTGGTCATGCCCTACCTGGTGGGGGAAACCCTGGATGCCGTGCTCAAGAAGTGCCCAGGATCCAAAATGCATATTCAGGCCGTGAAACAATGGCTCGGCCCTCTGCTTGACGGCCTGGCCACGCTTCACGCGAACAATTTTCTGCACCGGGACATCAAGCCTTCGAATATCTATTTGACGGGCAACGCCACCCCCATTCTCATCGACTTCGGCGCCGCCCGTTCCGACATGGGGCAGCTTACCCACGGCTTCACCATTGTTTTCACCCCCGAATACGCACCTCCTGAACAGCATACCGCCCTGGCCAGCTCCCAGGGGCCGTGGACGGACATCTATGCCGTGGGCGCCGTCATCTACCGCTGCCTCATGGGAAACCCGCCTCCCGATTCCAACGCAAGGCAACTTGCCGTCATTCACGGAGAAAAAGATCCCATAGAGCTTGCTTACAGCGATCTCGTTGCCGCATCGGATTCCACGGTGGCCAATATCGTGACAAGATGCCTCGACCTGAACAGCAAAACGCGCATACGATCTGTCGGCGAACTGCAAAAGCTGTTCAAGCTCGCCCTGCCTCAACATGGCAAAGCCCGTTTTCAAGTTAAAGAAGCGGTGTCGGGTTCTGAACGTCTTCCTTCAATTACTCCACAAAAGAAAAAGCCAACAGCACTAGACGATCTCCTTGCCATAATAGCTATACTTATTGGCTTCTGCGCCCTGGGAGTATGGTTGTCCCTCAACGGACAAAATACTCCCGCAGGAAATGCTGGTTCATCCCAGGCGCAGAGCGCTCATCCCGCGGTAACTTCGCAAGAGAACGTCGAAGCGGTGGAGGAGTCACAGCAGGCCGCTCCAGAAAAAGTCCACCAGCCCACGGCAAGCAAACAGGGGGCGGAGGATCAGGCCGGGACTACCGATCAAGGCGAGGTTGACGACACAAGCACTCCGAACAACGGCGGGACGGAGATTAACGAAACGGGAAACGCCGCTCCCCCGGCAGGAACGGATGAGTCACAGCAGGCCGCTCCAGAAAAAGTCCACCAGCCCACGGCAAGCAAACAGGGGGCGGAGGATCAGGCCGGGACTACCGATCAAGGCGAGGTTGACGACACAAGCACTCCGAACAACGGCGGGACGGAGATTAACGAAACGGGAAACGCCGCTCCCCCGGCAGGAACGGATGAGTCACAGCAGGCCGCTCCAGAAAAAGTCCACCAGCCCACGGCAAGCAAACAGGGGGCGGAGGATCA
>CAZWBH010000048.1:0-11913 GCA_964632155.1 uncultured Mailhella sp.
TTTTTTAGAAGGTAGCACAAAACAAAATGTTTGTCATTGAAAAAGTGATACTCTCTTTCCGCCACGCCTTTTCAGAGACCGCTCAGGTTTTCGTATCCGATGGGGGCAAGCGAATTGCCTTGCGTGGAAAAGCCCCGGCGAGGCAAGGCCTTCAGCCAGGGCTTTTCGTTTAGTTTTGAAAGACGGGGCGTTCTTTTTACCGTTTCATGCGGAAAAACTAAAAAGCTAAACTCTATTTCTTCCCGTCTGAAGAGGCAGGGTTTTCCACCTTGGGCGGACGATTGCCATTGGGAGAAGCCTTATAGTCCAGCAGTGTCTTCCAGTCAGGGCAGGAAGGCGCCAGCTTGCGGACGGGCTTAAGTTCGCGTCCCTTGAGTTGCGGTGAATCGGCGGCGTAACGGAAAGCGCGGTGTATCTGCGTCCAGGGATTGCTGTCTTTCTTGACGCAATAAACATCGTCGCCGGAAATGGGGTTGAGGAATTCCCAAACAACTTCGCCCTTGGGCGTCACTTCAAAGACATGGCCGTTATTGGTGGCCGTGATCTGCCAGTTGCCGTTGGGTAATTTCTGTGCAGAACTCTGATAGTCGGAATAGAAGCTGTTAGGATCATTGGTCTTGAACGACCAAACAATTTTGCCGCCGTTGAATGTGCCGTCGCGTTCTATTTCATAGACCGCACTGTTATTGCCGCTCGGGCGCATGGTGCCGTTGTCGAAAATGCTCACGTTTCCGTTCGGTAGCCAGTTGCAGTCATGGGAGCCGAAGAGGATTTGATCGCCGTTACGGGCGTAGCCCTGTTCCCTGACGCCAGCTCCGTAGGCGTAGGGGTTCCCCCAGCGCCAGACCATTTTCTTTGTTTTGCGGTCAATGATGTACATTTCTCCCCAGTCGCGGGAGTTCACAAGATACTGATCCGTCTTGGGATTGTAACGGACGGAATTCCAATGCGTCCAGTCCGGTCCGGCAAAGTAGGCGGGCATATAGCCAAAGGGCAGATGGTAGTTCGGGTTCCATTCGTCCTTACCCGTGCCTATGTGATCTTTAACATGAAATTCCCAGACAATTTTCCCCTCGGGACTGACTTCAACAAGAGCGTCGGGCCACACACCTTCCAGCACGCTACCATCGGGATATTTGAATCCGTCCTTGTAAATTGTGGGATCCTTGGAGTCACGCCCCTTGGCGACCATCTCATCCCAGGACATCTTTTCCCACATGAGTATGGCCGTATTGCCGTTGGGCAGGCGATCGAAGCCATGATGAGCGACTTTATTCGCATCGCGTATAGTATATTCCCATACCACCTTGCCATCCCAGTCGTATTCTCGGAGTGACCCATGCCATCCGCCGAAGGTGACAGGGCTTCCCGGACCTTGCTCGGCGCGGAGAAGATGCCCATTAGGCAGAAGTTCCGCCATGAATGCCTGCCGTCCATGGTTCCATTCGTGAACGACATTGCCCTCCAGATCAATAAGGTAGGTTTTTTTTCCTCCAAGGTGGTTTGTGTAGAGTACATAACCGCCGTAGGATTTTTCCTTCTGGTAATGAAGGACGCCCAAAGGACCGCAGATGGCCTCATAGGCGGATGCCGAAGGAGCCGCAACCGTCATGCCAAAAGCCAGACCCATGCCCGCCAGAAGCACCGCAAATTTTCGCATAATACCTCCCTGGAACAGTGGATGTTTAAAGGTATACCTTTCGCAGTCAACACCTGAAGCCCTTTGCTTCAAGTGTTATTGGCATACGCGCCCCTGCCCTGCGCTAACTTATAGTATTATGATTAATACAAAATGCCTTTTATTTCAAACCAAAAAACCGCATTGAGAAAAACTGATTGACAAAAACGCTTTTCCGGCGCAAGCCTCGCCTTCAGAAACCTTGCCAACGAAAAATAAATGAGTACCATGAGAGTCATGCGGAAGACGCACCCTTCAACTTTTTCGAGGTTCCATGCCCGACATTCCCAAACCCAACCTTCAGGTAGCGGCCCGTGTGGAAGAATTGTTGCGCGAACAATTGGAAGAGTTGGGCGTGAATCCGCGCACCCTTGCGCCCGAGGATATTGCCGCTCGGATGCACTGCCAAATCGCGCCCGATAACAGCCTGACCTATCTTTGGCAAGGCAGGCCCATACTCTACGTCACCCCGGAAAAGAAACAGTGCAACGGCGAAGAATCCGTGATCTGGAGGATGTTTACCAGAGATGACAACTCCGATCCTGGCAAGCCTGAACCCGACTAAACCCCTAGAGCTTCGCCATGAATCGTTCCGATGCCATTGGTCACACATTGTTCCTCTTGCTGGACGCCGTGTCTTCCACACTGTCTGCGCGAATCCATCTCAATATGAGTTTAGGGCGCGCCACTTCTCAACCGCTCTTTTCCTCAAGGATTGAACATGACTCCCTGTCGTTCCTCGCAAACGGAGATCGCCCTGTCCCGCGTCCGTGAACTGGAAGAAATCACGGAAGCGCTGTGTTGTCCCGCGGCTCTGGCGCAGGTACTCTCCCCCAAGGACTGCACCACACCACTGCCTTCTCAAGACGTACTCCACGAAATGATGGAACGCCTGAAGGCCGTGTTCTTTCCCGGCTACTTTGGCACCTCTCAGGTACACCGCGAATCCCTGCGCTACCATGTGGCCGCCAACCTTGACTCCGTTTTCCGTATGCTCTCCGAGCAGATACACCGCGGCGGCTGCTTCGCCTGCGCCGACTATGTGAACGACTGCCGCGGCTGTGAAGTGGCATCCCGGGAAATGGCCATGAAGTTCATGCAGAGCGTACCCGCCCTGCGCGATATGCTCATCGAAGACGCCCGCGCGGCCTACGAAGGCGACCCCGCAGCCACCAGCCCGGGCGAAACCGTGTTCTGCTACCCTTCCATGCTCACCATGATCCACCACCGCGTGGCCCACGCCCTGTATGAACTCAAGGTGCCCCTCATTCCCCGCATCATCGCGGAAATGGCACACTCCCGCACCGGCATCGACATCCATCCAGGAGCAAAGATAGGATCCCACTTCTTTATTGATCACGGCACCGGTGTGGTTATTGGCGAAACCTGCATCATCGGCACGGGCTGCCGCCTTTATCAAGGTGTGACCCTGGGCGCCCTGTCCTTCTCCAAGAATGCCGACGGCACTCTTGTCAAGGGCATACCGCGCCATCCCATTCTGGAAGACAACGTCACTGTTTACGCCGGTGCGTCCATACTCGGTCGCGTCACTATCGGCGCGGGTTCGGTGATCGGCGGCAATGTCTGGCTTACCCACAGCGTGCCACCGAACAGCCGCATCGTGCAGTCTGGATCCAAGGCCAAACCCGGGGAACCGTTGCGCGGAAACTCTGGCATTACAGAAACCACGAACTAAAGCAATTTGACCATGGAACGAGAAACCTTTGCCGCGCGCCGGGAAAACTTGCGCAGGCTCATGCATGAAAAGGGGCTGAGCGCCCTGCTCGTCAGTCAGAGCGCGAACCGCTTCTACCTTTCTGGCTTCGAGTTGCACGACTGTCAGTGTAATGAAAGTTCCGGCTGTCTTATCATCGACTCAGACGGCAGGGACTGGCTCTGCACGGATCCCCGTTACGAAGGAACCGCCGAACTGCTCTGGGAGAGAGCGCGTATCCTCATTTACCGCGGCGCGTCATCCGAAGAACTGCATCTTCTGCTTAAAAAGCTTTACGGGAGTACAGGCACCATCGGTATAGAGGCCGAACACCTGGCCCACGCCTTTGTTCAGCGTCTGGAGCCGGGCTTGACCCTCATGCCTGCGGACGGCCTGGTGGAAAAACTGCGCGCCATCAAGGACGAAGAGGAAATTCGCCTTGTCGCCGCATCCGTGGCCCTCAATGAACGTATGCTGACATGGTTGCCCTCGGCGCTCACACCAGGGCAGAGCGAAGCCTCCGTGGCCTGGGCCATAGAAAAATTCTACCGAGAACACGGGGCGGAGGAGCTTAGCTTCCCCTCCATTGTCGCCGTGGACGAACACGCCGCCCTGCCGCACTACGCTCCGGAACATTCGACCTTTCTGCGCGAGGATTGCCATATTCTTGTGGACGAAGGTTGCCGCCTGAACCGCTACTGCTCCGACCAGACGCGCACCTACTGGATCGGCAATACTCCCTCGCCCCGTTTCAGCGAAATGTTGCACCGCGTGCAGGAAGCGCAACAGAAGGCCCTTGCCGCCCTGCGCCCTGGCGTGAGCGGCAGAGAAGTACACAAGGTGGCCGTGGATTACTTTGCCTCTTGCGGCATGGAACGGTATTTCACCCATTCTCTTGGTCACGGCGTGGGTCTGGAGACCCACGAAGAACCGCGCCTCAGTCCCCGTGCCACGGAACCGCTCCAGCCCGGCATGATCGTCACCATTGAACCCGGTCTCTACTTCCCCGGTTGGGGAGGCGTACGCTGGGAACATATGGCCGTCATCACGGAAGACGGTTGCCGCGTACTCTAAATTCGTGTCTCCCTCAACTCCTGCTCTGGACGAAACGAAAAAAAAGTTTATATAGAACACAACGTGTTCACAGAAGCACAGGTTTTCCCCACAGGAAACCTTTGACAAAAACTTTCAAGGAGAATCCCATGATACGTCCCGAAAAAAGACATCTCGTCATCGTTGGCAAAACCCTTGCCATCCAAATTTTGCTCTTCGTGGGCATACTTTTTCTCCTGTGGGGTTCGCAAAAGCTCTATACATTCATCGATCCCGTGACTTTCCCCGCCTATCAGGCTGAAATCAAGGAAAACATGACCGAACAGGAAAAGGGCGCAACTCTGCTTACGGCCCTTACCCATCGCCTATCCACAGAACTCGATTCCACCTTCGGCTGGACGGCCAACGACATCCTGTTCAACCGCTGGATCCTCGACAACCGTGCCTATCGACAGTTTGGTTCCTATATGGCAACCAAGACACTCTTCGACCACTATTCCACCGTCATTGCCAAACTTGGCAACAACGATCGCGAGGACAATCACCTCTACAACGCGCGTCTCAACTATCTTGCTATAAGCCCGCAACGCTGGGGCATTCTCTTCATTCCCTCCGCCGAAGGCTCCTATAAAAAGGCGCTCTCCCTTGCCGAGGTCTATAAGAAAGATCTGCTGGACGGCAAGGCCGTGTATAACTGCCGTACTGACGACATCTATTCCGCCTTCAACGCCATCCTTGGGGAAACAGTATTCGGATATGCGCTGGGACTGCTCAACAACAGCCAAAACCTTCCCTTCTACACGCTGGACAATCGCATCTACGAGGCACAGGGCGTCATTTATGTAGTGCGCGACTATCTGAAAACCATGTATGAACTCTATCCCGAGATCCGCGAAAAAAACAACGAAGAGAATATGCGAGCCGCCATGCATTACATGGATCTCATCTGCAATTACAACCCCATGTATATCACTTCGTCTTTCAATTCCGGGGAACTCATCATTTCCTATATTCTCTTCGCCCGCAATCGTCTCGAAGATATACGAGACAGCCTGCGCATCTGATTTTCAAATCCGCTGAGGGCACGCGGGCATCCTTCTGCAAGGCGCGCTCTCGCCATGTATCAGCGCTTCCGTTCTTGGAACTACTTTGTATGCAAAAAAATACAGGCAGTCCATGCGATAAATGGAGAAAAACCGCGAAAGGGCGCCCGCTTCAGGTAATGGAATACTTCCTTCGATAAGGATGTCATGGCTTGAGTTTATCGAGAAAATGGAGTTATTTGCGGTATACGCCATACCATAAGACGGGAGCTGAGAAGATCTTCCTGGTAAGGAGCGTACAACTTCAGCGATCCCAGCCCTTGCAGACATCAACCCAGCCCTTGGCACAGGAAAAGGTTTCAAGTTCTTCAAGGGTGAGTTCTATACTGCTGTTGGAGCTTCCGCAGGCGGGGAAAACGGTGAGGTAGCGCTTCAGCGAAATATCCAGGTAGACATCCACACCTGCCTTGACGCCAAAGGGGCAAACTCCTCCCACGGTGTGCCCGGTGCGCTCTTCTACTTCATCAATGGGAACCATAAGCGCCTTCTTCAGGCCAAAGGCGTTTTTGAAAAGTCGGCTGTCTACTCTGGCATCCCCGGCGGTAACAAGGAGAATGGTTCGATCTTCATTGAGAAAGGAGAGGGTTTTGGCTATGCGGCCAGGTTCCGTGTGCAGAGCCTCGGCCGCCAGTTCAACCGTAGCGCTGGAAACAGGATGTTCTTTGATGAATTTGCCCTTCTTCCAGCGATCAAGGTGTTGCCGTGCGCGCTCAATGGACATATTTTCTCCGTAACAAAAGGTTGCATGAAAAAACGGTGTCAGTCCGAGACTATCATCCAGATGGCGTACCAGCGCGCCGCATACGCAAAAGCCGCAAGTATCCCCAGTCCGGAGGCAACCTTGCCAAGAAGTTTCTTATACGGCTGTGACTGCCTTGCCGCGGAACGCCAGAGTCCTATATTCGCCACGAGCATATAGAAGCTGATGGCCAGCACCCCTGTGATGAGAGCCGTGCAATCTCTGGGTATGCCAAGATCAAGCAGAGGGAAGAGAATGTAGGAAAAGACAAGGTCGCCCGCCAGTGGGATGGAGAGGCAGAAGAACCAGAAGGTGCGCGTGAGAGAGTACTCGCCCATGAGGAGGCGGCGGATGAAGTTTTCTTTTTTTTGAGGTGCGGACTTTTGGAAAATCGCTGCCGCACGCTGAAGATTTTCTTTCACTTTTCTGGAAAAGGGCATGAATCTTCCCCTATCGCGATATGCCAGGTTCTTCTGCAGAGAAGTGCAAGTTCAACTCTTCTAGGCTCTTTGCGGTATCGCCGCCGCTAGACAGATCCAGTATACACCGGGGCGAGGCCAAAGCGCCCTCTATGCGCACAGGGAAGGAGGAAACTCCAGATACGCGCAACGTTCCCTCGGCATCAACGCTTCGTTCCGGCAGATCTATGCTTCCTGTGCATTTCAACGAGAAGCGCGAACCCTCCATGGAAAAATTCTTCATGCTCATAACGCCGCCATGGAGCGCAAAAAAGGAAAAAAGACTCCTGAGTTCGTTGGTCGTCTGCGGAGGCGATTCCTTGTACGTGAGGTTTTCTGGGAGAAAGGTAAAAGAAGTCCACGCCTTGGATGAAGTGAAACTTCCCTGCCCGTTCAGCGAAGAGAGGCCCCTGATACTGTTAAAAGTCATAGAGGCGTTGAGCGCGCCCAGACCTGTGACAAGAGGTTGCTCCATAACGGTACGGCAGAGTTCAGCAATATCGGTGTTCGGCAGACTGATGCGCATGGAGATTAGCGCCGAGAGGGGCGAACTGGGAAGCATTCTGGCCGTAAGGGACGCCGTCATCGGGCTATTCAGGAGTGTCCCTGAAAGGGGGTTGAACTCGTAAGTGCCGTTCTGCCCGACCATGCGGGCGCGCAGTTGCCTTAGCGTGAGCTTCTTCCAGGTAACCTCATCGGCCGTGATGCGCAGGTTTACCCTGGGCCAGCGCGTAAAATCCCGCTGCTCCGCCACTGGCCTTGCCGTATTCGCCGCCCCGCTCCGGTATGAAGCCAAGTGGACATTGCCAAAGGCAAGTTCGCCGTTTATGTCGAAGTTTGGCAGAGGGGTGGTGAATTTGCCCGAGAAGGTCAAGGCATCGGCCTTGCCACGGATTGAGTTCATGGAGAGAAGTTTATTGGCCCAGCTCAATTCCGCACTGAGATCTACGCTGTCGAAGCATTCCTCCTCGGCAAGAGGGAGCGGTTTGTTCAAAATGTGCGCGAGGCGCTTAGGGTTACCCTTCATTTGCAGCGCAAGCGAAGCTTCGGCCTGTTGAGGGTTCCGATAAAGTTTAACCAAGGAAGCAATGTTGCCTGAGGCTGTTATGGAGAGTTCCGGACCGAGAAAGTGTAGTTTGGAAAGCATCAGGCCCGAGGTGGCAAAGTCGTATTCCACTCCGCCAGAAAAAGAAAGCTCTTCGGTAAAGGAGAAGCCCCCCTTGGGTGCGAGCTTTGCCTGGACAATGGTAAAGGCGGCCTTTTCCATGGAAAAGAGCGCCGTGCAACGAAGATCAAGCGAAGCGGAAAAATTGGGCTTTTCCCCGGAAATATGGGTGTGCAGACTGAAGTCTGTATCCGAACCGGGGTGCACGTTGGAAGCGCTGAGAGAAAAGGGAAAGAGCAGGATGGTTGACCCGTCGGGCTGTATGAGGTGGATCTGACCGCGACGTATCGTGATATTGTCCGGGGCAAGTTGCAGGGCGTGGAGTATGAGGCGGACGGTTTCATCCGGCGCGCGTTGCCCCACCATGTTTTTGAGGGAGCGGGCGTGCTGCCAAAGGGTGGAATCCGTGCGTACCATGACGGAAAGATCATCCACCGAGAAATTTTTAATGCGGAACTTACCGAAAAAGAGCGCATGAGAGGAAATCTGTACCGACGCGCGGCTAAAACTGATGGCAAGAGACCCATCGTCTCTTTTCCAGGTTCCAGCACCGAGCTCCAGCCCGCGATTAGGCAGAAGCGTGAGCCGTGGAGGAATTTCGGTGTGCAGGGGTGAACCGGTGCTTTCCGTCACATAGTTATTAAATTTGTTGACAATAAAGTCGCTCTTAATCGTAAGGAACGCAAAGCCCCCCACCACCACAAAAAGGATGAGAAGCAGAAGAGTGAGCAGTATTTTACGCAACATGGAAAACCCCGAAAAAATTTCTTTTACATTATAAGCCAAAAGACGATTTCGGGCAAGAGTCAAGATGCGTTGAGACATCCACGTTTCCAATGAATTCACAGTTCAACCATCTGAAACAAAAGTTTTCAAAAAAAATCTTCATAAAAGTGATTCTCTTGATGCGTTCTCTACCGCGCCTGGCGCAAGAAGGCAGTGCGGAGGGAATAACGCTGGAAAAGAAAGCAAAAAGTTGTTGAAAATTAATTTCATTCAAAAAAAACAACAGCTCTCGCGCGACTCTTCTCATTATTTTTCCGAGCCTTCTGATAAAACGAGTTCGTGGAAATTTGAATTTTGGAGAACAAAACTTATTGAAAAAAATTTTCATTTCTACTAGATTACTCTTGTTGTTTTTACAAGATATATGAGGAGAGAGTTATGCAGAGTGCTGTTGTAGGCCTGATTTTTCTTTTCGCGCTCATCTTTGTTATCCGCCATATACGGCGCGCTGCTACGGGCAGGGGTGGATGCGGTTGCGGCTGTTCTTCCTGCTGTGGCGGGAAGACTCCCCGCGGAGCCACACTCACGAAGGAACGCCGCACCTGACAAAACCCGGCGCGTCGATGGATGAAAAAGCGGGGGATCGGCTCCCGGGCATTCGTATGAATGGCCAGAAGATTTTTATGTTATATCATCAGGTTTTGAATGTTTTGCCAATTTTGTTTTGGGAAAAAATTCCTATTGGCAATATAAAAGCATAATTCAGACTTTATTTAAAATTTTACCAAGTTGATCTCATCATATTTATATCATTCCAACAAATTTGTAAAAGACTTTTATTTTCTTTCTTATGGCACTTTCTCATCCATGAAGTTCACCGTATAGTTCTTTTTCATGAACGGTATCTCAAGAATTTTTCCAACTATGATTAAAAATTTTCTTGTAAAATAAAGCGGGCGCGTGTGCGGCGGAGTTTTACTGGCTGAGAGGCTGAATTTTTTGGAGACTGTTCTGAGAGCCTCCCCCTCCCATAATTTCATGCGATTGCCCTGATCGGCTCTTCCCTTTTTTGACAGCGTGCCTATATTCCTTCATAAAGGAGAACTGGCGATATGGAAACTTTGACGCCTCGGGAGATCGTGGCCGAACTCAATAAATATGTGATTGGGCAGGATCAGGCCAAGCGCATGATGGCCGTGGCCATACGGAACCGCTGGCGACGCCAGCGGCTTGATCCCGCCCTGCGGGACGAGATAGCCCCCAAGAACATCATTCTCATGGGTCCCACGGGCGTTGGCAAAACGGAGATCGCGAGGCGCCTTGCCAAACTTACGGGAGCGCCCTTTATTAAGGTTGAAGCCACTAAATATACGGAAGTGGGCTACGTTGGGCGAGACGTGGAATCCATGATCCGCGACCTTATGGAGATAGGCATCAAACTTGTGCGGGACGAGGAAGGTCGGCGCGTTTCCGCGCAGGCCGAAAGTCAGGCCGAAGAACGTCTTTTGGACATACTCCTCCCCGGGAGCGGGATGGATGTCTCGCGCGAAGGCACACGGGAAAAACTTCGCAAATTGTGGAAACTGGGCCATTTGGACGCGCACGAAGTGGAGATTGAAATCTCCGAGCAGAGTCCTCAGCTCGACATATTCGCACTCCCGGGCATGGACAACTCCTCCTTTGGCAGTCAGATGCAAAGCATGATGGGCCGCTTCATGCCGCCCAAGACGAAGAAAAAGCGACTGAAAACAAAGGCCGCCTACGACATTCTCCTGCAACAGGCCAAAGATTCCCTTCTCGATGAAGACCGCATTGTGGACATTGCCCGCGAGCGTGTGGAACAGAGCGGCATAGTCTTTATTGATGAGATCGATAAAATCTCCAGCGGCGGCGGACAGCGCCGCTTTTCCGATGTTTCCCGTGAAGGAGTGCAACGCGATCTTCTGCCTGTAGTAGAAGGCTGTGCGGTCAATACCAAGCACGGCATAATACACACCGATCACATACTCTTTATCGCCGCGGGAGCCTTTCACTTCAGCAAACCTTCGGATCTCATCCCCGAACTTCAGGGCCGCTTTCCGCTACGCGTGGAACTTCAACCCTTAGGCAGTGGCGAGTTTTACCGCATTCTGACGGAACCGCACAATTCCCTGCAAAAACAGTACCGCGAACTGCTCTCCACTGAAGGCATAAACTTGGAATTTACCGAGGAAGGTCTGCGCGAGATTGCCTCCTTTGCCGAAGAGACCAACGCCCGCCACGAAAATATCGGTGCGCGCCGTCTGTACACCATTTTGGAAAAAATTCTGGCAGATATTTCCTTCGAGGCGCCGGAGCGACGGGGCGAGCGTATTGTCATCGACAAGGATTACGTTCTCTGCCATTTGGAAGACGTGAAAAAAGACGTGGACTTACGCCAGTTTATCCTCTAGAGAAAACCATGTTGCGTCGTATTATCCGTATTGACGAAGAAGCTTGCACCGGTTGCGGACTGTGCGCCGCCGCCTGCCACGAGGGTGCCATAGTCATAAGGGGCGGCAAGGCACGCCTTGTACGCGACGATTATTGCGATGGTTTGGGCGACTGCCTTCCGTCCTGCCCCGCGAGAGCTCTTTTCTTCGACTTCCGGGAGGCCGCGGCTTACGATGAAAGCGTTGTTAAGAAACGCCGGAAAAATGAAGGCCATTCCTTCCCCGTCAGCAATGAAAAAGAGAAAAGCGAACTTGCCCAATGGCCTGTACAAATAAAGCTTGCGCCCCTTTCTGCGCCGTATTTTCAAAAAGCCGACCTGCTCATCGCCGCGGACTGCACGGCCTACGCCTTTGCCGACTTTCACCGCCGCTTCATGCGTGGCAGGGTAACGCTCATTGGTTGCCCCAAACTCGATGGTGTGGGCTACACGGAAAAATTGGGTGAAATCCTGCGCGAAAACAGCATCCGTAGCATGACGGTAGCACGCATGGACGTACCCTGTTGCGGTGGCATGGAAAAGGCGGTACGCGAAGCCGTGGCACACTCCGGCAAGAATATCCCCATTGAGATTGCAATTCTTGACCGCGCGGGCAAACTTCTGCCTCAAGGCCCGGCCCTGCCCCCTTTTTATGAGGAAATTTCTCCCTCTTGCGAAAAAAAACTTGACGGCATAAACAAAAAGAACTAATTAGCTCTCTGCAACGCTTGTTACCTTCTTCCCCGATAGCTCTATAGGCAGAGCGGGTGACTGTTAATCAATAGGTTGGCTGTTCAAGTCAGTCTAGGGGAGCCAGATATTTCAAGG
>CAZWBH010000049.1:0-11440 GCA_964632155.1 uncultured Mailhella sp.
CGCGGGCGCGTGGATTGAAACATCGAATCCGACTCGCCGGAGGAGGGGATGGTGTAGTCGCGCCCCTCGCGGGCGCGTGGATTGAAACTTATGAGGACTACTACCCTTGCAACGATTATGCGGTCGCGCCCCTCGCGGGCGCGTGGATTGAAACCTGGCATCAAATAGCCTATACATATCAACGACTTAGTCGCGCCCCTCGCGGGCGCGTGGATTGAAACTAATAGGTTGCGCGCAAATCCGCCGCGCTGAGATGGTCGCGCCCCTCGCGGGCGCGTGGATTGAAACACGCAGGGCGATGGCAAGACGCCTATGCGATACATGTCGCGCCCCTCGCGGGCGCGTGGATTGAAACCTCTGTAGGATTGAATCCTCAGCGTCTAACAAGAAGGTCGCGCCCCTCGCGGGCGCGTGGATTGAAACCTGAGACATACAAGACCATGGTAGTCAGGTATGTCGTCGCGCCCCTCGCGGGCGCGTGGATTGAAACATTATAATTTTGGGAACGTATAAGAGCGCGGAAAGTCGCGCCCCTCGCGGGCGCGTTGATTGAAACTTGCAATTATTAATTTAAGTTATTGATATATATAGTCGCGCCCCTCGCGGGCGCGTGGATTGAAACGGGTTAAAGCATATCGGGTTAAACACCCGAGGGAAGTCGCGCCCCTCGCGGGCGCGTGGATTGAAACTCCATCGTATTCCCTGTTGCCACGATGTACGTTCTGGTCGCGCCCCTCGCGGGCGCGTGGATTGAAACCAATCATTAAAAAAAGTTTCATGACAGCTGAGAAGGAAATTTCTGAGCATTTTCAAGATGAGCAGACAGATGTTTTCTTGCCTATGAATAAACCGGAACATACACGCTTTTAAGTGGAAACAGAGTAAAGCTTTTTCAATGACAAGCTTTTTATTTTATGCTGCCGTTTTTAAAAATGAGGACAGGAAATGCACTGTTGTAAATGCAGATCAGAGGCATAGGTAAAAAATGGGTTTATGGCTGAAGTTCAGCGCCATAAATGTAAATGATGTGGTTTTCAATTTACAAGAGACACACCCCATGACAAACCAATGCGGGATAAACTCTTCGCTTTGATACTCTGTCTTTCCGGGGTATCCATGAAAATGGCTGGAAGGTTTACAGGTGTCAGTGGTCAGAGTGTCATGCGCCGGATAAAAATGTTTTATGAAAAATTTATCCCAGAAGCTGATGCGGATTCGCGGATTGAAGAGATTGAAATTGATGAAATTTTTTTGTATCCATAAATAAAGCTCGTATCTGGATCTGGAAAAATCCTGATCATAACACTCGAAAACTTTTCGGTTGGGAATGGGGTGATCACCGTTTCAAAACTCTGAACCAGATTTTTCGGCAGACTCAATTTGTGGGGAGAAGAAAGTAAGATTTCCATGCATATCATTCCGAGAACGCATTAAAAAGCATTGGCTTAGTCGATTCGGAAGAAGGAAGCAAATTGTCATCCGTTCGTTGGAAATGTTGAATATAACCATGATCTTATTCCAGCAATTTCGTGTAAACGAGAGCATCGATGAACTTTTTGTCATTGATAAAATGGCACTTATGAAAATTTAAGTGTAAGTATGCAATACAGTTCGATAGATGCGTTCATATCTTATTTTATAACTTGAGTTAAAGAAATGCTATTAAAAAGTCATGTTAAGGCAGATGCATTTAGCTTGGGAAAGTGTACCAATTCCTCTTCCTTTATAGAAAGAAAGTCAAATAGCAAGGTTTGCAACTGTGTGTATGTGGATTCCGATACAGGCGCGTAGCCATGTGCCAGCAGGGAAAAATTTCTGGCCTGGAGGAGGGCATCCAGCTTTCCCTGTTGCTCCATGAAGGTCAGCCCTAGGGGATGTTTCAGGTAAGCGAGAAGTTGGTATGCCCTGAAGAGCGGAATTTGCAGAGTTCCATCCCGCCCTGGGAGCAGTGGGCAAGATTCCAGAAACTGTTGCGGGAGCTGTTTCGGATCAAGGGCACTGGTATTCAGCCCATAGTCGCAACGCAGGGCAATTTTTGCCGCCTTTTCCAGAACGGAGTAAAGGCGGGCCACGGCATCATCGTAGCGACCCTGTGCTTTTCTGCGGAGGGCATTGGCCAGAAGGTCGCGCAGGTACGCGGGACAGGGCTTGCCATCGTACAGGAAGGCCTCAAGTTCAGAGGTTGTCGTCTTCAAGGCAAGGGCGTTATTGCGCAATATTTCCATGAGAGACTTCAGAGATGTCGTGGAGGCATTTTCGAGCGTCGGGAGAGTCTCTTCAAAAAGCTCCAGTGCTTCGCCATAGCGGAAGCCGTCCCAAAGCGCGTAGGCATGAGAGAGACGGGCAAGTGCCGAAAAGAAACCTGGGCGCACGCCGTGCCCGGCAATGCTCCTGGCAAGGGCTTCCGCTTCGTGGAATTGAGAACTGTTGAAGGAATATGTCAGTTGTTGGATGGGTACGAAGGCGAGGGCTTCCCAGGGATTGACCAGAGACAGAGGACGCTCCGTGCCGTCCTGCACAACGCCCAGGCCGTTTTTGGAACGCTGGCCGCCCCCAATATAGGTGAACTGCACATTTCTTTCCATAAGAGCCATGACCAGAGCGGCAGACATGACCTTGGTTCCGCCCGTGAAATCTCCCAGCAGTGGGAGATCCGCAGGAAGGTTCCAGGTTTCTTGAGCTTGGGCAAGTCCCGCGCGTATATCCCTGACGCAGGCGAGCAGATCCTGCTCATCGGAGAGAATGTGGATCTGCCAGGCTGGTCTTTCTTCCAATGCGGGCAGGATTTGCTCTTCAACAGAGGACGCGGAACCTTTGGAGCAGACAAAGAGTACATGGTTGGGCCTGTGGGCTTTGAGGCCGCAGACAATGGGTGCGGGGCTTCCACCCACGGTGCAGACGAGAAGAATGGGTTCAGTGAAGGGCATTTGTTATGCTATCCATTTTTTGATTTTTTCTTTCAGATACAGTACCTCATTTCCACAAACAGGCAGTATTTTCAGGTCATTACAGCGTTTTCTTGCAGTGGGTGAGATATCGTAGACAGAGGCGAGAAGACCGCCGGAAAGGGATCCCCCAAATTTCTTTGTCACCGAGTCGAGTTTGTAGGCTACGGGTGCGAATGAATTGGGTTTAGTCAAATCTGCCGTTTTACACTCAATGATAAAGAGACGGTTGGCTTTGGCAATGGCGGCATCCAGTTCATTGATGTTTTGATCGGGACGTATATGTTGGAAATTTTCGTTAGTTGAGGGAATGTCTATGATTTCTATATTTCCCCCCCAATCATCAATAATATTCTCAAGTTTTAGTGTGGAAAGTAGCGCTTGTACATATTCTTCAAACCAGCCGCCGTTACACCAGAAACGAGCTTCTTCTGAGGGATAGGAGATAGTTGCAGAATCTTTATTGAGTTTGAGTTTTCCCGCTTGTGTTGCAAGATCAAGAACTTGCTTGAATTCCGAAGAATGATCGAAGGGCATTTCCGTGTAAAGTCTATCTTTTGCTTCCACGGCACATTTATTGAATTGACTGAGAATGTATCTTCTTTTGCTTTGCAGAAATGTTTTTAATAAGGATTTTAGTAGGTTGGTGGGAGTAGTGGGATGGAGATTTTGTTTGATAGTCACCCCAGCTTTGGCCTCGATCAATTCTTTTATTTTGAGTTGTTCTGTAATATCGAATTCGGCTCTCTTTCCGCCAATCTGGAGAATTTTTTTATTGGCGGTGTCCACATAAAAGAGGAAGGGGGGATCGTCCTGGATGCTGCTGGCCCATTCCACAGCGGCAAGTGTCATGATCTTGGTTCCGCCCGTTACATTGATGGCGATGCTTTTCTGATCAATTTTTTCCCATATTTTTTTAAGCAGGTTATGCATGGAAACTCGTCGAACTTCAGCGAGATGGTATTGTTTCACATCAATATTACGGGCACTGAGAGCAAATTTTAAAATTTCAGCCTCATGTGTCACTTTATCCGTCACTATGAGATGCACTTTTTCGGGAAGGGCATCGGGCATGACGGCCCCCAGATAGTTGGGCAAGGTTTGTTCGGAAACAAGACAGACGTGGTGCTTGAATTTGGGGAAGGGCATAGGAATCTCCGCGGAAAGAGGAAAAGAGGACTAGTAGAAGATTGAGAGATTGTCTACTGTATCACCAAAAGTGTAGAACTTCAAGGCGATGGCTAAATGAAATTATGGTTTCTTTTCTATGAAAATCATCCCAAAAGTGACATCCTCGCTAAGCGAGACACCCCCTTTTAAAAAATATGTCATTTGGCATCTTGTTATGAGAAAAAGAGAAAACCAGTTTTCTTTGGGAGTATGGAGGTTGACTTAATGCAAGCAACAGAAGCCGGAGCGTTTTGTCAAAAGCAGTTGGCAACACGCCCTAGCTTTATGAAAAAATGGTCAAGGCCGCCCTGCAAAACATGACTTTTACGCACACTGTTTTTCAAGAGAGCAACTGCTTCACTCTCTTGATCTTGGACTCCTGTTTTTTTGATTGCTTCCCTTCCCACTTGCCAAGCTTTTTCCAACATTCGCGCAGGGCTTCGGCGGCTTTTTTCTGGAGTTCGGGCGTCCAGCCTTCCATGTCGCGGAAGATCTCCATCGAAAGGGCTTCATCCAGTTGAGTCTTCAGTTTGAGAAGTTTGGCATCTTCGGGCGGAAGTTTAGCCATCTGCTGCTCAAGTTCTTCCTGTTCAGCTTGTTTCATCGCAGCTTTCTGTGCAACCTCGCGAACACGTTCTTCCTTTTCGCGGAGAATCCTGGCTGCTTCTGCCTCGCGGGCTTGTGCTTCCTCGCGATGAGCCGCTAAGGCTTTCCGCTGAGTAGCGAGGGCGTCGCTTCGCTCCTTTTCGTTTTCCCGCAGACCCTTTTCATAGTCGTCCGGAGTGCAGAAATGCAGGAGTACCCACCCAAAGGGAAGCTTGCCGTCGGCCAAGGTTCTGGTAGTGCCATAAGGCATAGGTTTGCCGTCTTTACCGTTGCGAGTATAGGGTTGATTCTTGTCCACAGTGACACTTTCCACATGGGAATAATGACCAACGCGCAGGAGCAGGGTATTTCCGTCCAGGGCATTTATCTTGGCATCCACACTCTGAAGCGCCTTGCGGACGCCTTGGAGGTGAGGGCAGATATAAAATTTGGACATTTCATCTTGGAAGCGTTTTTTGTAGAATTCGTTGCATATCTGCACCAGTTTATTGAAAGGAATCATTTTGCCACTGGGCAGGGTGATGGTCGGTTTCGTGTCCGGGCAGTCCATGAGCAACCTGCCCCACAGCGCCTTTTCGTCCGGCAGAATAACTTCGCACGGAGGTTTGGGCGTTCCTTGCTTTTCCGGTTTTAGGCTACGTTCCTGGGCATGCACTATGGCTCCGGCAAAGGGTGAAGGCAGCGAAACATCCGAAACCTTGAGCGCCTGCATGGCATGTTCTCTGATACTGCCAAATAGGGCTTCTAGCTGTTTTGCCATACCTCTTCGTGGATCGCTTTTCATGGCAGCCAGAAGTGAAGTAGAACTCGATTTGTCCAGCCAGTTAATAAGCGGTGTGCTTATGGCGCCCTTGAGCGAAGAGCCGGGTATGTAGAGGCAGCCGTCGGCAGGATTACGCAGGGCAGCGCTTACGTCGCCAGTTTTATCTCTTTGGCCTGCATCTCTGTTTTGTGTTCCACAGTAGGCGTTCGTGAGCTTAGTGATGAGCAAGGCATCGTCGATACGGCAGGAAAAGAGGGAAAACTCTGTGGCATTGACTTTTTCATCCAGCATACGGTGTATGCGAGCTATGTCGCCACTTGCAATAATATTCTGCACGCTTTGATCAGATGCGTGTGCCATGAGCCATGCTTGGAGGTCGATGCCGTAGAGCCGGTAGGACTTCCCTTCCTGCCGTATGACATAGTTCAGCGGTGAGAGGGTTTCTCCTGAGCCGATAAAGACAGGGGTGAGCACTTCCAGACGAAAAGGGAAGAATCCCTGGCTGTTCCAGTGCCTAGGTTGCGTTCTTTCAGGCATGGGCTTCTTCTCCTTCCGCAAGCCGACAGGGCAGGGTGAGCGGCTGCGTTATCTGCACAATGGAGGGATTGGCGTGTATGCCGACGAGGACATAAGGGGCCTTTGGCAAGGCCGTGAGTACCGCGCCTTCCTGCACGCAGAGGAAAGGGCTTTTGAAGGGATTGCCGCCGCAAAAGGCCGGGCCTGCCTTGCCCGTTTTAACTTCGGTGGCGTACCAGCCCTGCAACCCGGCGAGTTCTACGCCGGAAAGGACAGAGAGGAGCAGATGATGGGGAAGGGCAACTTCGGGCGTACGGAAGGCTTTGTCTTCTTCAATGGAGAAAATACCCTTGCCGATACTGCTGTCGCGACCGTAGCCGATCTGCCCCATACGTTTCAAGCGGGTCAGAAGCTTAGAGGCGTCTTCTGTTTCCGCATAAAGATGAAAGGTAAAGCCTGTGGTGAGCCACGACGCGCTGGAAGCAAAAAGCCCGCCTTCCAACGCGGCGCCTGAATTGCGGTTTATGGTAACGTGCATTTCCTGCCTGGATTCGGCAGTTTTAATGTTCCACGGTTCGGCATCCCTACAGTAATCCGTGAAGAGTTCCACAGCGGAGAGCGCAGCGCGGTGCTTTTCCCATATCTTCAGGGGAAGAAAGCGGCTTTTGCGGAATTTCTTATAAAGTGTGAGGGCTTGAAAAAGGTCAAGGCTGTGGCCGTCTGCCGTACAGAAGTGACCTTGTTCCGTCAGTCTGGCAAAGGTTTCCCGCTGCGCAGGAGGCAACTTTGGAGCGAAGACCGTGCCTTCCGGCATGGCTGAGGATAAGGCAAACGGAGCATTGCCGTTTATAAAGGCGTCTAACTCCGCTTTGAGCGCGTCTTCGCCCTCATCTTCCGCCAGTCTGTAGAGCAGAAGTCCGGTCATTGTGTCGCTTCGCAGAGGTGTCCCCCACGCGGAGAGAGGGCGCAGGATAAAGCGATGAAGCGCCATAAGGCCCTCCGCTAAAAAACGGTTATCTGGTTGAGATCGAAGGGTTGACCATCCAGCTTCAGGTCTTCGAAAACGACCTGACCGCTGCCGCGGGAGCCGCCCCCGCCCAGTGCGTCAAGTTCGATGAGCTTCAGGCCTTTTTTTACCCAGTCGAGCAGTTCGTTGGAATCCCCTTCGTAAACACGGAAAGCGATGTTCAGGGTAAAGCAGGTTCCAGCGGGTACCCGTTCCAGCGGGCGGGGATGTTCGGCAACGCCTTTGACGCGGTTGATGATGTTTTCGTACTTCACTTCCAGAGGCAGACGGCCATTTTTAAACAAATCCATGGACTCAGGAGTCAGCACAGCATCGCGCATGAGCAGGCGTGTGGGGCCGAGGTCATCATCGCAGTCTTGGGGAGCGGCATGAGCACCGAATATGGTGCAGGCCGGGCAACCCTTTTTCCCACAGTTACAGGGTTTTCCGCCCAAGACGGCCTTCCTGGTATCGGGATTCTTTATGAAGACGGATGTCTCGAGCAGGGAGCGCATTTTTCCCTTGATGGAGGAGCCGGGGATGTAAGGCGCCTTGGACACGGGGTCTTTGATGATGGGTTGATCCATGCCGCCGATTTCCACGCTGTCTTTGCCGGCGCCGATGTGCAAACCGGAGAGTAGCCGGATAGTGCCTGTGATTTCCCGTATCGTGATGAGTTTCATGTGATATCCTTTCTCGAAGTTATGAAAGTTAGTTTTTGAGTCCTTCGCCGTAGCAGAAGCCGACCACGGCTTCAAAGTGCAACAGGAATGCACGGAAGTCAGCGGGCGTAGAAATGGCATCGATGCAATTGTTTAACCACTTCCTGAAGTCGTCTGGGACAACCTCACGACTTTTGGCATAGGCAGCTTTGGCCTTGAGAATCTTGATTTGCGGCAGGATGCCGTTAAAAGCCTCATCGGAGCATTTCTGATAATTCCAGGTACGTTCAAGGTTTTTCACGTCCGCATAGAACTTCCTGAGCTGGGAACTCTTGATGCTCTTTTTCTCATCCAACCTTCCGTTATAGCCCTTAATCACTAGTTTTTTTGCTGTTTCCAGGGCTTTGGAATCCACCAATTCGGGATCCATGGTTTTCCCATTATCTTTGTAATACATGCTGCCTCCTATGCAGTAGTGCGTGTTCTGTAGAGCGCCCAGGTAATGCTGATTTCCATCTGGTTGAAGTCTTTGCTGTGACAGAGTGCCTGCAGACTGTCTGTATCGCCTTCCTTCATGTTTTTGCTACAATTTCGCGCCATGTCGTAGACCATGTGCGAACGATAGAGTCCGGCGTTAAGATCACCGCTTGAAAATTTGCCTGCCTGCCGTGAATAGCCGAGCAGGCGGCGTACAAAGCCCTGCGTAATATTGCCGGAAAGGCATAGCTTTTCAAGCCATTCCCCCTTTTCCAGTTGACTGCTGAACTTCGCCCAAGGGCAGGTGACACCGAAGAGGGTGACGGCGTTCTTAGCGGAGACGTCGTTTTTTTCGTTTTTGCCTGTCGCCTCTTCGACATCATGTTTCGCAAAGCTATTACCAGGAGTATCACGCTTGTCATTTTTGTCTTTGTTGCTTCTGCCCTTGGACGCTTCGAGCGCATGTTCCGCAAGATCCTTGATGGCTCTCATAGGAAGCCCTGGCTTGACCAGTGCCACACCGGCGGAGAGTGTCACGTCCTGGTTTTTACCGGTGAAGTCACTGAACGCATTGTAAAGTCGTTCAGCAAAGCGCACGGTTTCATTCCACGGGCCAATGACGAAGAGATCATCCCCGCCTGCAAACACCACATAGATATTGGGGAACTCCTTTTCGATGACATTGATAAGGTACGAGGAAAAGAAGTGGTGCATCATGCGCGAAAGCATGGCGAAATGCGAGATGGAAAAGCGACTTGTACCTCCGGATTCCAGGCCGATGCCAAAAATAAGCCCGAGGTTGTCCACGTCGGCCTTGCAGGCCGCCAGAAAGGGTACGGAACGGAAGCCATTTTCGGTTGGTATTCTGGCTTCCTCGGCGAGTGTACCAAAGGTCTTTGGTGCGTTTACCTCCTGTGCGTCTTCGTCCTTCGTTAACGGGCGTTTTTCTGCTTTCCATCGCTGTACGTCTGCCTGCGTCATGCGGGGAACATAGCCTGCCACGGGAGCGGCAGAAAAGAAGCGACGGTTCTTTAGGTTGAGAATGTCCAGAGCCTTGGCATCAGTGGGTGAGGGGACGTCTTTTTCCAGGCGTAGACGCAGGCCATCGAAGAGCGGGAAGCCCGTTCCGGAGCGCGAGAAGAGGGCATAGCGTGCCTCCGGAAGTGTTCTACCAATCTGCTGGATAAGTGCGGAGCAGATGCGGCATCCTTCGTCTTCACTCTCGGCGGGACGGAGTCCGCAGTAGGGGCAGGGTCCGTGTTCCGCATAATCGCTACTTTTGATGCCGATGATCGGTGAAAAACCGTTTTCCAGAAGCGGCGAGAAGGGACGCAATTTCTCGCGCTCCAACTCGTCGTTCATCTGCTGGAAGACGATGTGGAACTTGTCCATGTTCAGGTCTTCTGCTTTCAGTTCCTGCGAAGCGAAGGTGACGCGCAGTACGCCGTTAAAGTATTCCAGTACATACTTTATGGCCTGTTCGGTGACTTCTTCGACCGCCGTGCGAACGGAGGGTGTATTGGGCAAGAGAAGAATGAAGCGCCCGCCCGCGTCCATGATGCGTGCTGTGGAGTTCAGGCCACACCGTTCCAGCAGCACCAGCCAGATGGAGCGGGTGAGCATTTGCAGGCTGAAGGAACGCGCCCGTAAAAGCTTGCTTGCGCCGCGATCTCCCTGTTCACCTTGGCCAAAAATGAAGTTTTGGATGCCAGAAAGCTCTCCGCCCAGAAGCATGAGCGGTGTTTGACAAAGCTCTGAGTCTTCTTTCTCTCCGTGGTAGAGCGCCTGCGCGATAGCCGCTGTGGTGGAACCGTGATCAAAAAGGGAAACGTCGGCTCTCGGATTCATTGAGGAAGGAATGCACCAAGTAAATCGTTCAAGCGCGGTCTGGAGAGAATGAAGAAAGTGCTCCACCCCCATGGAACAGGGTGAGCCGTGTTCCCATTCCTTCAGGGCTGCAAGAAAGGCGGCGTAGAGTTCTTTGTACGTGGTCTTCTGCGCCTCTGCCTGACCCACGGGGAAGATAGGGGCATCATCTGCATCCAAAGCCTGAAGTTTATAGCGGCGCGGAGTGTCTTCCAGATCGTGCAAGCGCAGGTGTACCTGCGAAAAGATGTTTTCCATGCATGATGCGTTGTGCATGGTTCCGTTGCTTTCGCCTTTGTTCCTGTTGTTGCCCGCAGAAAGGCGATTCGCTTCCTGTATGCAGAGTTCTTCTCGCGAAGCACTGTCGGCCCGGTGATACGTCGAGGCCATACGGGCGATCTTGCTTCGAAAGGGTTCAAGCTCCGGCGGCAGGGGAAGATGTTGTTCTATGAAATAATCCGTATAGAGCACATACCTGTGAGGTTCACCACCCGGGCAGTATTCCTGTGCGAGATTTTCATTGCACGGAGCGCCTGCGCGTTGGGCGAATTTGCCGATGTCATGGAGGAGTGCGGCCAGTACAACCAACTGCTGTTTCAGCTGTTCCATAAGTCCCCCTGTGAATGAGTATAAAGGATGTGTATGAAAAAAGCGCGAATGCGTCAACGGTCGCAACGTTGCGATTCGATAAAAATTTGCGTCCTTGGGATACGCAGGCAGTATCCCACGCCATATTCCTGCTGTACGGAAACGATGCTCATTTGTCTTCCTGTTGCCGGACCAAAGGCTTGTGCCAGAATTTTTTTCAATTTCGCAAGAGTACTTCTGAAATTTTCGGCGGCCAGATGCAGTATCCCTTTCTGCCCCCGGGCCAAAGACTTTTCTTCCACGCTTTGATAGATCTGAAGGATATCGTTCAGTTTTAGGGCCACATCGGGCCAGGTCATAGCACAGGCGGAGCATTCTCCGGGGCAGATGCCGGTATGACGGGGACAGGTTGGTGTTTGCCGTGCAAAAAAGGCGTACACTGCGAACAGTGCCGGAGGAAGGTTTAGGCTCTTCCCTTCGAAAGAAAGGCTGTGCGTAGTCAGATTGAGCGTAAGTCGTAGCGGTTGTTTGGGCATACACGCATAGCTCAGGCTTTCCAACGTTGCTGGAGAACGCAGGAAATCGGCAGGAAGATGTTCGCGCATCCGAAAAAAGGGCAGGGGAGTAAGTATGAGAGAAGTGTCGTTTTGCGCGTCAGTGGGATAGAAGAAATTTTGGTTTGCTTCCTGTTCTTGCGAGACGAGGATATGATACATGGAATCCTGGGGTCGCGCGTAGCACTGTGCCGCCAACACCAGCGCTGCGCTCATGGTTTTTCTTCCGCCTGCGATGGAAAAAATGAGTTCGCAGTTGGCATTCCGACTCAGGGTGAACACGGTTT
>CAZWBH010000050.1:0-11439 GCA_964632155.1 uncultured Mailhella sp.
GCGATGGAAAAAATGAGTTCGCAGTTGGCATTCCGACTCAGGGTGAACACGGTTTTCAGACATAATTTGAGGAAGCGGCGGCTGTCTTCCTCCGTGTGGATATCCTTTACCGGATTTTTTCCTGGCGGGGTGAGGATGCTTCCCGCGGGAAGCAGGTGGGGCGCACGATACCCAAGGTGTTGCAACAGCGCACGGAGCCTACCCTGTTCGGGGTGAAGCAAAAGATCCAGGCACATGTCGTGACCGGTTGCTGTGGTCAGGATGATGGCTCGGTCAGGAAAGGAATGCCTTCTGTGCAAGGCGTACAGTGTTTCCGTGATGATCTGTGGGCTTTTACCGCAGAGTGCAACGAGTATCTTTTCCATCGGGGATCCACTCAAAATCTATACGACCAAGTCCAAAACTGGTCTGTTTGCCGATATGCAGTTCTTTTGCAAGGGTGAGAAAGGGCAGGAAAGCAAGTATGTCACCCCTGTAGCGGACGCTTCCCTGAAGTCCTCCCAGTTGCATGGAAGTTTTTTGCCGAGAGGAGTAGCGCGTCCAATCCTTCCAGAAAAGACAGGTTTCAAGAATACCGACTTCATCCGCACTGTCCAGCATGGCAAAGAAATCCTTAAAATGGATGTTTTCACCATCAAGAAGCCAAAGAGAACGCAATCGGCGTACAATGAGATCAACGAGACTGCGGAAGGAGAGTTTTGCGGAAAGATGATTATCCGCCTTGAATCGGCAGGGAGTTTGCAGACGGACGAGAAGTTCCCCTGTGCCTGACGTTGAAGCGTCCCATTGGGGCAAAGGGATATCCTCGCCCTGTGGAATATCTATCCGCTGTTCTTCTTTATGGAAGATAGATTGGCCTTGGTAGAGAATATCGTCTAATTCGAAGGTTCCTGGAGTATCGCAAGCGCGTTTGCCCATACCATTTTTACCTGCAAGGCTTATGGCATGGACAAAATAGGGAAGATAGTCTACAGCGTAGGAAAACAGAGAGATGTCAAAGGTTAGGGCTTCTCCAGAAGTGTAAGAAGTTTTTCCCGTATCCGTTACCGTGAGCATAAAGGGCGGAGGCAGAGAAAAGGGCAGGGTAGTTTTCCCTAAAAAAAGCATGGGAAAGGCGCAGTGACTGACAAGCATACAGTCCTCACACGAAGACAGGCGCAAAGTGCAGCACGTTTTTTTGAGAAATGTCCCAAGGCTTCCCCGCAACATGGAACCCTTGTAGGCGGAAAATATTCCTGAACTCGTCATTCGGCATTGAAAGGTAATGGTCGCTTTTTTCATGGCAAATCAAGTCAAAGTTTTTCAGATGCGAAGAAGAGGCAAACGTGCCTTTTCTTTTTTCAAGATACACAAATCAGGTGCGCTATAAAAATGAACACAGGGGCATATCTTCCAACGGAAGATGCGTGAATTGGAAATATGCATTATCATGATGAAATTATTCCTTAATTATTCAACTATCATGAGCTGTGCAAAAAGTTTCGCACTTTTCGGAAGAAGAAAAACAACGGTGTAATTTACCTGTTTAATCCCATTTTTCAAAGATAAGGCGATTCGGCAAACAAAGCAAGCGGAAGTTCAAAGATTGGTAACACGGAGATGGTATGCAAGGAAAACGGGAGAACACAAAAAGAAGTAAAAAGAGAGTGTGTGTGACAGAGAGGTCGGTCTTAAATTTTTTACGTGATGAGCTACCCGTTTCTAATCATTCCTAACTGCTTCAAAAAAATAAAATTAATTCACTTTCGCGTTGAGTTAAAAGATATGCGGATTCGAAAGGTAAGCGGATCAGAAAATACTAAATACGAACCATAATAGGAAACCGTTCCTCCGGTGATGCTGATAGTCGTTTTTTTTCACGGCTACAGGTTCATTTTGACCAGAGTAGCTATACTCTCCGAACTCCCTGTAACAAATTTTTCTTTTTTGAAGCGGCGCACGACTGTTGCAAGGAAGGTCTGTGGATGAAGATTGATTCGGCTCATATTATGTGCATGGGTGACGGAAGGTTTTGTAGCTGATGCCATATTTTTTCATACGCAGAGCCATGATGCGCTCCGTCAGTCCAAGAGCGGAGGCGGCTTTGCCCAGATGACCCTGAAAGTGGGAGAGCGCCTCCACGATATAGGCCTGTTCCATTTCGTCCAGACGTTCCTGCAGGGAAAGCATGGCCGGTTGCGATTTGCTCCCTGAACGATTTCCGTTGGGACAGTTGGCGCTGTGGAGCATGGGCGGCAGATGCAGGGGCAGGATAAGTCCTTCCTGATTCACAAGAAGCACGGCCCGTTCAATGACGTTTTCCAGTTCGCGCACATTACCTGGCCAAGAATAGCGTTGGAGCATCTCCATGGCCGATAGAGAAAGGCGTACGCCGATTTTTTTATTGGCCTCGCTGTAGCGCTGGATGAATCCCGCTGCCAGAGGAAGGATATCTTCCTGGCGTTCGCGCAGAGGCGGGATTTGTATGGGAAAAACGTTGAGGCGATAATAAAGATCGCTACGGAAGGAGCCGTCTTTGACCATCTGCTCAAGATTTCTGTTGGTAGCGGCGATGAGGCGTACGTCTACCTGTATGCTTTCCATGCCGCCGAGCCTTTCAAAGCTGCGTTCCTGTATGACTCGGAGGAGTTTTGCCTGCATGGACAGACTGAGTTCTCCCACCTCGTCAAGAAAGAGCGTTCCTGAATCGGCCAGTTCAAAACGGCCTCGACGTATGCCAGTTGCACCTGTGAAGGCACCGCGTTCATGTCCGAAAAGTTCGCTTTCCACGAGTGTGTCGGGGAGGGCCGCGCAGTTTAGGGAGATGAATGGATATTCCTTGCGTCCACTCGCTTTGTGGATGGCATGAGCTACAAGTTCCTTTCCTGTACCGCTTTCACCAAGGAGGAGTACGGTTGCCGAGGACGGCGCCGCTTGAAGGATACGCGTGAACACAAGCCTCATGCCTTCGGAACTGCCGGTGATACCTTCAAGGGCATCGTCCCGTGCAGCAGGATGAGGCAGCGGGTATTGTTGAGAATGGGATCGAAAGCGACATTTTGATGCTGTATGAGCCAGCAAGGAGGCGATGATGACAAGCAACCTAGTTTGGTCATCCAGAGCTTCTTTGATGCCCATGCGTCTGTCCACAGCGAGAGCCCCAATTACCTGATCATCAAGCCGTATGGGGACGCATAGAAAAGCGATATGTTCCCGTTTGAGATTGCGAGAACGCGTCCTGTTCAGAAAACGCGAGTTGTCAGAAATGTCGGGAACGATTTCAGGACGACCGCTGGCGATAACGCTACCGGTGATACCTTCACCAGGGAGATAATGCCCCCGTGCCTGTTCTGAGGAAGAAAGTCCCAAGGAAGCGCGGATAGTAATGTCCTGAGCGCCAGGTTCAGTTAGGGCAATAAAGGCCCGCTTCATGGGCAGATGCCTGGCCATGATTTGCAGAGAGAGTTGCAAACCCTGTTCCGGCGGCAGAGTTCTTTCCAGAGCATCGGCTATCTCAGTGAGGAGAACGAGGTGCATATCCATATTACTCTAAAATGATATCGGCAAAGACGGCATCAACGGCTCTGGCGAGATCTTCAGGGGCAATGATGAATTGAAGGCCGCGCAACCCTGCAGAGACATGGATGCTATTAAAATTTTTTGCGCTACTGTCAATGCAGACAGGGTACTTCTTTTTTGTTCCCACGGGAGAGCAACCGCCGCGTACATATCCTGTGAGGGGCAGAATTTCTTTCAGAGTTACCATTTCAACGCTTTTATTGCCGAAGATAGTCGCCATTTTCTTGAGATCAAGCTCGGCATTGCCGGGGATGCAGGCCAGGGCAATCCCGTTTGGGCGCCCACGGGTTACAAGAGTTTTGAAGACGCAGGCAGGATCGACATTGAGGCTTTCGGCAATATGTGTAGCGGAAAGATCGGCGGGGTTAACAGGATAACTGTTGAGTTTATAGATAATGCCCAGTTTGTCCAGAGTGCGGGCGGCGTTGGTTTTCTTGAGGGCAGACATGATTACTCCAGAAGCGCAGGACAACGTGAACGGACGTTCATGCTCACATTATGCCATAACTGGGGGAAAGTATAGAGACAGAGGGCAAGAGGGAGGCACTTTTCTGATGATTTTCCACAAGGTTTGCTTTTTCATTTCAGATAGTTGAAGTGCGAATTTCATTGAAAATGTGAATATCTCAGGGGTAAAAATCTATTCACAATTGAGAAGAAGCAGGATACGATGCCCTTTAGTTTTTCATTTAAATCGTCATGAGTTGAGAGTGTTACAGGTGTCTTCCTTTATGTTCTTTTGTATCGTGAAACAACTCTTTGTACCTAGGTTGCACGGATTCTGGGAATGGGCATTGAGCGCTTTGTCCGGTAGCGCTAAAAGCTCGTTTAAATAACGTGGAGCGCTTATATGGCCGATCCTCTCATCAGCATACGGGGACTAGAAAAAAAGTTTCAGAGCAAAAATTCAGAAGTTTATGCTTTGAAGGGTATAAATCTTGATATAAAACAAGGAGATATCTTTGGTATTATCGGGCGTAGCGGGGCAGGGAAGTCCACCCTTGTGCGCTGTATCAATATGCTGGAACACCCAACGGGCGGGCAAGTGATCTTTGAGGGTAAGGATCTTTGCCGTCTGTCAGAAAGAGAGCTGCGGGAAGTCCGTCGTTCCATGGGCATGATTTTTCAACAGTTTAATCTACTCATGCAGCGCACTGCCGAGGAAAATGTTTGTTTTCCCATGGAACTTATTGGTACTCCAAAGGAAAAGGCACGCAAACGTGCTGCTGAACTTCTTGAACTTGTAGGGCTGTCCAAACGGGCGGCCTCATATCCATCTCAACTTTCCGGAGGCCAGAAGCAACGGGTGGCCATTGCCCGAGCTCTGGCTACCAACCCCAAGGTTCTCTTGTGTGATGAAGCCACCTCGGCGCTTGACCCAAGCACTACGGCTTCCATTCTTGCGCTGATAAAGACTATCAATCGTCGTCTCGGTATTACGGCTGTGGTTATTACTCATGAAATGAGTGTTATTGAGAAGATATGCAGTCATGTTGCCATTATTGCGGGAGGCAAGATCGCTGAAACCGGTCTTGTGGAAAAAGTTTTTTACCATCCGCGCACGGAAGCGGCACGGATCCTAGTTATGCCCGACGCTCTGACCCCCGATCGCCTGCCTCCTGGGCGTCTGGTGCGCATCGTGTTCACGGGCGAAAGCAGCCTTGAACCAATCATAGGCAATATGATCCTAAACTGCGGCCAGCCGCTTAGTATTTTCTACTCAGACTTGCGCGAGATTGATGGCGCTATATGCGGGCAGATGGTCTTTCAGCTTCCCGAAGATGAAGAGGCGTGCAGGCGTATCTACAGCTTCGCCGCTGAGCGTGGGCTGGAACTAGAGGATATGAAATATGTTTGACGCCCAGATGATAGCCATGCTGTGGGAAGGCGTGATTGACACGATTTATATGACGCTTGCCGCAACCTTTCTTTCTTATGTTTTTGGCATGGTCATGGGGGTACTGCTTGTGATATGCCGTAAAGAAGGCATCTGGCCTCAGCCGGTTTTCTATGCCGTTCTTGATGTTGTGGTGAACCTTACTCGTTCCTTCCCTTTCCTTATTTTGATGATAGCGGTTCTTCCCTTTACACGTTTTCTGGTAGGAACGACAATCGGCAACAACGCAACGGTGGTTCCACTTGTTATAGCGGCGGCCCCGTTCGTTGCCAGGCTCATTGAAGCATCGCTGCTTGAAGTTGATGCTGGAGTTGTTGAGGCCGCTCAGTCCATGGGGGCATCAACATGGCAAATCATTACCAAAGTTCTTCTTCCCGAAGCATTGCCTTCTCTGCTCAATGGAAGCGCCGTGGCGGCAATCACCATACTCGGTTACTCGGCCATGTCTGGCGCGGTAGGGGGGGGCGGACTGGGCAAACTTGCCATAATGTATGGTTACAATCGATATCAGACGGATATCATGTTCGCTACCATCGTGCTACTCATTATTATTGTTCAACTTTTCCAGATGCTGGGCAATTGGGCAACCAGGCGTTCGGATAAACGCTTATTTTGAACACGGCGCACAGGGCCGTCAAAGCCATTTGACGAGGTGTATCATGAATTTTCGCAACATCTTTTTTCCTGTTTTGCTTGGACTTTTTCTAACGACGCCTTCCGCCTATGCTGCTGTGGTCAAGGTTGGAGCTTCTCCTACTCCTCACGCAGAGATTCTTCAGGCGGCTATTCCTCTGATGAAGGCCAAAGGGCATGAACTCAAGATTGTGGAGTATGCGGATTATGTTCAGCCCAATATGGCTCTTGACGCTAGGGATCTTGATGCCAACTATTTTCAGCATCAACCGTATCTCACCGACTTCAATAAAGAAAAGGGTACAAAGCTGATCTCCATTGCCACGGTGCACTATGAACCTTTCGGCATCTACGCGGGAAAGACCAAAGATCTTAAGTCCCTCAAAAAAGGCGCCATTGTTTCCGTGCCTAATGATACCACCAACGAGGCGCGTGCTCTGCTTTTACTTCAGGACAACGGACTTTTGAAACTCAAGGAAGGCGCGGGATTGAATGCTACCCGCAGAGATATTGTTGAAAATCCCTATGAGTTGAAAATAGAAGAACTTGAAGCGGCACAGCTTGTTCGGTCTCTCCCCGACGTGGATATCGCGACTATCAATGGTAACTACGCTATTCTAGGCGGGCTGAAGGTAAAAGAGGCTCTTGCAGCAGAAACAGCCAACTCCATGGCTGCCGCAACCTACGGCAACATTCTCACGGTAAGGGAGGGGGATGAGAATCGCCCGGAATTGAAGGATCTTGCCGAAATTCTCAAGAGCGACACGATAAGGAAATTCATCACTAAAAAGTACGAAGGCGCCGTTGTTCCCAGTAAATAAAAAAGGCTTTTCTATGTCATGCTGATGTGTCCGGGGAAGAATTTCCGTTTTCACTTCCTCTGACGTGGAAGAATTTTCGTGTACCCTGTTTACAACATTTACGTATTCTTTTATTTTCTTCAGAGAGTCACGAGCCTCAACCTGAACGCGACTGCGGGAGGCCGTGAGAAGAGACACATTTAAACTGTGGAGAGTTGAATGGCGCGTATTACTATGGAGAATGTGCAGTACGAAATGCACACTCCCGAAGTTGGAAGCAATCCGGATCATTTTGGCTTTGTCCAGATTGATCCTTCAAGGTGCATCGGGTGCGATTCCTGCCAGCGTTACTGCCCTGTAGACGCCATTTATGGCGAGTCCGGCAAGGCTCACAATATTCCCCATCCTGAAGTCTGCATCAACTGCGGGCAGTGTCTCGTACACTGCCCGCAAGGCGCCATTTATGAGGAACAGACTTGGATTCCCGAACTAGAGCAGAAGCTCGCCGACGAACAAATCAAATGTATCGCCATGCCTGCCCCAGCCGTACGTTACGCTCTCGGCGAAGCCTTTGATATGCCCGTTGGATCCGTGACCACGGGGCGTATGCGCACCGCCTTGAAAAAGTTAGGTTTTGCGCATTGTTGGGATACAGAATTTGCCGCAGATGTGACGATTTGGGAAGAGGCTTCAGAGTTTGTCAAGCGGCTTTCTGAAAAACAGAATCTTCCTCAGTTTACTTCCTGTTGCCCCGGTTGGCAGAAATATTGCGAAACCTATTATCCAGACCTTCTGCCTCATTTGTCCTCCTGCAAGTCACCTGTGGGGATGAACGGAGCATTGGCCAAGACATACGGGGCCGAGAAGCGCGGCTATGATCCAAAACACCTCTACACGGTTTCGATTATGCCTTGTGTGGCAAAAAAATATGAAGGTTTACGCCCTGAACTCAATGCCAGTGGCCTGCGCGATATAGATGCTACCATCAATACTCGCGAACTGGCTTATATGATAAAGAAAGCCGACATTGATTTTGCCCATCTCGCTGAGGGTGAAGTTGATGATCTCATGGGTGAATCCACGGGTGGCGCCACTATTTTCGGCGTGACCGGTGGCGTTATGGAAGCGGCTCTGCGCTATGCCTATGAAGCGGTCACAGGAAAGAAGCCCGGCAAGATGGACTTTCATCCTGTTCGCGGGATGAATGGCTTTCGCGATGCTACTATCAATGTTGGCGGCGCTGAGGTTCGCGTTGCCGTGGTGCATGGCGCCAAGAATTTTCCCCCTGTACTCAATCAAGTTCGCGAAGGAAAAAGCCAGTATCACTTTATCGAATTTATGGCCTGCCCTGGTGGTTGCGTCTGTGGCGGCGGGCAACCGATCATGCCTTCTGTTTGGGAAGTTTTTGAGCGCAGAACCGGTCAACTGTTCGCCAGTTACAGACAGCGTTTAAAAAGCAGCCAGGTATGAGGAGATACAATCATGTCCATTATCAACGTTACTCGTCGAGGGTTTCTTTACGGCTGTTTTTTTCTTTCCGGCGGGCTTGCCTTCGGGGCACATTGGACGGGGCGTGCAATGGCAAGCGTCCAAACGCTCATGTCCCACATGTGCGAACGCATAGCCAGCGTCTACCGTGAAGACAAAGCTTTTCCACACAGGGCTTCCCAGGACAATGAACAGGTCAAACTTCTGTACAAAAATTTTTTGAAAAAACCTCTGAGCGAGACAGCTGAACATCTTCTGCATTCTCACTGGTTTGACAAGTCTGCTACAGTGAAGAAACTTCATGAAGAAGGCAAGTATCCCGGCCCACGCGGAGGAGCCTTCCTTGACAAGAAGTATCCCTACGAGGCGTAGCGGTGCAAAGGGTAGAGTAGTTTCGTTCTCTTTTTGTCCTTTATCAAAGGACGGTCTGTCTTTCGGCAGGCTGCCTTTTGTTGTATGGCGTATATACTGCCCAGTCTATGAGTTAAAGTAAAACATTAACGTAATGGCGTTTGCGGTTTCAGCGGAATTCGCTGGAGTCGTTGTGCTTCTTGAAAATCATTGAGAGTATTCATGTTGAAGAAGGCAGCGCGATTGCTACACGGAGCTAGAATTTGACGTTGAGGGGGAATGGCGGCATGGATCGCCCAATGTTTTTCTTGGAGCGCCGATTTTAAAAAGGGGAGTGCTTTTTTTTCATAAATGGCAACAAGAGGTTCAAGCATGCCATCTTCATGGATAAAGGATGTGCGTAGTGTTTCCGCAGTAAGTTTGCGAGAGCGGGCGTCTGTCAGGCGTGTAAGAGTTTCTAACGTCATGAATGGAAGATCACAAGGGATGACAAGAAGGGAATCATTGAGTTCTTCCAATGCGGAAATGATCCCGTAAAGGGGAGTGTAGTCCCCGGAAACATTGGAGCGGTGGTCAAGGACAAAACGGGTGGAAACAAATGTTTTCAGTCGGAGAACTTGCTCTGCGCGGCAGGAGACAGCAGTACCTGATAGTCCGGGAACAGAGGACAGAAGAGAAAGAAGCTGCAACAAGAGAGATTGCGTTTTTCCATGCAAAGTAACAAGTGCTTTGTCACTTCCGAATCTTGACGACAGTCCGCCTGCCAGAATGAGTCCGATCATGAGATTATTTTCCGAATCCGCAGTGCGGGAAAGTACAGACAGGACAGGAACAACAGTAACCGCCTTCACCCATACGGGCAAGTTCAGAGCGCGTGATGTGGCGGTCTGCAAGCAGGCGGGGCATGAGCAGGTCAAAGACCGTGTTTTTAAAGAATAGCGCACAGGCGGGCACACCTATCACTTGTATTGAACCAGACGCTTTTTTAATATGTCCGATCAGCGCCATCGCTCCTGGAAGAACGGGCATTCCATACAGGACATTTGTCAATCCGGCGTCGAGCAGGGCAGGGCGTGTGACATCGCCGGGGTCTACTGACATACCCCCTGTGGTCACAAGAATGTCAATATCGGCTTCAATCATGAGTTGAACCGCTTCGACAATTTTGCTTTTATCATCGGGCACAATAGCTGTACGAAGTACCTCGCAGTGATATTGACGGGCCTTACTGCTCATGACGGGGATGAATTGGTCTTCAATAAGGCCGTTGAAGACTTCCGTGCCGGTGACAAGAATACCCATCTTGGCGCTACGCAACGCTGTGACCTTAAAGAGCGGCTCCTTACCCAGCACTCTAAGGGCTTGAGAAAATTCATGACGCTTCAGGAAGAGCGGGATAGCGCGCGTACCTGCGAATTTTTCTCCTTCCTGAAGTAGTGTGGCGTCCTGCCGCGAAGCGCATATGACTTTGGGTACAAGGTTGAACTGTTCCAGCTTGCGTACATCAACGGAGAGCAGACCGGAATATTCTGCAATAAAGTCAATTTTGCCTTCCCTTGGTGGGAGCGTATACCGGACGCCAGGGCCGGCCATATGCGCGGCAAAATGTTCAGCGACTTCGTTTTCATGGATGAAATCACCAGTACTTGAAAGGGTGGAATTTTCCAGTACGGCCACTTCGAAACGTCCGATCTGTTGAAGACGACAGAGATCTCCAGCCGTCACGGTTTGACCAGCGGTAAAGGCTGGTCCCTTTGATTTGCCGGGAATTATGCCAGTCATATCGTGTGCAAGGGTTTTGCCTGTTGCCTGTTCTGAGGGGATAATCTTGATGCCCACGGGCATGGCTGTTTCATTTGATGATCTCTGAGAAGTGAAATAATTTTCCCCCTGACAACCGCGGCAGATGGGTCCGTCATCCGCAGGGTAGCCTTCACCACATAGAGGGCAAACTGAAACAGGAACTGATGGATGACGTTGAAACAGGATGTGCAACACGGATACATTTTCTACGCGGCAGATGGAATCACCGGCTGTTTCTATCTCCTGAAGAAGTTTTGATTCATCCTGTTCTTTCTTTGGTGTGAGTTTCATAATCCAAGCATAATATTCCGGCCAGGCACGGAGTTTCTCAAGATCAATACTGACACGAACGCCTTGCCCTGTATATTTGTCATAAAGGGTTATGGCGTAGCGACCGAGATCACGGACATGAACACGTTGATTTCCCATGCTGCACAGTGAAAGCAGTTGAACAGCGTCTGGAAGACACTTGGCGGTTTCCGAAACGACCTCAAAGAGTGTTCCCGCAGGAAGATTGCGTTTTGCGAGAGCAACCATATACCCGCCAAGCAGAACACCGGGTGCGGCATAGCCGTGAAAACGGCAGACAAGTGATTTGAATTCATCGAAGGAATATTTTTCTATTTTCATGGAATTCCCGTAGTTCGAATGTTAAGGGAGTCAAGGGGGCAGGATGCAATGAGTTAATTGTACTCGTTGTTACAAAGAAGAAAAGACTTTGTGCAGAGTGTCACTTCATCAATGACAAAAGTTTATTGATGCTCCCAAGAATTATGAATCTTGGCCTGAAATAACAGAAACGTCAATACCAGCAGAAAACGGAGAGTATCACTTTTTCAATGATAAACATTTTATTTTGTGCTACCTTCTAAAAAAAGGAGGTACATATGCAATGTCGTAAATGTGGAT
>CAZWBH010000051.1:0-10813 GCA_964632155.1 uncultured Mailhella sp.
CTCTCCTTTTGTCTGCCTCTATGATAACAAAATTCTCGTGTAAACACAATCTAGGACAGGAGGAGAAAAGGGAGAATCAGGTCTTGCAAATCAGCGTCTTCAAGAAAAAAGCAAGAACGCTGATGAATGTTGTTTCTCTTTCTTCACCGCGCCCGATAAACAAGCCTAGGTCGCTTCCTTCCCCGCTCTGGCGGCACAAACATGTTCACCGGCAAAGCCGGATTAGCGCCGCCTGCGCTATCAGCGCCGCACACGACGCGCCATCCGGTGGACAAGGTATCTTGCCTTTTTGCCTTCCTGTCTTTCACTGACCACTGAACACTGAAAGCGCCTCCAATTTCTCCCGCAGCGGCCCGGCTTCCGCTTCAAGCGTCTACCACTGACCGACCGCGTACTCGTCCCCTTGCGAAAGCCCGGCAGAACCCGTGGGGTGAGATATGTGGCGTCCAGTTTGTCCAGCGCGTTCTTCAAGACCTTGGCGCTCTTGTCCGTGAGTTCGCCTAAGTCATAGCCGTAAAACTCCAGCGTGCGGATAAGATACCCTCGGAGTCGTCGCCTTCCGCCGTGCGCAGGTGGATAACCTCCGCGCCCACGGAGCCGCCTCCACGTAAACCACCGCGTCCACGTTCCAGAGCTTCCCGCCCGTGATCTCGTAAACGATATGTTCCATCACTCAATCCTCACTACTTGTACCAGTTGAAGGTTTCGACATCGACCGTGCCGTCTTCGGTACTCAGGACGGCACCTTCGGCACCCCATCTCAGATTGATGCATCCGCCGCCGGAGACCTGATAACGCTTGCCCGTGGCCGTGCCAGAGTCGCGCGCCGTCCGGCGGTCGTCAGGAAAACGACTGACTCCGCAAACGACGGACAGGATCCATGCGGATTTCCCCCTGGAAAGGAGCAGTTACGTAAAAGGCCTTCATCGGATCCGCCGTTTTGTCAACGAAATTTTCCCCCTGAAGCGGGAGCTTTCAAGCCATAAAGAAAATTTTGATTAAGGATCAGAAAAGATGTCAAATCGCTTTTGGCGATACTTTCACGAAAGCCTGAACTGGCCGCATATCTTCCGGCCAGGGCCTGTTTCGGTGCTGGTCAGGGAGCTGACGCTGTGTATGGACGATGTGCGGGAAGACATACTCTGGCTGCGTCGGCAGTGGACGCCGATCACCTCGGAAGAAGACCTGATCACGGGCTACGGCGAAAGTCGCGGGGTGCCCCGTATGCGCCTGGATACCGATGATCTGTACAGGAAGCGCGTCATCAACGCCTATATCTGGCACAAGCTGGGCGGCAAGGTGGGCGGCATGGAACGCACTCCGGAGGAGCGCAAGAGCGCTGCCCCCCGGTCTTTGTGCCTAACGCGGCGAGATAACGACATTATGTTCGGTAGTTATGGCGAACATGGCGGCGATCCGAGTTCTGTGGAATTCTGCCATCAGAAAAAAACAAACCCCCTTGCGCCGTGTCCGTCCGGCATAAGGGGGCGTTTCTTACCAAAATAAAGTATACCAAAACTATGTGTCGTTTTCACCCGCAAGACGCAAATCAGGCCAAAAACATCTGTCGCGACATTTTAGACACTCGCCTCGCTTTTTTCTCCTGCTATCGTTTATAACCTGCTGTTCTCATGAATCTTTCTTCCCGCTATATCCCGTAACTCCCATTTAATCCCTTTCCCCCTTTACTCCAAAACTATCTGTCGTGACACACTTATCTCTGCATTCCCCAAAGGGCAAACACTTCCTCAAAGAAAGATAAAAACGTCTTAAGTGCCATGTGCTTAAGAGCATAAATTTCTCGACAGAACTCTTTTTGATGCAGGAACTCTCTTGCTCTTGACGCAGACCACAAACTTCCCCTTGACAGACGTCACCCAATAAAAACGACGAACTTCAGCATTGATTCTTCAAGGGTGTTCAACCCCTGTCCTTGGCTGAGGAGAAACAAAGACTGGAGCCAAGGATATTTTCCTCCACATATTACCAAAGATGCGTCCTTAACTGTACACTTTTCACTGAACTACATGGAAGAAATGAGTAAGTTTTTGCCCCTGAATCAAAATTACAAGCACGAACTTCTGGAAACTAAAAAATTCCTGTCCATAATGCTCTAGAAGGGAATATCATCCATGGAACTGGAAGCCTTGTTTACTTCCGAGGGGAAAGCTGGGCCAAGGTCTTCTTCCATTGTCCTCAAGTTTTTATGTACTCCTGAAGAAAGTGAAGGTGGCAAATCCTCATGTTCTGGCTGATACCCGTCGGGGGGAACTCCCGTACTCTCTGAATTGCGACGATCCAGGAACTGAACGCGATCCGCACGGATTTCCGTGGAATAGCGATCCTGCCCTGACTGATCCTGCCACTTTCGGGTTTGAATCTTGCCTTCCACATAGACGAGACTCCCTTTGCGCAGGTAGTGCTTACAGTTTTCCGCCGTCTTCTGGAACACAACAACACGGTGCCATTCCGTGCGTTCTACCCTGTTTCCTTCTCTGTCCGTATATGTGTCATCCGTTGCCACACGCAACGAACCTATGGGAAAACCGTTAGGCGTGTAGCGAAGTTCCGGATCCATGCCGAGACGACCTATGATCATGACTTTATTCAGCATAAAGAGCCACCTTTTTTACACTGTTGCCCAAAAGAGACCAAGTTCTAACAACGTACCAAAACTACTCCGACATATTACGGCGAACTGCAAAAGAAGACAAGAAAAATTCCGCATCTTCCAACCTCTGAGGCCACTGCGCGCTTGCGCTCGCTTCAAGGTGAAAAAATTCTCCTTTTTCGCACTTGACGGCAGGCCTGTACAAAACTAAACAAGAAAAAAGACCTCCTCTGACCAAGTTCTTTTATTGTGACTACTTCCGGCTTTGAGGACATTCTTTTTTTACGCAGTATGCGTGTTCAAGTACTTTTTCCACAACAATGTTAGGAGAAGATATCATGGAAAAGAAAAATCTTGACTGGGCCAATTTAAGCTTTGCCTACATGAGGACAGACAAGCGTTTTGTGGCCAACTTTAAAGGCGGAGCCTGGGATGAAGGCGCCCTCACCGATGACGACATGGTTACCATTACGGAATGCGCTGGCGTGTTCCACTACAGCCAGTCCTGCTTTGAAGGGCTGAAGGCCTATACTACCGAGGAAGGGCATATTGTCTGCTTTCGCCCCGATCTCAATGCTACTCGCATGGAACAATCCTGCCTTCGCCTTGAGATGCCCGTCTTTCCCAAGGATCGTTTCATTGACGCCGTGGTTCAGACGGTTTCCGCCAATCTGGCATGGGTTCCCCCTTACGGTTCAGGAGCCACCCTCTACATACGCCCCTATATGTTCGCAAGTTCCGCCGTCATTGGCGTAAAACCAGCCGATGAATATCAGTTCCGTATACTTGTTACCCCTGTTGGCCCCTATTTCAAAGGCGGCGTCAAGCCGATCACCATCCGCGTGAGTGATTTTGATCGCGCTGCGCCGCATGGCACCGGTCATATCAAGGCCGGACTCAACTACGCCATGAGCCTGCACCCCATCATGGATGCGCACCGTCAGGGCTATGCCGAAAATATGTACCTCGACCCTGCCACCAGAACCAATGTAGAAGAAACGGGCGGCGCCAACTTTATTTTCATCACCAAGGATGGCAAACTCGTCACCCCAAAGAGTGACAGTATACTGCCTTCCATTACCCGCCGCTCCCTCGTCCATGTGGCAAAGCACTATCTCAACATGACCGTGGAAGAACGTACGGTTCCCCTTGCCGAGGTACCTTCCTTCGCAGAAGCGGGTCTTTGTGGCACTGCGGCGGTCATCTCCCCTGTGGGCAAAATCGTGAATCATGGCGAAGAAATCTGCCTGCCCTCTGGTATGGACGCCATGGGTCCTGTACTCACCAAACTCTATGACACCCTTACCGGCATTCAAATGGGCCGTATTACAGCCCCAGAGGGCTGGATTAAAACCATTGTCTAATCTAGTGATTCACTATACAGAGAACGCCGGAGCCTGAAACACCAACGTTCTCTGTATCTGCTGACTCGCGACTTCCTGTAGAAGCATCACCCCGTGTGCCCTAGAAAAGACACTTGATCATAAAGGGTTTTCATATAGGGAAATGTGTGGATCATGTTCTGGTCGCGGAGCTTTCAAGTTTCGCTATAACTTTCTATTGTGAGGATTTCAGCTACGGGCGGGGACAGAAGGCGGTTTTGTCCATCAGGCCACAGGGGGGATCCCAAGATCTTTCAGGTTTCGTCCATGGCGAAAGTATATTCCTATCTGTGACCGCAAGGAGTAAAGTTCGGCACATGACACGAAAGGAATAAAGGTTCCCGTACCCGTCTATCTCTCTATCATCTTTCAGAATAAAAAGTTTGGGCATCTTCCCAGCCCTACCACGTTTCCACAAAGAGCTTGACCGATTTCTCAAGCTGTTTTAGAAAAATCGTTTTCTTCATGATGCTTTTCACACCAGGATCAATGGTTTTGCGCACATCTCTGGCTAGCGCATAACTTCTAGGTTCTCCTCGGCGTAACTGGTGCCTGAAAACCAAAGACATACAGAGAGAAAGACGACAAGAAAAAAAAGAACTCTTCATAAGGCGCGTACCTTAGGCAACGTTTGCTTTTTTCTGTCACAAGTACAAAAAACTTTTCCGAAGTCTTGACAGTATTCTCTCTCTATTCCATCTCCGAAAGGTAACTCATGCCACGTTATTATCTTTTCTTTGCCGCTCTTGCAACGCTTCTTTTTAGTGGCTGTTCCGCCCACTCCGCACAAACACCTTCTCTGGAAAAACCCACACTCTCTCTTGAAAGCACTTCCCCCGTATGGCAAAAGCTATCGGAACGCCTCGCGACAGATGGCCTGGACACGGAAAAGACATCCGCTCTTTACCAAAAACTCTCTCCCCCCTCTCCTATACCCATGGGCACTAAAATTCGCGAACTCTATACGAACAAATTTCTCGCAAGGCAAAAATCAGGCCTCAGGCAAAAGCCCTTCCTCACGAAACTGGGTATACCAGGTCCATGGTTCAAAGGCGTGGTTACGCGGGCAAACGCCCTGCGCTGCAAAGTCTTTATGGCAGAATACGCGCAGGCATTTGCCCTTGCCAGAGTACGCTACGGCGTTCCCCCTGAAGTAGCTGCCGCTCTCCTTCTTGTTGAAACGCGCCTCGGCGCCTATCTGGGAAAGGAACGTGCCTTTTTTTCCCTCTCCAGCATGGCTGTAACCAAGGATCCTACCGACATTGCCGAATACCTGAACAAGCTCCCAGGATATTCTGAACATCTCCCATGGATAAGGGAAAGGATGACACAGAAGGCTGAGTGGGCTTACAACGAACTTAGAGCTCTGCTGACCTATTGCGTTGACAATGGCCTGGATCCACTGACTCTGAATGGTTCTCTCTACGGCGCCATAGGCCTGTGCCAATTCATGCCCAGCAATATTGCCCGCTACGCAACGGACGGTGATGGCGATGGCCGCATTGACCTCTTCCATGCTCCTGACGCCATTCTCAGTCTCAGTAACTATCTTTACATACACGGCTGGAAGCCTGGACTAAGCCTTCGCGCTCAGGTGAAAGTACTCCACCGCTATAATGCCATGAACATTTATGCTCACACCATTCTGGCGCTCGCCAAAAACATTCGGCAATTGCCATAAAACCCTGTCCTCCCCGTACCCTCTGAGCTAAGAAAAACATTTGCTTCCTGTGCGTACGGAGAACAGAACTCGCCCCATTCTTTTGCAGAGTGATTTGTCCTCTTCTCTACCTCGGAATAAGGCCTGATGAGCAATGCTTTGGCATCACCTTACGGGTTTTGATAAGATGTATTTCAACGCCCTTTCCGCAGTAAGCCGTTCCTACATAGCAGTAAGTATTCCCGCTTTTCAAATCTCTTTGCGTATCTCCTCTTCCTTTTGTCCGCCTTTCTCCAGTAACGGCACGGCATCTCCCGCCTCCTTGTTGCCGCTCACTCGCATGCCTTCCCGCTCGGCAAAGGCGAGGAAGATTACCTCTTAAAGAATCACTTAAATTCTGGTGTCTACCATAAAAGAATGCCCAATCGTTCTGTATTTTTGTCCATATGTTCACTGTAAACGCCAAGGCTGTTTTTTCATAAAAACGAACGGTCGTTTTGTTTCAGCATAAACGGCTAACAAGAGAGAAACGCTACGCTTGACTATGCACAGGAACCTTTGGCCAAGCCTCCACTGTGCCTTCGGAGTCACAAAAAACACCGCTAGAAAATTTTGAAAAAAGCGAAGAAGGTATCCAGTTCGCCGGAAGATTCATCTTCATGCGCCACAATCTCATCACTGAGGGGTAGGTACAGAGTGCGCAGAATTTCCTTCGCCGCATCCAGGTATGGAGACGGGAGGAAGTTGTAGGTCTTTACAAAGGTTTCATTCCACAATCTGACAACGACGTCTGTGTTTTTCATGCAAAAAAGTATAGTTAAGCTCCACGAGCGATAGTGTAACAGATACCCGTGAAAATCAAGAAAACTCAAAGCGTTTAACATAGCTGAACGCTTGCCGAAAAGCGACATTCGTGGCATTATGCATGAAAACTTTCACTATTCAGGAGCCTTTTCATGCCCCTTTCCCTCACTCTTTTCTTTCTCGCCTTCGTTCTCTCCTTCTCATCCGCACAAGCCATGCCGCATATGGCCGACAAAAGTTCTTCACATACCACAGCCGAAGACCGGTTTATCACCATGGATACCGACAAAAACGATGCCATCACCTGGCAGGAATTTTCCCATGCCCATCCTCATATCAATAAAAACGCCTTTGTCAGCATCGATACCAACCACAACGATGTTCTTGACATGGATGAATGGAAAGACTTTTTCTCCTTCCACAGTTCAAGGCAGGCCACAGACACTGAACGCATGATGCGTGCCATGAAGGAAGGCGCCATGAACGGGGAGGGAGAAACAGGCAAGGAAGGTTCGGCCATGCCCCTTGTTATGCCGCCTACCAGGAATGCCCTTCCTCTCGTCACCCCATCGGCAGGAAAATAAGATGAAGGACGATACCATTCTCACCCATGCCGGACGCTCTCCTCTTACTGTGGGTAGCCCGGTGAACTTACCTGTGTACCGTGCCTCTACCATCTGTTCCCCGACTTTGGAAGAATATGAGGCCAATGAACAAGGCAACGCCAAGTACAGCAACGTGTGCTATGGCGCTCTGGGCACAAAAAACGCCTTTGCCTTGTGCGAGGTCGTGAACAGGCTGGAACGAGGCGCGGGCGCCGTGACCGCGTCTTCCGGCCTTGCGGCCTGTACGCTCTCAGTCTTGGCCTTTGTCGCGGCAGGCGATCATGTACTCATGCCCGATTCCGTCTACGGCCCACAACGAAAATTCTGCGAAACCGTCCTCCCCCGTTACGGCGTGGAAACAAGCTTCTACGATCCTCTCCTTGGTACGGAAATCGGCGCTCTAATCAAGGCAAATACTCGCATTGTCTATACAGAAGCTCCAGGTTCGCTCACCTTCGAGATGCAGGATATTCCGGCCATTGCGGAAGAAGCTCACCGCCATTCCGCACTTGTGATCATGGACAATACGTGGGCAGGCCCCCTGTACTTTAAGCCTCTGACGCACGGCGTCGATCTTTGCATTGAAGCAGCCACAAAGTATATTGCCGGTCATTCCGACCTTGTACTCGGACTTGTCACCGCCAGAACCCCGGAACTCTATCTCCGTCTGCGCGCCTTCTTCGTACAGATGGGAGAAATAGCCTCCCCTGATGACTGCTATCTTGCTCTGCGCGGTTTGCGCACTTTACGCGTTCGTATGGAAAGACAATTCTCCCACGCTCTCACCATTGCCCAATGGCTTCGCACACGGTCAGAGGTGATTGACGTACTTTACCCTCCTTTGGAAGGCGCTCCCGGCCACGATCTCTGGACGCGCGACTTTCAAGGGGGCGGGGCGCTCTTTTCCATAGTTCTGCCAAAAACGGATAAAAAAGCCCTGGCCGCCATGCTGGACGGCTACCGCCTTTTTAATATAGGTGCCAGTTGGGGTGGCTATGAAAGCCTGGTGGAATACTGCCACCCATTGCGTACAACGGCGGGACGGAGGGGTACTGTCTGGAGTGAAAACAACGCCACCCTTGTCCGCTACGCCATTGGTCTTGAAGACGCTGAAGATCTCATACTTGACTTGGAAAGGGGCTTTGAACGACTCCGCAAGGCGAGCTGAAACCATGTCATTCCTCTTCAAAGTCCACGGGAAGACCTGAGAGTAAAACTTTTTTCAATGAAAAGCTTTTTATTTTATGCTATCGTTCTAAAAAAGGGAGGACAGAAAATACCCTGTCATAAATGCAGATCAGAGGCACATATAAAAATGGGTTTATGGCTGGAGTTCAGCGCTATAAATGTAAACAATGTGGTTTTCAATTTACACGAGACACACCTCATAGCAAAACAATGCGGGATAAACGCTTCGCTTTGATACTCTGTCTTTCCAGGGTACCCATGAAAATGACCGGAAGGATTACAGGTGTCAGTGGTCAGAGTGTCATGTGCCGGATAAAAATGTGTTATGAAAATTTATCACAGAAGCTGATGCGGCTTCGCGGATTGAAGACATTGAAATTCATGAAATGGTTTTCTGTATCCATAAATAAAGCTCGTATCTGGATCTGAAAAACTCCTGATCATAACACTCGAAAAACACTCGAAAACTTGTCGGTTAGGAATGTGGTGATCGTCGTTTCAAAAACCTAGACCAGGTTTTTCGACAAACTCAATTTGTGGAGAGCAAAAAAAAGGTATATTGATTTCTATGCGTGTTCCTCCGGGGTGGCAGGGAGTCACCGGTTACGACAAGGAAAAAAAATACTTACAAGATAGGAGAAAAGAACGCATTACAACGACATTGGCCCGGTCGATTGAGGCGGAGGACGCAAATTGTCACCCGTTCGTCAGAAATGTTGAATATATGCCTTATTCCAGCGAGTTCGAGTAACTGGAAGCATCGATGAATTTTTTTTCATTGACAAAGTGACGCACTTGAAGACCTTCTTCCATTGACAAACGGACGATGCTTTCCTATGTTAAACTAATGCAAAGGGAGAGTCTCCATGATACACCTTTCCGCCCCTGTAAGGCGCGAACTTGAAGCCTTTTTTTGCGGACAGATACGAGGCTACAATACAAGTCTATCTGCTCCCCCAGAACGGCTGAAGTAATCCCAGTCTATTGGCTCTGAATAAGCCTGCTAAACATGATAAGGCCTTTGTGTCGATGGATTCACCTTCTGCATAGAAAACTCGCTCCTGAACCCGTGGTAGCGGTGTCAACACAATGTGGGCATATTGGCTTTACCATAGTACCTCCGATCTCCATGGAGGAAAGAGACTGCGACCCCTATGGCAGTTCCTGCGGCGGCAAGTAAAGGCTTCAATGCCAGCTCGTCACTGTCTGTTCTCCTTGTGAAATACACTGTCAAAAAACGACCGCTCCCCTTCAATCTTGAAAAAGGAGAATTTTTATGTTCACAGTCACTGAAAACGCACGCCTGGAACTTGATGCTTTCTTTGCCGACAAGGAAAAATCACCTATTCGCCTCTACTTGGCTCCAGGCGGATGTAGTGGCCCGCGCCTTAGCCTAGCGCTTGACGAAGTCCGCGACGATGATGTCTCTAAGGAAGAAGCTGGATATACCTTCTGTGTCGACAAAACACTTTGGAATACTATCGAAGGTGCGACCATTGATGTCGGCCCGCTGGGATTTTCAGTAACGCCTGTAAAGCCCCTGCCCAATATGGGAGGTTGCTCCGGTTGCGGAGGCGGTTGCGCGGGTTGCCACTAGAATACCCCCCCCCTGTTTTTTCAGGCCAAGGAACTTTTAGGACAGTTTTTCCTTTTGATAAACGATCTCCCTATGATCCCTTTCTGGAAGCTGAATCCCGGCGGCAATCCCACACTTCTCTTCCGCAGTGAAGATGTTCCCTCTGAGAGCCGTGTCGCCTTTGCACAGGCTGTTATGTCACCTTTGCACCTTGGGGCGGAACAAGTAGGCTTTATACGTTTTGATGGATCGCCACGCCTGGATATGATGGGCTTGGAATTCTGTCTTAACGCCACGCGGGCATTTGCCCTTCTCCTTGCGCAGAAAGGTATACTCCTCAAGACTGGAGAACTGTACGGCGGCGCGGTGGAAGTCTCCGGCGTTTCAGACCCTGTGGCCGTACGCGTGAAGCTCCCCAAGAACACGGCGGTGTTCCCATTTGTCGATGTATGTCTGCGCTTTGACGCACTCCCCGTGCCTGAACTCTGCGGTGACGAGCGCTTCCTCGTGCGTCTTCCAGGGATCGTACACCTTGTTCAGAGAGGAATTCCCCCTGCCGTGTCCTTGTTGGAGGAGGTGTGTGCGAAGGCGCGGGCAGACCTTCACTTGGATGATGAGGAGGCAGTGGGGTGTCTTTGGATCAGCGAAAGCCCTCAGGAAGAAAACCACTATACCAACTCCCTTTCCCTCACGCCTGTGGTATGGGTACGGAACACAGCCACACTTTGCCGGGAAAGTGCTTGTGGATCGGGCACACTGGCCGCGGCGATCCTGGAACATGCCCGCCGCGGCGTTACGCTCCTTTCCCTGCGTCAGCCCAGCGGCTTTTCCCTTTCCGTCCGCATTGAACGCTCAGACGCAGGATGGGAAGTCTGGGTTGGAGGATCCGTTACATTGATCGCCTGCGGAGAATGCGATATTTCCGGATTCTTCTAGATTGTGTTTACACGAGAATTTTGTTATCATAGAGACAGACAAAAGGAGAGT
>CAZWBH010000052.1:0-10087 GCA_964632155.1 uncultured Mailhella sp.
TCAGTCCTGCTGGATGACGCAATACCGCCATTCTCATTTTAGCTGACCCCCTACACCGACAGCTGAATACCAATAGCTATGTGTCGTTGTTAACAAAATTATGCGTCACCGTACAGCATAGCTGGCACAAATGGTCGCACTAACAAAAGGGGCTTACGCTGTTATGCGTAACCCCCTGAAATTTCTGGTCGGGATGACTAGATTTGAACTAGCGACCCCTTGAACCCCATTCAAGTGCGCTCCCAGACTGCGCTACATCCCGACTCTTGGTGCCGTAGAGAGAAGTGATGGAGCTCATGAACAGAATTGAACTGTTGACCTCATCCTTACCAAGGATGCGCTCTACCTACTGAGCTACATGAGCATCTCTTCAGGCGAATTGAATAAATAACAGGATGCCTGCATACTGTCAAGCGATTTTTGTCATTCTTTTGTGGAGAACGTGAATGTTGAACGCAAGAGGAGCTTTTCTCTATAGCAAGGAATGTTATTGTTGCGCCATTGCGGCGGAGGTATTCACAAGTCTTGCTCGTCTGGCAAGAAAACCCTTGTTCCAAAAAGTGGGAGAGAACATGATGCTGTCGCATACCTTTTGAACTTCTTCCGGAGAGGAAGCGTTTTGAAAAAGAGAAATCAGAGCCGAAAAATTTTTGCCGCCTTCGGAGGAAAATTCAAGTTCTGGAAAATCAAGGGTGTACGTTTTGCCGATGCTCGCGTAGCGACGAAAGTCCTCGTCGGTAAATAAAAGAGCGGCGGCAAGAGATTCCTCGGTATGTAACGCCATTCCGCCGGAGACTTGCGCAAGGCGTTGTGTAAACTCTGTGTTACGGCGTAAAGTTTTCAGACGCTGCTCTTTAAGAGAAAGGGGGGCATTGCTTCCTACCATGAGGGGATCACAACCGTTCCATAAAAGGAGACATGAGGGAAAAACTTCCGCGAAGGTGTGCATTATGGAAACTGTTTCCCATAGGGAAAGTTGCCCTGTAGGCAGAGGCATGGAGAAGACGCCCCCAGGGGCAAGGTGTTTTTTGACAAGAAGGAAAAATTCCGTGGTGTAGAACACGGCGCCTTTGCGACCATAGTGAGGCGGCGTAGGCTCTGCCAGAATAAGTTCATAGATGCACTTTTTTTTGCGAAGAAAGCGCAGAGCGTCTTCCGTGTGGAAGCGTGCTCGTTTATCTGTAAGCCAAGAGCTACTGTCTTTAAAGTACTTGAGAGCCAATGCAACGTTTTCTTTTGAGATATCGACAAGATCAAAGTGTTTGGCCTCGGGGAGAAGACTAGGGCCAAGAGTGGAAAGCCCACCGCCAAAACAGAGAGAAAGTACAGAGCCGGGAAGGGAGGTTCCGTAGAAGAGTGGGAGAAAACCTTCCGTTCTGAACGCGGCGGAAAATTCGCGACTGATAACAACGTTGTTTTCAAAAAGAAGCCTTTCTCCGTAGGGCATACGAGCTATCCACGCAGTACCGTAACGACCTTCCCGTACCTCTTCCAAAGTGGCATAAGGCGCGAGTTCTTTAAGATCAACTTGAAGTTTTGCTTGAAGAATATTTTGCGGAAGGGCGAAAAAAAACTGTGGGTTTATAAGCGCAATGGCAAGGGTGGCAAGAGAAACAAAACCGCACAGATGGCAGAAGGCGCCCTTTAGCAGGATAAAAAGGGTAAAGAAACTCATCGTAGCAAGGAGAAAGAAGGCGGAAGCAAGTCCCTTTTCTGGAAAAATAAGAAAGGGAAATACGAGTGCCGCCGTAACAGTCCCCACAGTGTTGAAGGCCATAAGTTGCCCCCCGGTCTCGGCCGCGCTGTATTCTTCTGAGGAGAGGGCAAAGAGAGAGGGCATAATGGCGGAAAAGAAAAATGTCGGCATGCCGATGAGGAGAAATGTGGCCATGGCGGAACGCCAAAAAACGCCATCAAGCGCCGTGAGATAAGCGATGTTCCACGAGGCAAGAAGAATCGAGCCGCTTGCGGTCGCAATCCCGAAAAGAACACCGAACAGGCAGAGAAAACGAGGCGAAAAGGATCGCAGGATACTACCGAATACTATATCGCCGCAACCAGAGGCCAAGATGACGGAGCCGATGATGAGCGCGTACGTTTGCGTGGAATCTCGGAAAAAAAGTCCTGAATAGCGTAGATAAAAAAGTTCCCACCCCAGATAAAGGAAACCTGAGCATGCGGCCGCTACCAAAGAAGAGAAGGGAAGACGCAGTAAAGGCAGACTTTTTCGAAGAACTACTTGTTGGGGGAGCTTCCGCGAAAAAAGGAGAACGGCAAAATTCAGCAGAATATCGGTTGGCGCCGTTACAGATAGTGTTGCATTCATGCCTAAAAAGCGCAGAAGAACGCATCCGGTAAGGAAAGCGCCAAGGCAGGAGCCAAGGGTATTCATGCCATAAAGCCAGGCCATTTTATTGGCTTTTCTCTGCTGACCGCAAAAGGTGCAAAGCAAAGGGAAAAGGGCGCCCATGGGTGTGGAGAAGAGAAAAAGGACAAGGGAAAGAAGAAAAAGTTCCGTTAGTTCGCTACAAGGAAGTTCGGTTATAGATGAAAAGAGGCATGGCGTTAACAGCGCCGCGCCTGCGGTCATCATTTTGCACAGGGCAAAGGTCGAAAGAGGCCAACGGTGTCGATCCGCCATACGACTTCCCAGCCAGCTTCCCAGTGCCAAACCGCAAAAAGCTGCAGCACTTACCGTGGAAACGGCGGTGAGAGTGGAGCCAGAGAGTACGGAAACGCTACGGATCCAGAGGAGCTGATAGGTTAGATCGAACCCGCCTGCGAGGAAGGCAAGAACTAGTATTAGGCAGAACATGAACTGTCACTTGCCAAGAAAAAGGCGCCATATCAGAAGTACGGCGCCTTTTCTTAGCTAGCAGCGCTTAAAGTGGTGGAGGATGATCAAGACATTTTTCCTTCCTGCTAGTTCTGCATGGAGCTGTCATAGAGGAACGGATCTTTAAATTCAATCGGTTTCCCTTCGGGAGCCTTGACTTGCCTGATATAATCGTAGGGATAGCGTTCGGCGCGGTATACGGAGTTTGTGGGCCGTACTTTTTTGTCTTTGCGCTGAAGTTCTTTAGCATTAAAGCCGGAAACCATACCGTACCAGATGTAAGGTGTGACATATTCCCAGACGGTTTCAAGATCAGGCGTCACTTCAAAGATGCGTCCGCCGTCCCCTTCACAGATAAGGGTATTGCCGTTGGGAAGGCGTTGGGCCGAGCTGATGGAAGCGCTGAAAAAGTAATGAGCAAGGGAGTGCGTGGGGCCGTAGCCAATGGCCTGCCCGGAATATTCCCAAACCTTCTTGCCTGTAGTGGGGTCGAATTCAATAACTTCGGAGTAGGGGAGTCCGTTGTTGAAAACCATAATATTTCCGGCGCCGGGAAGTCCGTGGGGAATCATGTGCGCATGGTGTATCATGCCGCCGCCGAAAAGTCCGCGATAGCCGCCTTCAGGGAGGTGCATACCAAGATGGCGGAGTGGGGAATCCTTATCGTACTCAGGGCCAATTTTCCAGACTGGATTTCCGGTGACATGGTCGAGGATGTAAATGACAGCTTGGCCATCGCCACAAATGATATTTTCAGGGTGAAAGCGTTTGTCGCCTGCGTCATACCACTTATTAGGCCCAATCCAGGAGGCGCAGTTCTGGAAGTTGGCAATACCCTTCATGGCCTTGGCATGGTCGGCATAGACCCACTTCCAGAGTTCTTTGCCGTCCTTATCTACAATGACAAGTTTGGCGTTGTCTTCGCCGTTGATTTCTTCATGGCACTGAATGAGCGTTTTACCGCCTTCCACGAGTTTGGTTTCTGGGGTATAGTAGACAGGCATGCCTTCACGCTGAAGATCATGGTGTTGCTGAGCGCTCCACATTGTTTCCTGACCCTTGGTCTTCAGATCGGGGATGGCGGGAATCTGTTGCCCGTGATCCCAGCGCCAAACGACCTTGTCGTCCCAAGTTTTTTCAACAACGGCAGAACCTTCCAGAAGCCTGTCTGCCCAATGTTCCGGGTCATAAAGCGCTTCTTCGGCCAGGATGTTGCCGTTGGAGAGCAGTTTGGCGGGTTGCCCTTCCACGCGCATCCATTTGTTCACCACGGTGCCATTCATGTCTATAAGCGGAAGACCAAAGGGAGTGGCGCGAAGAACGTTAAGTAAGGTGTAACCATTGTAGCATTTTTCGGGGTTATAGATGGTTACGCCTGTGGGAAACACCGTGGGGGCGGCAAGAGCCTCGCCGATCACCATGAGGAAAAGCGCGGCACATGCGGCAAATAAAGACTTTTTCATATCCAGTCCTTGGTTAAAGGTTAGGAAGCCATAATATACTGCAGCAATAGGTATGCCAACACCGGAGAAGGGCGTTTTGAACGCGAAGGCATTGTGCTGCAAACGACAAAGCTGGGATGTGTATGAAGTCAAAGAGTAGTTGAACTCATTGTCGCATCGAGTCAACGTTTGCAAAAATGTGTAGATCTTGCTAGCCTCACATTTTTCCATACAGCTTCTGCAAAAAAATTTTTGCTCATGATTCCAGCTTGTTCTCACAATCGAGTACAGTTTCTCTTTGCCAAGTCTTCCTTTTTCCCTCTGTCCACAAAAACTGCGTCTTGCAAAAAATACATTTTGTCAATCAGTTAATCTTCGATTTAACTTCTTCCTTCTCCGATCTAAGGGGAAAAGATTTTTTTTTACAACTTCCCCGCCTCCCTTGGAATGCGCGGCAGACAACTTGGCAGAGTGATGAAAATTGCGCTTAAAGCTTTTAACGTTTAGTTTGGCATTTCAGTTAAACTCATCGAGTTAAGACATAGTGTCAATTTCTTTTTTCCAAAAACAAACCAAGTAACAGATGAACTCGACAGAGTCTATTATTCAACCAGGCAAAATCCCTACCAATTCCATATTGTCAAATACCTCGCACGGTTATTCTTTACTGTGCCATGGAACAATTCTTCGGTAAAGACTTTTTAATTTGTTGCTTGATTTCATTCTGCCTCTAACACAACTACCAAGAAAATCAAGAATGTTCAGGTGAAGGCTATAAAAATGCGACGATAAAACAAGGCCCTTTAGTGTGTTGGAAAAGCCAGTAGTGGGAAGATTTCTATTTACACAGGAAAGTTGCTACCACAAAAAATATCGTAAACCAAGTTTGGCTACAACTAGAGCATTTTTAGCTGGAAACTGTACCAGATTTCAACCATACGCGTTGATGTTGCGTGGAAAAGTAAATTTTTTCAGAAAAGAAAGCGCGAGCGCCCTTTGCAGGGCGCTGAGCGATTTTACAAATATTTTTTAAATTCTATTCGTCAGGCGTATCAATGTCCGCACCGTTATCAAGGAGTAGTCGAGCGATCTTGCGGAAGTGCCACTTCACTGCAATGGATTGGGCTGTTGCGTTGCCTTCGTCCTTCGCGTTGACGTCCGCGCCCCTGTCCAGCAGGAGTCGTACCACGGGGAGCAATTTCTCTTCCTTCATTAGCCCATTGTCATCAAAAGAACTGTAGTCTACAAGGTTGTCGCTACCCGATGCATACATGAGTGGTGTGTGGCCTGTGTTGTCTTTCGCGTTGATATCCGCGCCACGGTCAAGCAGTGCCTGCACGATTTCCTTGTTACCCCAGTCCGCAGCCCGCATCAGGGCTGTTGTGCCTTTTCCGTCCCGTGCGTTGACGTCCGCGTTCTTATCCAGCAGGAGTTGGAAGATATCGTTATGACCACTGTAGGCCGCCCGCATCAGGGCTGTATCGCCATCTTCGTTCCGTGCGTTGACGTCCGCCCCCTTGTCCAGTAGGAGTTGAAAGATATCTTTCTGGTCGCTGTAAGCCGCATCTATCTCTCTAAACCGGGAGATCCTGGTGGAGTAGTAGGCTGCATCCATCAGAGCCGTTGTACCCTTGTTGTCCTTAGCATTCACATCCGCGCCCTTATCCAGTAGCTCCAGGACGATATCTTTGTGGCCGCTGTAGGCCGCATCCATCAGGGCTGTGCCGCCCTTGTTGTCCTTAGCATTCACATCCGCGCCCTTATCCAGCAGCGCCAGGACGGTCTCGCTGTGGCCTTTTATTGCCGCCCACATAAGGGACGTGCGACCATCATTATCCCGTGTGTCCACGTCTCGTTCCTGCTGTGTTCGGAGATCCATGGCTTTCCTTAATATAAGGACGGTTTCGAAGCGTCCCCTCTGTCCCGCCAGTTGCAGGGCTTCGTCAATGCTGTAAGCCCCGTGTTCAAGCAGGGTTTGGACGACCGCGCTGTGTCCCTGTGCCGCCGCAAGTACCAGGGCTGAATTTCTGCCATACTTGATGGGATCGGTTGGAAAGTACTCGTCTCCGGAATAAAGTTCATTTTTTTTTGTTATGGCATTGACGTCCGCCCCGTACTCGATGAGCGCCTTCACAGCCTCGTTGTAGCCTTTTTCCGCCGCGTACATGAGGGCTGTTTTGTTGTCGTTGTCCTTCGCATCTGGCGTGGCGCCGGCGGCCAGGAGTTTGCGAAGCTCCTGTGCATCACCTATTTTTGCCGCATCAATAACCGTGTGTCCGTTCATTCTGTTGTTTTGCTTGTTTTGCATAAGAACTCCTTTTTTTTAACCATACGGTAGAACTTGAAAAATTAAGCCATTTTTGGACAAAAATTTTTAATAAATTTGAGAACGGCCCATGACTAGTATCTAGAGTATTTTGAAAGAACATTAGAACGCATGGCAGTGAATTTTTTGCATCCCCTGCTGTTATCAGTTTAGGGGCCGCCTTAATTGCTTCATACAGGGCGTCTTTTGCTTTTTACTTTTCGCAGGGAAATTTTGATTTTCCATATCTTCTCACGTGGATGGAAATCCGGGTTCTGCGGGGGAAGATAGTTTTCTTTCAGACAATGTTTTTTGCCGGGATGTCCTTCTGGACTCCCTGCCAGTCACTCCGCGCCTGGATTACCGCGTGCCGTTGCCGTTCTTTGGTTTTTAGCGTTTTTATACCTTTAGACGCAAGCAAGATGTTTGCGAGATAATGCATAAGTCCATTGCATTATTCAAGCGTTTTTTGGGTTACTGGGTTGCCTCTCGCCCTCCATGGCCTGATACAGGTTGCACTTGACTGTGAGTGCCTCCAGCGTGGACGCGGCCTTGCGTTGGCGGGCTTCCCAGGCGGAGACGGAGTTGCCGTAGTCCAGAGCGGCCTTGCGGGCTTCTTCATAGCGTCTGGTAACAGAGGCAAGCTGAGCCTGCAGTTTGCTGTCCCCACCGCCGCTTGTGGAAACCTTTTGTTCCAGCGCGGACTTTTGCTTGGACAGGCTGATGGCCTTGTCCAGCACCGTTGCCTCGCGCCGAGCCTTGCCCATTTGCGCCTGGGTGGACTTGATTTTTCCGAGACTGTACTAAAGGCGGAAGAAACAGAGGCGGCAACGCTTGCGCCGATAATGAAACCTACGCCAAAATTTTGAGCCATCTCTTCCTCAGTGGGCTATGGAGATTGATACTATGGACGGCTTTAGCGAAATTTTTGGAACCTTTCTGGCATGGATGATCGGTATTCTTATCGTGAGCCTACTGGCTCTTCTGATCCTGTCTGCCCTCAATAGCTTCCTGCTTGCACTTATTGATGTTATTCCTGCTATTGCCTCTATCCTGAAAGCCGTCTTGTACGTGTTTTCTTTACCGGCACTCGTGATACGAGGCTTATGGCGTGGAGTTAAACGTGTCTTTCATAAAGGAAACGCGCTTTAGCCAAGTTTTTTTTGTATCTCAAGAGCTGCATCAAGCCATCCCTTTACCTCGCACATGGCGATGCTGCGAACCTCTGTGAGTCCCCAACCCGTGAGACGGGAAAGGAGTACGCAGAGGCTCATGGCGTCACTTTTCTTCTTTAGCTTCCCCGATCCGAAAGGAACTGGCGCTGGAGCTTCGTATAATCGGAAGCGTCCAACATCCGCATATCTTCAATATTCAGTCCGCACAGGCGTGCCAGCAGAGGTGCTTCGCCGGAAATATCGCTCTCGCCATTGATGGGGCAGTCCATGAGATCGCCCAGAGTGGGGCGGCGCATGGTTAAGAAACTGAGCAGCTTGTCCGCAATGGGTAACGATTATTTTTGAATGGTCTTAGAGGGAAAGGGAAGGCTTGGCAAAGAGAAGCGGTGAACGCCTGTAGATCACAGTTTGCATATTAAGCCTTAAGAAGACGGTATATACTTTTTATTTTGTAACATCCTGAAAATATTGTGGTGCGCCCGGCGCGATTCGAACGCGCGGCCTACAGCTTAGGAGGCTGTCGCTCTATCCAGCTGAGCTACGAGCGCATGAACGTGCTATATCTTGGAACTATGCCGTTCAATCTGGGCCTTGTCAATGTGTTACAGAATAAGAGAGGCACTTTTATGATGGTTTTCCGCAAGTTTTGTTTTTAGTTCAGGTAGTTGAAGTGCGAATTTCATTGAAAATGTTAATGTCTCCAGATTAACCTTGTAGGTCAGCGCCCCATACTATTCAGAAATTCCTTATTGTTTCTGGTACCTTTGATTTTGTCCAGCAGGAATTCCATACTGTCGATGGGTGACATGGGAGCCAGGAGCTTCCGCAGTATCCAGACGCGGTTAAGTACGTCCCCATCGAGGAGCAGATCCTCTTTGCGCGTGCCGGAGCGGTTGATGTCCATGGCGGGAAAGACGCGCTTGTCGGAAAGGTGTCGATCCAAATAGATTTCGCAGTTACCGGTTCCCTTGAATTCTTCGAAGATCACTTCATCCATGCGGGATCCGGTATCGATAAGAGCGGTGGCAATAATGGTCAGGGAGCCGCCGCCTTCAATATTGCGTGCTGCGCCAAAGAAACGTTTGGGGCGCTGAAGGGCGTTGGCATCCAGCCCGCCGGAAAGAACGCGACCGCTTGAGGGCGTTACGGTATTGTAGGCACGACCAAGCCGGGTGATGGAGTCAAGCAGAATAACCACATCGTGCTTGCGTTCGACTAACCTCTTGGCTTTTTCCAGCACCATTTCGCATACCTGCACATGGCGTTGCGGCGGTTCGTCAAAGGTGGAGCTAACCACTTCGGCTTTTTTGACTGTACGCTCCATATCGGTCACTTCTTCAGGCCGTTCATCAACGAGAAGAATAATGAGGTAAACGTCGGGATAGTTGGCGTTAATGGCGTTCGCTATAGTTTGGAGCAGTATGGTTTTGCCGGTGCGGGGCGGAGCCACAATGAGAGCGCGCTGACCGCGACCGATGGGGGACATGAGATCAATGATGCGTGAGGAGAGGTTCTTCGACTCTGTCTCCATGCGAAGTTGCTGATCAGGGTAGACAGGAGTAAGGTTGTCGAACAAAACTAGATGGCTGGCATTTTCCGGAGGCTCAAAGCCTATCCTGTTTACCCGTACCAAGGTAAAATAGCGTTCTCCCTCTTTTGGGGGGCGGATATGCCCGGATACGCAATCCCCTTTACGCAGGTGATAACGCCGAATCTGCGAAGGGGAAACATACACGTCGTCCGGCCCTGGCATATAGCTACAGAGAGGAGAGCGGAGAAATCCGTAGCCATCGGGCAGAATTTCAAGAACACCATCGCTGTTTATGGCGCCGTTTTGAGAAGCGCATGCCTGAAGAAGGGCAAAAATAAGCTCCTGCTTGCGCATGGAACTAGCGTTTTCGAGCTTGTATTTTTCAGCCAAATCCATGAGTTCCTGCATATTTCGCGTTTTCAGTTCCGTAAGATTAAGGATGCTTTCCTCAAGTAAAGAACGGTTATCCTCTTCGCGTTCAACCACAACAGGAGCCTGGCGTTTTCTGACGGGCATAGACACACCACCATAAAAGAATGTTTCAATCCACAGTCGTTCCATGCGTTGACTGACTAAGCAAACAACGGACAAAGGTCAGACAGAAAAACCAAAAGCAGACGAAGAGATCTTGAGGGATCGCTTCGAAAGGAGCGGAAAAAGAAAAAGGAGGGGTGATTGAATGGAACACACGATCGGCAAAATTTAAATACCTTTTTTTTCTTTTTTTGGCAAGAGGTTCGGAAATCCGAGAGTGTCACCTTATCAATGATAAAAGTTCTTCTATGCTCCCATTTACAC
>CAZWBH010000053.1:0-8922 GCA_964632155.1 uncultured Mailhella sp.
GATCAAAGTCCAGGGTCGCGCCGTTGATCCAGCCCCAGAACGCATCGAGAAGGATAAGTTCCTGCGCCCGTGGCTTTCCACGCGGCGTCAAAGGCCTTGCGCGCCGCCAAAAGGCTCCACGAAAGGCAGGCGGGAAACGCTCTCGCGGTGCCACGAAGACGCAGACGCTTTACGGAAAGGAACCTTATCCGCATACCGCGCTGAATCCTTGCAGGCCCGTGGCTTTCCACGCGGCGTCAAAGGCCTTGCGCGCGTCCATAAACCAGCGCCTTCCTCACCCCCTCCCCGCCCCCTCTACCCCCTCCCCGCCGCGAGGCCGAGAGGGGTTTTTGTGTTTGAAGGGCTTGCTTCGCCCTTAGGATACGGCATGTTGTGCCGCTTTCGGAAGAAGCGCCAGTTGCATATTCATGGCATTTGCTACTCTCATAAGCGTTTTCAGTGTGGGGTTTCCCGTGGATGTCAGGCTTTTATAAAGCGTCTTTTCATGGAGTCCTGTCATACGTGCCACTTCATGAAGCCCGCCGAAAGCCCTGGCGATATGCCGGAGCGCAATCAAAAATTCATCCGTTTCCCCATCGGCAAGACAGGCATTGAGCATATCCATGGCAAGCTGAGGATCCTTGGCATACATACGCGCCGCAAGGTCATCATAGGGAACTGCGGCTTTTATTGTCTCATTCATAGGCATTTCTCCTCTTGAAATCGGTCTGATACATACGAGCCTTTTTGATGTCCGCGGCCTGTGTTGACTTCTCACCCGCCAGCAACAGGATAACGAGCGTTTGACCGTGATAGGTGTAGTACACGCGATATCCTGGCCCATAGTCAATGCGCATTTCATGCAGCCCGCCATCTAGACTGTGGTGGTCGCCAAAATTTCCCATTGCGGCACGCTGGACACGCCGGGCAATAAAGAGCTTGGCCTGTCTGTCGCGCAGTGCGTCCAAATACTCTTCGTAGGGGATGCGCCCATTTTCCGTTTGGTAAACATGAATATCATAGGGCATGGGAAAAGTAGATTATATTCTACACAATGTCAAATATTTTTCCCTTCTCCATCACAGTGACACCGTAACTGCCCGCGCCGCCAATAGTTTTCGTCTCTCTCTCTCTCTCTCTCTTCCCCCTACCTCTTCTTCCTTCGCATCAAGTCCGCTCGATCAAAGTCCAGGGTCGCGCCGTTGATCCAGCCCCAGAACGCATCGAGAAGGATCCGTTCCTGCGCCCGTGGCTTTCCACGCGGCGTCAAAGGCCTTGCGCGCGTCCATAAACCAGCGCCTTCCTCACCCCCTCCCCGCCCCCTCTACCCCCTCCCCGCCGCGAGGCCGAGAGGGGTTTTTCGTTTAAATCAAGCTGAAAATAATTTTTTCTCTTTTTTTTCTTTTTTTGTTGATAATGTGTATATAAATGTGTATTGTTATTTTTAACAAGGAGGCACAATGAAACCCCGCGAAATCCTGAACGAACTCAAAAAGGCGGGGTGGGTAGAAGGAAAAGGAAGGGAACACGCCCTAGTGGCGATAAATCCCATAACAGGATATAAAGTTCCCCTTTCCAACCACCCTTCAAAAGACGTCCCCATAGGCACGGTGAAAAAAATTGAGCGCCTGACGGGAGTAAAGCTGACCTGAAAACGAGGGGGCTTCGATCCCCTCAGAAGAGGATACTATGACTACGTTTTTTATTGCAGGGATTGTTCCCGAGGCGGATGGCAGTGGTTTTTCCGTGTATTTTCCAGACGTTCCCAATGTGGCCGCCGGCGGTGAAACCGTAGAAGAGGCCATTGTCAACGCCACGGACGGACTCTATGTGGCCTTGCGCGGCATGGCGGAAGACAACGCTCCCCTTCCCGTTCCCTCTTCTTTGCCTGTCGCCATGGAAAAAGTTCGCGCCGAACGGGAAGGCGACGGCTTGCCCTTTCCTAAGGAAAGTCTGTTTCAGTATATCCCCGCGCCCGAGTTGAACAATGTTCCCGTGCGCGTCAATATAACGATTCCTCGCGGAATTCTGCATGAAATAGACAGGAAGGCCAAAGCCCACGGCATGACTCGTAGCGGCTTTCTGGCTACTGCCGCCCAGGCATACGCATAACCGTATCTGACGCACACAAAGCCCCGGAACGCTCTCCACGCCCCGGGGCCTTGCTTTCTTTCTTTCTCCTTCCCCCTTTCCCCCCCTCTACCTCTTCTTCCTTCTCATCAAGTCCGCCAGATTAAAGTCCAGGCCCGCGCCGCCGATAGTTTTCGTCTCTCTCTCTCTCTCTCTCTCCCCCTACCTCTTCTTCCTTCGCATCAAGTCCGCTCGATCAAAGTCCAGGGTCGCGCCGTTGATCCAGCCCCAGAACGCATCGAGAAGGATAAGTTCCTGCGCCCGTGGCTTTCCACGCGGCGTCAAAGGCCTTGCGCGCGTCCAAATCCTCGCCCTTGGAGAACTCGCGCAGGAATTTTTCAGCCCCGCATCGATGGAATCGTTGAGCAGACTTCCCAAGCGGCGCCCTGCCGCCGTAGCCCTCAATCGAAGACTGAACAGCGCCTGTTACGTCGCGCAGGCCGATGACCATGTTGAACGGCTCAAAGAAGATCCTTTCCACACCCCAGGCCAGCCAGTCCTCGGTTTCATCATCGTTTGGCCCGTCGCGGGTCATAAGCGCCGTCAATACCGCTGTACTCGTATCGATCCGCCTGTGTCAGTTTGTCCGGCTCCGCTTCCAGCATGGTGTTGAGCGCTTCTTCTCTGTTGCCTCGCACTCATTCATTGACATGCCCTATTATTTCTTCGCTCCGGTACACAATCTGATCGGACACAGTTCTTGACTCATTCCAATCAAATTTGCGCATACTTTCTTACGTTATCACTAAAAATGCTCAAGAAGCAAAGTTTATGGCGGGCATTGACTTGCATGTACCACCTGTGGATTTGAAATCAATGCCGACTGCAATGGGGCATTCAATATTCTGGCGGCCGGGCAGAGGCCGTGTCAGCCTGTGGAGCGAGAAGGATTCATACGCCCGCATTGAAGCAGGAACCCGCCTCTGGTGCGGCTCGTTTGAGCCACTACTGACAGAAATCCCTTAACTTCAGACTTCAGGCGGAGGAGGATGTCAAGGAAAAAACGTAGGTCTTGTTTGTCGCCGTTGCAGAATTTCGTGGCCAACTCTGCGTAAAAGGGGGGAAAGGTATCAGGTGCAGAGCATTGAGGGATTGAAGAGTCAAAGTCAACGTCCCCCTAACTCTCCGACTGCTAAGATTGAACCTAGCTTTGAAAAATTTATCTTGGAGTTGCGCAACAAACAAATACGTGCGTTGATGCAGCACCGCATACTTGACCCGGTATCTATGGTGTACGGGGAGGCAATCCCTCTCTACCTTATTCGCTCATTTATCCATCAGCATAGCCATCACAATAAAAACATTGGGGATTTGTACCGTGGCAATAAGGGCATATATTTTTTGGCTGTGGTGTGTCTTTGGGAGGTATTCGAATAATTCTTGTAGCATCAGGCAGTAAGATTTTTTGTAGATTTCCATAAAAGAAGGATAAACCGTAGGCCACGGAGAGGCGCTTCATCCATGCTTTGTTTGGGAGGTCCAAATCGCCGGGTATGGTATTATTAATAGCGGTAAGACGATTTTCCCATTTGTCTTTCATCCCATTGGCTAATACTGGCGAGCCAAATCGAGCGTATAATGCGTTAATGACTCCTCTGCGATAGGGATTTTCCATGTCTCCTCCACCGCTAAAGGCAAGAAAAACATGGTTACGGATAGAATCAGCGGGAGTAACCCCATTTCCATCGTAAAGATGTTGTACTATCAGCTGGTTAAATGTTTTATCGTCAACTTCTCCAGCCAGTTTTCCTGAAAGACCTCTTAATACTTCTTCCAGCTGAATAGTCTTCAAAGATTTTCCATTTGGCTGGTACGTTTCTTTAATTTTTCGCCAATCATCGGTAGAACCTCCAAATTTTGAGACGCAACGCTGGTCAATGATACTTGAACCGAGTTCAAAGATTTGGGCAGTAAAGTAGTTAATGGTATCGTTATAGTAGGTAAAGCAACACTGATCGACCGTACCAGCGCCTATGTCGGAGACAAGATAAATATTTTTAGTTTGACCAGGGCAGTTTGGAGAGAGTAAAAAAGCTTGAATGTTGGCGCTTACTTCGGGATAAACTTGACATATAACTTTTATATCTTGATGAAAAAGGGGTTTCATGAGGGAATTTTGCATAGTTACCCATGAATCTTTATCAGAGAGCGGGATACGATCATGACTTATTGCAATGTCCCACGCGTGTACAAGGATTTTTTTGAAAAGTTTCCTTGTTTTTTTGTCTTGAAGCGTCTGGACAGGAATGGCCATATTTACATACATATCATCCTGTTTGTGTTCTCCAAAATCAGGAAAGCGTTTGAAAAGGTACTGACGAACACGCCACAGTGTTCTTGAAAGATAGAAGAGGCAAGAGGATTTAACAAAGTTGTCTAGTACATGGTTGTCTAGTTTATGGTTTCCAGGAGAGGGACAGACTGCACTTTTAAAACATTTGAGTATTGGCGAGTCATACTCTCCACGCATGAGAACCGGTAGCGCCATTTTGATATGCCAGAGACCATTTTTTGGGTATTGGCGATTTTCCTTGTTTACGATAAATGTTTTATTCTCATACAGAATATCGCTGGAAATGAGAAATTCTTCTTTACCATTGCAATCAAAAGTATATACAAAAGCTTTATCTTTTTTTATGTCTCGTATGATACATTTAGAATAGGACGTTCCAAAATCAAATCCTATTTGAAAAACGTAAGGGTCTCTCATAGTATACTACTCCTTTCAGCTAAAAAAGAAAAGGTAAAAGAAGAAAGCAATCCATTGGAACATTGCTACCCATTCAAAAAAATCCCCATGGCAACAGTGCTTTCCTGCACATCGACCGTTGACATTTGACGAAGTTCATTAAGTTTTGTTTGCATAGTCTGCTCGGCTTTATCCCGTCTGGCTTCTTGAAGAGGGATCATTTTTATCGAGTTCTTTTGCTGCAGGGTTTGAATTGCTTGCTCGATACTTTTAATTTGAGCATTAAAATACTCTTCAATTTGCTGTTTTCGTATGTTATACATGGTTTCATTTTCATCTTGAAACATTTCAAATTCCCTGGAAAAGTTTTCTGACATTTCCACTTCTAGATAATTAATATTTTCATGTATAGAAGTCGTCGTAAAATTATTTTGTAATAAATCTCTGCTGTTTTTAAGTAAATCATTAAATATTTTTTCAGATTCATAAAAAGAAATATTTTCTCCATTAGTTACATTTCTTATGCCATAGCACAGTTTTTTATACGACCGAATCCCTTTGAATTCCCAAAGATGGATGTCAAAAACAAAATCACCTTTTGGAAGAAGAGAAGTGCTAGTACGCAAGGCAGAAGTACGGCAAAGGTTATGACCGTTCTCTTTGTAATAAGTGGTTATCCAGCGAATAAGGGGAGAGAGATGGGTAATAAAAGAAACGTGTTGTTTTTGTCGCACAGAAAGGCCTTTCATGGTGTTTCGATCAAAGGTGAGATAAAGGGGGAAGCGGCGAAGATTTTGTGCCATGCGTGAGCGATTATTTTGCATGAACTGATTCAAAGCGGATTTCGCGTCCTCTGTAAGACGAAGCTGGAGGCAACCCGGAGCAGGAGAATTATCCTGTATCAATGTACCCTTGAAGTAACGCCCAAAAAAATCCTTGAGATAGTTTTCAAGTTCGGCAGGCTGAATATAGTGTCCGTTGCCGTGGTATTCCTGTATTTTTTTGTCAATATATTGAGAAAGTCCAACCAATTGTACACTTTCTTCTTCCAGAATGTGCATTTGCTCCATTTGGGTAATTATAGCTCTTTTTGTATTTTCAATACGTTCGTTTTCTTGAGCTGGTGTGAGGGAAGAAGAGAAAATGTCCAGTGCAAGTTGACGTATTTCTTTGCCAAGAATAGCTTCCATTTCACCAAAGACATTGGAGATATACTCTAGCTTTTTATGAAGTTTTTCATAGATTCTTTTCTCAATGGTATCTTCAATATTGAAGTTGATAATATGTAATATTTTGGATTTTTGACCTACACGGTCAATTCTGCCAATGCGTTGTTCAACACGCATGGGATTCCATGGCATATCGTAGTTGATGAGTATGTGTGCGCATTGCAAATCTATACCTTCACTTCCTACTTCAGAAGAAAGCAAAATTTGAGTATCGCCATTGGTAAAACGTTCAATTTCTTTCCAACGGTCTTCTTTTGATGTTTTCCCATAAATCATACTTACTTTTAGATTAAGTTCCTTCAGTCTTCTAAATAAATAATGTAGAGTAGCATGAAAGGATGCAAAAATGATAATGCTTTCTTTGTTATAATTTTTTATTATTTCAGAAAGTTTTTTAAATTTGCTGTCAGACTGTTCCAGTCTTTTGGGATCAGGAATTTTTGAAGGATCAAGTATAGAAGGAACGGGTATATTTTGAACATTCAAATCATCATAGTCTTCATCAAGAGTGAGATCGCCAAACTGTTCAAAAATACAATCCTCGTCTTGAATTTTATCGTGAAGATTTGATGCGTATGCCGGAAGACAGCTTGCCGCCATAAGTTGGTGCATGATAAGGGCCAAGCAACTGAATACGGACTGATTTTTCCTGCATTGAATACGTATATTTTTTTCAATGTCATCATAAAAAGCGCGTTCTATATCTGTATATTCTACCGTATATACACAAGGGTCTCGTAGAGGACGATTTTCTTCTACTTGTTTGCGCCTTGTCCGACTGATATAATCTCCAAAAATATCCAGTTTTTCAGCAAGACGTATTGCTTCATATGCCCTATCGAAGGATGAATTTTTTCCAAGATTTTTAATAGTTATTTTTATTTTCTCAAAAAGTTTTGAACCGCGTATATAATTGTTCTTTTCCATATTTTCAAGGCACTGATTGACTTTTGTAAAATCAATGGAATTTTGTGACAAATACATTTGAAGTAAAACGGATGGTCTATTTGACTCTATTTGCCTTTCAAAAATTTTCTGTGAGCGAACAAAATCCTCGTCAATAAAGGAAAGCAAGGAGCGCAAATCGTCATTCTTATTGTTGATGGGTGTTGCGGAAACACATAACACGCCTTGTGAGGCTGAAGAAAGAATTTTTCCAAGCAGATAGGAAGAGGTGCTTGAATTGCGCATATAATGAGCTTCATCAAAGATGATTAAATCAAAGGGAAGGGTATCGATGTCGTCCCAGGATTGTATTTCTTCAAGGAGCTTTGCCTTTGGCGAAAGAGAGCCATCCGTAGATGCCGATGAGCGACGGAGTTTTTCACAATCCTTCTTGCTAGGTCGAAGCGATGGATAGCTACTGATGAGGGCAAATTCTTCCGCTGAGCGATTTTTTTGAAATTCTGCAAATTTTTTCTTAAAGTCTTTAAATTTGACTTGTTGGGCGTCAATGAGAAATTTATCTCGTAGTTCCATTTCCCATTTGTCCATCAAAGTGGGAGGGCAGATAACAAGCAAGCGCTTGGCCTGACTGCGTGCTTGCATCTCTATCCAAATGAGTCCAGATTCTATGGTTTTTCCAAGGCCTACTTCATCGGCAAGAATGAGTCGTTGCGTTGGAGATTTAATAAATTTGAGGACGGGTTTAAATTGGTAAGGATAAAAATCCACCTGAGCGGCTTCCATGGAATAAATAACATCATTGAGAGTGCCTTGCAGCTTTTCAAAGGTAATGAGTCTTTTCAAATCACCGATATTTCCAAAACAACCGTGGCTTATTTGTGCCAACGGATCCTGGCTGGCACCATCTATGGGCAATACTGAAGTAGAGAGTATCTTTTTTTGGATCCCATTGGGATAGCGAACTGTTATGAAAATATTTTTTCCTATGAACACGCTTTCCCCTGTAAACACAACATAATCAGCAGGACTATTTTTAAGCTGAAGTGTTTGACCAGGAAGAAAGGGAAGCGTCTGAGACATGAAGACTCCAGTGATGGCTAGATAATAAAATTTTAGCTTATCCCTTTATAGAGGAGAATATTATAAATGTCAATAGTGATCCGGCCAAAAAACCAGGGCAAACGGCGATCCGGGCGATCTTGTCATCTGGCAGACCCCCGGGCGTGATCCTGAAAAGAGAAAAGGACGGATCCGTTTTGACCTTGTCTTCCAAGGACGGTGCGGGCCGCAGGCGCCAGACCTTGTCAAACGGGGCAAGGAAACCGAAAACGCCCCCTGCACCACCGGCGACTTTTGGTTTCCGGCAACGCCTTTGCCCTTAGCCGCAACGGGGAAAGACCCTTGCGAAGATACGGGATTGGGCAAGGGCAACCGTCAGGGCGTCCGGAACCCGCCCCTGCCGTCGGAACGGACGTGACTGCCATCGGGCATACGGTAGCCGCCCCTGCCGTCGGAACGGATATGCTTCCCGTCGGGCGTCCGGAACCCGCCCCTGCCGTCAGAACGGACGTGACTTCCGTCGGGCATGCGGTAGCCGCCCCTGCCGTCGGAACGGATATGCTCTGCCCCGGCCGAAAGGCTCAAGGCCAGTAACACACAGAAAGCCAGGAGTACGGTGAACAGTTTGCGCAGCATGGGCGGTGCATCCTTTTGGTTGCAAGTTCAGCAGATGAGCCAGAATATGCAGATTCCACCCCATGCGCAAGCCCTTTGCCGGAAAGGCGCGTTGACCTTCTTCCGCTACGGCGGCGCAACCATGTTCACCGGCAAAGCCGGATGAACGCGCGACCTTCTTCCGCTCCTTGCACGGCTCCATGCGCAGGCGGCAAAGCCGCCATGCGCCCGTGCTTCGTCGCTCCAAGCGGCGCACGCGCCGCGCCGTCCGGCGGTTAAGGAAGAACCCCGCGCCGCGCCGTCCAGCGCCTAAGG
>CAZWBH010000054.1:0-8886 GCA_964632155.1 uncultured Mailhella sp.
GCTGTATTGCCCTTTGGCTTAGAATTTTAGCGTAACTCGTGTAGACACTCTCTAGTTGATTCCTCGAATTTGAGAGGTTTCGTCAGTTTTTTCGTTCGCATTTTTTTCAGGCGGGAAGAGAATATTGTAGACGGCTTTGGTGACTGGCCCGGCTACAGCACCACCGCCTCCGCCATGTTCTATCATGGTGACAACGACGACTTTTTTTCCTTCTTTTTCTCCCCAGGAGCCGATCCATGCGTGATCGCGCTGTTTAAATTCCATTTCCCAGCTTTTGATGCGCCTCTCGCCAATTTTGACTACTTGCGCGGTACCTGTTTTTCCGCCGATGCGCATATCCGGACGTTTGAGAATGCGGGCAGTTGCGCCTGGAGCTTCCACAGTCTGAACCATGGCTTTTTTCAGCCATTCAAGATGAGCGGGAGAAAGGGGAGTACGAGAGATAATTTTACGCGGAGCGTTGGCGAGAAGCTGAGGCTTGAGCAGGAAGCCGCCGTTAACGATGGAGGAGAGAAAGACTGCTGTTTGCAACGGCGTCACAAGAACATGTCCTTGACCGATGGAGGCATTTACCGTGTCTCCCTGTTGCCACGGTTCGCTGAAACGGCGCTCCTTCCAAGTTTTGGAAGGAACGAGACCCGATGTTTCTGAGGGCAGATCTATGCCTGTAGGCCGACCATAGCCACAGGCACGGGCAAAGGCTTCCATATTGTTGATGCCCATTTTGAGCGCCATATTGTAAAAGTACACATCGCAGGAATAGATAAGGGCGTGTTCCATGTCCACGCTACCGTGTCCTCCGGCACTCCAGCAACGGAAAGTGCGGTTTCCAAGGGTGAAGGAGCCTGGGCAGAACACCTTTTCGCTCGGTGAAACGCCGTGTTTAAGCAACATCCCCGCCATCATGAGTTTCCATACGGAACCGGCAGGATAGGCGCTCTGTATGGCACGGTTCTGAAGAGGGAAGCGTGGATCGTTGCGCAGGGTGTTCCAATCGCGAGCGGAGAGACCGCCAATGAAGATATTGTTATCGTAGGCGGGGCGCGTTACCAACGCCAGGATTTTTCCGCTGTCTGGCTCCATGATCACCACACTTCCTGAGTAGTCACCCATGGCTCGCATCACGGCATGCTGGAGGCGCGAATCTATGGACAGCGTCACATTGAGACCCATGTGAGGAGAGTCTATAAGTGTTCGGCTGAGCGGGCGACCCAGCACATCTACTTCAAGGCGGTACAACCCCTTCTGGCCACGAAGCCGATTTTCCAGAACCGATTCAAGGCCTTGACGCCCTACCATATCTCCTAACGAGAGGCCAGAGTCCGCTTCAAGCTCGCTTTCACTGGCTTCCGCCACATAGCCTAAGATGTGCGAAAAGGCTTCACCTTCCGGGTAATAGCGGCGTGAATGGGTTACTACGTTGAGTCCAGGCCATTTATAAAGCTCAGCTTCAAGGGGAGCCACTTGTTCGAAGGGCATATCTGTAAGCAGAAGGATAGGGTCGAAGCTGCGGCCTTTGCTTCTGTCTTGTTCAAAGCGGGCCGTAAGGCGTTCCAGGGAGACCCCCGTCCATGCGCTTACCTGAGCGAGTGCCGCCGGAATGTCAGAGCAGTATTCGCGCACGAGGGAAAGCCCGTAGGCTGTGCGGTTTTCGGCTATGCGTTCGCCGCACAGATCATAGATTTCGCCGCGCGGAGCAAAGATGCGCTCGTAGCGGAGGCGGTTTTCCTGTGCCTTAACAAGATAGTCCGCTCCGCGATGGATTTGGAGGTACCAAAAGCGGGCGCAGAATGTCACAAAGAGTAAAGCTATGCAGAATTGAAGCAGAATAAGCCCGCTCTTGGGTGGTTGAAATTCATCGTTTTTAGGTTCTATTTTCATGGATCATGATCCTGTACAGCGCCGAAGCCGTCCACCATATAAGAGGAGTGAAGAAAGCCTGCAAGAGGCATTTCTCGCGAAGCGTTGCCACCTGCCAAGGAATATCCTGCAAGGAGGAGACAGTCGCAAAGATAATGTAATGCGCGATGGCAAGAAACATGCCAAGCAGAATAATAAACAATGCGTTTTTTCCTTCAAAAAGGTTACATGCAGCGTAGAAGCAGAGGAAGATAAGAGCGTACAGGAGGAAGGTGCTTCCAAAACTCATGCTCCCCATGCCTTCCTGAAGAATGAGGAAAAAAAACGCAAGGCACAAGGAACGCATAAGGCGGCCTTGCTGGAGTACAAGGAGAAGTCCTGGAAGCAGAAAGTCCATTCCAGGTACAAAGGATTGAAGGGCTATGGCCGCACTCGTGTAGAGGAGCCACCAGCCGACGATGATCCAGCTCATGGCAGAACCTTCGTTTCATCCGAGAGACTGCCGGAGTGTGCGATATCTTCAGTTTTTTTCCCTCGTCTTGTATACACGTCGTCGGATTCCGGGGCCACGGTGTCCCGTGGGCGCTGGAGCAGAAGAACTTCTTCCAGACTGTGGAAATCCACAAGCGGTTCTGCCTGGATTTCGAGTACAGAGGCTCCGGAACGGGAGGCTGCTCCCATGGAGATAGCGGTGACGCGTGCTACGGGAACACCCTTGGGGAAGGAGGAATCCACACCGGAGGAGATGAGGATTTCGCCCACTTTTACGGATGAGTTCTGGCGTACAAAGCGAAGTTCAAGGGGTTGTCCCGGGCCTCCGCCTGCCAGAATGCCCTGCACTCTGCCTTCAGAAGTTACAACGGAGACTCGGGAACCTGTATCTGTAAGAAGCAGGACAACAGAAGACCTGGGGCTGGATTTGAGTACACGGCCTACGAGTCCCTGCCACGATGAGACAGGCGTACCAGGAGAAGCGCCGTTCAAGTATCCGCAGTTCAGCATGATTGTATTGAGCGCGGCGTTCGGACCCATGCGCCACGCAAGAACCCTGGCTGCACGTACAGGCCATGGTTGCTGATAGCGCAAATGGAGGAGTTGGCGAAGACGCCGCAGTTCCGCAAGATCTTCCTGGGTACTCCGGAGCTGGGTTTCCAGATAATGGACGCGGTTTTTCAGACTGTCATTCTCGACTTTGACGGTACGCAGGTTAATATAGTGATTCCAGAGGTTGAAGATAGAGTACTCTGCGCTTCGGATCATGCGCATGACGCTACCTGTGAATTCCAAACCGATGTCGGCGGAAAAGCGATCCCAGTGTCCTGTGCGTTGGTTCCAGGTGTAGACACCCAGAAAAAGTAGCATACAGCAAACGATGAGAAAGAAAATACGGCGGGGGGTCACCGAACGTCATGCTCCTGAATGTCCATGGGGCGATAAGAGTACCACTTTTTGAAAAGTCCGAAGCGTTCAGTTTCAGCTGGCGGAGAGCAGATGCTTTTTACAGACAGAAGACAGATGGGAGTGAAGATGTTCCTCAATCAGTGCAAACTTCATGCATGGTACGCATATTGTCCAGAGCTATGCCCGTACCCATGACCACAGTGGCAAGAGGATCTTCTACACTTAGAATGGGCAGAGAGGTATCTTCGCGCAGAAGCTGATCCAGCCCTTTGAGCAATGCTCCGCCGCCTGTGAGTACAATACCGCGCTCCACTACATCGGCAGCAAGTTCCGGAGGAGTCTGCTCCAAAGCCTGTCGTACCGCCTGGACTATGGCATCTACCTGTTCGGAAATAGCCTTGCGCACTTCCTCGGAAGTTATGATTATGGTCTGAGGGATGCCGGTGACAAGATCGCGACCCTTGACTTCGAGTTGCTTCTCTTCTTCCATAGGGTAGGCTGAGGCAATTTTTATTTTAATGTCTTCCGCTGTGGATTCACCTATGAGCATATTGTACTTGCGCTTGACATGACGCAGAATGGCCTCGTCCATCTTGTCACCGCCAACGCGGACAGACTTGGAGTACACAATGCCAGACAGAGAAATAACCGCAACTTCCGTGGTGCCACCGCCGATGTCTACCACCACGTTCGCGGTGGGTTCCTGTATGGGGAGGTTTGCTCCGATGGCTGCAGCCATTGGTTCCTCAATGAGATAGACTTCGCGGGCGCCGGCGCTCAAGGCTGATTCCTTTACCGCGCGCTTTTCCACCTGTGTAATTCCTGTGGGGACGCAGATCATGATACGCGGACGAACCAAACGGCGTTGATTGTGGACTTTGGAGATGAAATAACGAAGCATGGCTTCCGTTACCTCAAAGTCCGCAATAACGCCATCCTTCATGGGGCGAATGGCATTGATGTTGCCTGGCGCTCTGCCCAGCATTCGTTTGGCTTCAGCGCCGACGGCCAGCACCTGATTATTGCCGTGGCGATCTTTTTTGACGGCAACAACAGAAGGTTCGCGTAGAACTGTGCCTTTACCCTTGACATAGACGCAGGTATTCGCTGTACCTAGGTCAATGGCCAGATCGTTGGAGAAAATACCTAGAAGGAGATCAAAAATTTTTGCCATGCGCGCTCTCTCGACTCGAAATATTAAGGTAGGTGTGATGTAAGGTTCTAGTCACAGAAAAGGGTGGCTGTCAATATGAAAAACGCGACGCGATACCGTTGCCTAGATGCATGACTCAAAGAATACCACGGGGAAAAGGTGTTGAAAATTCCTCTGGATGCAGGTTCAACCTGTCCAAATCGGGACGGCACTGTGGTTTTTGGCGGCTGTACCTTTTACAATCCCTTGGGATCCGGGACGGGCATGAGGGGGGGGGGCGAAAGTCTGGTCAGCCAGTGGAAGAGATGGAGAGAGCGCTTTCAGCAAAGCCCGCAAGGCAGGCGGGTTGAGCAATTTTTGGGATATGTCCAATCTTTTACCAACACCTATGGGTCGACTTCGCGTCTTCGCTGGCTACTCCATGCGCTTGTCCCGTTCCGTTGCCCGTTCTTGTCGGTGTTAGCATTGGTACAAGGCCTGATTGTTTGGCTGCGGAAAATATGGCTCTTCTGGCTACGGTTCCGTGGAAAGAATTTTGGTTGGAAATCGGCATTCAGTCCTGCCATGATATCACGCTTCAGCGCATATGCCGCAGACATACGCTGAGGCAGACGGGAAAGGCTTTAGCTCTGGACGCTGAGTACGGTGTGAAGGTCTGCGTTCACATCATAGCAGGGCTTTCCGGAGAAGATGGAAGAGACTTTCTGGAAACGGTGCGCTGGGTGGCTTCTCAACCCGTACAAGGTGTCAAGATACACAATCTTTATGTTGCAAAAGGGGCAGCGCTTGCCGAAGATTGACGGGCTGAGCGCTATGTGCCCCTGGAACAGGAAGAATACGCCGTGCTTGCGGCCAAAGCGCTGACGCTTCTTCCGACTTCTTTTATTATACACAGATTGGCGGCGACTCCACGCCTGGGGGACTCCTCATAGCGACATGGGCTGTGAACAAGGGGCTTGTTCTTCTCGCCATACGCCGCGTGCTGGAGTACAATGCTTGGTGGCAAGGCAAGGCCTGTGATGCTCCATTCTTTTGCTTTGCGATTGGAGAAAAGGCCGATGATCAAGAGTGCGGCGTTTGACGCTTCTAGTCTTTGAGGAATTCAATTCTGTTTTGGGGAAAGGCGTTCCCTGATCCAGTCCGGAATGGCCACGGGGCGACCTTTCAGAGAGGTAAAGGCGTGGAAGGTCATACCCTCACACAGAATTTCCACACGGAGTTCATCGCGGATTTCGTACTGAAAGCGTATGGATGCTCTCCGCCATTCCGCAATCCACACATGGATCTGGATCAGATCATCGTAATGGGCAGGCCGTCGATAACGGCATTGCACCTCCTTGACCGGAAGGGCGAAGCCGGCCTGCTCAATTTCTCGATAACTCATGCCAAAGGCGCGACAGAGCGCGTTCCGTGAGCGTTCAAAGTAGTGGAGATATTCGGCGTGATAGACCACACCCATGGCATCGGTTTCCCCATAGGAGACGCGATGGGCGTACCAAGTTTCACTTAAAGTTTCAGCCATATTTTTTCTGTGCGACCATGCGTCACATTCCCTTGATAACCGTAGGCCCGTTGGGGCACTGGCAGAGCGGCATGACTTCTACGCGGTTGATATTTACATGGGTCGGGCTTTCGGCAATCCATAGGATGATCTCGGCGATATCCTCTGGCGTGAGCGGTTTTGTGCCTTCATAAACCTTAGCGGCGCGTTCAGCGTCTCCATGGAAGCGTTCAAGGGAAAATTCGCTTTCGGCCAGTCCGGGTTCAATATTGGTTACACGTATATGCTTGCCTAGAAGGTCGGCCCGCAGAGCTAGGGAAAATTGCTTCACAAAAGCCTTGGTACCGCAATACACGTTGCCCCCGCCATAGGAATAATTGCCCGCTACGGAACCAATCATGAAGATATGACCGGAGTCGCGTGCAACCATGCCTGGCAGAATAGCACGGGTTGCGTAAAGAAGACCTTTGATATTGGTATCCACCATGGTTTCCCAATCATCCAGGTTGCATTCGTAAGAAGGATCTAGACCGCGGGCGCCACCAGCGTTATTCACGAGGACATCAACGTCCTTCCAGCCTTCAGGGAGACTTGTCAACGTTGCAGTGACCGCTTCCCGGTTGCGCATATCAAGGGGAATAGGGAGAAAGCATTCACCGAGTTCCGCACTAAGGGCGTCCAGGCGTTTTTGACGACGTCCGGTGCCGCTGACCTTCCAGCCGTGGGTTGCGAAGAGGCGTGCTGTAGCAAGCCCAAATCCGGCGCTTGCGCCTGTGATAAGGATATGCTTGGGCATGGTTGTCTCCTTGTTTGTAATTGAAAAACAGTTTAGCGCGCCTTTTCTCGTAGCGCAAGCCGTCATTTCTTGACTGGAAGAACTCCCGTCGTTAAACATAGCCCTGAGGTTTTGTTTGTGGAGAGTAGTATGTGGGGCAACACAACAGATCCGAAACGCAACCTGAAAGGTCATGCGGCATTGACACAGGCATGGGAGCATGAAAAGAAGGCGCTGTACACTTGTGCCGAAGCGGAAAAGCGCAAAGCTGCGCTTTCATCGGTATTTTGGTCGGCTCTACTCACGGTAATCAAACTTGCCGCGGGCGTTTCCGCCAACAGTCTTGGCCTGCTTTCCGAGGCCATCCACAGCACGTTGGATTTTGCTGCTGCGGGTATTACCTTTCTGGCTGTGCGTGTCTCTTCACAGCCGGCCGATGAAGAGCATCCCTACGGGCATGGCAAGGCCGAAAGTCTGGCGGCACTAGCGGAAACGGCGCTCCTCCTTGTGACATGCGTATGGATTTTTTATGAGGCAGTGGAGCGCCTGTGCTTCAAGGCCGCCCCTGTGGAACCTTCCTGGTGGGCTTTTGCCGTGGTTGTTACTTCCCTTGTTGTGGATATTTCCCGTTCCGCCATGCTTCGGCGCGTTGCCAGGGAGCACAAATCTCGGGCGCTGGAAGCCGACGCTATGCATTTTACCACAGATATCTGGTCTTCAGCAGTGGTTTTGGCAGGCCTTGTCTGCGTGTCTTTGGCCGCGTTCGTTGCTGAAGATTCCGAACTTTATGCCGTTCTCACCAATGCCGATGCCGTGGCTGCTCTAGGTGTTGCCGTCATTGTGATCAAGGTAAGCTGGAGCATGGCGAAGAACGCGGTTTTGCTTCTTATGGATGCGGGGATGGACGATGAAACCAAGCGCATCCGCGCGGCCCTCGCCGCCGCAGCTCCCGCCTATGCGGTGCGTGGCTTACGTGTGCGGCAAAGCGGATCTTGTTGCTTTGTAGATATGGTGGTCACGGCTCCTTCCAGTCTTCGTGTGGATGTAGCTCACGAGGTCACGACCATGCTGGAAGATATTGTACACAGTATCCTTCCTGAATCCGAGATTTCTATACATATGGAACCAGAGGAGGAACGCCGTGATCTTTACGCCACAGCCTATCGTCTGGCTTCCTTGCATCGTCTGATGATACACAACCTCCGCCTAGTAACGCAGGATGACGGCATGCATGTGGAAGTGCATATTGAGCTTCCAGCTGAAATGCCCATCAGGGAAGCGCATGAACTCGTGAGCGCCTATGAGGAAGATATTTGTCGCCGTGTGGGTGCGGACTATGTCGTTTCTCATATTGAGCCTGAAGCCGTGGATCCGTCAATCTGTCGCCGCTTTGTGGATCAAGGTTTGGTAGAGCGAACCGTCCTTGACTGTACCGCCTGTTCCGAATTACGTTTCGCCCATAATATTTACGCTCGAACCAGTAAAGAGGGCACTTCAGTAACTTTTCATTGTCTCTGTCGGCCTTCGGATACCGTGTTTACAGCCCATGAAAAGGCGGTGCGCCTTGAAGCCGACATTCGGCGGAAAGTGCCGGAACTTGTTCGTGTGACCATACATATCGAACCTGCGGAGGAAGAACGATGAAGTTTTTTTTGTTCCGCGGGGGCATACGTATGGGGCTTTTCCTTATACTCGTGTCCATCATATCCACGCAACTCGGCTCTGTGGGAGCCAAGCATCTTTTCGCTCTGGCCGGGCCGGATGCTACGGCGGCACTGCGACTTATCTGCGCGACTCTGGTACTCTTTGCAGTACTCCGGCCATGGCATGATATCCCGCGTTCCGGCGGTTGGAAAAGCGTGGCAATTTACGGTGTTTGCATCGGCTTGATGAACAGCTGCTTTTACCAGTCCATCTCGCGTATCCCCCTTGGTATTGCCGTGGCTATTGAGTTTGCCGGGCCTCTTTCCGTAGCCGTAATGACATCAAGGCGCTGGAAGGATATTATCAGCGTTTTTCTCGCCGTGGCAGGTATACTGCTTATCCTGCCGTGGAGCCGTGTCGATGTCTCACTGGATGGGACTGGAATTTTTTTTGGCATACTCGCAGGCGTCTTTTGGGCTTGTTATATTATTTTCGGGCGTAGGGCAGGGGGGCAGGCTGGAACTGTGGCTGTGGCCTGGGGTATGCTCGCCG
>CAZWBH010000055.1:0-4837 GCA_964632155.1 uncultured Mailhella sp.
CTGCAAGTCCGGAATCTTCGGTTCCAGACCCTTGATTAACCGTTTGGCAATCTCCCGGAGGAAGACGCCGCTTTTCACCGCAGGGTCTAAAAATGTGGCATCCGGATCGCTGAAAATCTCCTGCGGCAAAAGGTCAAGCATGGCGTTCGCCACATCAGGCGGAGTGAACACTTCATCATTGGAGAGGTTGGCAATGCAGGAGAGCACATCCGGGTTATAGGTGGTATGGTAAAGGTCACTCGCCATAGTTCTGCGGTCTCCTGTAATCGAAAATGTACTGTTTGAGGAATTTCGGCTCCACTTCGCCAGCCTCGTTTGCCAGCAGGCTCATCTGCCCGGTGTTTCTAATGTTATCCTCTATTTCCGCGCTTCGCATAAGCTCCGCGAATGAGTAATCTCTGCGCTGCACCCGCGTGTCGTCAAAGGGGAATGTCCACTCCGAAAATACAATCGATTCCTCTGTATCCCGCTGATGCTCATCGACACACATCAGTGTAAGCGCGTTGCCGCAGACGATATTGCGCCTGAGGATAAAGCGCACGGCCCTGCGGCATTCTTCATTGCTTTCCTTTCCGCAGACTGTTTCATATTCCTCGTTCCAGATTTTATACAGCCTTTCCCGGCAGGCGTTCACGTTGTCCATGAGCAAGTCAACGCCATAAATGCTTGCGACGGCAATCACGGACTGTTTTTCAAACTCCAGGGGAACCGGTTTCTTCTTCCGGGGCGGAGTGGCGCGTTTTTTCGCCGCCACCAGCTTGCGCCGCAGAATCTCCACGACAAAGTTTCCATCACCGCAGGCCGGTTCCAGAAAACGGCTGTCCACCCGTTCCGTTTCCTGCTTCACCAGATCCAGCATGGCGTTGACTTCACGCTCGGCGGTAAAAACCTCGCCGTGATCCGCCACGCGCTGTTTCGATTTAATCTGACTGGACATTTGCCGCTGCCTCCGCGGGCAAGTTCTTTTTCTGAGTTGCTTCTTTCCTCAAAGACGTCCGCCTGCCGGTTTTTCGGTATCAGACGGAATAAGCCCCGAACAACGCCCTTAATCCGACCCTTAGCACCGGGAACTGCCGTCCGTTTCGATGTGGCGCCGCCCTTCGCTCTCATCAAGATGTACCACGAAGGCATTGAGGGAACAACATGGAATTGCGGCAAAAATCCGGAAGTGTTCGCCCCAGATCCCTGACTCATTCCGTTTTCCTAATAAAGACGCTGGATGGATCATAAACCTTGGAAGAAGTCCGACCGATGGAAAGATCATCGGCAAGAAAACCGCGGGCGCCTGCCCTTTTTGACGTATAAACGGCCGCCTTATGAGACGCCGATCGGTCTCCCCTCTTCACCTTCACAAGGATCCCGTTTTTCTTGTAAAAAAAACAGACAAAAATTTTCCTCACAATGTTAAACCTCTTGCCTTATTTGCCATTTTACCTGTATCTTCATAACATAACATGAGTATTTGTTTTCTCGACTCTTATACATCCCGGGGAGGGTTGCCATGATCAGTCCAAATCTCATCAAAGACCTGAATGCTCTGCTGGGCAACGAAAATGTCTTCACCAGCGAAGTGGATCGGCAGTGCTATTCCTACGATAGCGCAGTTCTGCCTCCCAAGGTGCCGGCACTCGTTCTTCGCCCCACGCAGACGGAACAGATCGGCGAAATCATCCACCTCTGCTATGAAGCCGGGCTTGCCATCACCGTTCGCGGCGCGGGTTCCAACCTTTCCGGCGGCACAGTTCCGGACACCGTGGACAGCGCCGTCATTCTCACCAACGGCCTTCAGAAAATCCTTGAGATCAACACGGCGGATCTCTATGCCGAAGTGCAGCCCGGCGTGGTCACCGCCCAGTTTGCCGCCGCCGTGGAAGCGCAGGGCCTCTTCTATCCGCCCGACCCGGGTTCCATGGCTGTCTCCACCCTGGCCGGAAACATTGCCGAGAACGCCGGCGGCTTGCGCGGGCTCAAGTACGGCGTAACCAAAGACTACGTCATGGGCCTGGAATTTTACGACTACGAGGGCAATCTGGTGAAAACCGGATCGCGCACCGTAAAATGCGTGACCGGTTTCAACCTAGCCGGACTCATGGTCGGTTCCGAAGGTACTATGGGCGTCATCAGCAAGGCCATACTCAAGCTGGTTCCGCCTCCTCGCGCTTCCCGCGCCATCACCGCTGAATTTGCCGATGTACAGGACGCCGCCGATGCCGTAGCCGCCATGATCGCCGCCCATGTCGTGCCCTGCACGCTGGAACTGCTCGATCAGGCCACGCTGAAATATGTGGAAGCGGATCAGAAGATCGGTCTCCCCGTGGAAGCGGCCGCCATGTTGCTTATTGAAGTGGACGGACATCCCGGCCAGGTTGCCGACGAGGCCGCCACTGTGGAAGAAGTTCTCAAACAGTGCCATGCCACGGGCATCCATCTGCCCAAGGACGCGGCGGAAAAGAACAAGCTCTGGGCGGCGCGCCGCAACGCCCTGCCCGCCCTCGCCCGCGCCCGCCCCACCTGCGTGCTGGAAGACGCCACCGTGCCCCGCTCCAAGATTCCCGCCATGATCAAGAGTCTCAACGAGATTGCGGCCAAGTACAAGGTGGACATGGGAACCTTCGGCCACGCCGGCGATGGCAACCTGCACCCCACCATCCTTTGTGACAAGCGCAACCATGAGGAATTTGCCCGCGTGGAGGCCGCCGTTGACGAGATTTTCGACGTCGCGCTCAAGATGGGCGGAACCCTTTCCGGGGAACACGGCATCGGAACGGCCAAGGCCAAGTGGATGGAAAAGGAGACCAGCAAGGGAACCATTCTCTTCTCCCAGCGTATGCGCCGCGCCATCGACCCCAAGGGTCTGTTCAACGCCTGTAAGATCACGGGGATTTGACCATGAGCGACATTTCCCGTCTTGCCAAGATATTGATGAAGCTGGACGACAAGCTGGCCGCCTGCATGCGTTGCGGCCTGTGCCAGGCCGTCTGCCCTGTCTTCGGCGTCACCTACAGGGAAGCCGACGTGACCCGCGGCAAACTCGCGTTGCTTGATAACCTCGCGCATAAGCTGATCGAGGACGTCGATGCCGTGGAGGAAAAGCTGAGCCGTTGCCTGCTCTGCGGATCCTGCCAGGCGAACTGCCCTTCCGGCGTTTCCATTCTGGAAATCTTCATGGAGGCCCGTCAGGTTCTGGTGGAATACCGCGGTCTTTCCCCCATCAAGAAGCTGGTCTTCCGCGAACTGCTTGCAAGGCCGAAGCTCTTCAGCGCTCTTGTGCGCACCGCCGCCCCGTTCCAGGGGGTTTTTATGCGCCAACGGGGCGCGAAAACTTACGCTTTGCCACTCTTTTCCAAGCTGATTGGATCCCGCCACATTGCCAAACTTCCGGGTAAAACCCTGCTCGCCAAGCACGGCAGTCTGAACACCCAGGGTTCCAGCGAAATCAAGGTACTTTTCTTCCCCGGCTGTATGGCCGATAAATACTATACCCAGCTTGGCGAAGCCTGCCTCAAGGTACTGAAGCATCACGGCGTGGGCGTGGTCATGCCCGCGGGGCTTACCTGTTGCGGCATCCCGGCACTGGCCTCTGGCGATCGCAAAGGTTTTGTGCTGGAAACGCGCAAAAACCTTGCCGTCATCGCCCGGGAACTCATTGGCGGCGGCATAAACTACGTTGTCACGCCCTGCGGTTCCTGCACGGCCACGTTAAAGGAATGGTGGCCGCAGTTCAGAGAAGACTTCTCTCCCGATGAGCAGAAAACCATTTCTTCCGTGGCGGATCGCGTCATGGACATCAACGCCTTTCTGGTGGATGTTCTGCATGTGGACAAGCAGCCTCTCGGCCAGCGCCATAAAGATATGACCACCCGCGTGACCTTCCACGATTCCTGCCATCTGAAGAAAAGCCTTGGCGTTTCCGAACAGCCTCGCAAGCTCATCCGCATGAACCCCGACTACGAACTCGTGGAAATGGCTGAGGCGGATCGCTGTTGCGGGTGCGGCGGTAGCTTCACCCTTTTCCACTATGATCTTTCCAAGGAAATCGGCCAGCGCAAGCGTGACAATATCGTGCGTTCCGGCGCGGCCACTGTGGCCACGGGTTGCCCCGCCTGCATGATGCAGCTCTCCGATATTCTCTCGCAGAACAAGGACGAGGTGCAGGTCAAGCACCCCATTGAGATCTACGCGGAAACGCTTCCCAATTGACCAATGTAAGGAAGGGGCGGCCCGGCGGCCTGCCCCTCTCCTCCGCCCTGGCGGAATACCCAAGGAGTAACCATGACTCAGGAACAACTTGTTGAAGTGGTGAAAGCCAAAGCCCCTTCTGTGCCCGTTTCGCTCTACGAGGCCAAGGACTTTGCGGACGCCCTGCAGTATGCCGTGGACGTGACGGAAAAAAGACGCCACTGCGAAATGCTCTTGCCCAAGGAAGGCGAGAAGTACGGCCCGCCCAGCGAAAACTCCTTCCCCACCCTTCTTGAACGCTTTATCGCCGCTCCCGGACTTTCCGAGGAAGAATTTGCCCTTCTGAAAGAAAAAACCGCAGAAACCGACATCACGCTGTTGCGATCCGGCCTGCGCGAACACATGGGCGGCTTCAATACCAGCATCACCTGGGCCGAAGCCCTTGTGGCCGACACGGTGACGTGCGTAGTCAATTCCAACAGCGAAGAAGTGCGCCTTGCTACCATGGTGGCTGAAGTTTCCGTCATTCTGGTGCGCAAGTCCACGATTCTGGACAAGCTGGAAGACGCCAACGCCGTCATGATCGACCTGCTCAACCGCGGCGGCGCTTCCTACACGGCCTTCATCACCGGTCCCAGCCGCACGGCTGATATCGAAC
>CAZWBH010000055.1:4847-8341 GCA_964632155.1 uncultured Mailhella sp.
GCGTACACGGCCCCCTCGAACTTCATCTCGTACTGCTGGAGGACTAATCATGGACGACGCCAAGAACATGAAGGAATATCACGGCCAAATTCAGGAAGCGCTGGACGATAAATTCCTCCGCGCCACGCTGGACAAGTTCGCTGTTGAATACAAGGCCAACCGCATCCGCATTTTTGAAGGCCTGGATGTGGACGGACTCATCAAGGAAGTAGCCGACATCAAGGACAACGCCGCACAGCACATGATGGAGCTGTACGAGCAGTTCAAGACAGAAGCTGAAAAACGCGGCGTGCATGTACACTATGCTTCCACGGGAGACGAGGCCAACAGCATCATCGCCAGAATCGCCAAGGAAAACAACTGCCACAACATCATAAAATCCAAATCCATGACGGCGGAAGAAATCCACCTCAACGCGGCCCTGGAAAAGGAAGGATGCCGCGTTGTGGAGACCGATCTGGGCGAATGGATCATACAGTTGCGCCATGAAGGCCCGTCCCACATGGTCATGCCCGCCATTCACCTTTCCCGCCATCAGGTTGCCGACCTGTTCACCGACGTGACCAAGGTGCAACAGGACAGGGAAGACATACAAAAGATGGTGAAGGTAGCGCGCAAGGAACTGCGCATTGAATACGTGAAGGCGGACATGGGCATTTCCGGCGCGAACTTTGCCGTGGCGGAAGCCGGGGTTATCGGCACCGCGACCAACGAGGGCAATCTGCGCCTTGTCACAACCATGCCCCGCGTGCATGTGGTTCTTGCCGGTCTCGAAAAGCTCATCCCCACGATTGCCGACGCCTTGAAAGTCCTCCAGGTGCTGCCCAGGAACGCCACGGCTCAGGCCATTACTTCCTATGTCACCTGGATTGCCGGCGCCAATGAATGCGCCACGGGTCCAGACGGGCGCAAGGAAATGCACATCGTCTTTTTGGACAACGGTCGCCGCATGATCGTCCAGGATCCCGCCTTCAAGGACATACTGCGTTGCGTACGTTGCGGTGCCTGCGCCAACGTCTGCCCTGTCTACCGACTCATCGGCGGGCACAAGATGGGCTATGTGTACATTGGCGCCGTGGGCCTCGCCCTTACCTATCTGTACCACGGGGCGGACAAGGCCCGCGCCCTGGTTCAAAACTGCATCGGTTGCGAATCCTGCAAGAACGTCTGCTCCGCGGGCATAGATCTGCCGCGCATCACCCGCGAAATTCGCGCCCGCCTTGTCAAGGATGAAGGCAATAATACCGCGGGTTCCGTGATGAGCATGGTCATGAAGGACAGAGAGCGCTTCCACAGCCTGCTCAAGTTCATCAAGTTCTCGCAGAAGCCCCTCACCGTGAAGGGCGGTCGGTTCATCCGTCATCTGCCCGCCGTACTCATGGGCGGCGATCAGAGCTTCCGCCAGTTGCCGGCTCTGGCGCCCAAGTCCTTCCGTCAGCTCTTCAACAGTGTGGTGAACAACCCGGCGCAGCCGAAGTTCCGTGTGGCGCTCTTCTCCGGTTGCGCGCAGGACTTCATCTATCCGGAACAGCTCGTGGCCGCCGTACACCTGCTCAACAGGCATGGCGTCCATGTGGAATTCCCCCTTGATCAGACCTGCTGCGGCCTGCCTCTGGAAATGATGGGGCAGCGCGATACCAGCATCCAGGTGAGTTCGCAGAATGTGAACGCCTTTGAACCCGGCAAATATGACGCCATCATCACCCTGTGCGCCTCCTGTACCGGGCATCTCAAAAAGAGCTACCCCGAACTTCTGAAGGGCAGTCAGGATGAGTACCGCACGGGTATCTTCGTTTCCAAGGTCATGGACTTCACCTCATTCGTTTACAATAAACTTGGTTTGCGTGCCGAAGACTTCGTCAAGTCCAACGAAAAGGTGACCTACCATTCCCCCTGCCATATGCGCGATCTGGGCGTCACCGAGGAACCCCGCGCCCTGTTGAACATGGTCGCCGACTATGTTCCCGCAGTCGAAGAAGATCTGTGCTGCGGCTTCGGCGGAACCTTCTCCGTAAAGTTCCCCGAACTCTCCGCGGAAATCGGCAAGAAGAAGCTGAAGAACTGCGAAGACTCCGGCGCATCCCTTGTTGTCACCGACTGCCCTGGTTGTGTCATGCAGATCCGGGGCGTTGCCACGGCCAACGATTCGCCCCTCAAGGTTGAACATCTCTCCGAACTGCTTGCCCGCCACATGAAATAACCGCGAGGCCCTGCTTTCTGTATGGAAGCAGGGCCTCAAACATCGGCGTTTGGCCCTCCGGGGCTTTTCCATACGCAGCAGGTGTCTTTCCTGCATAGACCGTTTACCTTTTTACAAGAGCGTAGAGGAGTAGGTTTTATGAGCATTGAACTTCTGGCCCTATTTGCCGTGCTGCCGCTTCTGGTGGCTCTCATTCTCATGGCCGGCCTTCGCTGGTCTTCCATGCGCGCCATGCCCCTTGCCTGGGCCACGGGCGCGATCCTTGCCGTTGCGGTATGGAAACTCCCCGTCATCCGGGTTGCCGCCCTCACTGTTGAAGGCTTCATCACGGCCGCGGGCGTGCTGATTATTGTTTTCGGCGCGCTCCTTATCTACTACACGCTAACCTACAGCGGCGCCATGGAAACCATCCAGGCGGGCATGAAAAAAATCAGCCCCGACCGCCGCGTGCAGACTATCATCATCGGCTTCGTCTTCGCCGCCTTTATCGAGGGTGCGGCAGGCTTCGGCACTCCCGCTGCTCTTGCGGCGCCGCTCCTCCTCGGACTCGGCTTCCCGCCCATCTGCGCCGCCGTTGTCTGCCTGGCCTTCAACAGCATCCCCGTGACCTTCGGCGCTGTGGGCACCCCCGTGCTTCAGGGCTTCAAATCCATTGAAAGCCTTGGTATGGCCGCTCTCAGCACCAGCGACCCGGCCCTCGTCTACAAAACCATCGGCGAATATGTCACCCTCATGCATGCCCCCATGCTGTTCATCCTGCCCATCTTCATGCTGGGCTTCATGACCCGCTATTACGGCAAGAACAAGTCCTGGGCCGAAGGCTTCGCCGCATGGAAGTACTGCCTGCTCGCCTCTGTCTGCTTTGGCGTGCCGTACTTTATCCTTGCCTGGACCGTCGGACCTGAACTGCCTTCTCTGCTCGGCGGTATCATCGGCCTCGGCGTTCTGGTGAAGCTCACCCAGATGGGCGTCTGCGTGCCCGAAGGCACTTGGGACTTCGAAGACAGCAAGAAATGGGATCCCGCCTGGATCGGCGAAATCAAGCCCTCTGACGTGACCGACTACAAGGAACACATGAGTCAGTTCATGGCTTGGTTGCCCTACGTTCTCTGCGGTCTCATTCTCGTGCTCACCCGTGTGCCCGCTTTCCACCTGAAGCCCATAGTCACCGATCCGATGTTCAACATCGGCCTTTCCAACATCTTCGATCAGCAGGGCGTAGGTTCCAGCATTGCCCTTCTGAACCTGCCCGGCACCATCCCCTTCATCCTGGTCGCCATCCTCACCATCTTCA
>CAZWBH010000056.1:0-7997 GCA_964632155.1 uncultured Mailhella sp.
CACATCGGAGAACATCTGGATGAAACGTCTGTAAGTATCGCAGGCGAACCAACGGTTGTTCGTCAGTTTTTCGATGGCCTTGAAGGTAACGGGATTAAGGCCGAGGTTCAGAATAGTATCCATCATGCCGGGCATGGAGAAAACAGCACCGGAACGGACGGAAACCAAGAGAGGATTTTCCGGATCTCCGAAGCGTTTGCCCGTTTTTGCCTCCACTTCGCGAAGATTGCGCATGACTTCATCCTCTAAGCCTTCGGGAAATTTTTCACCGCTCTTGTAATAATCGCGGCAGGCATCCGTTGTAATGGTCATCCCGAATGGCACCGGAAGGCCGATGTTCGTCATTTCTGCAAGGTTGGCGCCTTTGCCACCCAGCAGGCTCCTCATCTCCGCGTTCCCTTCATTGAACAAGTAAACGTACTTCATGAAGATCTCCTTTATAGAATATAACAGCTCGTCGGGCTAAAATACAAAACTTGCCCTTGTCGGTCAATAAAATAAATACACATGATTTCATGGCAATACTTTGCCAAAAAATTTTTTTGGATCTATGGAGATAAGAACAATTTTTGCCGTTGCGTCACAAGGCGAAACACAAACCTCGAAAAAATTCCTCCTGCGCCTGTGTTTTTTCATCTCTCGCTAGCTCTCACAAAAAATTTTTAGTCATCTCTGGCCTCGTCCACATATACAACAGATAAACCGTTTTTCCGATGGCAAAATTTTTTTGTTTTTTATATACATGAACCTTTGACGCCTCTTTTCTGTCAACTACAAGACAAAATTGAAAGAATTTGTAACGTGACTTTTTACATATCTTTTCTAAGAATAGCGCTGTCGTAAACGCATCAATTCCAAGGGAGAGTTCAATGAAAAAAACTCTGTTCGGATTTTCTGTGATTGCCGCGGCTCTTCTGTCCACAGCCCCTCTAGTCGTCTATGCAGTTCCCCGGGATGCACCTCCTCTGCCGCCTCCTCACCACGAGAGAGCCGTGCGCCCTCCTTTTCCTCCGTTCAGCGAAGAACAGATGGCTCAGATACAATCCTTTGAAAAGGAATATCTCGATGCTTCCTCTCCACTCAAAGAACAGCTCAAGGAAAAAAGACTGGAACTTAAAGCCCTCTCACCCAACCCCAACACCAAACCCGAAGAACTTCGCCAGCTCGTCAGGGATATCATTGCCCTGGAAAAACAGCTTGACGTTTTGAAGGACACCTTTAGAGACAACATGGTGAATGCTGGCATCCCCTGCCCCGGGCCGAAGGGCTTCCCAGGCCCGCACCACAGTCTTCGCAGATCTAAAGCTAAAGGCCCGGGTTCCGCCTGCTGGGATCCGTATCACGGCCACGATCCTGTTGCTCCCTGCTGGTGGTAAATCCCCAGTTTGAGAGTGTCACCTTTGAGATAATCCTTTCAAAAAACACCATGAAATTCAAACGATTGAAGATGGAATTTCACTCCTAAGGTGATACTTTCCCCAGTTTTCAGGACTTGTCAACCATACCTCTTCGCCCTATAATGACTGAAGAGGTATATTTTTAAGGAGTCTTTCTCTGTCATAGAAGGAATGTCACAGGCATTTATGCCTGTGACGCCTGGCATCTGGGAGGAATTTCTCTCCCAAACATTCCGCCTGAAGGCCGCGGTCTCAAACCAACAAGGAAATAAGATGAATATGCACGATCTTCTTATCCAGGCCCGTTCCTGCCGCCGCTTCACCGGTGACCCGCTCTCCCCGGAACTTCTTGCCTCTCTTGTAGACTGCGCCCGCATCTCTGCTTCCGTCCGCAACGAGCAGGTACTGCGCTTCGCCACGGTGAGCGCTCCCGCAGAATGCGAGCATATGAATGCGCTTGTGGTGCTTGGCGGAGTACTCAAGCCCGAACAGCGCGCCCAACCCCATCAGCATCCCAGAGGCTTCATTGTCATTCTTGGGCCGGAAAAAAAGTCTGACTTTACCCTGATGGATGTTGGCATCGCCGCGCAATCTATGCACCTGGCTGCTGCCGACGCGGGACTGTCCTCCTGCATGATCGGCGCCTTCAAAAAAAGCGAAGTCACCGCGCTTCTCAACGTTCCCCAGGGGCTGGAGGTTTATCTGGTCATGGCTCTGGGGCGCGCTGACGAAGAGCAGCGCCTCGTTGATCCACGGGAAGACGGCAGTCTTACCTACTACCGCGACAGTAACGATGTTCACTGCGTACCCAAACGAAAACTGGAAGACGTGCTTATTATCCGCCGCTAGAACCTTTCCAAACAGCTCTCCTTCTCTGCGAATATCCTTTCCAAAGCTCTGGCAACGGGGATATCTGCAGGAAGTAAATCGGGGAAATCCGCCAGTTCCTCTATGGGAACCCAGCGCATATCATCGTGTACGCGAAGAGCAATTTCTCCGTGCCAGGACAGGACGCGATACACAGAGAGATGGACGATGCCAAAATCGTACTCATGGCTGTTGTCCGTGAGGAACTCTCCTATGTTGGACTCAATGCCAAGTTCCTCGCGCAACTCCCGGGCAAGACACGCCGCATGACTTTCCCCGGCTTCCAGCTTGCCGCCCGGAAATTCCCAACTCCCCGCGCAGCTCATAAACGGGGCACGGCGCATAATGAGTATGGCGCCATGATTAATAAAGGCTCCTGCCATCACTTCTTTTATTACTTTTGCCATAGCACACTCTCGCACAGGCAGGCTTCCTGGACAAAAGCGCCCTGCCGCTACCTTTGTCTGTCACGCTTTTGTTTGGATAACACTCTTTTCACCCATTTTTAACGTTGAATCTGTTCCTGGGCACCAGGCCGTATGCCCAACTTCCTTTCAGCCTGTTCTACTCTGCTCCCGCGTATTCAGGGAGCCACAACCGTTCATAGGTCTTACTGTGGCTCAAAGCACGTTTTTTCAAGCGGGAATGACTGTCCTTTGTCGGCGCGACATCCCGGGAAAAAACGTTATAGCCAAAGCCCAGCCGGTCTCCTTCTATTTTGAAGCCCAAGGCCGCCAGCAGCGAAGGAAAGAGATCAAAATGGGTAATTGTTGAACGCACAGGCCGCAAGGCGCCGTCTCTATGCAGAGAACAGAGAACATAGCGGTCTTTCACGTTCTTGAGTTGCAAATTGCCCAGCGCGGGCATGCGGCTCAGGTGATCTCCCATGACAAGAATGACGAACTTGTCGCCCCAGCCTTTATCATATATGTGCTTCAGCAGCCGCTCCACTTGCGACATCGAACACTTCACATAGCCAGGCCAGTCGTGAGAAAAGCCTTCCTCAACGCAGGGCGGGGAAAGGAAGCCCGGTTCGTGCGTATCCATAGTGGACAGGGCAAGGCTGAATTTTTTCCCTTCCGCCATAAGTTCGTCCATGCGTTCGATGCTGAAGTTTATAATATCGCTGTCATAAAGCGCCCAAATATTCAGGCTTGCGGGGTCAACATGACGCTTTTTCAGCCAGTCTTCCTTACCCATAAATTCCTGATACCCGTGACTGCGAAAAAACTTGTCCAAACCGGAGAATACGCCGCTGGAACCGTTGAAGTACACATTGTGATACCCCGCGTCACGCAGATAATCTCCCAGACAAAGCGCTCCAGGCATAAACCGTTCAAGCGCCCACCCCGTCAGGTTTCCGCTAAGGATGGATATGGATTTCAGCGGAATGCCGCACTGCGAGGCAACAATGCCGCCAATGGTGAAATCCGCGCCCGGCATCTGGTCTATGCGCAGATCCGGCGTATCAATGGAAGGCCGGAGCGGAGCCAGCAAATCCTCGCCCATGATCTCTTTGCGTCCAAAGGTTTCCTCTACACTCTCGCAGTAGACAATAACAAGGTTTTTGTCTCCGCTCCCCATGACCTTTACCTTTTTTGGATCCACATAGTCCCCTTCAGCATAAAAATCGCCAAAAACCGCCTGCTCCTGAAAAAAGGTAAGAAAATTGATGTAGTACAGCCCATACAAAAAAATGCCAAGCCATATGAAGACAAGACGCCTCCCGCTGGTCAGCCAGCGCAAGGTCTTCTGCAGGCACTGCCAGGCGCCTTTGCCCACGCCGCAAAACGCCAGAGCGGCAGCAACAAGAGCAAGAACAAAAGCCGCCCGTATCCAGACAAAAACGGGGTCGATGAAACTCCCGGGAACAAGAAAAGCCAAAAGTACAAAGCATGCGCAAACTGCGGCGGAGCCAAAATCCCGCCCCGTGGAAAGAAGTGGGCGTTCGCGCAAAAAAGCCAGGGCGCAGGCAAAAAGCGCCGCGTTTTTTACATGCCAGAAAAAGACGCGAATGAAATCTCCAGGCATGGTAACAACATTGTCCCGCATGAGCTGCATGTGGAACAATATCTGATTTACGGTGACTTCATCAAATTCCCGCTTGGCCATCACTAAAAAGGCCACTGTGAAGCAGAACAAAAAAAAGCCCGCAAGAGAACGCGCGTAGCGCCATAAGGAAGTCTGCGAAGCGGTCATACCAATCCAACGGGGCGTCATTCTACGGCCCGAATCAGTTAACAAAAAAAAGAGGCCGCAAAAACAGCCTCAAATTTCTTCTGGTGGGTCACCGGAGACTCGAACTCCGAACCAATTGATTAAGAGTCAACTGCTCTACCAATTGAGCTAGTGACCCCCGATTCCATCCTCTCCTCTGATGGCGGAGGCTTTGCATGGTGGGTCACCGGAGACTCGAACTCCGAACCAATTGATTAAGAGTCAACTGCTCTACCAATTGAGCTAGTGACCCATGCATCCAACGCAGGAGTGTTTATAAGAAAAAGCGCAAGTACCGTCAAGTTTTTTCTTGTTTATCTTGCAGTTTTTCGGTTGTGGCTCGTCCGTCAGGCTGTTTTGGGGTTGTGCGGTTATTAACCGCAAAGGCACCCTGCTCCCAAAAAGAACAGGGTGCGCCAAAAGGGGCAAAATCAGTTGGCAGAAGGCGCGGCCTCGGGAGCTGAAGCGGGCTGAGCAGGTTCAGAAGTCGGGGCTACAGGTTGCGCAGGCGTCGAGGATTGCGCCGCCTCAGGAGCTGGAGCGACAGGCTGTGCGGCAGGGGCCGGTACTTCTTCAAGAGGAGCTGAAGCGGACTGAGCAGGTTCAGAAGCCGGGGCTGCGGATTGTGCCGCCTCGGGAGCAACGCCCGCAGGAGCAGGAGCGGCAGTTTGCGAGGCAGGAGCCGGTACTTCTTCAAACTGGACATCAAGCACGGATTCATTGGACTTATTGCCAGAACTCGTCAGAATATTATAGCCCAAAGACGTGCAGATGAAAAGCACAGCTATAAATGTCGTCAGCTTGACAAGTATTCCGCCGGCGCCGGCACTACCGAATACCGAAGTGTTGCCACCGCCGCCAAAAATCACGCCCATACCTTCACGCCCTGCCTGAAGCAGAACAAGAACAACAAGGATAATGCATGCGATAACATGAAGAGTTAGAATAGCTGTCTGCACAATATGTGCTCCTTGCTAGGCATTGATGATCTGAATAAAACTTTCAGCCTTCAAAGAAGCGCCTCCTACCAGTACTCCATCCACATTGTCAAGTGTCAGGATGCTTCCAGCGTTGGTGGGCTTGACACTCCCGCCGTAGAGGATAGCAATGTGATCGGCCTTTTCGTTGAGTACAGAACGAAGTAAAGAACGGCAGAGCGCATGCGCTTCAACAATATCCTCCGCCCCTGCGGTTCTTCCCGTACCAATGGCCCAAACGGGTTCATAGGCCACGGCCAGATTTGCGGCGGGCGTATCCGCCGATATATCCTTTAATCCTTCGCGTATCTGCTGTTCCAGCACTTCTTCCAGACGCCCCGCATCGCGCTCTTCCAGCGTTTCGCCAACGCAGAGCATGACCTTCAAACCCCGCGTAAGGGCAAAGGCGGTCTTCTGCCCCACAAAGGCATTGCTTTCGCCAAGGATATGGCGGCGTTCAGAGTGGCCGGTAAGTACCCATTGTGCCCCGCAGGCCTTGATCATCAAAGGAGAAATTTCCCCCGTAAAGGCTCCTTCGTCGGCAGGATACATATTTTCGGCGCCGACTTCCGCGCCGACAATAACTTTGATCGCCTGGGCAGTCCGCTCCAGCGCCGTAGCAGGAGCAAACACAACAATTTCACGTCCTTCGGGGGCCTTGCCACCCAAAAGGCCAGCCAGTTCGCCAATAACGGCAGTCGCTTCCTGGCCGGTTTTGTACATTTTCCAGTTGGCAGCCATGATCTTTTTCATGCGATGCGCTCCTCATGTATGGAATAAGTCTATGGTATCGCTCTTGTAAAAAATTACAAGCCCTCCCTCTGCAGGGCAAAGCCTTGCAAAAATCCGCTCACATACCTCCGCGGATTCCGTCCCCGCGGGGAGCGCGGCAGTTTTCCAGTTGATGGTACAAAAAGTTTACGGTCAGTCGCAAACCGGGCAACGTTTTTAGAGGCTCCAGAATACACTCCATATTTTTGCTTTCCGCCAGCGCCCTGCGTGTTGTCTCAAAACGCAATTCCCCCATCCAACTCCCAAGCAGCAACCTGAAATCATTGACAAAACGCAGATCCGTATAGCTTGGTATAAGGCCATGAAGCACGTCTTGCTCTACCTTTTCACTCCAACAGGAAGGGGCATCTTTTACATGAAGCAATACGGCATCCTTATCAGGAAGAGCCTCTGTAAGGTAGCCTGCCATAATGCGAAGAATATCCAGTTTGTCTGCATCCCGCACCACATCTGTAGCCAAGCGGGCGTGCCGTTCCAGACGCGGGGAGAGTACGCGCCGGTTATGCAAAAGCACCGCACACTGCGAGAGCGCGCGTACGCGGCGACTTTCCCCGTCAAGAAAACCTTCGCCCCGCATGACTTTAAAGCTCAACAGGGCGTGATTGGTCGATTGCGCGTCCAAAAATGTGCGATAGCGGAAAAACTGCGGAAAACGCCCGCAATCGTGGTAAAGAGCTGCAAGTTCAGATGCCATTCTCAATTCTTCATCCCGGGCAAAATCGCAGGGAACGGAAGGTTCATGGGACAGAGCTTCCACAATGCGACAGGCGTGTTCCAACACACAAAAGGTGTGTTCAACCTTGAGGCGCAGAGGCGCGGCATCCGGAACATTCTTGAACGGTTCTACATATTGGAGAAACTTCTTTTTGTGTTCACTAAGGTCATTCATCTTTAAAGCGTCCTGGATCCTTCCGGCCTTCCTGTACGGCCTTGATGCGTACCTCGCTCTGTTCCGCCTCCCGCTGAACGAGGCGGTGCCTGCTGGCATCCCAGCGAGGATCCCGAAAGATTCCCCTTGGGCCGTATAGAAGGCACGCAGAAAAAAAACAATACTAGTCGCCGTTGCCAACATAACGGTCAGGCCGCCAAGCTACCCTGCGAAAAAACGTTCGAGGGTTTCTGTCAAGCGCCTTCCCTCTCCTTAAATAAGCCTTTCTGAAGGGTTCAAAAAGGCTCTTTCAAACTCCTAAAACACCCGTATCCTAGCCTACAAAAAGCCTGTTTGCAAGCCTTCGAGCAGGCTCTTCTCGCGAGAAGATATGTCGCTCACAGCCTATACCGCGCGTGAATCTCCGTACTGCTCTCCAAATACGCAGGCTTCGTCACATACCACGATCCACGCAAACAAGGAAACATTTGTTGCCGGACAAGCGGAAAAAAAAGGATAGGACAGGGAAATCAAGACCGCCAAAAAAGACAGGGCAAACGCATTTTGACTGATCACTGCGATTACCCTAATGGCACGGATTTGTTAGCAGTACAGATGAAAACGAGCTTGGAGCAAAGGTGTATTTTTACATATAATCTATTGAATTAAAATAAATTTTTTTTGAAAAATGTAGATTTTTTATTCGCGCAGGTATTTACAAAAAAATACTTCAGAATATTTATTTGAACACCTTGTTTTCATCTGTGAGACCGCCGCACGGCGAAATGCAATTAATATCTTGATATAATTATAAAAACATGGTATTTTTTTCTTATCGCAAAGGGGAAAATATGCCTGAAAAACTACCGCCCCTTGTTG
>CAZWBH010000057.1:0-7652 GCA_964632155.1 uncultured Mailhella sp.
GCTGTATTGCCCTTTGGCTTAGAATTTTAGCATAACTCGTGTAGACACTCTCTAATAGACATAATGGAAAAATCCGAGTAGCTTTTTCTTGAAACGCTCCATGGGGTAATATGTGTTTACAGATAGTTTTCTTTGGAGAAAAACAAGTCAATGTCACGTGGCAACGTGTTTCAAGCATGAAGTGTTTTGAAAGAAAATATATGCAGGAGAGGAACTACCATGATCCTCGAAGGAAGGTTTATTCACGGATCGCTCCCGAATTGAAAAGATCGTGCGCTCGTTGATAGGAAGACTGTGCCTCAAGTAGAGCGGAACTTTGGCGTTGAGGTAAAGGCACGCCAGAAGAGGTTTCGGCGGCGTTGTTCCAGCCTTCAATGGCAGGTTCTTTGCGCGGAGCCAGAGTTACAAGCGTGTCTGTGGTGAGATACCCTAAAAGTTGATAGGTTCCTATCCATGCACGGCCTTTTTGGGGCGGCATAGTGAGTATGCTTTGACCGAAAAATTTTGACTGATAGCTCCAGCCCAAAAGGTCAAATAGCGTAGGCGCGATATCAATCTGACTACATAGCGTGTCTATGCGACCCGGCGCTACGTTTCCAGGACTGTAAATGATGCCAGGGATGAGATAGCGGGACGGCGGCAAGTCCGTTTTTCCTGCAGCGCCGGAAGTATGATCACCGATGATAACGAAAAGTGTGTTTTTGAACCATTCCTTTTGAGATGCCCTCTTCAGAAAATCACCAAGGGCATAATCGGTATATTTCACCGCACCTATTCTTCCCGATCCGGGAACTATGTCCACTTTGCCTTGCGGATAGGTAAAAGGTCTGTGATTGGAGGTAGTAAGTACGAACTGGTAGAACGGCTTATGTTTTCTGGCGCAGGCGTCGGCCTCTCGAAGAGAGGCGTTGAAGAGGTCTTCGTCACAGACACCCCATGCAGATGTAAACGTTATCTCGTCGGAAGATAATGTACTTCTATCCACGATGCGAAAGCCGTTTCCTGCAAAAAAGGCATTCATATTGTCAAAGTAGCCATAGCCGCCATAAATGAAGGATGTGTCGTAGGAATACTGGCGAAAAACCGTACCGATAGTGAACAGGCCCTCGCAGTCAGGGCGCCGCACTATAGACGTTCCAGGCGTTGGCGGCAGACTGAGCGTCAGTGCTTCAATGCCACGGACTGTACGGGTTCCGGTGGCGCGCAGGTTTGAAAAAAAGAGACTTTGCGGAATAAGTCGATTGAGTTCTGGTGTGTTCTGGCCTAGAAGATTACTGCCCAGACTTTCTACCACGATTTCGATTACATTCCACTTCTTTTCTGGGCGTGTACTGACAATAAAGCGCCTCCATTCTGCCGGATCACCAGACAGAAAACGGGCGTTATCGGCTTTAAGAAGATTATGAAGGCAACGCCCCGCTGTAAGATCATCGATAATCGGATAGAATTGATGATAATTGAGTTGATTATTGCGGTAGGCGGAAAACAGGGACCAGACGCCATTGGTAGCCAGCTCCCGCGGAATGGGGGAAGTTGGTGCAAGAGGAGTGTAGAAGAACGTAACTACACTGCCAAGGAGAAGGATAATGATGCATATCCAATTTCGTGTTGTGGCAAGACGTTCGTTGTAGAGCTTTTTCAGAGAAAAAAAAGTAATGCCCGCACTGATTGCAAATATCCCAGCAAAAAATGGAATAACAGGGTAGGATTCATAAATGTTACGGACGACTTCAGTCGTATAGATGAGATAATCAACGGCAATGAAATTGAAACGTGCATGAAATTCTTCCCAGAAGAAATATTCTGCAACTGCACCGAAGAGTACGAGTGAGCAGTAAATCCAAAAGATAACTCCATTCATGAACCGACCGTAGCATTGCTTCCAGAAGCATCCGGGTGCTAGGCAGAGAGGAAGTAGCGGCAGGACAAGAAGAAAAAAAGGAAAGATATCGTTGAGGGTTCCCCAAAGGAAAATAGCGATGAACGTCTTCCACCCTTCTATAGCGCCAGGAAGTTCCACACAAGCCATGCCGAGAAGCACAGTACGCGTAATGAGATTGATTCCCAACCAGAGTATAAAAAAAAGGAATATGTAGCAGGTACGACAATTTTTTCCAAAATACATACGGACTCCTTTTTTCACAAAAAGACCAAATGCAGTCATCGCAGAAAATCCATTTTTTTGATAGAAAAGAACAGTAACAAAGAGTAACAGATTTTGTCGCTAGAGGGTGCATATGCTATGAAAGATAAAAATTTTCTACTTTCCGAGAGGTACCCATGATACATATCCTCATCATTGATGACGACAAGGATCTTTGCCTGCTACTCAGGGATTATTTTCTTCCCGAAGAGATATCCTGCATATTTGCACACGATGGAAAAACAGGGTTAGCTGCTCTTCGGGAACATCGCCCGGATCTGGTCATTCTAGACGTCATGCTTCCGGAAATGGACGGTTTTCAGGTACTCCATGCCATCCGTTCAGGTCTTCAAATGCGGGATATTCCCGTCATCATGCTCAGCGCTAAAGGGGAAGATGAAGACAAGGTCATGGGGTTGGACTCTGGCGCAGACGACTATATGCCCAAACCATTCAATCCCCGCGAACTGCTCTCTCGAATCCGAGGTATTTTGCGACGCTGTCAGCCCTCACTTCTGAAAAAAATAGGAGATATTGAACTTGATGACGGTGTCATGAGGATCAGAAAAGACGGGCAGGAAATACAACTCAGCGGACAGGAATTTCGAACACTCAAGGCGCTTCTTGCGTCTCCAGGGCAGGTCATACCACGTGACACGCTCAGTACTCTCGTCTTCGGACATGATATTTTGCCTATGAACCGCAGTCTTGATATGCAGATCAGCAGGGTACGACGCAAGCTTGGACCAAACCCAGACGGTTCGGAACGCATACGCAGTATCAGAGGGGAAGGGTATATCTATATGCTCCCAGCCAAAAGAGGTGAATAACGGCATGATGGAACGCTTAAAAAATCAATGGAATTCTCTGTCATTGTTCCCCAAGGTTTTTCTTGTGACCTTGTCCTTTGCCGGCGCCTTTGCCGCACTTGGAGAATGGGCAGAAAATTGGGGTGCGGATATCTTTTTAGGCGGAGAACTCGAACTTTCCGGCTTTCAGGAAGTTCTGCTCTGGATACTCTGCACTATTACGGTAATGACAGTGCAGAGTTTCTTGCTTACACACATACTGCTAAGTATCATCAACCGTTTTGTCTCCGCCATACGCCTACTGTCAGGGGGTGCGCTCGGAACCAGGATAGACAGCAAAGTTGCTAAGCGTGGCGATGAATTCGGATTCATGGCGCGGGCTTTTAACGACATGGCATGTAGCCTGGAAGACGCCTATCATAAAGAACGTGAGCTTTTGGCTGCCGTTTCTCATGAACTCCGTTCTCCACTGACCAGACTGTCCGTTGGCGTTGAGCTTTTACGCCGGGAAAATATATCTTCAAAAAGCATCGATTACTTGGAGGCGGAGACAGAACGCATGAACGATCTCATCGGCAGTATTCTTGAATATTCCCGCTGCGAGATGAGTGTTCCTTCCTTTGTCCCTATGGACATGGCGGCACTCATCCGCGAAGTCGCCGATGATACACGCTTTGAGGGTAGCATACGCGGCTGCGAGGTGACTTTGTCTATACCAGATAGCTTGGTCATACATGGCAATCGCGAACAGCTTCATCACGCACTAGAGAATGTCATGCGTAATGCATTGAACTATTCCCCCGATGGCGGCGAGATAAGCGTAGCCTTGGAGAAAAAGGGGGCTTTTTTTATGATTATCGTAGGGGATAGAGGCCCGGGGGTTCCTGCAGATGCATTGAGTGAGTTGTTCCGACCGTTTTTCCGTGTTGAAGTTTCACGAGAAAGGGGCAAAGGTGGAAGTGGCATGGGGTTAGCCATAGCAGAGAGTATAGTACGGAACCATCACGGGCGGATATGGGCGGAGAATCGTCCGGGGGGGGGGCTTTGTGTCACGCTGGAACTACCCTTTGACCCTGCACAACTCTGTGTCTCCGACGAAAAAGAATTTTCATATCCTGAAAGCTAAACATAGAGATTGCGGAAGATTTTATAACTCCTGCGCCTCCCAGCGGAAAGTTTTTTGAAAATGGTACATAATCCACGAACCGAAATCGCCGGATCTCTCCCGAACTTCTCGAAAAGATCCCTCCAGGCAATTTCTATCTCTGGGAAAATCCTGAATCCAAAGAACGAGCGCTAGAACATCCAAGGGAGGCGCTATTCAAGCATCGAAAAAATTTCAGTGCCTTTCTTTCCGTTATGATCGACTGGTTTTCCGCTAGAGACGTGGATGTCGCCACGCAGAACAGAGCCGTAAAAAACATCTGCGGTCTGTAAGAAGCTTCGGGCAGGACACACTCACGGGGATGTTTCATCTGAAAGTACGGCAAAGATCCTTGTCGTATGGCTTCAGCCTTCTCCTCTGAAGCGTTGGATCAAAACTTCCTCGCTTTCCCATTTTACTCAAGACTTTTCTGCTCCTGTCTGTCAAGACTCCATGCGACGCCCCAAAGGACGTAACGGCCAAAAGTCTCGCCCCGGACTTTGTGAGCATTTGCCGCCCCGTTCCCGCAAACAAGAATACAGCCCGCATGAAGCCCCGCAACGGATCCGGGTTGAACATAATAAAAAAAAGACTTCGACTTTCACAGGATATCCAAAAGAGTTGACAATTTTTTTGACTCTGTGACTCTATTTGCGCTCCAACTATAATTTGTGTAGAATTATACCCCGTTCAATAGCCGTGCCTCTGAGGACAGTCATGAATAAAGAAAAAATTTACTCCACTCTTCCTGCACTTGAAAAAGCCACCATCATGGGTCACTGGCTCCAGGAACACAAGGGACGGGATATTGCCACGTTCAGGTTGTCTACGGACAATCCCTTGACTGAAGTCATCATCATTACAACAGCCTCTTCCGCACGACATGCCCGTAGTCTGGCAGACGGATTAAAGGAAAAGTGCAAACAAGAAAACTTTGAATTCATACATACGGAGGGTTATCAGGAAGGCGAATGGATACTTGTTGATTTCAATGATATCCTTGTTCATATCTTTCTGCAGCACGCAAGGGAACGTTATCGCCTTGAATCTCTCTGGAAAGACGCCTGCCTGATCTCAAACGTGGCAACTAAAGAAAAGGAGAATTGACCTTGGCCTTTAAACCTACGCTTTTTCTTATACTTGATGGCTACGGAATAGCCCCTGCCGGGCCAGGCAACGCGGCATCCCTGGCAAATACTCCTACGCTTGATCGTCTTTTGAATCTACCTGAAATGGGACACCTTGCTGCCTCAGGCAGAGAAGTTGGTCTTCCTCGAGGCTTCATCGGCAACTCTGAGGTTGGTCATCTCAATATAGGCGCTGGCCGTGTCGTCTATCAAGATATGACACGCATTGACCTGGCCATTGAAACAGGCGATCTGTTCAAAAATCCGGTACTCATTGAACTCTGCGACAAAGTCCGCGCCCACGGAGGCCGTCTGCATTTCTGCGGCCTGCTGTCTGATGGCGGTGTTCACAGTCATATTAACCATCTTGAAGCTTTACTTGAACTTGCACACAGGGAAAAACTCCCCGCGCTCGTTCACGCTTTCCTTGACGGACGCGACACACCGCCATGCTCCGGGCTTGGCTATGTGCGGCAATTATTTCCCATACTCAACGCTTATCAGGCAAAACTTGCAGACGTCATTGGCCGCTTCTACGCCATGGATCGCGACAAACGCTGGGAGCGTGTCAACATCGCATGGGATATGCTTGTACACGGTCAGGGACAATATATCACTGATATCGAAACGTCACTTGAAGAAGCTTATATTCAAAATGAAACCGATGAATTTTTGAAACCGCGTATTCTACTTTCTGGGGGCGAGTCTCTCTTCCGGGACGGCGACGGAGTGTTCTGCTTCAACTTCCGTGCCGATCGAGGGCGGGAACTTGTTCATGCCCTCACCGATACAGATTTCAATATGTTCGATCGCGGAGTTCTGCCCGATCTCGCCGGAGTAGCGTCCATGACATCCTATGATGCCTCCCTGTCTGTACCCGTTGCCTTCACCAAGGAAAATATCCAGCACACCATGGGCGAAGTCATCGCGGACATGGGACTCCGTCAACTACGTATTGCTGAAACCGAAAAGTATGCTCATGTCACCTACTTTTTTAGCGGTGGACGTGAGACACCCTTCCAGAATGAAGACCGCATTCTTGTTGAATCTCCCCGCGATGTTCCTACCTATGATCTTAAACCTCAAATGAGCGCTTTTGAGGTCACAGAGAGACTCTTAGATGCTTGGAATTCAGGCAAATACTCCTTCGTTGTTTGTAATCTCGCCAACCCCGACATGGTGGGTCATACTGGCGTCATTTCTGCTGCCATTAAGGCCTGTGAAACTGTTGATACCTGTGTAGCACGCATTGAGAAAGCAGTTTTTGAAAGGGGTGGCATCTTTTGCATCACAGCCGACCATGGCAATGTGGAAACCATGCTTGATGAAGCAGGTAAGCCACATACGGCACACACACTGAACAAAACTCCCCTTCTGATTTTTGAAAATGGAAAACCCCTTCCCGTTAGCGACGGGAAACTGGCGGATATCATGCCCACGTTGCTTACACTCTGGAACGTATCCGTTCCAACGGAAATGACAGGAAATATCCTTCTTACCTGATAACTACGGGCCTGACCACATAGCAGCCCACTTTGGAGGTTTTGAAAATGCCCGTTGCTGATCCCGTTAAACCCGCAGGCATGGCTCTTCTTTTCGTCTACGTCTGCCCTTATTGTCAAAACGAGTTTATGCTTGTCTCTCCAACGCGCCCCACAACCGTGACATGTGGGGCCTGCCACAATGCCTTCCCCATTATCCCCGTGGATGCACACATTGTTCAGTATATCATGACCATACTGGACAACGGCAAAGCGGCGGTCGATCCCACTTACTAAATTGTTTTCACTGATAATTTTGCATATTCCTCCTATTCGCCTTGTTCTTATGAAAAATTTTGTCTTCTTCCGCTCAGTATAGTGTGAATTTTCATTGCCCTAACTGATTGTATCCTATGCATAGCCGCTCTCCAAAAAACTGTTCACTTTGGGAAGATAACTCAACATTTAGCTTGACCCATCAATCTTCCTTCCCTATAAAACGGCTAAGCGCCTGTAGCTCAGTTGGATAGAGCAACTGCCTTCTAAGCAGTGGGTCGCAGGTTCGAGTCCTGCCAGGCGCACCAAATAAAAATCAATAGGTTACATGATTTAATCTTTTTGAAAAATTTTTCGCGTATCACCGTATGTATCACACGAAAACAACAAATCAGTCTTCAACGGTACTCCCCTACCGGATATAAAATAGCCGACTACCGTAGAAGTAGGCAAAGGGGGGAATCCTCCGACAGGGAAGGGTTTTACTTAAGACAAAACTTTGCAAAAACGCCAACGCTTGCGATAGCGAGGCAGGTAAGGAACAAATTAACCAAATGTTTATTTCACACCTCACGTCTTCACATACCCAGCGCCCTGCCGACTGGTAAGCTGATAATTCTGGTCTCTGGCCGCCCGCCAGCGTTCCTTGCCCTCGGGCAGGGTGTTCAGCGT
>CAZWBH010000058.1:0-7483 GCA_964632155.1 uncultured Mailhella sp.
GACAAGGAAATACCCTGAAAAATTAAGAAAAATACAAAAATTAGAGCAAAAACAGGAAACTTTGCTGCCGTACTTTCCCTAAAAACAAGTGAAAATTGAGCTGATAGCTTTTTTCAGCGGTCTCATTATAAAGACTCCCAAAATTTTTGTGTGGACGCCACAGGAAGAGCAAAATACCTTTCCCGAATTTTTACCTCGGAAAGGGCTTGCTATTCTAAAAAAAATCAGCTATGAGTACTGATTGATGTTTAATTATAGCATCCGTCAGGGCGCTTCCCTGTAGAAAAAGCCGCCTCCTCTCTGGAGGACGCACCTGCACCGACAAGCGGGAACAGGTCATCCACATCTGCACGTACAGGAAGTGTGACGCCCAAGGGCGGTATCGCTTCCAGCACACTCGCAGAGCAATGCAGACTAAATGTCTGTCCCGTTTTCTCGGAGGTTTTTTATGTATGCTATTGTTGAAGTACTCGGCAAGCAGTACCGTGTCCAGGAAGGTAGCAAACTTGTTGTCGACCTCATGGATGCGGAAAAGGACAGCGAGGTTTCCCTTGACCGCGTACTCCTGATCGGCGGCGAAAACACAAGGATAGGCGCCCCCGTTGTAGAAGGCGCCAAGGTGACCGCAAAAGTCGCGGATCATATCCGCGGCGAAAAGGTTATAGTCTTCAAGCGCAAGCGTCGCAAGGCCGAACGCCATACACAGGGGCATCGCCAGAGTTATACTGTTCTCATCGTTACCGGTATCGTTGCCTGAGTGACATACCGCCTTTTATAAGGAGTTTCATTATGGCACATAAAAAAGCAGGCGGCAGTTCCCGCAATGGTCGCGACAGCGCCGGACAGCGCAGAGGTGTGAAGCGTTACGGCGGGCAACAGGTTCTTGCCGGCAACATCATCATCCGGCAACTTGGCACCGTTGTTTATCCTGGTGTCAATGTTGGCATGGGCCGTGATTACACCCTCTTTGCCAAATGTGATGGCATCGTTAAGTTCGAAAAGTTTTTCCGCAAACGTCGCGTACACAAACGCGTCAGCATCATTCCTGCGGAAGCCGCTGCGTAACGCAACGGGGAGCTTTCGAGCATAAAGGCGAGGAGAGCTTCGGCTCTACTCGCTTTTTTTTCAAGGAAATACCATGAGATTTGTGGATGAGGCCGTCATTCAGGTAAAAGCCGGCAAGGGGGGAAACGGTTGTGTGTCCTTCCGTCGGGAAAAGTTTGTGCCTCGTGGCGGGCCAGATGGGGGAAACGGAGGGGATGGAGGTAGCGTATACGCCCGTGCCTCCACGCGGTTGTACAGTCTGTATGACTTCCGACTTAAGCGCCTTTACGAGGCCAAAAACGGTCAGAACGGCATGGGAAGCCAGTGTGACGGGCATAAAGGAGACGATCTCGTCATCGACCTGCCCGCCGGAACCCAGCTCTATGAACGCACCGGCCAGGGCGAAACGCTTTTTGCAGACATTTCCAGCCCTGACACCTTGGTGTTGCTTGCGGAGGGGGGGCGTGGAGGCAAGGGCAACGAACATTTCAAAACAGCTACCATGCGAGCGCCGCATTTTGCCCAAAACGGAGAACCCGGGGAGGAACGCAGTTTTCGCCTGGAGTTGAAAATTCTTGCCGATGCCGGACTCCTTGGCCTGCCCAACGCGGGCAAGTCAACGTTTCTTTCCTGTGTTTCCGCAGCAAGACCCAAGATAGCGGATTATCCGTTCACCACCCTTTCTCCCAATTTAGGCGTTCTTATTGACGAGACAGACCCGGATCGACGCATGGTCATTGCGGACATTCCCGGACTCATCGAAGGCGCGCATGCAGGGCAGGGTTTGGGCGATCGTTTTCTGCGCCATGTGGAACGCACACGCTTTCTTGTCCACATCCTCAGTGTGGAAGACATCAATCTTGACGCAAAAAATCCCTGGGAAGGCTTTGACCTCATCAATGACGAACTGGAACAGTTTGACCCGCAACTCGCCACACATCGTCAGCTGGAGGTGGTGAACAAAATTGATCTCTGTTCGCCGGAAACCCTCGTTACTCTCAAGGAAAGAGCGCGGGCTGACGGACGGGAAATATCCTTTCTTTCCGCCAAGCACAATATCGGTGTGGGAGAACTGGTGAAGCGTATGTGGAAATTGTATGGCGAACTGGACAGGCATGAACCTCTGGTGCGCTGTCAGGAAAAAATCCTGATTGATGAGACTCTTCCGGATATCGAAGTGATATGGACGCACGAATAATGGAAGAACGGCAGAAAACGCTGGCAACGGCGCATACATTGGTGATTAAAGTGGGGAGCGCAGTGTTGGCCTCTGCGCAGGGGATGCGCCTTTCTGTTCTTTTTAATCTGGTGGAACAGATTGCCCGTCTGGTGCTGTCCGGTCGCAGGGTGTGCCTGGTCAGTTCCGGGGCCGTGGCCGCCGGACGAACGGTTATGGCAGGGCGAGACTATCACACCGAAGGCCTTTCCGGGCGTCAAGCCCTTGCAGCCATCGGGCAGGGGCGCCTTATGCGCGAATACGAACACGCTTTTGCGGCACATGGACTGGTCTGCGCTCAAGTGCTTCTCACAAGAGATGACTTCCGCAACCGTACACGTTTCCTCAACGCTCGCAATACCTTCATGAAACTTCTTGACTGGGGAGTCATTCCCATCGTTAACGAAAACGATACCGTTACCGTGCAGGAACTGAAGTTTGGTGATAATGACCAGCTTGCCAGCCTCTTGCTCAATTTGCTGGAGGCAGATCTCTACGTCAATTTGACGAGTGTGAACGGAGTTCTTGCGGTCAATCCCGACAAGGCCGCGCCAGGAACGGAAGTCCCGATCATGGATCTCATTGAGAACATTGACACTCTGGACATAGATGAACTCTGCGGTGGAAAGACAAGTGTCGGTACGGGAGGAATGCAGTCCAAGCTCATGGCCGCCCGTCGGGCGGCACAACTGGGCGTTCCAACGCTAATCTTGCCCGGTCGTAGCGTGGACATCCTTGACCGCGTCTTTGCCGGAGATAACGTTGGCACTTGGGTGCGCGCTCTGGAACAGACGGTTTCTCGCCGCAAATATTGGGTGGCCTACCAGTCCGAACCTCAAGGGAGTCTTGAGGTGGATGCAGGCGCAGCCCGTGCGTTGGAAGAAAAAGGCGGCAGCCTTCTGCCCGGAGGCATTCGCGGTGTAAGGGGAACTTTTGAATCCGGAGCCCTTGTGCGCATCACGGCGGGTGGACGTTTACTCGGCGTGGGACTCTCCAACTACTCCTCGGAGGAGATTGAACGCATCCGCGGGCTGAAAAGTTTGGAAGCGGCTGCCATTTTGGGGGATGCGCATTATCCCGAAGTCATACACCGCGACAATCTCCTGCTCAATGCCGCCATTTAGCGCCCCTCAAAAAATTCGTCTTCCTTTCGCGCCCAAAATCTGTCTGTTGTCATAAGCTCAATGTTCAGCAGCAGTATTGCAAGAATGCGTTACGCAAGAGCGCATTCTTGCAATACTTTGAAACGTGACATACGCGCAAAAAAAGCTACTCTTCCAATGTCAGAGCTTCTGCAAAAAGTGATTTCTTCTCTACTCCTCCAAACGGGGCTGCGTCTGGCTTGCCGATGCGGCTCCTTTTGGCGTGCGAGGATCCCTCTTATAATGATTTTCAACAAATTTCACTTTTAGTTTCAGACAGTTAACGTGTAAAACTCATTGAAAAAGTAAATGTCTCAGTCTCGCCTCATTATTACAAAAAGGGTCTTGACGAGCTGAGAGGCCATAAACAGGGTATAAGGCTAGGCACAAAAGAAAAAACAGATATGCATACCGTTCAAAAATTTCCGGTACTAAAATCCGGCAAATTGTGAAGCTTTTTTTCTGTTGATTGACGGCTTCACAGATTACCAACTTGACCGGAATCAACCGGAATACCGTGAACCGACAGATTTCTGGCATAAGGGAAAGGGTTGCTTTCCCTTGTGAAGAAGAATCTCCTGGAAAGGGTGAGTTGAAGTCGACGAAAGCTGTTTTGACGCTCGAAGAGTCCGGGGTATACGAGGTCGCGACGCACGGGAAAAACCCTTGTTTTCGGCTTGTTCAAAAGGAATTATCCGAGGGAATGCAGACATTGAGAGCGTCATCTACTCGGACGGTTGGCGTGGATACGATGGACTTGTTGATCTTGGTTACCTGAAGCACTTTCGCGTGGAACACGGCAATAATGGATTCGCCAACAAACACTCACATATCAATGGAATAGAAAGCTTCTGGGCTTATGCCAAAACGAGACTTGTACGCTTTCGCGGCCTTCAAAGACATACTTTCTCTTTTTATTTGAAAGAAGGTGAGTTCAGGTTTAATCACAGGCAAGAGGATATGGCTGATCCTCAAATGGCTCAGATCTTCTCCTCTCAGCTGGTCAAGACCCAATAAAATTTTGTCATTGAAAAAGTTTTTATTCTCTCCCGATTAGCACTCTTGACCGTTCAGGGAATATGGCCTATAGTAATAGTATGAACTGGGATTGGGATAAATTACAGGAAAAACGGAAGCAACAGCAAAAACAGGGCTGGGGTTCCGTCGGCAAGGGCGGCTGGGATCGCCGCGATGAGGATAATCAAAGCGGCGAACAGAAAAAGGATGAGGACACAAGACAAAGGCAAGGCGATCCCTCCGGCCCGAATGGGCCGTCTTTTGGCATACCAATATTTCCGAAAATAAACGGTCTCCCCAAGTTGCGCTGGTTATTTTTAGTTGCGCTTCTCGTTTGGGTGCTTTCGGGGATCTACATTGTTCAACCGGATGAAGCAGGGGTTGTTCTACGCCTGGGGCGCTATGTGCGAACCGAAGGGTCGGGGCCGCATATTCATCTGCCCTACCCCTTTGAAAAGGTGTACAAGCCAAAGGTCACGCAGGTACGCCAGACGGCCGTGGGCTATCGCGCTCAATCCGTGGGGGGCGTCTTCCAGCAGGGGCGTGTGCAGGCTGTGGATGAAGAAGCTTCCATGCTTACCGGTGATGAAAATATCATCAACGTACAGTTCAACATTCAGTACCAAATTAAACCTGACGGCGCCGTGGATTACCTCTTTAACGTGATCCGGCCAGACCAGGTTGTGGCGCGCGCGGCCGAGGCTTCCATGCGCGAAGTCATTGGCAAGACTACGTTGGATTCCGCACTCACCGGAGGCCGCGTACAGATTCAGAACGACGTGGCAGACTTGCTCCAGCATATACTTGACCGTTATCAGGTCGGCGTACAGGTTGTGGCCGTCCAGATGCAGGATGTACAACCTCCGAAGGAAGTGAGTGATGCCTTCAAGGATGTTGCCAGCGCCCGCGAAGATAAGCAGCGTAGCATCAACCAGGCCGAGGCATATCGCCGTGATATTCTGCCCAAGGCCCAGGGTCAGGCCTCAGAGACGGTGAACAGGGCTGAAGCCTACAAGGCTACCCGTATCCGTGAAGCTGAGGGCGAGGCTAGGCGTTTCTTGTCTGTGCTTGCCGAATACGAGAAAGCTGAGGACGTCACCCGCAAGCGTATGATTTTTGAGACACTGGAAGAAATTTTGAGTAAGCCTGGCATGGAAAAACTTGTACTTCCCTCCGATGCCGGAAGTAAGGTTCTGCCATTGCTTCCTCTAGATGCCTGGAAGGGACAAGGGGCGATCCTGAAAGAGGGAGGCAGCTGATGCGTACCGTAAAACCCGTCATTCTTGTCGTCGCCCTTATCGCCGCGGTGATATTGTTGCAGGAGTGCCTGTTCATTGTCGATCAAACGCAGCAGGCGCTGGTCATTCAACTGGGCGATCCTCAGGAGAAAGTCTATCGCCCCGGCCTTCATTTCAAAATCCCTTTTATCCAGAATGTGGTCTATTTTGATGCCCGTATCCTGGATTATGATGCCCGCCCCGCCGAGGCGCTGACCAGCGATCTAAAAACCATTGTGTTAGATAACTACGCACGCTGGCGCATCGAAGACCCGCTTCAGTTCTACCGCACCATGCGTACGGAAGTGAACGCCCAGGCCCGCTTGGACGCCGTGATTTATTCACAGATACGCGCTCATGTGGGGCGACGCACACTGACGGAAGTGGTGGCCGATCAGCGCACTGAGATCATGGATTCCGTAACGGCCAGAGCGTCTGAACAAATGAAGGAATTTGGCATTAGCATTGTGGATGTGCGCATCAAACGCACAGACCTGCCCAGCGAGAACCAGCGCGCCATTTTCGATCGTATGCGCGCCGAGCGCGAACGGCAGGCCACACAGTACCGTTCCGAAGGCGCTGAACAATCCACAAAGATTCGTTCCGAAGCGGAAAAGGAACGGGCGCTTATTTTGGCAGAGGCCAATAAGAAGGCAGCGATGCTACGCGGCGAAGGCGATGCCGAGGCGGCGCGGATATACGCCGAGGCCTTCGCAAACTCACCGGAGTTCTTCACGTTCCAGCGAGGTTTGGAAGCCCTGCGCAAATCCCTTGGTAATAATACTCGTATGGTACTCACGCCGGACAGTCCCCTGCTCCAACCCATTAGATAATGGAAAAGCACTCTGTGCAAAGTTCACCAGTATTTTTGCGAATTAAAAGGAGGATCTCCTTTCAGCAACGTCCTGCGCGTCTTCCAGATTTTTACATGGCACCGAGTTTTCCCAAAGAGCGGGTCGTGAAGTTGCATTCGAGGCATATATGCTGATTTCTCTCGGGCCGCAAGCCTTTGTGCCCTTAATTCCCGTTTTTTTGCTTGGAACCTACGATGAGAACGGTAGCCCCAATATCATGCCGACGACCTGGGGAGGCATATGCAGTAGCCAGCCCCCGTGCCTAGCGGTATCGCTCCGGCGTAGCCGTTGGACATGCCGCGCCTTGCAACTTCGCAAGGCTTTCACCGTCAGCATTCCTGATCGTACCCTTGTTGTCGCAGTAGATTTTGCAGGGCTGGTCTCTGGTCGAAATGAAGACAAATTTCAGGCTTTGACACTAAAATCCTGCCCTGGAGAACATGTGGATGCTCCCTATGTGGAAGAATGCCCCGTTGTTCTGGAACTCCAACTTCGGCATACACTGGATTTAGGTTCGCATATACAATTTGTCGGTGAAATTATGGATGTGAAGATCCGCGAGGAATGCCTGACAGAGAAAAATCTTCCAGATCCTGACGTCATTGATGCGCTGAGCTATGCTCCCCTTGCCCAGCAATACCGCGCAACAGGCGGCTTTGTGGCCAGAGCCTTTGCTGTGGGAAGGACGGTGAAGCGTTGTAGTCAGGAATGAAAAAACACCACACAGTCGTGACCTTCCTACGTCAGACTGGCTAAATTCTTTCAGTTGCGAAAGCGCCGTTGACTTTTTCGTCTTTATGCTTGCGGGTATATGAGGAAAAATTTTTATTGATGCAGGAAGAGGGGAAAAAGTAGTTGACATGAGGAGGGAGGGGGGTGCATAAAGGGGATTCGCCGTACGGAGAAGTGCGGTGAGGTTCTTTGACAAGTGAA
>CAZWBH010000059.1:0-7409 GCA_964632155.1 uncultured Mailhella sp.
TGCGCTCCGGCGCGGTCGTCTCCGGCATCCCGATCACGACCACGCTCGCGGGGCTACTTGAAGGGGAGTGTTGCCCAGCAGGCGGGAGAGCTGTGTTTCGGTGGCGATTTTTGTGGGCATGAGGTTGAGCAGGAGTATCTTGAGCGGGCGAATATCCTGCGTAATGGCGCGCGTTTCGGTGATGACAAAGATATTTTCCTGGGTCAGGATTTTGACGGCGGGAAGCTGGTTGGGAATCTTGATGGGCATGGGCGTCTCCGTAAAAGAACAGAGGCAAAAAGCCCCCTTTTTTTGGGGGGGGGCTTGAGTGCAACGTGTTCAGCGCAGGGTGGCAAGGGCCTGGGCGATATCCTCAATAAGGTCGTCCGCGTTCTCAATGCCGCAGGAGTAGCGCACAAGTTCGGGTGAAATGCCGCACTTGCGCAGTTCTTCATCGTTCATTTGTCGATGCGTGGCGTTGGCGGGGTGCAGGCAGCAGGTGCGCGCGTCGGCCACATGGGTTTCTATGGCGGCAACGCGCAAGTTTTTCAAAAAGGTTTCCGCCGCCTTGCGACCGCCCTTGACGCCAAAACTCACCACGCCGCAGGAGCCGTTGGGCAGGTATTTTTGGGCGAGTTCATAGTATTTGTCGCCCGGGAGGTCAGGGTAGTTCACCCAGGCGATCTGTTCGTGTCGGTTCAAAAATTTTGCCACGGCAAGGCCGTTGGCGCAGTGCCTGGCCATGCGCAGGTGCAGGCTTTCCAGCCCCAGGTTCAGCAAAAAGGCGTTCTGCGGTGATTGTATGGCGCCAAAGTCACGCATGAGCTGTGCCGTGGCCTTGGTGATATAGGCGCCGGCGTTGCCAAACTTGGTGGCGTAGGTAAGCCCGTGATAGCTTTCGTCGGGCGTGCATAGCCCGGGGAAGGTTTCGGCATGGGCCATCCAGTCAAACTTGCCGGAATCCACAATGCAGCCGCCCACGCCCGCGCCGTGGCCGTCCATATACTTGGTGGTGGAGTGGATGACGATATCTGCCCCCCACTCAATGGGGCGGCAGTTTATGGGCGTGGCAAAGGTATTGTCAACAATAAGCGGCACGCCGTGGGCATGGGCGGCCTTGGCAAAGCGCTCAATATCCAGAACCACCAGCGCCGGGTTGGCTATGGTCTCGCCAAAAACGGCCTTGGTGTTGGGGCGAAAGGCGGCTTCCAGCTCCGCGTCGGAGCAGTCCGGGGAAAGAAAGGTGAAGTCGATGCCCATGCGCTTCATGGTGACGGCAAAAAGGTTGTAGGTGCCGCCGTAGATGGTGGAGGAGGCAAGCACATGGTCGCCGGCGTTTGCCAGGTTGAAGACGCTAAAGAAAGAAGCGGCCTGTCCGGAAGAAGTGAGCATGGCGGCCGTTCCGCCTTCCAGTTGGGCAATTTTTGCCGCCACAGAGTCGTTGGTGGGGTTTTGCAGACGGGTATAAAAATAGCCACTAGCTTCAAGGTCGAAGAGTTTGCCCATGTCCTCGCTGGTGTCGTACTTAAACGTGGTACTCTGGATGATGGGAATCTGGCGCGGCTCACCGTTGCCGGGGGTGTACCCGCCTTGAACGCAAAGGGTTTCGATATGTTTGCTCATGTTTTTTTCCTTGTGTTGGCTCAAAGCCTGTAAAAAGAAGCCTATGCCCCAGAAGGGCTGTGTCATCTTGCCCCATGCGGGGAAAACCCGCAACTATAACACTATATCTAAAAATCCTTATATAGCTGGAGGCGGAGGATGTCAATGGTCGCAGTACGGCACGAAAGACGGCACTGTTGTGTGTGTGGAATTATCGTTGAAGTGAAATCTCTTAAAGCTGAGAAGGGAATTTTTTTTGCATCTTCCCTGTGCCGCGTAGAAGCAGGTGCTAGACTTCTCCTTTCATAAGCAAGAATTTTTGCACAACAAGGAGGACGCATGGCCATTTACGAGCGCATGACCTTGAAGCCTAGGGCCGGGGCTTTGCCAGAGTACAACCGCCAGACGGAGAACTACGTATCGGGGCAGAGCGTTTCGGTGCGGGTGGATGATTCCGCGGCGCGCATTGCGGGCGCAGGGCAGGAAGCCGAGGCGCGGGCCTTGGGCGGCATCGGGAACTTGGGCAGTCTGTGGCTGAGGTACGGGAACAAGGGCGATACGGCGCCGACATCCCCAAGGGGCGGCCTTCGCGCAACGGCATGAGCGGCACGCTGAACTCGGGCTAGACTCCGGAGAAGGCGGGGTGAGAGCGTGGGGGCTAGTTTTGCTTGCCGGGTTTGCGGGTAAGGGAAAAACCAACAGCGCCAAGCACAAAGGCGAATACGATAACACAGGTGATGGCCACGTTGAAGCTCATACTGCGCTCCTTACTTTAAGGGCAATAGCAACAAGGAAACATACGGCACTTCCAGCAATACCGCCTGGCATATGGATAGGCTGAAAAAGTCCGACAATGAGACATCTCACACTAACCTTATCCAACCATCCGGCAATAAAGCTAATGGCCTCAAGGCGCTGCTTTTCTGTCAAAATTGCTTTTTTCATCCGTCTACCTCACCCCTCAACCATAAGCCTTGCCGCGGGCGGTGGCAAGTTAACCTGTCGAACAAGGAGGACGCATGGCCATTTACGAGCGCATGACCTTGAAGCCTAGGGCCGGGGCTTTGCCAGAGTACAACCGCCAGACGGAGAACTACGTACCGGGGCAGGGCGTTTCGGCGCGGGTGGACGATTCCGCGGCGCGCATTGCGGGCGCAGGGCGAGAGTGCGAAAAACGCGGGCTACCTTGGCGCGGCAAGTGTGGCCCTGGGCGGCATCGGGAACTTGGACAGTCTGTGGCTGAGGTACGGGAACAAGGAGGATACGGCGACATCTACCAAGGGGCGGCCTTCGCGCAACAGCATGAGCGGCACGCTGAACTCGGGCTAGAACCCGGAGAAGGCGGGGGCGAAGGGGGCTAGTTTTGCTTGGCGCGTTTCTTTACTACCCAAAGAGCATAGAGGCAGGCGCCTCCGAGAACGGCTGTTGTCACGACATAGAAAAGCGTGTTGTACATTATCTTACCTCCCACAGCTTATATCCAACATAGGAAAGAGCTATGCCCCACATGAGCGGCAAAAGATGCCCGTCAATAAACGTGATGGCTATGCAGGCCGCTCCGGCCATGCCGAAAATGTTTGACCAGTATTTCATCCGTTTACCTCACCCCTCAACCATAAGCCTTGCCGCGGGCGGTGGCAAGTTAACCTGTCGAACAAGGAGGACGCATGGCCATTTACGAGCGCATGACCTTGAAGCCTAGGGCCGGGGCTTTGCCAGAGTACAACCGCCAGACGGAGAACTACGTACCGGGGCAGGGCGTTTCGGCGCGGGTGGACGATTCCGCGGCGCGCATTGCGGGCGCAGGGCGAGAGTGCGAAGAACGCGGGCTACCTCGGCGCGGCAAGTGCGGCCTTGGGCGGCATCGGGAACCTGGGCAGTCTGTGGCTGAGGTACGGGAACGGGGGCAATACGGCGGCGACATCTACCAAGGGGAGGCCTTCGCGCAACGGCATGAGCGGCACGCTGAACTCGGGCTAGAACCCGGAGAGGGCGGGGGCGAAGGGGCTAGTTTTGTTTGCCGGGTTTGCGGGTAAGATGGAGTCCGTATATCCCTACACAGGTAACAAGGATAAAGGTCAATATCCAGACATTCATTGCTGATCCTCCATACGTTTTGTCAGCCACATGCTCCATCCGAAGGCAAAAATGGCAACGATAAAGCCAGAAACTTGTAATTGGAATATCCCAACAGCCAATGCGGCAACGCTGACTTTTTCCAGCCAGTCTGCAAGACGTTTAATCATTTTTCTTTACCTCTCACCCCTCAACCATAAGCCTTGCCGCGGGCGGTGGCAAGTTAACCTGTCGAACAAGGAGGACGCATGGCCATTTACGAGCGCATGACCTTGAAGCCTAGGGCCGGGAGGTTGCCAGAGTACAGCCGCCAGACGGAGAACTACGTACCGGGGCAGGGCGTTTCGGCACGGGTGGACGATTCCGCGGCGCGCATTGCAGGCGCAGGGCAGGAAGCCGAGGCGCGGGCCTTGGGCCATCTGGGGGGCGTTGTCCAAAACGTGGCCGGGAACCTCATGGCCGCCTACGACGACTATTCCAAGAGCAAGGCGGTGGAGCTGATCACAAAGTACCGCCGGATCATGAACGACAACCTCTATGGCGAGGGCGGCATTCTCACGCAACAAGGGGAGGACGCCTTCAACGCCGATGGTCAGCGCGAGGCCAAAGCGCGGCAACTCCGCGGCGAACTCATGAAGGACGCGGGGGAGCGGACAAAGCACTACTTCACGCTCCAGGCGGATGAATACGACGCGGACTCTTCCCTCAGGGCGCAGAAATACGCGAGGGACGAGCGCCTAAAGTGGATGGATCGCAACAACGATGCGGCGGCGGAAGAGCGGGCTAACGCGGCGCTTTTGGCCTACGACGATCCGGAGTCCTTCAACAAGGCCGTGGCCGAAACCCTGTGGAACGTGCGGCAGAAACTGGAGCGGCAGGGCTACAGCGAAGAAGCCATCCAGCACGGGCTGAAGGAAACGAGCAGTAAACTTTTCCGCGCGGCAGTACAGCAGGCCTTGAGCAACGGGGACATCTGGGAGGCTGAGCGCATTCTGGGGCACGGAAACGGGGCGGCAAGCAAGCCGGGAACCACGAGCGCGAACAACTTGGCGGCCTTCAATTATGGCAACGTGCGGACAAAAAGCGGGGGCTTTGCGGCCTACGCCTCGCGCAACGACGGGCTTATGGCCATAGGCGATAGGGTACTGCGCTACAACAACGCGCCGGATCGGGGCTGGCACGCGCAGACCCTGCGGGAGTTTACGGAGATTTACGCACCGATACCAAAGGAACTGAAAGACGCGCAGAAAACTATAGAATTTTTCCAGGCGGTGCAGAAGGACGGCGGGAAGCTGACCGCTGAGCAAGAAAAGGCGTACGAAGACGCGATCAAAACCATTGCGGAAGCGAAGAAGAAAGACCCCGAGGCCATGAACAACCCGGCAAACTACGCGGCCTTTCTGGGCAAGCGCCTGGGGCTAGACCCGGACGCGCGGATCAATTTCCGCGACCCTGAAATTCTGGCCGGAATGATCCAGTCCATTCCCATAATGGAACACGGGCGCGGGGTGAACATCGGGCGCGAGGAAGCCGTGCGCGCGGCACAGGCGCTTCTAGGCGGGCAAAAGCCTCGGGTGACAGGCGTGGCAAAGGCCGCAACTGAAAACGCCATACAAGGGCCACAGGGCGGCACAGGCAACGTCCCTGAAGGCGATGGATTGCACATGACAGCTCCGGATATGGCCTGGGCGCGGGAGGCCATAGAGCGCAAGCGCGAGGCCATGGCCGTGGAGGCGGAAAGGGCGGCGGCAAAGGCTCAGGAAGAAGCGGACAAGCAGTTTGTGCTGGATACCAGTGCGGATGTGCTGAAACAGATCAACGATCTTGAGGGATCCGGCGGCTGGACGGAGGAACAATACAAGGCCAAAGTCCTGGAACTCACAGAGGGCATTGAAGACCGTGACCAGCGGCGCAGAGTGCGGGTTCTTGTGGAGGATGAACTGGGCAATCAGGCCGTGAAACGCAAGGCGAAGATTCTTGATGAGCTTACCCTTGTGGACAATATCTTTCAGCAAAATCCAGAAATGACGAACACGCAGAAGCTGGCGTTTATCCGTGACAGCAAGATGTCTTCCGAGGCCAAAGCTATGGCTGAGGGAAGCCTTATGAAGGGCATAGAGGGCAAGGAGAACAAGACGGCCTCGGCTGTGGGGCTGACCATGTACCGCCAGTGGTTTGACGAAAACGGGGGCAAGGTTTCCCCAGAAGAGGCGCGGGCTGTCATGTACGACCTTGGCCTGAACGCCGAGGACAGGAAGAAGGCGGCGGAGTATGAAGGCGTTGCGCTCAGCTATCCGCAGGAACATATTTTTGCCTTGATAGACAAGGTCTTTGGCAAGGGGAAAGTAGACGCCGAGGAAAAGAACAGAATCTTCGAGGCCGTGCTTGCCAAGGCTAAGTCGGGGAAGGAACTCAGTGACAAGGAACTACGGGAGATTATCTACCGCCAGAGGCAAGAGGGCTACATCGAGGGCGTAAAGGGATTCTTTGGCGGCAAGAAGACCGTTACCTTAGGAGAAGCTCAGAGCAAGGGCAACGCGGGGATGTTCCGGCCTGACGTTCCTGAGGGCACGGCCATACAGATCAAGAGGCGTTATGAACAAGAACATCCGTGGTTTACCCGGCTGGATGAAGCCACACGCGACGTTTTGGTACGCTGTAAATACCTTGAAGACTACTTTGGCATAAGGCCCGCGCTGACAACAGAGCAGAGGGCGGCGGTCAGGGCGGCGCAACAGAAATACCAAAGGGCGCTTGAGGCGAAAAAGAGCGGGGGGCAGGTACGATGAGCCAGGAATACACGCTTGACGATATTTTTGAGCAGGAATCTGCGGAGGAACGCGCGCAGGACAGGTTGCGCTTAGCCTTCCATGTACCGGACAGGCTTTCGGCAACAGAGGTAAGCCGCCGGGACAAGTTGGCGGAGTCCATGGGCACAAGCTACGGCGAGGCCGATGCCGGGTGGGATACGCTCTCTACCGATGCGCGGATCAAGGACGCCGGGCAGATACCCAACGCGGACAAGTGGGTGGTAGGGGCTGAGGAAAACGCGGCCTTTCTGGACGAAGACCGCGAAGGCCTGATGAAGGTCTGCGAAGATCTGAAAAGTCAGGGAATACTGACGGATCAAGACATAGACACGGAGACCGTGCGAGGGATTGCTGTGTCCGGGTCTAGCTGGGATGACACGTTTGCCATAGCGGATTTGAATAACAGGCGCACGGATCTGGGCCTAGAATTCTTGAACGGCAAGATAAACGAGGATGAGGCCAGGCTACGTCTAAAAAAGATTGACGATGAACTGGAGCGCCTGAACGAGCGGAGAAAAGACCCCACGGGCTTTTTTGGCGCCTTGGAGCAGGGCTACCGCATGGTGACGCGGGATATTTCACGCGCGCTACGACGGGGTGCTGAAGGCGGTTTGGCGGGGGCAAGCGCGGGCGCGGCCGGGGGCGCTATCCTGGGCACGGCTGTTCCTTTGGCTGGCAATGCGACAGGAGCTATCGGCGGCGCTGTTCTCGGTGGGACGGCTGGCTTTGGATCCGGTGTGGTTCGAGGCTTTTATGAAACCAGCTCAGATATGGAAGCGGCGAACTTTGCCTTGGATATGCTGAAACAGCTGGACGATGCCGGGCAGTTCCTTGATCCAGAATCTGTCAAAGAATCGGCGCGGCTCTACGGCATGGGCGCGGGCCTGGTGGAAGTGGGCGGGGACGTTGTCACAGCAAAAGTCATGGGATTCATCGCTCCGG
>CAZWBH010000060.1:0-6860 GCA_964632155.1 uncultured Mailhella sp.
CTCCGGAGATCAAGGATATTTTTTCGGTGGCGTCAAGAACGTAAAGTTATTCAGGGACTCTGGTAAACGGCGTCATGCCAGTGAGAGCCGACCGAATCTGCTTCTAAGCGTCTTATTGAATCCTGTTGCTACCAGTGCCGATACATTTTTGATCTGCGGACAGATGTATCGGTCAGCTGGATTTCACGAACACTTTCTCGTCGACGATAGTTATCAATAATGACTCTTTCAAAATCGCCATATCGATTTTGAAAGAGTCATCTGGGATCAGAACAAGAGTTTCGCTATAAAGAAAAAATCTGTTTATAAAGATTGCTATAAACTACTATAATATATGATGCTATATTAAAACGGTTTAACAATACAACAACTATACCACCTGTCTGGAAATACAGAAAAAGAAGATGCACAAAAACAAGCAATGGCCAAGATTTATCCAAAGAGTACCAAGGTGTTTGGACAGGTGTTACATCATTTAACAAGTGTCCAATTGAGATACAATTGGATTCAGCAGTTGCAATTTACAAAGCAACAAAAGAGTGAGAAACAAGAGCCGTATTATAAAAAATACGGCTTATAATATTAACTCTTTTGCTTATAATATTAATTTTGCCAATACGATTCATCTATTACATGTGCAAACATTGCATGTATGCAACAAAAATGAATACCACTCATAAATGCAAAACCAACATAATTTTTCATTTCTTCATAAACGGTAGGATCAGTACACTGATATAACAGTAATATTTTAATTATTTCGAGCATAAATAATTTTAGACCATGATTATTTGGTCTCCAATATTGACGTTTTCGTGGTATATCTGAAAACATCACAAAATAAAAAATAACAATTAGTTCTATTAATGATACAATAAGTGTTGTCGAGAGGTTTCTAAAATATAATATTATTAGAAAAAATGGAAGAGAACTGAATATATAATTTCTCCAGATAATTTTACCAAAATTGGTTCTATTTTCTCTCGGATCCGGTTTTGGATCAGGTAAACAGCATTTGCCGAATAGAGCTAGTATTAGTCTTATTATTTTTGTCTGACATAATTGTTACTCATGCAATTAATATTTCAATAAATTTCATAGGAATTTAGAAAAAATTATACATTAATATTGAAAAGTTATATATAAATCGACATATTTTTATTAATATAGTGCGTTTATTTTTTTATTAGCCTTTGAATAATTATAATAATTTTCTTTCATTGATTGTTGATTTTCTTCGACAGTAGATGAATCTACTTCAAAGAAAATTCCACCATCTTTTTCATAAGTTTTTACAGGCATGAAATTTATCCTCCTCTTTTTGTTTTTGTTGGATAAAGATTGAACATATAAAATATAATTCTTTTTAACGTACTCAAGTCCGGCGGCTCACGCTCCTGGATAATGAAACCGATTCCTTTTCCCCGCTGGTATCTGCTAATTTGAAGGTAAACACTGCTCAAGCCGTTGCGCTCTTAGATTGGCGCGATCAAATTTCCAGACTCGCTTGTTCTGTTGGACAAAAGGCAGACAGTGTTGCTCCACAAAGACGCAAACAAGAGGAGCTTCCTACTTTTCTCAAACCATAACCCGTGGCTCCGCGCTCACCGCGTCGAAAGCCTTCTCTGCACCCGCACTCTTCCGATTCAGGAGGGGTGAAACCTTGTTGAACCGAATTTTGCGAAACCCGCGAAACAGCCGTAACTGCAACGATTTGTTGACAGTTCATACAAAAGAAATGTTATGGAATTGCCTATCCGAAAACTGTATCTTCGTCAATACGTTCGGACAACATTTTCTGAAAAAATTTTTTATTTTAATTCGATAAGTTATAAAAACCATCCCCTTCGTCCTCGTTTGCCGTTATATGTACTGTGGCGCTGTTCAGGTTTGCGGCGCCATTGGCGGCAGTGAAAAATACAGATCGGAAAAACGTTGTCGACCAGTTCCGGAAATTGTAGCAAGGGCGCGGCGATGTCGAGATCGTGTACTGAGCTGAAAAATGAAGACGGCGGACGTTCCGACGGGGGATCTCCGTCTGTTTCAGCGATCCTTTGCCCGCTTTTCGTTCATCAGCGCGTGCCAGGTTCCTCTTCACAGTAACGGGTACTTCTCTCCCTGAGTCCCATAAGTTACCTTTTTACGGTGTTTCGGTTAATCTTTGCCAGGGTTTCGATCTGTGATACCGCCAAATCAATGGAAAAACGCTTCACAATCCGCTGAATTTCAGCTCCGGAACTTTTTGAACGTTATGCCTGCCTGTTTTCATTGTCATCGCTGACGTTGCAGTCTGTTCATGGATCGTGGCTGGCCACGCCCCTGAATCCTTCAGGATAAAAAGGCAACCGTATTATGGCCAAGGTAGTCATGCTTCTGCATCTACAAACAGAAATTATGAAAAAGGTCTGTACGGATTCAGCTGAACCGCGTTTTTTTGCTGACTTTACGCAATATGTTGGGGAGATATTGGCACAGGTGTCCTTATAATGATAACGTTGGTCATGCTTGGCGGGTTTGCAGAGTTCATCTGGGCTTTTGTCTATAATAGGTAGATACTGGGCCTGTTGAAAAAGGGATATGTTTTTTGCGATATTCCAGAATTTGTAAGGGATGCGAACAGAAACACGGCATCGCTGATGCTTGAGTCCCCTCCGCTGGAGCAAAAAAATTCAGCGCATAACTCTAAAAAAGCTTGAGCTGTTCGGCGAATTTTTTTATATGACGTTCCATGTGCAAGACCTGGAAACGCTTCAGGGGAAGAAGCGGCGAAGGGGGCAGTTTCAGAGTGTGCCCGTACAGGGTACGTTGCTTTGCCGAGGAAAGAAAAACCGCCTCGGCGGCACGCGTAATGCCCACATAGAGCAAACGTTCCTCTTCTTCCACCGAAGGCGATGCGAATTCCGAAGATTTTCCCAAGAGGGCACCCACGCCGCGGAAGGGGAGAAAACCCTCTTCCGCACCGGAGATAAAGACCACCTTGAATTCCAGCCCCTTGGAGGCGTGGAGCGTCATGATCTGCACGCGTTCGGCCTTGCTTTGCACCATATCGATACCGTGGCGGAAGGCAACGAATTCCAGAAGTTTTTGCCAGCTTTTATGCTCCTTCCAGGCCGCACAGAGTTTTTTAAACGCCGCGGATGTTCCGAACAAAGGATCGAAGCGCCGCGAAGCCTGGGCCAGCACGGCTTTTGGGCCATCGTTCCAGACATGGTCAGGGATCTCGTCCAGAGGCCCGCTGGATAAGGATTTCTGAGACGCGGAATTTATGGCCGCAAGCAGGGGAAAGCGCTTTGCGTCGCAAAAGGCGGTCTCGCGGCATTCCTGCTTTTCTTCGTGCAGGCGGCGCGCCGCGGTCTGAAGCAGAATATCTACCTGCTCATCGTTCCAAAACGCGTCTTCTTCGGGGATGGCGCAGGGTACGCCCCGCTGTTCCAGAGCCTTGCGCAGAGGAGGCATAAGCGCCTTGATGCGGCAAAGGATAGCAATGTCTCCCGGACTGCAGGAACCTGGCTCCAGGTGGCAACCGGGCAAGGATTCGTGAAGATCGGCCTGCTGATGGGATGTTCCGCCAATGAGCCACGCTATGCGCTTGGCCACCCAGGCGGCCTCTTGTTCCGCGTTGGGGGCGTTTATCCATTGCAGTGTGGCGCCGGAAGTCGTGACCGAAGTGAGCTGACCGCAGGCGCCGTGTCCAGCCAGAGCGGCATGCCCGGCTTCCAGTATAGCCGCGGAAGAACGGTGACTCTCTGTGAGACCCAGTACCTGAAGATGAACCCAGCGGGAGCGCAGGGCTTTTTCGATGTCGGCACCCGCTCCGCGGAAACTGTAGATGGATTGATCAGGATCACCGATGCCGAAAAAACCTGACCCATCCGCCGGGATCAGCGCTTGCACCAGCGCCGTCTGGAGCGGAGAAAGATCCTGTACCTCGTCAACGAGCAGATGTTTCCAGGCAGGGGCAGTTCCGTTGTTTCTGCCGCGAAGTTCGTCAAGCCAGGCTTCGGGCAAGTCCGTGTAGTCGGCTAATCCCCGCTTTTTTTTCCACTCTTTGTAACGTTCCATGGGAGCAGTTAACGCCCCGGGCAGGTCGAGAGTCTCGCGCGCCAGTTGCAGGCGCTCAAAAAGCCGCGACGCTTCCCTGGCGTCCAAGTTGGGGTTGGCCTCGGCAAAGGCCTTTTTCGCCCCTTCCTCTGAAAGCACAACAGGGGCATCCTTCTTCGGCCAGTGCTTTAGAGCCAGGGCGTGCAGGGTGTCTGCCTCGGGGAGGGCGGTATGAGCGCCCAGCACAGAAAGCAGACGTGCGCGCAGCTCTTCGGCGGCACGGCGGGTAAAGGTTATGGCGGCGATCTCCGAGGCCGGAACACCGGATCGCAAAAGGCGCGCCATGCGCCCGATGAGCGTCCTGGTTTTGCCCGAACCTGGCCCGGCGAGTACCAGTATGGGGCCTGGGCCGGCCTCCAGAACGGCTTTCTGCGCAGGCGTGAAATCACCGGAAGAAACGACATTGCGGACACAGATATCTTTTACGGCCTGGGTTTTCGATGGCATTTTTTCGAAAAAAGATTCCGTTTGCGGACGGCGGCGTGCCGCGGGGACATGTTCCAGCAGGGAAGGGGCGTTTTCTCTCTCGTCGAAGAGCCGTATGACGCCGTATTCTCCATCATAGCCAGCCTTGCGTATGACTTCGCCCGCGCGCATACGGCGCAGAGCCTCGCCGAGTTCGGGCCAGAACGTTCCGGCGTCCGACTCCGGAACTTCTTGAAGAATGGCTAGTTCCGTACCGAAGCGTTCAATAAGTTCGCAGTAGCGCTCCTGAACCTTCTTAGATTTTGTTCCGCAGTACAACAATTCTCCAAGAATTTCAGGCAGGGGAATAAGGGAACTGAAGTTCTTGCCAGGTTCCGGCGGAGCCTTGCGATCGGCCAGTTCCCATACGCGGTGCAAGACGCCAACGGTGAGGGGTTTCCCGCAGACAGGGCAAATATCGCCGCGGGCCTTGCTTTCTTCAGGTGTCAGAACCACGCCGCAGGATCTGTGCCCGTCCAGATGGTACTTGCCTTCCTCAGGAAAAAATTCCAGTGTTCCCACATAGCTGGTTTCGCTTTTCTGGCGACGCAGGGCTTCGAAGATGCCATCGTAAGAAGCGGATCCTTCAAAAACCGTGGCTTCACGAGCCAAGTTTTCAGCAGAGTGCGCGTCGGAACTGGAGACCATAGTCAGTTGATCCAGAAGGCTCCAGCAACGGTTCATATCCGGATCGGAGGAAAGGCCTGTCTCAAGGGCGAAGATATGGGGCGCGAGGTCGCCAAAGCACTCTTCCAGGCTGTCAAAACCAGACTTTGAGCCGAAGAGCGAGAACCACGGCGTCCAAACATGCGCCGGAATCATGGCGGTGCGGGGGATTTCAAGCGTCATTTCCAAAAGATCCCTAGCGTCCAGACCAAGAATGGGGCGCCCGTCGGAGGCGAGGTTGCCTATGGCCTCAAGTTTTTGACAAAAAAGTTCGGCAGCATCAAAATCCGGCATATAAACAAGGCTGTGTATCTTGCGCACTTTGCCGTTCTTCTTGTAAATAGAACTGATTTCCGCTTCCAGTATGAACTGCGGCTCCCGAAAACGCATACCAACAAAGGCGGGAGCCACGCGGGCCATGTCTTCTTGGGAAAGAGGGCGCCGCAGGCGATACAGTCCCGTTGTTTCATCCAGCGTGAGAGCTTCCCGCAGTTCCCGCCTCCATGCCGGATGGGTGAAATCGCCGCCAGCCAAAACGTCTATGCCCTTGACCCCGGCATACGCCGCGAGATGCGGCACGGTAAGACGACTGCTGGTCGCGCGGGAAAAGCGCGAATGAATGTGAAGATCGGCTCGGAACATGGCGAAACCTGTAAAGATATGTTCGCGGAGGAATGTCTTGAAGAATAGAGTCATTATAACGGGAACGCGGCTTGAACGCAACATCCCGGGGAAAGAGGAGCATTCGCGGTGAAGCAGGGGGCGGGCGTTTGCACGGAACGAGAAAATTTTCCCGCAGGACTGGAGCAGCCGGAGGGCAGTTTTCGTTTCAGCCGTGATGCGTTGCTCCTTGCGGAATTTGCGGCGGAGACACTGCCGGAGCGGGGCGCAGCGGCTGATTTGGGCACCGGTTGCGGCGTTGCGGCGCTGGCCCTGCTTCTGGCCAGACCCGGGTGGCTTGCCGTGGGCATAGAAATTGAGCCGGTACTGGCCCGCGCCGCGGAGAGAAATATCTGCCGCCTGGGCTTTGAGAACAGCGCCGCCGTGGTGGAAGGGGATATTTTGGATACACAGGTGTTGAAGCGTACCCGCGAGACGCTCTGTAAACTGTACGGAGCGTTACCCGGGGAAAGGCTCCCCTTCTTTGACGCCGTGATCTGTAACCCTCCTTGGCGTCTTCTGGGAGAGGGCAGGATACCACCTTCCCCCTTGCGAAAAAAAGCACTTTTCGGCACCCCGCACACACTACCTGACTTTTTTCACGTTGCGGATGTCCTCCTGACTCAACGCGGGGTTCTTGCCGCCGTTTGCGGGGCGGAACGAATGGTGGACGCTCTGACCGCTCTGCCTGCACGCTTCCGCCCAGAACTCATACGCCTGATCTTCACACGAAAGGATGCTCCAGCAACCCTTGCCTTTATCCTTGCCCGCAAGGGAGGACACGGCGTCCTGCGTGTGGAAAAGAGGGAAATCTTCGACGCTCAGAATCGTTTAAAAGAAATTGGGTCATGACTAGCTGAAAGGAGAAGATCTGAGTAATTTAAGGATCAGCCGATAGATCTCCTCTTGCCTATGATTAAACCTGAACTCACCTTCTTTCAAATAAAAAGAGAAAGTATGTCTTTGAA
>CAZWBH010000061.1:0-6789 GCA_964632155.1 uncultured Mailhella sp.
GTACCTCCTTTTTTTAGAAGGTAGCACAAAACAAAATGTTTGTCATTGAAAAAGTTTTACCCTCTGCGGATAAGCGCTCTTGATTTTCGTTGGAGTATATAGTATAGGCATCAATAAAAATTTGTTTGAGCCGTGCAGCACAATGGGCAGATTCCCCTTTTATACCGCCAGACCAGAGAAGCCAAAGAGTCTTGGAGGATTTCCTCTTGAGCGCTCCCATGGCCGAGAGACAGGATTTGATTTATGAAAAAAAGACGTTCCGCATGTTTTGTACTGCTCGTCTTATTCATTTTTACGCTATCCTGCCTTCCTGCCTGGAGCAGAACGGCATCGTCACAGACCCTCCGCGTGGGTTTTTTCCCTTTTCCCGGCTATCAATCCGTTGATAAAACAGGCCGTCGGAGCGGCTACGGCTACGAATTTCTCCAACGTCTTGCCGTTCACGCAGGCTGGAACTACGAATATGTGGGTTGCGACGCCTCCTTTGCCGAGACCCTGGATATGCTCCGCAAGGGCGAGGTGGATATTGTCACCTCGATCTCAAAGACCCCGGCAAGAGAGAAAGAATTTCTCTTTTCCAATAAGAGCATTGGCAACAATTCCACTATTTTTACCGTGAAAGCGGGCAATCAGAAAGTGGTGGAAAAGGTGTATTCCACCTATAACGGTCTTAGGGTAGGGATGCTGGAGGGCAACTCCAAAAACGCCAATTTTGAACGTTTTGCCCTACAGCATAACTTTTCTTTTCAACCTGTTTATTTTCAAAGGCAGGATGCACTTGCTGACGCTCTCCAAAAAGGAGAGGTGGACGCCACGGTCACCGGCAGTCTGCGCCTTTTGAAAAACGAATGGTTGCTGGAAGCCTTTGACGCCAGCCCGTTTTATATCTGTACCAGGAAGGATCGCCCTGAACTGATGGAGCAGATCAACGAAGCTCTTGACGAAATGGATATGCATGAACCCAACTGGAGGGAAATGGTTCACAGGGAATATTTTTCCGTCGACGTCTCCAACGCCGTTATCATGAACGCCAAGGAGAGGGAGTTTTTAAAAAGGCATCAAGAATCGGGAAGGCCGCTTCGCCTGCTTTTTAATCCGGAAAGGAATCCCTACTGCTATTTTCAGGATGGGCAGCCAAAGGGTATTTTGCCCGCAATTTTTGAAGAGCTGGCAAAAAAACTTTCTCTCAAATACGAGTATATCCCGGTGCAGAGCCGTTACGAATATTATAAGCTTCTGGCATCGGGAGAGCCGGATGTCGTGCTGGACTTTATCAGCGATTACTATCTGGCGGAAAAAAATGGTTACAAAATTGCGGGGAGCTATCTGCAAACCAACTTTGCCCGCCTGACTCTGGAGGGTTTCACCGGGGAGATAAAACGGATAGCCATGATTGAGCGGGCCGACGGTTTGAACAGCTATATTGCAAGCCGCTATCCCAATGCGGAACTGATCAGTTGCGCCACCACGCAAGAATGCGTACAGGCGTTGCTGGACAAAAAGGCGGACGCCACCATCTTCTATGTGTACATTGCTGAGCGGTACGCGCAAGCGGATTTTCGCAAACGGTTCTCTTCCGTTGCTCTGGCAGGAACCTCCTTTTCCTACGCCGTCAACAATAAAGCGGAAGGCGGGGGGTGCCTCCTCTCCCTGCTTCATAAGGGGGCGAGCAGTTTTACCAATAAACAGCTGGACGATATCGTGGCTCGGGAGATTGCCTTCAAATACAGCGATGAGTTCAACCTGCTCGTCTTCCTGTACCGCAATCCGATCTATGCCCTGCTGGGAGCCGTACTCCCTCTTCTGTTTATTTTTGTCATGATCCTGCTGATAATGCGGAACCGCGATCGGCGACGACTGAAGGAAGAGGTCAATCAGGCCACCAGCGAGCTGAAGGCCAAAACCGAAGCGCTTTCTCTGGCAAACAAGGCCAAAACCACCTTTCTCAATAATATGTCTCACGATATCCGTACACCCATGAACGCTATCATCGGGTATGCCGCTCTGACAACTACGCACCTGGACAACAAGGATCGCGCCCGTGACTACCTGAGCAAGATTGCGCAAGCCTCCAATCACTTGCTCTCGCTCATCAACGATGTCCTAGATATGAGCCGGATAGAGGCGGGCAACGTTACCATCAATGAGAGACCGGAAAATCTGGCGAATATTTTACAGGGCCTGAGAAATATCATTCAGTCCGATATCCACGCTAAACGTATGGAACTGTTCATTGACATTGTGGATGTGGTGAACGAGCAGATTTTCTGCGATAAACTGCGCCTCAATCAAATACTGCTGAATCTCACTTCCAACGCTATTAAATTCACACCCGTCGGAGGCAGGGTGGCCATCCGCGTCACCCAGAAGCCTTCAAGCACACAGGGGAAGGGCATTTTTGAGTTTCAGGTGAGCGACACCGGCATCGGCATGAGTCAGGAATTTGTCAAAACCGTATTTTCACCTTTCACTAGGGAACGGACGTCTACCGTCAGCGGCATACAAGGTACTGGTCTGGGCATGGCCATTACCAAAAGCATAGTGGATATGATGGGCGGAACTATTGCCGTAAAGAGCGAACAGGGGAAGGGGAGTACCTTCACCGTCACTCTGGAGCTACGTTTCTCCAGTGAGTACCATGGGATGGGAACCATAGCGGAACTTAAAGGCATACGGGCTTTGGTGGTAGACGATGATATAGTCTGTTGCCAAAGCGTTTCCAAAATGCTCCGGCAGATCGGCATGAGAGCGGAATGGGCCTTGTCCGGGCAGGAAGCCATTGCCCGCACGTCCGAGGCTGTTGAATTGGCGGATCTGTTTGAGGTCTATATCGTGGACTGGTCCATGCCGGAGCTGAATGGCATAGAGACTGTCCGCCGCATCCGCAAGCTTGTGGGCAACGATTCTCCCATTATTCTCATGTCCGCCTATGATTGGTCTGATATTGAGCAAGAGGCTAGGCAAGCCGGGGTCTCCGGCTTCATCAGCAAGCCGCTCTTCCCCTCCGACCTCCACCGTACGCTGGATCGTAGTTTGGGCCACATCATCGAAGAACCGGAAACGCCCGTGATTTCCGCAGAAAAGTGTTTTGAGGGCAAGCGTATTCTTCTGGCGGAAGATAACGAACTCAATCGTGAGATCGCCGTTGAAATCCTGAGCGAAGCCGGTTTTTATGTGGAAACCGCCGAGAACGGACAACAGGCCTGCGACAAGGTGCGCGAATCCCCCCCTGGTTGGTACGACCTTATCCTTATGGATATTCAAATGCCCATTATGGATGGCTACTCCGCCACACGCGTTATCCGCGCCATGGAAGAACCGCTTTTGGCAAAACTGCCCATCATCGCCATGACGGCCAACGCCTTTGAAGAAGACAGGGAAAAGGCCATGGATGTGGGAATGAACGGGCATCTGCCCAAGCCCATAGACGTGCAAAAAATGCTTTCTCTCATGCGCGAGCTGTTTTCCAAAAACAATAACGCGGAAACTCCGAGCTGTTGACAGTCTGCCTTTCAAACGCCGTCAAGCCGTTTTTTCCGCCCTTTATAACGCGGCTGGCTGTGAGCGCTCATTCCAGGAGCATTGATGACGCGTCCAAAGGTCGCGAAGCCCTTTATAACGCCCACACCGTAACAACTCCAAGGATGCGAGCGCATGAAGGAAAGGCACGTCTATACCGTCACTGGTCAGGTGCAGGGAGTGGGTTTTCGTCCCTTCATCTTCCGCGAGGCCACGGCCCTCAAGCTCACGGGGCGCGTAAGCAATACGCCGGAAGGCGTGCGCATTGAGGTGCAAGGAGAGGTTGAATCTCTCGCCCTGTTCCGAACCTTCCCCGAGCGTCTTCCCTCTCTTGCCCGCATCGTCTCCCTGCGTATGGAGCGCGTTCCTCTCCGTGAAGAAACGGAATTTACCATCAGGACTTCAGAGGCTTGCGCGTATCAAGGCCATTTCGTCCTCATCAGTCCGGACATGGCGCCCTGCCCTGTATGCTTGGAAGACATGGCCGACCCGGGCGACCGCCGTTTCGGTTACGCCTTTACCAATTGCACAAACTGCGGCCCGCGCTACACCATCACCCGTTCCATTCCCTACGACAGGCCCGTCACCAGCATGGCCTGCTTTCCCCTTTGTCGCGCTTGCGCTAAAGAGTATGACGACCCGGGGAACCGCCGTTTCCATGCCCAACCCAACGCCTGTCCGGAGTGCGGCCCCATGCTCTGGCTGGAAGGGGCGGAACTTTCCGCGTCCGCGATTGAGCGCAAAAAAAAGAACGCGGGCACCCGGTTTTGCCTTGAACAAGAGCGTCAACGGCGCTACGGAATTCCGCCGGATGTCGTACTTGGAGAGGCTGCGGTGCTGAGTTTGCTTCACACTCTGAAACAGGGAAAAATCGCCGCAGTTCGTGGACTGGGTGGTTTTCATCTGGTTTGCAACGCGCTTGACGAAAACGTCGTTGCCGAACTGCGTCGCCGCAAACAGCGCCCGCACAAGGCTCTGGCCGTCATGGTTCCCGATCTTGAAACAGCGGCCCGTTTCACGGCGCTCGGCAGAGACGCCCGCGAGCGCCTGACCTCCCTCCAACGCCCCATTGTCATTTGTCCGCGCCGCAAAGGGTGCGTCCTGCCAAAACTCCTTGCACCGGACAGTGAGGATATCGGCCTAATGTTGCCATCAACTCCCCTGCATCACCTGCTCTTTCACCCCGAATGGGCAGGGGGACGACATGACGACGCTCTTCCCGCTCTGGTCATGACTTCCGGCAATCCTCCCGGAGCGCCCCTGTGCCTGGGAAATCGCGAGGCAAAACATGAACTCCATGGCATCGCGGATATCTTCCTCTTTCACGATAGAGACATCCTTGTACGTGTGGACGACTCCGTCCTCTTTCCCTCTCGTTCCCTACCCTCGGGCGCCGAAGTTCCGTCTCTCATGGTGCGCCGTGCCAGGGGTTTTGTGCCTTCGCCGCTTGCGCCGTCCTGCCTGGAAGGCCTAACTCCAGAGAACAGCGTTTTTGCCGCAGGAGCCGAACTCAAGCACACCTTCGCCCTAAGCCGCGGTCGTGAACTCTTTCTCAGTCAGCACCTTGGCGATCTCGCGCGGCCTGGTTGCCTCGAATTTTTTCGGGAGACGCTGAAGCATCTCATGCAACTCCTGGAAGTGTCCCCCCGCCTTGTCGTCCGCGATTTGCATCCCGATTACGCGTCCAGCCGCTTGGCCGACGAATTTGCCAAAGAGCGCGGCGTTCCGGCGCTGTGTCTCCAGCACCATGTAGCGCACATCTGTGCCGTCATGGCCGAACACGACGTGACCGAACCTGTACTCGGCTTAGCCTTGGATGGCTCCGGGCTTGGCAGTGATGGCACGGTCTGGGGCGGAGAACTCCTGCTTGTCGGTCGCGGATACTGGAAAAGATTGGGCCGTTTCTCTCCTTTCGCTCTGCCCGGCGGCGAAGCCGCCATACGTTCGCCCTGGCGCACTGCGGAATCTCTGTGGCAGGCCGCGGGCCTCCCCAACACTACACGCCCCTGGTCAAGGGAAAAGGCCGCCCTTCTTCCCAGGATTGATGCTATGTTGCAAAAGCGCGTGCGCTGTGTGTCCACCTCAAGCTGCGGACGGCTCTTTGACGCTGTTTCCGCGCTCTGCGGGGTCTGCTTCGATATTACCTACGAAGGGCAGGCCGCCGTTCGCCTAGAAAAACTCCAGGACTGGAACGCCTCAGGCGCTTACGAACTCCCCATCGTCCGCCGGGGTGAACTGCTGGAAGCCGATGTTTTCGCACTCTTTCGTGAAGCAGCCGCAGACAGGGGAAAACCCGCCGTGCTGGCACGCCGCTTTCACAGAGGTCTGAGTCTTGGACTGGCCCAATGGATCAGGAGAGCGGCAGAAGAGACGGGCATTGCGCGGGCGGCCCTATCCGGAGGCGTCTTCAATAACGCCTCTCTGCGTGCCGAAATTCCGCAAGCTCTGCGCGACTTCGGGCTTCAGCCCCTGCTCCCTTCCGTCTTTCCCGCGGGAGACGGCGCGCTTTCTCTGGGGCAGGCCTTCTGGGGTTCTCTCTCCCTTCTGGTAAACGCGCCGTAAAAACTCTCTGCTCAGAAGGATAACAGCCCTTGCGGACATTTTGGGGTGTGGTAATTCTTTTTCAATGATCGTTTTTATTGCTGTGCCTTACGGAGTTCATCTTCACAAAGAGCGAAAGATTACATCCCGATGCACATTCTGATCTGGAAAATCAACAGCCGAGAAGGCTCCCTGCACTTTGTAAGCAGTAGTACAACTCTTCAATAATTCCAATCGATCTGATGGAACCATCTCTAACTGGCACTTTTTATATAATTGTAAGCTACAAAATGAATTGCCGCAGGTTGAGATGAAAACAAGAGAAGCTTTTGTTTTCCGTCCAATCGTTAAATACTCTGGTATAAACAGGTATAGGACATACAAAGTATAATCCGTTCGACATACTACTTCTCTCTGGAAAATTTGCCCTTTATAAATTATCTGAGGTATAATCCGCTTCGGAATATTTTCTCAATGTAACCCTACGCTATCTTTTTCTATTTTATTATACACAAGCAACGATTTTCGTGCCTTTTTGATAGGAATCTGTCGAGTCAATCGTTTGAACCTCGATAGCAATGAATTCAACAAGTTCACTTTTTCGTCCAGTCTTGCTAAGTTATGTTTACGCGAGAATTATTTATAGAGACCGCTGAAAAAAGCTATCAGCTCATTTTTCACTTGTTTTTAGGGAAAGTACGGCAGCAAAGTTTCCTGTTTTTGCTCTAA
>CAZWBH010000062.1:0-6725 GCA_964632155.1 uncultured Mailhella sp.
AATGGTACCGCCAATCCAGGCACCGCCCAAAATTTCGGGCATACCCACAGCTTTGATGAAGGCGGGCATGGCGACCATCATGATGGCGGTGAAGACCATGGACAGGCCCACGGACAGTGTCAACTCTTCCTTCTTGGCGCGGCAGGCGGCGGCCACGGCAATGGCGGCGGAGGTGCCGCACACGGACATGTCGGCGGAGATGGTGATGTTCAGGGTCTTGGATTCCATCTTCAGAACTTTCTGGCCGAAGATGTAAGTGCAGATGAGGACGATGGGAGTGACCACCCAGGCCACGAAGATGCCGGGAATACCGATGGCCAGGATCTTGTTGAAGAGTACTTCCGCGCCGAGGAGTACGAGACCGGTTTTAATGAAATACTCCACCTGCACGGCGGGCTTGATCCACTTGGGCGTGCCAACGGTGTTGGAGACGACCATACCGATGATGATGGACCAGATTTCCGCGTTCAGACCGTACTTCGAGGTGGGTGCGTAAACGCCAAGGAAGTTGGCGAGAAGGCAGAGAATCCACACGCCGATGAAGCCGATGAAATAGGCGGCGACATTGAAGCCCATGACGGCCATGCCCACGGAGGTGATCACGCCGAGGCTGATGCCAAGGATGATGAGACCGGGCAGGAGGTTGCTGCTGGAACCAACCTTGGCGGCGGCGGCGGAGGCGTCCTTGTCGGCCTTCTGCCAGGCGGCGATGGCGTCTTCGGCGGCCTTGTTCAGATCGGCGTTGGCGAAGGATTCAGCGGCAGCGGAGGCCTGAGCGGCCTTGGCGGCTTCCAGGGCGGCGGAGGCCGTGGCCTTGGCGGCGTCGGCGGCGGGCCTGGCTTCTTCGTTCGCGCTCTTGATAAAGGCGCCCGCGGGGTTGCCCGTCCACTTATTGGGCGTCTTCAGGTAGCCGATAATGGTTTTGGCCGCGGGCAGAGAGCTACCGGCCACGGCCTTCTTGGCCGCCTGCGCCTGGAACAGTTCGATGGTCTGGATAGGCTTGGCCTTTTCAGCGGCAATCACCTGATTCAAGGAGGCGAGTTTGCTTTCAATGTCCGCGCTGCCGTTCACCATGATGAGCGAGGCCACGATGATGAAGAAAAAGCCGATCCATATGGCCCAGTAGTCTTCCTTGAGCCACAGATCTGACCATTTCGCCCTTCCGTCATCGCGGACGATGTCTTGTTCGTTTGCCATAAGTACAACCTCTGCTAAAAGTTAATGTTTTCCTCAACCCTTTGTCCCTGTATAACCAATATGCGCGGCAAGGGCAAGCATTGAGGCTCTTTTTTTGCAAAGTTTTGCGCGAACGGTGCGGAGAAAGGGAGGAAACGCAAGAATCACGACGCCTGAGAAAACGTGTTATTATTTTGATTTAACTCTATAAAAATGCCATGTTTTTCTATTGAGAAAATTAACGCTTTCCTCTTGCCGATGGCCTTCGGCAACACAAAAAACTGCCAAACATGGCGTTGTCAGCCTGAAGATGGAGCGGCGAAAAACAAAGGAAAGCCCCGGGCGCGCGACGACTACCTTTAATCTTGCGCGCGAACGTTCTCTTTTGCCCCGGGCAAGCAAGGGCGGAACTATCGGAAAATGCGGGCTGACAAAGCAAAATTAAGAACAAAACAAGGAACCTTCCCGCTCAGAGGCACACGGGAACAGGTAAAGAGTTGCCGAATCGTGCCGGAACACGGAAGAATTCACACGCCTCCGCGCTTTTGGGCGAATTTTCTTGAAGCGGAAAGAAGGCAGGGGGGCGGATCCTCAAAGGCCGCGGCTTCTCTTTTTCGCAAAGGCAAAGTCAGCCGCCGAGTTCCTCCGGCGCGAGGACGCGAACGCCGTTTTCGCGCAGAAGGTCGACGGCGTCCTTATTGCGATCGAAACGGAAAATGAGCGTCGCTCTGGACGATTCGCGCTGTGTGTAGGCGTAGAGGTATTCCACGTTGATGCCGCGGGCCGAAAGAAGGGCCAGGATGGATCCCAGGCCTCCCGGGCGATCCGAAACTTCCACGGCCACCACAGGGGTGCTACCCACGGTGAAGCCCGCCTTCTGCAAGGCTTTGCGGGCTTTGCCATTATCGTCCGCCACAAGCCGCAGGACGCCGAAATCCGCGGTGTCCGAAAGGGAAAGAGCGCGGATGTTCACGTCCGCCTCATAGAGCGCCCGCGTCACGTCTCCAAGTTGCCCGGTCTTGTTTTCCACAAACACAGAAATCTGTTCAACGGTCATGGTTCCCCCGATATCAGGCCTTTTTTTCGTGGGAGGCTTCGTTATTTTCCTTTTGCGTGATATCGATTTCATCGGGTTCCGAGGCGGCCTTGCGGAAATCGCGGATGGCGCGGCCCATGCCCCGGCCTATTTCGGGAAGTCGCTTCGCGCCGAAAATGATAACGATGAGAAGGAAGATAAGTAAAAGTTCGTGTGTACCAATGCCAAACATATTTACCTCCGCGGGTGTCTCTCCGGTTTCGTTCCCGTTTATACGGGAGAGCCGCGGCAAAAGCAAGCCTCCCCCCGCGCCCGGAGATCTCTTTCCCCTTTTCTCTTCTCTGTTGCCAGGGAAAAAGTCCTGCCGTATAATAAACCGAAAGGAATTCCCATGCCGAAACCGTTCCTCCTCGCGCTTCCCCGTCTTCACGCCGAGTTTTGCGTCCTTCCCCGCGGATGCCGCACGCTCTGGCCAGGTCTGCCTTCTCCTCCGGAGCAAAGTTGGCAGCCCGTCTACCCGTGGCACGCCGAACAGGCCGCCGCGTGCCTTACTGATTTTCAGCGCGCCGCCCGCGATGGCGCCCGAGGCGCGCCCGTGCTGAGCCTGGGTGCGACGCCGCCTCCCGTCGACCTCAGCCTGACGGAACGCGACGCGTTGCGGGAATTCCTTGGCAATCCCGCGGAAAATGCTTCCCTCCCACCCCGCATCCATGCCCAGAAAATGCTGATTCTCGCCTGGTTTCAGGAAAAACAGGCTCTGGAACTTGCCTCTCTGGAAGCGATGGTTCGAGGGCGTCAGCGTGCGCTTTCTGTCTTGATCTCCGGTCGTGCGGGCAAGGACGCGCCCGCGCACGCGCCCGGTGATGACGATTTGCCCCATTGGACGATTTCTCTGACCGCGGCCCTTACCTTTCTGCCGGATATGCCCGAAAACGCCGTCTTCTTTGTCAACAGCCGCGCCATGAGCGAGGATCTTGCGGAGCTGGAATCAGGGGAAAAACGCGCCTGCCCCCGTTGCGATGTTCTGCTCTTCAACACCCGCGATCTGCCCGGCGTTCCGCGTGCGGCGCTTCCCGCCGATGCCTTGCAGCGGACGCTTACCTTCATCCTTCCCCGCTGAACGATATGCCGCATCTCTCTCATTCCACGCTGTTTGACTGGCTCGAAACCGTCTTTCACGGTGCCCCCCGGGGCCTCATTTTTGATTGCGATGGCGTTGTCATAGATTCCAAACAGGCCAATATCAGCTATTACAACGCCCTGCGCAGCGCCCTCGGCCTTCCTTCCCTTTTGCCGGAACAGGAAGACTACGTGCAGATGGCCACCGTGCAGCAGGCTTTGGACTCCCTCTGCCCCAGGGAACTCTTTCCTTTACTGCGCGACGCCGCAAGGCGCATCGACTATGAAAGGGACATTCTGCCCAAAATCTCGCATTACCCCGGCCTGCATGAACTGCTCGATCTGTGCAGATCGCACGGCGTCCGCCTCGGCATGGATACCAACCGCAAGGACGGTATGGATGTGCTTCTCGAAAACTGCCGCCTGCACGGCTATTTCGACCCTATCATCCTGGCCTCCCATGTGCGTCGCCCCAAGCCCTTCCCCGATGGCGCCCTGCTCATAGCCGAAAAATGGAAGCTCCCGCCGGAAGCGCTACTCTTTCTTGGCGACAGCGTTACAGATATGCGCGCCGCGAAAGACGCGGGCATTCCCTTCCTGGCCTTCCGCAACGAAGGACTTTCCCAGCCGTCCATCGCCCATTTTGACACGTTGCGTCTGGCTTTGAGCCATTTTTGGAATAAAAAGGCCTGAAAAATCTTTACAGAAAAAAAGTTTTAGTTTAGAATATCCTATCCCAAAAAGGCATGGCGGCGTCACGCTCGCCAGGAGGAAACTTGACCCCCCAGGATTTGGAATACTTTCGCGATCTCCTGAACCAAATGCTCGCCGAAGCTCAGCACAAGGGAGATTCGACGCTTGAGGAGATGACCGACACTCAGACCGTTTTTGCCGATCCTTCCGACAGAGCCACCGCGGAATCCGACAGATCCTTTACCCTGCGCATCCGCGATCGGGAACGTAAACTTATCACCAAGATCCAGGAAGCACTCAAGCGCATGGACGATGGAGAATATGGCATCTGCGAGGAATGCGGTGAAGAGATCAGCCTTGCGCGTCTGAAGGCGCGCCCTGTCACGACGCTTTGCGTGGCCTGCAAGGCAAAGCAGGAAGAAGGCGAAAAAATTCGGGGTAACTAACACCTTTTAAAGGTTCGCGGCTTTCGAACCCTGGATCCCCGTATCTCTTCTTGTTCATGGACGCGCATCTTTTCCGCAGATTCTGTTCCGCGCTTAACACCGAAATTCTAGGTGCGCGGATGGAAAAAATACACGCCCCGACGCGAGGGCTTACGATTTTTGCCCTTTACGGCGGATCTGGAGGAAAAGGCAAGCGTTTTCTTGCGCTTCGCGCGGATCGTTCATCTCCTCTGATCTTCCTTTCCAGTCATCGCATTCCGGTGAATGCCCAGCCCCCGGCCTCTGTCATGCGCCTACGCAAATACCTCTCGGGGGAGCGCGTGGTAAAAGCCGTCAGCGACTGGACGGCGCGCCGCCTCTGGCTTGGATTTTCCGGTCTTTCCCAGGCCTGGCTCCGCCTGGATCTGCGCGAAGGACCCGCCCTTTCCTTTGAGGCGCCGTCGCCCCCGGAAGAGCCTCTTTGGCCAGACACTCCCCTTTCTCCTAAAATCGCACAGGACGCCTGGCGGACTTGGGAAGTACTCACGCCCGCCCTGCGCCGTACCCTGCCCTTTCTCGACGCTCAGGAAACCTCCGCCCTGCTCGCCGACCTCGAGGACGGCAACGGCGACGTCTTTCTCTACGAAGCGGACGACGGGCGGATCGAAGTCTCCGCCTGGCCGCTCCCGCGGGAACAGCTCGAAAAAAAGAAGGGGCAGTGGCGGGAGACAGTCTGCGGCGACCCGATCTCCGCTCTTGCCAAGGTCGGCGAACATATGTACTCCGGCCTTGCCGAAGAGGCGCGTCTTGCCGCGACACGCCCCTTCTCCGCTGAAATATCGCGCCTTGAACGCCTTTTGAAGAAGCTCGATGCCGAAGAAAGTCGCCTCCTGGCACTCCAGGCCCGCAAGCAGGACGCTCTTCTGCTCCAAAGTCAGCTCTATCGTTTCCGCCCGGAGGAAAAACGAGAGAGCGTCGTCCTCGAAACGCCGGAAGGAAACGTCTCCCTGGAGCTTGACAAATCGCGCACCGTTCGCGAGAACATGATGGAATTTTTCCGCCAGGCCGGGAAGGGGCGGCGCGGACTTGAACATCTCACCACGCGCCGTGAGGCCGTGAGGGCGGAAAAGGCCCGGGTCGAGGCTGAGCTTCTTCGCGGCCTTGCCGCCGTGAACGGCGCCTCTGTTCCCGCGCATGATCCGCAAAGTTCCCGGCAGGCAGGAAAGTCGCCATCCAAACTGCCCAAGGAAGTACAGGCCTTTCGTAGCGGCGATGGTTTTCTTCTTTTGCGCGGTCGGGACGCCAAAGGCAACGCCCTGGCCCTCAAACTCGCCTCTCCTCACGATTACTGGCTACACACGGCGCAGGGCGAGAGCGCCCATGTCATTATCCGGCGCGATCATCCCGCGCAGGAAGTGCCGGAACGCACGCTGCTGGAGGCCGGTGTTCTCGTCGCGCTCAAAAGCTGGCAGAAAAATCAGGAGAGCGCGCAGATCCAGTATTCTCTGGCCAAGTTCATCCATCCCATGAAGAACGCCGGTTCAGGCGCGGTTCGCATCGATCGCAGTGAAGGATCCTTCCGCGTCAAGGTCGACGCGACGCTGGAAGAAAGGCTGAAGGATCGTTGAGCAGAATTTTGTCAAAGTTTTCCGCCAAATCAAGGACGGTGAAATCCCGGAAAAACAGCAAAAGCGAGACGAAAAACGGCGCTCTTTCGCAAAGGAAGCGCCGTTGCGACGCGTTCGCGTTGCCCAAAGGCTCCTGATTCAGTGCGGGCGATGTTTTGCCGGATGGCCGGATGCGCGGTACCCGACCGCGCCCCAAGATCAGGATGGATCCGAATCGCCCTTCGGCAATGTCACAAGGAATCTGCTCCCCTTGCCTTCCTCGCTCTCCGCAACGACGTTGCCCCCGTGAGCCCGCACGATAGTCCTGACAATGGCCAGTCCGATGCCCGCCCCGCCGGTCTTGCGGTTCCGGGATTCATCCGTTCTGTAGAACCTTTCGAAAATCCGCAGGAGATCTTTCCGCGGGATGCCCATGCCGCAGTCTTCAACGCGGATCACGCTGTTCTCATTCGTCTCTTCAATGACGATGCGGACAGCGCCGCCCTCATGGGAATATTTGATGGCGTTGGAAAGCAGGTTGGTGATTACCTGCTGGATACGTCCGCGATCCACAGAAATCACCGAAGACACGCCGTCAACCTGACCGGTCAGATGTTTTTCTTTAAGCTGACTTTCAAAGGTTTTCATAACCGTTTCCGAAAGCGCCCT
>CAZWBH010000063.1:0-6587 GCA_964632155.1 uncultured Mailhella sp.
AAAGATATTTCTATAAGTGTGACAGAGGTTCTCGAACCCAAGCCGACGGTAAAACATCGGGCTGCGATTACTGAACCTGAACGTACGGTGGTTGAAACCGGACGAAGCGATGAGAGAACTACAAAAGCAAGCGGGAGAGTATGCTTTTTGACGGATTCCCTTTTCTGCGAGGCAATGGGCGGCTGTGTGCCTTCGGATGGATAGCTTGACAAAATATGACTTATCATTACAAATAAATAAGAAGTAATGACAAAAGGAGATGCAAACATGGCAAATTTACAAATTCGACTTGAGGACAGCTTGAAAGAACAAGCGCAAGCTGTTGTACACGATATGGGGCTTGATTTGTCCGCCGCTGTCCGGATTTTCCTTGCTCAAGTAGTAAAAGAGAACGGTCTACCGTTTAGGCCAACAAATGAACCCTTCTACAGCGTCAAGAATCAGGAAGCACTACGCCGGTCTGCCGCTCAGATCGAAGCAGGTCAGACAGTGATAAAGAGCTTGAACGAATTGCGGAGCATGGAATAATGCAATTTCAGTTCAGCGCTGATGCATGGAGCGAATACCTCTACTGGCAGTCCAAGGATAGACGCACGCTCAAACGAATAAACGACCTTTTACAAGACATAGGCCGGGGCGGGTATCAAGGCATCGGAAAACCCGAGCCCTTGAAAGGCGACTTATCCGGTTACTGGAGCCGCCGAATTGATGATAAAAACCGCCTTGTTTACCGAATACAAGACGAAGTATGTGAAGTCATACAGTGCAGCGGACACTATGATTGAGCATTAGTCCAGGTTACACCTGTTACACCGTGAAACTTGCAGGGGAAACCATACCCCACGAGGCGATCAAATGGGACTAGGAGCGGCTTAACAATGAAGGCTTTCGCGGTATCCGGCAGGAGGAAGAAGTACACTTTTTCATATCCTCGCCAGTGCCTTCATATTTTTTTTGAGGGTACAGAGGCCGTACCCTTAACTTTGTATATAATAAAATCAATAGGTTATCCTATGACCTGTTATCCGCCTGGGGACGCCACAAAGAGACACAAAGAAGAACGCTAAGAGTCATACGCTCTTGGCGTTCTTTATTTTTTCCCTGCCACTCTTTCCCAAAGGCCAGCCAGAAAATTTGTGGATCAGCTTCTGCAGGTATTGAGAGGTATTGATGCCTAGGAAGCTTCTTTTCCTTTGGTCTTCACCCGTCCCACCGATCTACGTACCGCTCATTGGAAAAAATTTGACCTCTTGACGTGCTGGTGGTGCAACGGGGAAAGCGGAGAGCAAGATCTCTAACTTTGCGTCCGGGAAAGATGTTCTTGCCTTTGAAAGTCCAGCAAAGATTGACTGTAACCACCTTATGCTCTACTACTTTGTCTGACATTCTGTTTATTGGGGGTGGGCGCAAAGGAGGCTTGCCGTTCACTCTGTTATCCAAAGGAGCGAGGTATGGCAAGGCTTACCGACCAGGAAAAGCAGGAAATTTTGCGCTATTTGGAAGAAGATAAAGCCCTGCCGGACAAATACCGTTTTTTGCTCTTTGAAGACAAACGGGAAGTGGAACTTGTCTGGAACGGCAAAACAGGCGAAGTTTGCAATGTGGTACTCCCCTTTCAGACCATTGAGCAGATTGACGAGCCACGCAAGGGCACAGCGCGCAAGTATGAAAACAGCCTGCTCACGCTGGACAGCCGCGGTCGTCAGGACAAGGGCTGGGCGAACAAACTCATCTGGGGTGACAACAAGCTCATCCTCTCTTCCCTCAAAAACGGACCCATGCGTGAGGAAATTGAACGTCAGGGCGGGCTCAAACTCATTTATATAGACCCGCCCTTTGATGTAGGCGCTAATTTTTCCATGGATATAGAAATCGGCGAAGAAGCCTTCACCAAAAAACCCAACATCTTGGAAGCAATCGCCTACCGCGACACCTGGGGCAATGGCGCGGACAGCTTCATCAGCATGATTTATGAACGCTTAAAACTCATGCGCGACTTATTGGCTGAGGACGGAAGTATTTATGTTCACTGTGATTGGAGGTTAAACTCTTGTATGCGTTTATTATTAGATGATATTTTTAAATTTTATGTGAATGAAATTATATGGCATTATACTGGAGGTGGACGTTCGGAGAATTATTTTTCAAAAAAGCATGATTCAGTATTTATTTATTCAAAATCAAATAGGTTTATTTTTAATGGTGATAATATTCGTATCCCATATAAAGAGACCAGTGCTTATGCAAAAGGTGGAATTGTATCAAAAACTGGCAAACGATATATGCCAAATCCACTGGGAACGTTGCCAGATGATGTGTGGGATATTCCTATCATTAATCCATGTTCTGGAGAGCGTGTTGGCTACCCCACACAAAAGCCTGAGGCCTTGCTTGAGCGAATTATAAAAGCTTCCTCCAACGAAGGAGATCTTGTGGCCGATTTCTTCTGCGGATCGGGTACGCTTCCGGCGGTTGCCGAAAAGCTGGGGCGCAAATGGATCGCCGCCGATTTGGGAAAATTTGCCATCCATACCACGCGCAAGCGTCTTTTGGGCGTGCAACGTCAGCTCAAAGAAGAGGGTAAGCCCTACCGCGCCTTTGAAGTGCTGAACCTGGGCAAGTACGAGCGCCAGCACTACATGGGCATCAACGAAAACCTGCGCAAGGAAGAAAGGCGCGCTCAGCAGGAAAAAAGGGAAGCGGACTTTGTGGACTTGATCCTCAGGGCGTACAAGGCGGAAAAGGCGGAAGGCTTCAACGCCTTTCAGGGCAAAAAGGCGGGTCGCATGGTGGCGGTCGGCCCTGTGAATATGCCTGTGAGTCGGCTCTTTGTGGAAGAAATTCTTCTGGAGTGCCGCAAGTACCGCATTTCTAAAGTGGATATCCTTGGTTTTGAATTTGAAATGGGACTTTTTCCAAATTCTTTGGAAGAAGCAAAAAGCAAGGGCGTGGATGTGCAACCCAAATGCATCCCCGCCGAGGTCTTTGACAAGCGTGCCGTGGAACGGGGGCAGGTGGTTTTTCACGACGTGGCCTATATCGAGGCGAAGCTCATTTACCGCAAAAACGAACTTGCCGTGGAACTCACGGATTTTTCCGTGAACTATTCGCAGGATTCCGTGGCAGAGGCCAGGGACAGCCTAAGACAGGGCAAGAGCAAAATTGTGGCTGAGGGCGGTCAGCTAGTGAAAGTCACCAAGGATAAAGAAGGAAAGGTACACCGTAGAACGCTTACCAGACAATGGACAGACTGGATTGACTACTGGTCTGTGGATTATGACTATGAATCCAGGCGCGAGATCATCCGCGTGAAGAACCCGGACACGGGCGAAATTGAAGAACAGTGGACGGGTGACTATGTTTTTGAAAACGAATGGCAGTCCTTCCGCACCAGACAAAACCGTGATCTGGAATTGAAAAGCGCCTACCATGAACTACCTTCCGCCCGGCACAAAGTGGCCGTGAAAGTGGTGGATATTTTCGGCAACGACACCATGACGATTCTGGAAGTCAGGGAAAGGGGAAAAAAGTAATGGCTCTGCATCCAAACTTCCCTAAATCGCCGTATGAAATTCTTGATCCCGAAATACGCTGGTTTCCCGCTGACGAGTCTCTGCGCGACAGCATGGACAAACTCATGCCCCCGCTGGTTCCCCGTCTTCGTGAAAAAGTAAAGGAATTCCGCGAGTCCGGCTATGCAGACGCAAGTAAAACAAGCAGGAGCCTTCTCAACTGGTGGTTCAACGAGCCGCATATATTGCCAACGCAAAAAGGCCAGTTCCAGGAATTTAAATACTATTTTGCCCAGCGTGAGGCCATGGAGACCGTTATTTTTCTCTATGACGTTGCAAAAGCAAAGGACAAATTTGACCTCATGCGTTACGATGCTTCTGGCAAGGTTAGTGCCGGAATGTTTGACGAAGACTGGCGCCGCTATGTGATCAAGATGGCCACGGGCAGCGGCAAAACCAAGGTCATGGCCCTGGCGCTGGCCTGGAGCTACTTCCACAAAGTATATGAGCCAAAATCCGAACTGGCCAGAAATTTTCTCGTTATCACGCCCAATATCATAGTGCTTGACCGTATCTACAAAGATTTTCAGGGCCTGCGCCTCTTTTTCAGCGACCCGATCCTGCCGGACAACGGCTACGCAGGGCAAAACTGGCGCGATGATTTTCAGCTCACCCTGCACAAGCAGGACGAAGTGCGGGTGACGAGTTCCGTAGGCAATATTTTTCTCACCAACATCCAACGGGTGTACGCCAACGCGGAGAGCCTGCCCTGCGCCGAAGACGAGGACAGCCGCGAGTATTTTCTCGGGCCAAAGCCTGTGACCGCCACCACGGATTCCAAAGTCGATCTCGGCATGATCGTGCGCAACGTAGATGAACTTATGGTCATCAATGACGAGGCACACCATATACACGACGATTCCCTGGCCTGGTTTAAATCCATAGAGGATATCCATCATCAGCTTGTGCAGAAGGGCGCGGCCTTGAGCCTGCAACTGGATGTTACCGCAACGCCCAAGCACAACAACGGCGCCCTGTTTGTGCAGACCGTTTGCGATTATCCGCTGGTGGAGGCCATTGCCCAGAATGTGGTCAAGCATCCCGTTCTGCCGGACATGCCCAGCCGCGAAAAACTGAGAGAGAAAAAGGCAACCAAATTTACCAAAAAATACGCCGATTATCTCAACCTTGGAGTGAAAGAATGGCGCAAGACGTACGACAAGCATAAAAAGGTGGGCAAAAAAGCCATTCTCTTTGTGATGACCGATGACACGCGCAACTGCGACGAGGTGGCCGACTACCTGGAAAAAACGTACCAGGATCTGGAAGGTTGCGTTCTGGTCATACACACCAAGAATAATGGCGACATTTCCGAAGCCAGTTCCGGCAAGAAAAAGGAAGAACTTGATCGGCTGCGCGATCTTTCCAACAGCATTGACGATGCGGGCAACCCGTACAAGGCCATTGTGTCCGTCCTTATGCTCAAAGAAGGCTGGGATGTGCGCAACGTAACCACCATTGTCGGCCTGCGCGCCTATTCCGCCCAGAGCAATATTCTGCCGGAGCAGACCTTGGGGCGCGGCCTGCGCAAGATGTACCTGGGCGGCACTGAAGAAAAGGTGAGCGTGATCGGCACGAACGCCTTTATGGACTTTGTGGAAAGCATACAGGACGAAGGCGTGGAACTGGACTACAAGCCCATGGGCGACTGCGCGGATGCGCTGTCACCGCTCATCGTTGAAATTGACAACGAAAATGTGAACAAAGACCTTGGCGCGCTGGACATTGAGCTGCCCCTGCTCACGCCGCGCCTTTACCGGGAATATAAAAATCTTGCCGACCTTGATGTCAGCCAATTTGGCCATGAAAAAGTAAAGTACAGGATCTTTACCGAAGAGGAAAAGCGCGCAATTGTCTTTCGCGATATAACAACCGATGAAATAAGCCATACCACCGTGCTGGATACCAACGGTATGGCCGATTACCGCGGCGTGCTTGCTTGGTTTGCCAGGAGCATCATGAAGGACTTGCGCCTTTTCAGCGCTTACGACGTGCTTTACGGCAAGGTAAAAGCCTTTGTGCGCGATGAGCTTTTTGACAGGCCCGTGGAACTGGATGACGCCAATACCATACGCAATCTGTCGGAAACAGTGGCCACGCGCACCATTATGGAAAGTTTTAAAAAAGCCATAAACGCATTGACAGTCAGAGACAGGGGCGATGCCGAGATACGCGAATACATCAAACTGCGCCAGACGCGCCCCTTTGTGGTCACGCAACAGGAATCGCTCTTATCGAAGAAAAGCGTTTTTAATCGCATTGTTGGCGACAGCCATTTTGAGCTAGAGTTTGCGGAGTTTTTGGAAAACTGCAAGGATGTTGTGGCGTATGCCAAAAACTACGTTGCCGTGAACTTTAAACTGGATTATGTGGACAGGAGCGGCAATATCTCTCACTACTACCCGGATTTCATCGTCAAATTGCCAAAGAACAGGATTGTTATTGTGGAAACCAAGGGCAACGCAGATCTGGACGTGCCGCTCAAAATGGAACGCCTGCGCCTGTGGTGCGAAGACGTCAACCGAGTACAAGGCAAAGCTGAATACGACTTTGTCTATGTGGAGCAGGAGAAATTTGAAAAGTACAGGCCAAAAGATTTTGAGGATCTGAGGGCGAATTTCAGAGAATACAAAAGCTGACTATGTAAAAGTATCAGAAAACCATGTGACTTATTTTTTCCCCCAGGAGGATACGGATCGTTTCCGTGAGAATCCCTCTTTGATATTTTTCCGTCTTTGTTAGGACAGGGTTCGTTCGGATACGAGTCCAATTTCGTCAGGGAAATTGTAGGAGGTCAGTATTTCCTCAATGATCTTCGACAGAACTCTTCCACTTCCGCATGCTGAAGAATATAGAGTAAGCGATCATTGCCTACTCTATCCACCAGATCACAAACGTCCCTTTTTTAGAACGATAGCATAACATAACGTTTGTCATTGAAAAGGTTTTACGCTCGCCCCTTTGAGAGTATCACTTTTTCAATGACAAACATTTTGTTTTGTGCTACCTTCTAAA
>CAZWBH010000064.1:0-2703 GCA_964632155.1 uncultured Mailhella sp.
GGCGTTTGAAGATTGAAACCCTGAGTTTGTCTCAGAATTTTCTTCCATAATGGAAGACCACCTCTGACAAACCCAGCGTGAAGTAATAGAGAGTTTATTCACTCTATCCCCTCCAATATCTCTGCCATCATACCGTCGGCTTCTTTTTCCAGATCGTTTAACTCCGCGAGAATGTCCTTCATCTCCCGAAGTTCCACAGCTTTGTAGAAATATTTTGTAAAGCTGATTTCATAGCCGATCTGGGTTTTCTTTTCATCGATAGCGGCGTCCGGGGCGTAGGTCAGCACTTCGTTTTTCATAAAGGCGTCGATGCCGCCCTCGTAGGTGAATGGGATATTTTCCGTGTCTCTTAAATCGATATCCGCCTCGCCTTCCACGGGCCTCGCGGTGGGATCCTTCTCTGTGATATACGGGCGGATTTTCTTTAACACCGCCGCCTTCAGCTTTGTGGCTTTCGCAAAAGCCGTCCAGTCGTCCAAAGGCGCCGTTTTTTCCGCTTTTCTTAGGGCAAGGCAAACGGCATGGTATTCTTCCCCTTTAGGGAAAAGAGTTGCAGGAATCGTTTTTGCGGGCAAAACTCGCAGACGCAGAGGCCGATCCACGGTCACGCTCCAAAAGGCGAACTCTTCATTCGGGAAGATTTTGCTGACCTCGCTCTCATCCATGTCACGGAAAATGCGGACGATCTCTTTACGGATCTCCGGCGTCAGTTCGCAGTTCTTCTTGCCCATGTTCTTCCTGAGCGGCGACTTCATGGCGGTCGCATTAATCAATTGTATTTTTCCCTTGCGCCGATCTTCCTTTTTGTTTGAAAGAATCCAGATATAGGTGCCGATACCCGTGTTGTAGAACATATTTTCCGGCAGGGCGATGATCGCCTCGACGAGATCGTTTTCCAACATATAACGGCGGGCGTTGCTCTCGCCGCTTCCGGCATCGCCCGTGAAAAGAGACGATCCGTTATGAACTTCCGCAATACGGCTGCCGAGTTCCGTATTGTTTTTCATCTTTGAGATATTGTTCAGCAGGAACAAAAGCTGTCCGTCGCTGACGCGCGGGATCATCGGCATATTCTCTCCACCCGGGAGATAGGTGTTAAAGCGCGTGTCGAGGATTTCCTTCTTGCCGCCCATTTTTTCCGCATCGGTTTTCCAGCTCTTTCCGTAGGGAGGATTAGAGAGCATAAAATCAAACTGCTGGCGGTGGCCGTCTGCCTTCTGATACTGATCTTCGGAAAGGGTAGATCCGTACTTGATATGCTCGGCTTCCTCGCCATCGCCCTTTAAGAGCATATCCGCCGTGCAGATGGCGTAGGTCTCCGGATTGATCTCCTGCCCGAAGAGATGAAGGGACACGTCCTTGCCGTGCCTTTTCGCAAGCGTCAAAAGCCTGTCCTGCGCGACGGTGAGCATACCGCCGGTGCCGCAGGCTCCGTCATAACAGGAATAGGAAGCGTCTTTGATCTTGTCGGCAATCGGCAGAAAAACAAGATCGGCCATAAGTTCAACGACATCCCGCGGTGTCCAGTGTTCGCCGGCTTCCTCATTGTTCTCTTCATTGAATCTGCGGATCAGTTCCTCAAAAATCGTGCCCATGCCGTGATTGTCAAGGCCGGGATGCTTCAAAAGCTGTTTTTCCTCGTCTTTGTAAACCGGATTGAGGCTCAGATTGATGGCCGAGGACGTGAATTTTTCAATAACAGCGCCAAGGATATCCGCATCCACCATCGTGTCGATCTGGTTACGGAATTTGAACTTATCCAAAATCAACTGAACATTGGGAGAAAAACCGTCCAGATACGCAATAAAGTCTGCTTTGAGCGTCTGCGCCTTTGCAGAGCTGGTTAAATCTTTCAAAAGGAAGGGAGACGCGTTGCAGAAGGCCTGCCCCGCCGCGTTGCACAGCGCGGGCCACTGATTATCGATCTTCGCGGCATCCAGCCGTTTTTTCATGGCCAGCACAGCCGCTTTTGTTTCTTCCAGCATCGCGTCCAGACGGCGGATAACCGTCATCGGCAGAATGACATCCCGATATTTGCCGCGCACATACACATCGCGCAGGCAGTCGTCCGCGATTCCCCATATAAAACCTACTATCTGATTGTGAACCTGATTATCCATATCGCCTGTTTCCTTTCACATCTTAGTTTCGGAGGCACGCATCTCCATAAGAACATGAGAATCGCAACAAATATACTGCCTTATAAACCGGGCGTATCCAGTCTCTTTTTCGTCCGTTTTGTCATCAACGGATCCGCGCATCCCCTTCGGATTCTTCTTCCAAAGCCTCCCGACTTTCTACGCGGGCATCTTTCTTCTTGCGGGCTGCTTTCACGAAGCTCGTCCCGCACCTCGTTATACGCGTCAAAAAAAATTTTCCCCCCGCAGTGTTGACCAGTTTCTTCTTTCCTTCATCAGGTGCCCTAGTCCGCGGATCTCACGCAACTCTGTATCTTGAATTTCCTCTGTCTTTCGGAAGGCGTTTCTCCGCATCCTGCATTTTCCATGAACCGCAAATTTTTCTTCAAAGCCGCCGGCAAAAGGCAAAAACACGAGGGTTTTATACACCCTTTTACAAGCAAAGTCCAGGAAATTCGGCGGTTAACTTAACAGTACCGTCAAGGGTAGCGACCTTCATGACGGCGGGATCGTAAGGGACGATCGGAAAATCGACGAATCCGCAGAAGACGTTTCGCCTGTACCG
>CAZWBH010000064.1:2803-6448 GCA_964632155.1 uncultured Mailhella sp.
CGATCCGAAAGGCACGCGTCTTCTCGAAACCGATGCAGGAAAAGAAAAATTCCTTATGGGATCCGCCCGTAAGGGACGATCGGAAAATCGACGAATCCGCAGAAGACGTTTCGCCTGTACCGACAACTAGAGAAGGCCCGCGTATGTTCGCGTTTCTGTCGCCGGGTTGAGGAAGTTTTACAGCCACGTCTGCGAGCGCGAGTTCCCTCTCTTCGTTTGAGGGCGGCGCACGTTTTGAACCTAACTATGTTCCTTTCCTCCAAAGGGATAGGGCAGACTTTTTTGTTCAGATCCAGATTTTTATCGATCCGAAAGGCACGCGTCTTCTCGAAACCGATGCAGGAAAAGAAAAATTCCTTTTCCCGCCATTGCCCCGACGGCGCGCCCGCCACTTTCTTTTTCGAGGGATTTTCTCTATACTCACACCCGTTTTTCATGCAGGCGGCGTTTTTTTGAAGCCTTCGGATACTTCTTTTTTTCAAGCAGCGTTTGTATAAGGTTATGAAGATTCTGCTCGACAGCGGCAGTGGCGGCAGGGCGTCGCATCGCCTCATCACGGATCTTTTTCTTCGGCATTTCGAGAATCCTGTCCTGCGACGTATGGACGATGCCGCCGTCTTTGATCTTGGCGGATCCTTGGCCCTGAGTACGGATGGCTATACCGTAACGCCGCTCTTTTTTCCCGGCGGTAGCATAGGCGATCTCGCCATACATGGCACGGTGAACGACATAGCTATGATGGGCGCAAGGCCGCGTTTTTTGAGCTGTGCCTTTATTCTTGAGGAAGGGCTGGACAGTGATCTGCTGGAACGTGTTGTTTCCGATATGGCCGAAGCCGCCCGCCGCGCGCGTGTTTCCCTTGTCACCGGAGATACCAAGGTTGTCCCGCGCGGAGCCTGCGATAAACTCTTCATCACGACTTCAGGCGTGGGGCAGGTTTTTGCCCGGCCCGCGCCTTCGGGCAGCGCCGCCCGCCCTGGAGACGCCATTCTTGTGAGCGGCGCCGTGGGCGATCACGGTCTCACCATCCTGGTACAGCGCGAAGGGCTTTCCTTCTCCACGGATGTGAAAAGCGACAGCGCCCCCCTGGCGGACATGGTGGAGGACATTGTGCGCGAAGCGGGCGAAGTCCACGTTCTGCGCGATCCTACGCGCGGCGGCCTTGCTACCACGCTCAACGAAATCGCCGAACAGTCCGGCGTGAAATGCGTGGTGGAAGAAGCCGCCATTCCCGTGCACGACAGCGTCCGCGCCGGATGCGACCTTCTTGGCCTGGATCCTCTCTATCTGGCCAATGAGGGCAAGCTTATCTGCATACTTCCGGAAGACAGGGCAAACGCGGCTCTCGCGGCCATGCGCCGCAGTCCTTACGGGCGTGAGGCGGCTGTGGTGGGCAGAGTGTATCCCGCGGAACGGCCGCGGGTTGAACTTCACACCTTCATGGGCGGCAGTCGCCTTCTTTCCATGCTGGAAGGATCGCCCCTGCCCCGCATTTGTTGAGGCGCGGTCATGCGCATCGGCGTCTGGAATACTGCCTTTCTTGGGGATGCCGTACTCACGCTGCCCCTTATCCGTGTTCTCAAGGCCGCCTGGCCGGAGGCGGACATTGACTTTTACGTTCGCGGCGGGCTGGCGCCGCTTTTTGAGTCCCAGCCCGAACTTGCCCACGTCTACGCCTGTGACAAGCGCGGCGCGGGCAAGGGCCTTGCCGCTGTTCTCGTTCAGAGTCGCCGCATCCGCGACCGCCGTTACCATATATGGGTGGATGCGCACCTTAGCCCGCGATCTTCGTTCATGGCCTGGATGAGTAAGGCCAAAGAGCGGGTGGGGTACACGGAGGCCGCTTTCTCCCGCCTTGTCTTTACCCGAAGGACAGGCCGCGATTTTGATAAATTTCAGGAGATTGAACGGCTCTTGCGTCTGGCGGAAGCCTTGCCTGTCCCCCGGGAAATTTTGAACGATTCTTCCCTGCACTGGCCGGAACTCGTCTTGCCCGCCAGTGCCAGAGAAGAAGCAAAACGGCTCCTTGCGCCGCTTGACGGACAAAAGAAGATTGGTCTGCACCCGGGATCCGTGTGGCCTACCAAGCGCTGGACGCCCGAGGGCTTTGCCCACGTCCTCACAAGGGCACGGAGTTCCGGTGTGAGCGTGGCGCTCCTTGCCGGGCCAGGCGAAGAAGAGACGGCGAGGGAAGTCCGCGCCCTTGCGGGAGGCTGTTCCGGGAGTGGGGCGGGATACGGAGGCTTTCTCGATCTTTCCGGCAAAACCTCTCTCATCTCTCTCGCGGCGGTGATAGCCCGCCTTGATGCTTATGTAACCAATGATTCCGGACCCATGCACCTCGCCTGGGCGCAGAGAGTGCCCGTGACGGCTCTGTTTGGCCCTACGGTGCGCGCTCTCGGCTTTGCGCCTCGCGGCGAAAAAAGTACCGTTATGGAGGCGGATACGCCGTGCCGCCCATGTGGACTGCACGGGCACAAAAAGTGTCCGCGTGGGCATTTCCGCTGTATGCGGGATATAAATCCGGAAGCCGTGTGGCAGGACGTTTTTGCCAAACTGAAAGGAAGTTGATATGCCCTCTTCCGTACCCAGAGCGAACCCCGAAAGCCTTTGCATGCCTTTTTCAGGCGCCGACAGTCACGCCCATCTTGATGATGAACACCTGCTCCCGCGGCTGGAAGAAATACTTGACCGTGCCGTGCGTTCCGGGCTTTCCTTCATCGTGCACGTTTTTCTGCTTCACGATCGTTACACGTCCCACCGCGGGCGCATACTCCATGCCGCTTCCGCTCTCAGCCCCGCGCCAACCCTATGCTTTATCCGCGGATTGCACCCAGAAGACGTACTCCGCGCCGATGAAGAGGAATGGGAGCATCTTGTGGAAGCCGTGCGCACGGATCCCCTCATCCGCGCCGTTGGCGAAATCGGGCTTGATTATCACTATGATTCCGCCGACTCTCCTCCCGATCTGCAGGAATGGTGGTTTCGCCGTCAGATCCGCCTGGCGCGAGATCTGAACAAGCCCGTGGTCATCCATTCGCGCGACGCATGGGAGAAAACTTTTTCCATCCTCGAAGAAGAGGGTATGCCGGGCCACCCGTTGCTCTGGCACTGCTTTGGCGGCGATACCGCGCAGGCCGCCCGTATTCTGGAAAACGGCTGGCACATTGCCCTCGGGGGCGCGGTAACCTTCGGGCCGAACGCCGCCACCCGTGAAGCCGCGCGCATTATCCCCCTGGACCGTTTGATGTTCGAAACGGATTGCCCCTACCTCGCGCCCATGCCGTGGCGGGGCAAATGCAATGAACCCGCCTTTGCGGTATTTACCGCGGCGCGCATCGCGGAAGAGAAAGGCGTGGACGCGGCCGCGCGGGGGAGAATGCACGGCGCTTTTTCGGGATGGGAGAGTCCAGATTCCTTGCATGAACATTTTTGAAACTCTTTTTCAGGAGCGAGTATGGAGAGACCGGGCTTCCACTGTATCACCTTCGGTTGCCAGATGAACGTCAACGATTCGCAATGGGTGGCGCGCTCTCTCCGTGCCCGAGGCTTTGTCGATCGCCCTGCGCCCATGCCGTGGCGGGGCAAAGGCAATGAACCCGCCTTTGCGGTATTTACCGCGGCGCGCATCGCGGAAGAGAAAGG
>CAZWBH010000065.1:0-6360 GCA_964632155.1 uncultured Mailhella sp.
AGAGGTTGTCGTTCATGATCCGGCGGTACTTTGTGATCAGCTCCACCGCCTTGCTTTTGGAATAGTCGTCGTAGGCGGCCATGAGGTTCCCGGCCACGTTTTGAACCACGCCCCCCAGATGGCCCAAGGCCCGCGCCTCGGCCTCCCGTCCCGCACCCGCGATGCGCGCCGCAGAATCGTCCACCCGCGCAGAAACGCCCTGCCCCGGTACGTAGTTCTCCGTCTGGCGGCTGTACTCTGGCAACCTCCCGGCCCTAGGCTTCAAGGTCATGCGCTCGTAAATGGCCATGCGTCCTCCTTGTTCGACAGGTTAACTTGCCACCGCCCGCGGCAAGGCTTATGGTTGAGGGGTGAGGTAAACATGACAAAACGGATTGCTGACATTCTGGAAAAATTTGCCGTGGGGTCTCTTCTGGTGGGCCTCTATCAAGCACGATTTCTGGCAATCTTTCTTGGAATTGCAGGGTTGATTGCGTGCTTGCATGTAACAAGGAGAATCCAATGAGTACCGCGCTTTGGCTTTTGGTTGGCGCCTTTATGGCTGGTTTATACCTGTACGGACTCCGTCTTACCCGCAAACCCGGCAAGCAAAACTAGCCCCTTCGCCCCCGCCTTCTCCGGAATCTAGCCCGAGTTCAGTGTGCCGCTCACGCCGTTGCGCGAAGGCCGCCCCTTGGTAGATGTCAGCGGCGTATCGCCCTTGTTCCCGTACCTCAGCGTCGCTTTGTCTGTTGTCGGATTTGCTATTTATGTTTTTTGGGGAAAAAAGCGCGGTTGGGTAAGATAATATTACCACCACAGACCCCTTCGGAGGCCTTTCTTTTCTCCAGGGCCGACTTCTTCGGGAGCCGGCCTTTTTTACTGTTCAATTTTTTAGAACGATGCCCTGTGCAGTCATCTCGACCTGCTCATGCAACTCGTCCAGGTATTTTCCAGACGTTCCCAATGTGGCCGCCGGCGGTGAAACCGTAGAAGAGGCCATTGTCAACGCCACGGACGGACTCTATGTGGCCTTGCGCGGCATGGCGGAAGACAACGCTCCCCTTCCCGTTCCCTCTTCTTTGCCTGTCGCCATGGAAAAAGTTCGCGCCGAACGGGAAGGCGACGGCTTGCCCTTTCCTAAGGAAAGTCTGTTTCAGTATATCCCCGCGCCCGAGTTGAACAATGTTCCCGTGCGCGTCAATATAACGATTCCTCGCGGAATTCTGCATGAAATAGACAGGAAGGCCAAAGCCCACGGCATGACTCGTAGCGGCTTTCTGGCTACTGCCGCCCAGGCATACGCATAACCGTATCTGACGCGCGGTAAAGCCGGTGCGCATCCGACATCCCAAAGCCTTCCCCCCTACCTCTTCCTCGTAAACACCAAGTCGCTCAGCCTCAGCTCCTCGCTTCCGTCCAGCACGTCCCACATATTGAACAGAGACGTAATGGCCTGCGAACCGAAGAGCGGCGAGCCCAGGGCCATGCCCACACCCTGCGCCATGGTCTTCACTCTCTTCTTGTCCAGCTCCTTGTCGCCCAAGGTCACCTGTACGGGAACCGCCGCGGCCCGCCCCAGCGTCTCGATGAGCTGGACGACAGGGCTTATCCGATACCCAAAGTTTTTCCCTTCGAGTATGCTCTTTTCAAAATCCACAACATCCCGCACGCTCACAAGCATGGAGAACGGGTTTGTCAGGGCTTCCTTTGCCGCCCAGGCGTACCAGTCATCGTCATCGTCCGGCCCGCGGTTGACCAGCAGCGCGGAAATGAGCGGCTCCACAAACCACAGCATACTCAGCCCGGCCAGACGCATGGCGTTGGGTAAAACCCCGTTTCGTGCCGCCATGGTCAGCGTCCGCGCCGAAAGGTTATAGAGACAGGAGAAGTAGCTGTAGTACATGGTAAAGAGCTTCATCACCTCGCCGTGCCGCTGGATGGCCGCTAGGTCTTTTGTCTGGCCGCCCACCTGCGTCACTTCCACAACGTGATCCGCATACTCGGCCGCGGCCTGCGGGTTCCCGCCGTTCTCGGCCATGGCCTTCTCAAAGGCCCCCCACCAGGTGGGCAAGTCCACCGAAAGCTGTACATAGCCCATGGGAATGTACGCATGTTCCCTCACCCAGGCGTCAATGCGCTTCACCGGGTCGAGCATCTTGTTGGTACTGCCAAAATCCATGAGCTTCTTTGTTGCCGCCACCACTTCGCGGTCAAAGGAAGTGAGCCTGTTTTCCATCATGGGCGACATCTGTACGGCCTCCTGATACGCCCGCACAATCCCCTGCGGCCCGTGCCCGAAAACCTTCGCCGTACCCTGCAGCATCCAGCGCGGCCCAATCTCCACGCAGGAGGCCATGCCGCCCGTTATCTGCATGAGCATGGTGGAAACTTTCAGCCCCATAGTGTACATGGCCATTCTTTCCCGCGCCCAGCTTGCGGCCTTGCCCAGCGCCCCCATGTTCTGACTCTGCATACTGGCCACGTCCTGCAGCCAGCTCTGGAGCGCCTTGTACTGTGCGGCTCCCGCCGTGCGCATGAGCGCGTCCTTCACGTCTCCCTGCCGCAGAATCCTCCCCACGTTTATCACCGGCTCCCGGAACGCCAGGTTGTGCACGGTGTCCGCCAGATGCCGCGTCAGCACGTCCAGGCGCAAATCCAGGGGGGCGTTCATCCCGTTCCACACGCGGTCCTTCATGCTTCCATGTTCCACCACGGGGAAGGCCAGCCCCTTGCTCTGCATCCTGTCTTCTGGCGAAACTCCTCGACTCGCCTTGTTTGAATTGTACTTCACGGGATAATACCCGCCCCGGTACATCTTGCCGGAAGGCCCGCGTATGCCCCGCGCCTCAATGGCCCTGGGCTTGACGCCGGTGAGCCGCTCCTCCTGCGCAAAGCTCTCATCGCGGAACGTTTCCAGATAATCCCAGATGCCCTGCGCCAGTTCCCAGTCCTTCTCGGTACACAGGGCAAGCACGTCCGCAAGCTGCGCCTCCGACCAGTTGTTGCCGCGCAGAAGGTGGGTCCTATTGCTGTCGTTGCCGCAGTTGAGCAGGGCGCACAGGGCGTTCTCCCGCGTGATACTCTCCCCGATGCTCTTCACAAAAACCCGCTTCTGGCGCATGTCCATCAGCTCCTCATGCGAGTACCCGCCAAAGAGCTTGTCCAGTGCGGCCTTCACGCCCTTAAAACGCTTCGCCTCGTCCCAGGTCGCCTCATTGATGGGCTTGATAATGTTCTGCCACACCATGCCCATCTCATCGCCATCGGCCAGCAGGGCAATGTTGTCGGCCTTGAGATGTTCGGCATGAAAGGCTTTCAGGTTCCGCAGCCAGGCGCTGTCTTCCTCCACCGTGCGCTCATCCGTCTTTGGGTGCTTGTCATAGATGCTCTCGGCCATCTCCTTGCCCAGCTTCGCCAGCTCCACCTTGCCCGCCGCAGTGTTGCCTATGCGCCGCTCCGTCTCCACGGTCATGATCATCCTAAGTTCGGAGAACCAGTCGTCAAATTCCGCAAAGCTCATGTCCCGCCAGAGAACCTGCGCGCCGTCCACAAAGAGGCTGTCGTTCAGCGAAATTGGGAAGCCTTCTTCCTGAACCGCCTGTGCCCACGCCTTGACGTTGTTGTAATCCCGCCCCTGCGCCGTGCGCTCCATCATGGGAGTCACATCGCTCAGGCCAATGGACACGGCCAGCCTGGCCACCGCGTAGCGCGCGTCCGGGTCGTTGCGCGTATTCTGGAGGAATTTTTGAAGCTGCGCCTGAAACTTGTCCATGCTGTTGCGCATTTCGGCGGACTTCCTGGCCAGCTCTATATTGAGCCGCAGCCTGTAGTTGGCCTCCTGCGCCGCCGCCCAGTCCTGCCGCACCAGCGCCCGCCGCTCCTCGCCCGCGTACCTCCGCACTGCCGCGCGGAAGCGTTCAGGGTTTATGGCGTCCGCCACGCGCGATCTGTTCAGGCTCTCCGCCGCGATCCGCCTGATGGCCTCACGGCTGGCCATGTACCGCGCCCGGTTGCCGTAGTCCTGATAGTCCTCCTCAGTCGGTTCCACCTCCACGCCGTTCACGGTCTTGCCCGCGGCCTCGGCTTTATAACGCTCCCTGCCCGTAATCTTCGCAATGGCCTGCGCCAGCTGCTTCTCGCTGGCCGCCAGAGCATCGGTTTCATACAAAAAGTCCTCGGCATGGAACTCCGCGTCGTAGGCCATCTGCTGCGTGTCCACAATTTCCCGTACTCTGTCCTGTACGTTGGGATATTCCACAATGGCCTGAATCATCTCCTCTGGCGTGGCAAAGCCCGCCTCCCAGGCAAGGGCTTCCGGCGCGGCCCCGCCTTCCCTGCGCACGCTTCCGGGCATTCTTTTGAGCAGCTGATTCTTCAAATCCTCGCCCACAAGTTGCACCACGGCGTCCGCGTCCAGCCCGCCCCTTGTCCGCACAAGCTTGAGCGCCTTGTACTCCGGCTCTTCCTGCACAAGGGTCAGCGCCAGCTTCTTCCATTCCTTCAGCCTGGCCATGCGTCCGGCGTCCCGCGCCTTTTGCAGGCTGTCCGCGGCCTGTTCCTGCGCTTCCTGGATCAGGCTGGTTACCTGCGCCCGCTCGTTGCCCGAAAGCCCCAGCGCGTCCAGTTCCGCCCGCAGGTTGGCGCTCAGGCCGTTCCTTTCCGCCGCCTGGCGTATCTCTTCCTCCTGCGCCAGAAGCCGGTCAAACACCCCGCGCATATCCTCGTTCAGCTCCACGCCCGCAAAATACGGGTTGTCCACCACCGACTTGTAAATCCGCAAAAGCCAGCGCTTGAAGCGCGCAAAGGCGGATTCCAGCCCAGCGGACGGCGCCTTGCCCTCCCTCAGGTACAGTTCCCAGGCCTTGGCAAACTTCTCATTGGCCGCCACCATGCGCGGTTTTGTGCCGTCCGCAAGGTTATCGCCTTCCTGCAAGCCCAAGTACTCGCGGATCTTCCTGTAGTCTTCCTTGAGCCGATTATCCGCCACGCCCATGTCTATAAGGCGCTTCATCTCGGCAAGGGCTATATGCCCCACCTCATGACACAGCGTGGACAAATTGGCGTGCTGCAAGAGCTGGATCGTGTACTCCTGCCCCCTGGCTATCTCCACATAACCCCGGGCTTGAGTGGCATTTTGGGAAAGCCTATTGCCATCCGCCTCGTTTATGGTTATATTTTCTTCAACACCGCTTTGGCCTCGTTGTGAAGCGCGGCTTGATGCCAAAGGGTTTTCCTCTTGGAAAAGAGTAGAATGCGCTCTCTCCCAAAGCGGTGTATTGTTTTTATATTGAGTTTTTCTAACAGGGCCAGCCGTTACTACCCGATAATAATCTTGTTCTGCAAATTCAAGACGAATGAGAACACGTCCTTGAGGCTTTTTCTGCCTTGATACAACGTCATATTTTCTATTGCTATCTTTAGTCGCATATACAGCGTCCACATTTTCAAGAACAAAATCCACAAACTCTCGAACAGTAGAATACCCCAAGCTGCGGATTTGCTCGCCATGCTGTTCTTCAATATGCGCAATCCCCTTATCGTCCAGCACAATAGCACCGGGCTTGTCCAGAGCTAGCGTTTTTGCAATTTCAGGCGTCACGTTGCCCACGACTTTTCCGTTGTCGGGATATATAGCCTCCGCGTCCTTCTCGTCCACAGTCTGAAAAAGGCGAGTAACGTCTTCAGGGAATCTCCCGCCTTTATCCTTGACGTTTTGAATCCAGTCGTATAAGGTTCCATTCAAGAAGGCACGTTTCAGGATAGGGTAAGTAGAAGCCTCTGCTTCTCGTAAGCCCTCCGCTACTGACGTGCTTTCTTCTTTACGCATCTCCATAAGACTTGTGTTATAATATTTCCAGAAGATTTCTCCATTCGATCTAACACGCTTGAAGACACTACGCACAAGCATGGGTTCACCGTCTATAATAACGGCAGCTATTCCATGTTTTGTCCCGCGAGTTTGGTCTGTACTCGGCTCTTCTCGAAAAATATGAGTTCTTTTCAGCACGTCAGGAAGGTTATTTAATACGGCATATACTTTTTTATTTTGATGTTTTCTTGTGGTTTCATTCAGTCCATTAGAACTAACACGAACAATTGTACCATCAGCAATTTCAAAATTATTTCTACCTTTTTGGGCATACTTCATTTTTATCTGCTCATACGCATTTTCAGGAGAAATATCTTTAGTTGAAAGGATAAGCGGATTCGCAGGAATAGAACTGAAGCCACTTTTCCAATCGATATTTTCATCCAGATTACTGCGAGAAGATTGATTCAGTGTTACGCTTGTTCTCCTTCTCCCCCTCCACCCCCGGCGCGGAGGCTTCATGCCCTTGAGCTTTTCGATGAGCGCATCCGCCCCGCCGCCCTCGGGCA
>CAZWBH010000066.1:0-6247 GCA_964632155.1 uncultured Mailhella sp.
AAGGCGGCCTGACCGTGCATGGCGAGTATGGCGATTTGACCATCACCGGCGTGGAGAATGGGCAAATCCAGTACGAGTACACGCAGAACAAGGAATATGCGCATAACGATCCGAATGCCGCGGATGAAGACGCTCTAGCGGAACAGTTCAAGGTGCATCTGAAAGACCAGCATGATCATGAACTGGACGGCCATATCGACGTGACCATCGAAGACGACGCGCCCGCGTCGCAGGATGTTGAACATCAGTTGCACTGGGGAAGCCATGTTTTCGGCAACGTCACGGACAACGACATCTTCGGCGCGGATATGCCGGATGGCGTCGGGAAAAATCCTGAAGACTCCCAAGGTTCCGTCTGGCACGGTCAGAATGTTGAATGGAATACGGAAGTCAAGTTCACGAAGGGTGACGATGAGGATGGCATGACCGTTGGCAAGGACGAGGAAGGGCATACTGTGCTTAAAACCACGGACGGCTCAACGGTGACGCTGTATGAAGACGGTACCTACGATGTGGACATCGCGGATGGAGAGACCATGAAGGATTTCGATATCCAGTACAGTCTGAAGGACAGCGATGGTGATGTCACGCAGAGCAACCTGCACATTACCATTGAAGGTAGCAAGGAACCGACGGATCCCCACAATCCCGAGAATCCCGGTAATCCCGGAGGCGATACTCCGCCTCCGCCTGTTGATCAGCTGGACGGCGACAATAACATTTATGTGGGCGGCGAAACGGATCATAAACTGTCTGTCCATGCGGAAGATGAAAACCTGTGCCTGTGCGTTGACGTTTCAGGCAGTCTCGGAAGTGCCTTTGCAGATGTGAAAGAAGCGACCGTCACCGCATTAAAGGCACTGTTTGAGCGTAGCCCGGGAAGCCATGTCAAGATCCTTGGTTTTGGCGGCTTCTATGAAACTCTGTTCGAGGGTGGCATAGATGAATGGAATGATCTCATGGATCAGTACAAGGGAGATCTGACAGCAATCGCTGATCATCTCTTTGAAAACGGCACGATGAACGGTACCGACTATGAGAACGTTCTGAAGGGAGCCCTTGAGTGGTTCACGAGCATGAAAGACAACGGTCTGCCGAACGAGATGATTTTCCTGAGCGACGGCGGCAGCCTGAACCATGTCCGTGATGATGATTCTAATATCAAGCTGTTTCACGATAACAGCTACGCAGCTGGTACAGAACTGGACAGCTTCGAGTTCGATGCGCCGAACGGCATAGGCATCGGCGAGCATTTCTGGGTAAACGGAAAGGAATATGTCTTCACGATGCCTGATCGCAAGCATCATGGAGAAGACGCTAAACTTTGGGGAAAGGTTGACGGTCAGGATTACAATCAGTATGCGAGAGGACTGCGTTTTGTCGGCGAAAGCGTTGACGAACCGAAGGAGTACATCTACGGCACCCGTGGTGAATGCGGATCAGAAAACGGCGAACTTGGCGGATGGTTTGGCTCCGACAATGACTATACGGGCAACTATTACCTGAATTTCATAGTGCCTCTGGTAGAGCAGCTGAAGACAGAATTCGGCATTGATATCACAGGCATGTTTTTGGCCAATGGGGCTGAATGGAATCAGAGGATGGCCGATCAGTACATCGGCGCCCTGCTTGGCGGCTTGGCTGAAGGCGAACACGTTGACCAGCTGAACAAGGAAGACCTGGTTGAGAAGCTGAAGGAAGCCATTGAAAATATCACAGAGGCCATGCCGAGTTCCGAGATCGTTGCCGGTGGCGAAGGCAACGACATCCTGTTCGGCGACGCCATGGATCTTTCGGCTCATGCGCTCCTGCAGGGCAAGACGCCGGCTGAATACGGTCAGACCATCGCTGACAATGCGGAAGCCTTTGACCAGTCCCAGCCCTGGCTCAAGGACGGCGATGGAAATGAGATACTTGACCCCGATGGCAATCCGATACCCTTTGACGGCGACGATGTACTCATGGGCGGCAGTGGCAATGACATCCTCTTCGGGCAGGGCGGCAACGACCTGCTTATAGGCGATGGATGGGACACAGCCGACAAGCTGACGCAACTCTACCCGGATCAGAACGGTCAGGAGATCGTCGAGACTCTCCGCGGCGAGATCAACGATGCGCTCAAGAGCGGCAAGTCTCTGGACGATGTGCTGAGCAAGTTCGAAGGCGACAGCGCCGCCGCTGATGACAAACTCTTTGGCGGATCGGGCGATGACGTTCTCCTTGGCGGTTCCGGCGACGACTACCTGAACGGCGGCGAAGGATCCGATACCCTCATAGGCGGCACTGGCGACGACCTCATCGTCTACGACTCCCATGACTACGCGGTGTTCGGCGGCGATGGCATCGATGTCCTGCTGAGCAACGACAAGGACACGGACACGCTGGAGGATCTGCTGAGCGCCCAGGCCGGCGGGGACAAGCCCCATGTGGAGGGTGTGGAACTCTTCCTCAAGGGCGAGGGTGTGGAAGACCTGACTAAGATGGACGACCTTGCCAAGTATGGCATCACCGTGGATGATGATAAGGGAACGGTCACTCTTGATGCCGCCCAGTGGCACGAAACAGGGAGCGGCGTTTACACCAACGATGCCGGCCTTATGCTCGAAACAACACTTACGCCCGTGGATGACGCGGCAGCGCAGGCGGCAAATGAAATAGTGCTTACACAACAGGGTTGATTGGAACCTTAAAACGCAAGCCGGGGCGGACGTCATGCCCGCTCCGGCTTTTCTTGGTGTGCCGGGCATGGCACGATTCTAGCTGGTGCAAGTCCAGTCACAGGGAGTCACCGCCAAGTGCAGCGAACCGCAAGCCGTTGCCAGTAATGGCAACAGGGAAGCGGTGTGGCAAAGCCGATGAGCCTGCGAACAGAAACCGGATATAAGGCTATAAACGGTGGGTAAGGGAAGGGCTTTAACCTCTCTCTCTCTCTCTCTCTCTCTCTTTACCCTATTTCTTGGCATTCCGTCACAGCCGTAGGAAAATGGTTGCATGTAGGCTTTTATGGATATTCTGTTTTGTAACAACAGCTTTCCCGGAAACTTTGAGGCTCTGGCAGGGGTACTCGCCAAAGAACACTCGGTGGTCTTTGCCTCCAGCTACGGCAGGCGGGATTTCTCCATGCCCGGGGTGCATCGGGTGCTACTCAAAGCGCCGCATGACCGCACAGCACGGGACGCGGACGAGCTAATCCGATCCTGGAGTTTGCTTGTCACTGCCGGGCGGGCCGCGCGCAACGCCTTCGCCCAGCTTGGACGCTCCGGTTTTGCGCCGGATATGGTGCTTTTTAACGCCGGATGCGGGGAAGGACTTTTTGTACAGAGCGCCTTTTCCCGTGCCTTTCGGGCGGCCTATCTGGACTTGGACAAAATGGCTCCGGAAGGGCAGGAGGAAGAAAAAAACACCCTTGTCGCGCAGACACAGGGGATGGCCCTTTTTCACGCTCACGCCGCCTTTGCCTTTGGCAACGCGCAAAACCTGCCCAGCCTGCTACGGCCTGTGGTCGGCCTGATACCGCCCTTTGTGGATACCGCGTTTTTCTCTCCGAAACGGGCTGGATCCTTTGACGTGGACGGAAGACCGTTTTCTCGGGATGCGGAACTGATTTCCCTCGATATGAAGGGGTATGAGAAGAACGGCCAGAACGATCCTTTGCCTGTCACCCTGGCGCAGATGCTACGGCAACGCCCCAAGTGCCATATCCTCCTGACCTGCTTTGACGGTACCTGTCCGCTTTCCGGCGCGGTGACGGTACTGGCCCGAAACTTCCCGGGCAGAGTGCATACCATGGCTTTGGCGAGTCGCGCTCGTTACAGGGATATGCTTGTTGCCGCTACTGTGCGCGTTTTGCCTGGCACAAACAGCCGCGTACGCGACTTGCTGGAATCCATGAGTTGCGGGGCGCTACTTATGGCGCACCCGACCTTTGCGGGAAGGGCCTTTGTGCCCGGCAAAACCATGCTGACCTGGCCGGAGAGTGCCGAAGCACAAATCCGCCTGCTGAACGCTGTTCTGGACAACAGACAGACTGCGGAAATCCTGTGCCGCAACGGCCGGGAACTTGTTCAGGCGGAATACGACCAGAACCTTGTACTCTCCCGCCATGTGGATGAGTTTATGGCTGCGTACCAGCGTTGGCGCGGGGGAGCTTTTGCCTGATACAGCGTCAGACCGGCGCGGTGTTCAGCCTTGACGCTTTTTTAAGAAGATGTTCTTTGACATCAAGCTAAAACCGGACTAAGTTTGGTTAAAAATGGGGATAAGCTATGTCACAGAATGTTGTTCCCATACATCAGGCAAAAAGTTCCCTGTCCAGGCTGATAAAAAGAGCCGCCGCTGGCGAAGTCATTTTCATTGGCGGCTACGGTCGCGCGGAAGCCGCGCTTACGCCCGTAAAGAACTCCCTGCCCAAAAAACGTCTTGGTATTCTGGAGGGAAAGCTGACGATCCCTGATGATTTTGACGCGCCTCTGCCAAACGATATCCTTGCCGCGTTTGAGGGGAACTGAGATGCGTCTCCTGCTGGATACCAATGTTTTGCTCTGGGCGCTGACCAACTCCCCGCGCATGGAACCCGTGCGGGATTTGCTACTTGCGGAAGAGAATGAGGTTTTTGTCAGTGCCGTGTCCTGGTGGGAAATCGCCATAAAAACACAAATCGGCAAGCTGGATGCCCAGTTGCCAGTTCTGCGTTCTGCCGCCAAGGAAAGCGGTTTTTTGGAACTTCCGCTTCTCGGTTGGCACGCTGAAACGCTGGCGACGCTTCCACGATATCACAACGATCCCTTCGACCGTATGCTGATAGCGCAGGCCATGTCCGAGCCTCTGCGGCTGATCAGCGGGGACGGAGTACTCTCGCGGTATACCTCGCTCGTACTTTCCATCTAGAGCAGTTTTCCAAATACTTTTTCAAACTGCTCTAAGAACGCCTTTGCCGTGCTGAACGCTGAGCGCGAACTTGGGCGCCACATACACGCCTGTCTGTTCGGCGGGATCTGGCCATGAGCAAGAAAAAGCTGTCCGAGGCGGCGTTCATTGAGCGGGTGTACATCACCGGGTTTGAATCCGGAAAAACGTTACTTTGAACGTGGTGTTTTCTTTGTGCGAGGCGCTGAAGCTGGATCCTGTGGATTTTATGAGCGAGGTGTGCGCGGAGATCGCCCGCCTTGAACGGGAGAAAGGGAGCTTTTTTGAACGGTTGGGAAGGTTTGAACAGTGCGGTGTTCAGCCTTGATTCTGGTAGCCTGGGCCGGAGGCCACAATTCCGCGTTCAATGAGCCTGCGCAGATACCAGCTTGCGTCGCTCACCAGCATTTGAAGCCGTTCCGCAGAACCGCAAATTTCCAGAACGTCGCCCATAGCCAGGGGAAGGTTTTCCTGCCCGTCAATGGAGAGCAGAACCTCGTCTCCCGGGCGGCAGGCCGCAATGCGGATGAGCGAAGATGAGGGAACGGCAAGGGGAGGGCAGGACCCGGCAAAAGGGCAGATGGGAGTGATGAGCTGGGCGTTCATGGAAGGAACGGTCAGCGGGCCGCCTGCGGAAGCGTTGTAGGCGGTGGATCCCAGGGGCGTGGCCACAATAATGCCGTCGCAACGCATGGTGGAGAGGGGCACGCCGTCCACTTCCAGGCGCAGGGAAACAGCGCGGGCCACCACGCCGTGGGCCGTGACCAAGTCGTTGATGGCCGTACCCTCATGCTTGACAACGCGGTCGTCGCCTTGCCTGCCAAGCACCCGCCAATGCAGGGTCAAATGCTCCTCCAGCCTCCAGTGCCCCTCAAGAAGATCGGCAAGAGGCTTTTCCCAATCCTGGGCAGAGATTTCAGCCAAAAAGCCGACGCGCCCGAAATTCATGCCGACGAGGGGCGTCTTCACGCCTGCCAGGCGGCGCGCTGTCCCTACAATGGTGCCGTCGCCCCCAAGAATCAGAAGGGCATCGCTGGCAACGGCCATGGGGCGGAGCTTGGCGGCATCGATCTCCGCGGGGTAGGCTTTGCAATGGACACCGCGTTCACGAAGCCAGTCCCGAACGTGGAAGGCCATCTCCCTGGGTTGCGGAAAATCTTTATAGAGAAGAAGAATACGGGAATACGGGTGCATATTTTTTTTGTACGCCAAACGCCTGAGCCATGCAACGAAAAACCGCGCTCGCTCCGGAGGCGCATCTTTCCTTTCCAGCGTTCGCAAAGCAAATGAGAGTGTCACCTTATCAATGATAAAAGTTCTTCTATGCTCCCATTTACACGAA
>CAZWBH010000067.1:0-6120 GCA_964632155.1 uncultured Mailhella sp.
CGAACTCCCACTCCCTTGCGAGAACTAGACCCTGAACCTAGCGTGTCTACCAATTTCACCACTTCGGCGCAAAAAAGTTGATAGACGATTTGCCTTTTTTTGGCAAGTCTTTTTTCCGAACAGGGAGCAAAAATTTTTCCCGCCAGGGCAGCAGGCTCATACGCGGCCTTGAGGAAACCAGCAGCGGACAAGGTGGCGGGGGGAGTGTTCCACCAGTTCTGGCGCCTTTTGGCATGGCTCAGCGGCATGGGGGCAACGCGGGCGAAAGGCGCAACCTTCCGGAATATCCGAGGGCAGAGGAACTTGGCCAGGGATGAAGGGCAGTCGCCGATTCCTGTGATTGCCCACCAGGGGGGCGCAGGTCATAAGGGCTTGGGAATAGGGGTGCAGAGGTCGCTCAAAGAGAGAGGAAGAGGGGCAGGCCTCAACGATTTCGCCGGCGTACATCACGGCAACTTCGTCGGCCGTTTCGGCCACTACGCCAAGATCGTGTGTGATGAGCAGGACGCCCATGTCCCTGTCACTGGCGAGGTCTTTTAAAAGGCGCAGTATTTGCCCCTGGATGGTGATGTCCAGGGCCGTGGTGGGTTCGTCGGCAAGGAGGAGCTTTGGGGAACAGGCAAGAGCCATGGCGATCATGGCGCGTTGGCGCATTCCGCCGGAGAACTGATGCGGATAATCGCCCAGGCGGCGGCCCGCGTCGGGTATCCCCACAAGTTCCATAAGTTCGGTCGCCCTTTCGAGGGCTTTTCGGCGGGGGAGGGCCTGATGCACTTCCAGAGGTTCGGCGATCTGCATCCCTATGGTCAAAACCGGATTCAGGGATGTCATGGGTTCCTGAAAGATCATGGAAATGTCGCGACCGCGGTGACCGCGCATTTCTTGTTCCGACAGGGAGAGGAGGTCTTCACTGTTGAAAAGCAGGCGGCCAGAATCTATGCGCCCGGGCGCGGGCACAAGGCGCATGAGGGAAAGCGCGGTCATGCTTTTGCCCGATCCGGATTCCCCCACAAGGCAGAGAATGTGACCCTTTTCAAGGGAAAAGCCGACATGGCGTACCACGGGCGTGCCACCAAAAGAAACGGTGAGATCCCGCACAGTAAGCAAGGGGCTTGTGTTCATGGCGGCGTCCCGCGTTGAAAGAAGAAGGGTGCAAGGCAAAGGGATAAAACGAGGATGACCGTCGGGGACTATACCACAGCCCAAGGCGAAGGGCAAGGCGGGCAAGAGGCATTTGACAAGGGCAAAAGGGAAGTCTAACGTACAGCCGACGCTTTTTTCGCGCCTTTTCAATTCAATGTTTTCTTCAAGGTTTTGCGTCATGGCTTCCCTCGTACCGCTTCGTTCTCTTTCCGTTGGTCAGAAGGCGCGCATTGCCTCGGTTCGCGCCGATGGCGAACTTGGCCGCCGCATTCGAGACATGGGTCTTATCACCGGCGCCGAAGTCGAGGTTATAGGGCGCGCGCCCCTTCGCGACCCTGTGGCTCTCCGCCTGCCCGGCTTCACACTGAGCCTGCGGAATAATGAAGCCGACTTCATCACCGTGGAGCTTTGCGATTGATGTCTTATTTTCATCGCGCTTCCGGAGAGGCGGGCAAGGGCGGCGACTTGCCCATACTGGCCCTGGCCGGCAACCCCAATTCGGGAAAGACCACAGCTTTCAACGCCTTTACGGGTTCGCGCCAGCATGTGGGCAACTACCCGGGCATCACCGTGGAAAAGAAGGAGGGTGTGGCCCATTGCCGCGGCGAGAGCGTCCGCCTTATAGACCTCCCTGGGGCGTACTCGCTCACCGCCTACACCGAAGAAGAGCGGGTAGCGCGCCGGGTCATCGGCGAGGAAAAGCCCCTTGCCGTCATGGCGCTACTCAACGCGGGCGCACTGGAACGCAATCTTTATCTGGCGGTTCAGCTCATGGAAATGGGCGTGCCTGTGTCCGTGGGCCTGAACATGATCGACGAAGCCCGCGCCATGGGCATGAGCATAGACGCGCCGCTTTTGGAAGAGCGCCTTGGCGCACCCGTGGTGGAAACTGTGGCGCGCAACGGAAAGGGGCTGGAGGAATACCTGGCCCGCTCCCTGGAGTTTGGGCGTGCCCACGGCGGCAAGGACTGGGAGCCTTTGCGCATTTCCTACGGGCCGGATCTCGACCCTGTGCTGGAGCATTTGACCGAATCTCTGGATGAGGAACACGTGGGTTGCAACCCGTACCCCACGCGCTGGTTGGCCCTGAAGCTTTTGGAGAGCGATCAGGAAATTATGGCCGACCTCAGCCAGCACTTCCCCGAAATTATGAAGCATGTGCGGGAACACCTGGATGAAGTGGACGCGCACCTGCACGCCACCCTTGGCACTAGCGCAGAGGCCATTATTGCCGATTACCGCTACGGCTATATCAGCTTCCTTTTGCGCGGCGTGGTGACGCGCCGGGACGACGTGGCCCATCGCATGGATTTTTCGGATCGCGCCGACCGCATTCTGACGCATCAGTTCCTTGGCCCGGCCATCATGCTCTTCATCATGTACCTCATGTACCGCATCACCTTCTCTCTGGGAGAATACCCCATGGAGTGGGTGTCTGCCCTTTTTGACGGCATGCACAGTCTGGTGGACGCCTCCATGGAAGACGGCGCGCTCAAATCCATGCTCATGTCCGGCATTATCGACGGCGTGGGCGGCGTTATGTGCTTTGTTCCGCTCATTCTTCTCATCTTCATGCAGATCGCCATTCTGGAGGATTCCGGGTACATGGCGCGCATGGCCTATATGCTGGACAGAATTTTCCGCGTCTTCGGCCTGCACGGCGCCTCAGTGGTGCCCTATATTCTGGGCGGCGGCATTGCCGGCGGATGCGCCGTTCCAGGCATCATGGCCGCGCGCACGCTCCGCAGTCCCAGAGAAAAACTGGCCACACTTCTCACCGTGCCCTTCATGGCCTGCGGGGCCAAGCTGCCGGTGTTCATCGTCTTTGCCGGGGTCTTCTTTCCCGGCTACGAGGCACTTGTCATGTTCGGGCTTACCCTTGCCGGCTGGATCGTGGCCATGCTGGCGGCCCGCTTTTTGCGCTCTTCGGTCATCAGGGGCGCGGCCACGCCCTTTGTCATGGAATTGCCCCCCTATCGTCTGCCCACCATGCAGGGTATGTTCATCCATGCCGGAGAGCGCACCTGGCAGTATTTGAAAAAGGCCGGCACCGTCATTCTGGCCATTTCCATTCTAGTATGGGCGGCCATGGCCTACCCGGAACTGCCAAAAGCGCAAGTGGCTAGGCACGAATCCGTTGTGGCGGAACTTGAAAAAAGACTGACGGCAGAAAATGTTGCCGGTGAAAATGTTGCCCAGGAAGCGCGTGCGGCCCTTTCCGCGGAGAATAGGCGTTTCAACGAGGAAAAGCTGCGCTACACGGTGGCGGGGCGTATTGGTGAGGCCATGGCTCCGTTGACGCGTTGCGCCGGCTTCGGCTGGGAGGCCAATATTTCCCTGCTGGGAGGACTGGCGGCCAAGGAAGTCATTGTTACCACGCTGGGCACGGCCTATTCTCTTTATGATGAAAAGAGCGACGAAAACACCCTTGCTTCCTTCATTGCGCGGGATAAAGACTGGAACATCGCCTCGGTGACGGCCTTTTTGCTCTTCGTCCTCCTCTACGCGCCCTGCGTGGTGAGCCTTGCTACCATACGCATGGAAACTGGCTCCACAGGCTGGGCCGTGTTCAGCTTTGTTTTTAACACGACCACCGCCCTTGCCGTGGCAAGTCTTGCCTATCAGGCGCTCATTCGGGTGTTGTAGACAGGTGCGGGCGAAATTTCAGCCTCGCGAGGGGGCAAGCGCGGTTTTTTCCTTGAAGTTCCCTGGTGCTTCCCGTACGCTGAAGACCTCAGCAAACGCATTACATTTTTTTACGGATTGAAACTTTCATGGAGCGAAGCATGGAAAAAACAAGAATAGGTATTGTCGGCTATGGCAACTTGGGTCGCGGCGTTGAACTGGCCGCGGCGACCAACCCCGATCAGGAACTCGTTGCGGTGTTTTCCCGTCGCGATCCTTCCGGCGTGAAAATATGCACAGAGGGCATCCCCGTCTGCCCCCTGGCGGAGATTGCCGCCTGGCAGGGCAAGATAGACGTACTCATCCTCTGCGGCGGTAGCGCCACGGATTTGCCGGTGCAGACGCCAAAGCTTGCCGCGCTCTTCAACGTGGTGGACAGCTTTGATACCCACGCCCACATCCCCGATCATTTTGCCGCCGTGGACGCCGCGGCGCAAAAGGCCGGAACCGTAGGCATCATCTCCGTGGGCTGGGATCCCGGTATGTTTTCTCTGAATCGCCTCTATGCCAACTGCATACTGCCCCAGGGGCATGACTATACCTTCTGGGGCCGCGGCGTGAGTCAGGGGCATTCCGACGCCATACGCCGCGTCAAGGGTGTGAAGGACGCCCGTCAGTACACCGTGCCCGTACAGGCCGCCATGGACGCCGCGCGCAGCGGCGAAGGGCCGGAACTTTCCACCCGCCAGAAGCACACCCGCGAATGCTACGTTGTGGCTGAGGAAGGCGCGGACAAGGCTGCCATTGAGCAGGAAATCAAAACCATGCCCAACTACTTTTCCGACTACGATACCACCGTGACCTTCATCACTCAGGAAGAGCTGGATCGCGACCATAAGGGCATCCCGCACGGCGGTTTTGTCATCCGCACCGGTTCCACGGGCAAGGGCGGCGAAACCCGGCATGTGATAGAATATTCTTTGAAGCTTGGCTCTAACCCTGAATTCACGTCCAGCGTGCTGGCGGCCTATGCCCGCGCCGCGCATCGCCTTTCCCAGAAGGGAGAGAGCGGGGCCAGGACGGTGTTCGACATCGCTCCAGCGCTCCTTTCCCCCAAAGACGGCGCCTGGATACGCGCGCACATGCTCTGATCAGGTTGAAGAAGGGCGGTGTTCCGACCGAAAGCCGTCTTTCTTTCATACATACGCGGAAGGCCGCAGAGCGGGTTTTGATAGCGGTCTCAGGCATGGAAAACGAGGGCGGAGAATATGGAGCATACGGAAGTCGGCGTCGTCATACTCACCTATAATGACTGGAAGAATACCCTGGAATGCTTGGAATGCGTCCATGCCCAGACGGATCATCCTGGGCGCATCGTTGTCTGCGACAACGGCTCGGATAATGACGTGGCCGATCGCATCCTGGAAGGCTGGACAGCCCTTGCCGAGCGCAACGGAATGCCCGCACCTGTTGAAGTCTACGGCAGTGATACTACGGGCGCGGAACTTGTACTCATACGCAGTGAAGACCCGGAGAGCATAGCCGGCGCCATGAACACGGGTATGCGCTTTTTGCTTTACAGCCGCCAGTGCCGCGCCTTCTGGCTTTTGCGCAACGATGTCCGCCCCGAACCCTTTGCCTTGGCCGCGCTTTTGCGCCATCTTGAGGAAGAGGGGATGAAGCGCCCCATAGGCATGGTCGGCTCCACGCAACTTGTGGAAAACAGTGACTACCTGGAATGCGCGGCCGGCGGGCGCTGGGGGCGCTGGACGGGCGATCAGATCCCCCTGGACAAGGGCCTTGAGCGTCACGGTCTCACGGAGCGCGCTGCCCTTGTGGAAAAGCTGGACTATGTTTCCGACGCTTCCTGCCTTATCACCCGCGAAATGGCCGAGGATATCGGACTTTTTGACGAACGCTTCTGTTATTTCTTTGAGGATGTGGAATACGGTCTTCGCGCCCGCCGCGCCGGCTATGCCCTGAATTGGGCGCCCGGGGCCATTGTGCGCCGCATGAGTTGCTCTACGGAGGGCTTGACGCCTTTTTTGAGCGTTACCGACGATCCAGAGCTTGCCCCCAAGGAAGATCAGGCCTTTATCCGCGCCCGTTTCTACCTTTTGCGCCGCGAACGCCCTCTTACCACGTTCCTTATGCTCCTTGCCTTGCCGTTTTCGTGGCACACCTTCCGCTCCCGCCGCGGGCGCTTTTTCATGGTCATGCGCGCGGCCCTGGACGGCGCGACGGGGAAGCTGTAATCCCTTTTCCGTCCCGCCGCGCTGTGACTGCCTCGTCGCCCTAAAAGCGGCGCGCAAAAAAGCCCGCCCCGTTTAGAGCAGTTTGAAAAAGTATTTG
>CAZWBH010000068.1:0-5904 GCA_964632155.1 uncultured Mailhella sp.
ACCCTCCGTATTTTTGACGGGGCATACAGGGTTCAAAGGTAGCTGGCTCGCCCTGTGGCTGAAAAAACTGGGAAGCGTTGTTCATGGCTACGCCCTGGACGCGCCCTCAACGCCTTCTCTCTTTGCGCTTGCCAAGGTGGAACAAGAACTGGATTCGCACTGTCACGGCGATATCCGGGATAGCGAGGCGCTTGCTCATGCCATGAATGCGGCGGCTCCGCAACTGGTCATACACATGGCGGCACAGCCCCTTGTCCGGCGTTCCTACCGGGATCCTGTGGGAACCTGGGCTTCCAACGTCATGGGGACGGTGAACGTCCTGGAGGCGGTGCGGCACTGCCCCTCAGTCAGGGCTGTGGTCATCATCACCACCGACAAATGCTATGAAAACAAGGAATGGGAATGGGGCTACCGTGAGGTGGACGCTCTGGGAGGCCATGATCCGTATTCCGCTTCCAAGGCGGCCTGTGAACTGGCCGCCGCAAGCTATCGTAAATCGTTTTTTGCGCAGAACGGCCCGCTTATGGCCACCGTGCGCGCGGGCAACGTCATCGGCGGCGGCGACTATGCCGAAGACCGCCTGCTGGCTGATGCGGCCCGCGCCGTCGCAGGCGGAAAGGAACTCATTATCCGCAATCCGGACGCCACGCGCCCCTGGCAACATGTGTTATGCGCTCTGCACGGCTATCTTCTGTTGGCCCAAGGTTTACTTGCCGGACGCAAAGAGCTGGCAAGCGCTTTCAATTTTGGTCCACCAGCTTCGGACAATGTGTCGGTAGCCGTTGTTCTGAAAGGCTTGAAACGCTACTGGCCGGAACTGGCGTGGCGCGTGGAACGCGACGCCGCGGCCCCGCACGAAGCCGGTTTTCTCTATCTGGATTCCACGCGCGCCCGTCGTGTCCTTGGCTGGCAACCCGCCTGGACCCTGGAAAAGGCGTTCCGTCGTACCGCGGAATGGTATCGATCGGTACAGACCGGCAACGCCGACGCCGCGGAACTGACTCACCGCCATATCGAGGAATATATGACCGATGCTGGAATTTCGCGGAAGTAAACACAGCTACCCGACGCAATGTGCGTATTCAAACCGTGTCTGATGCGGAGGAACCATGCGCACTGCTGAAGCCGTCAGGCAGGATAATTTTTCAGTGACAAGGGAATGCACGGAAGCGGCCTTTCCCGCGATGGTGACACCCGTCCTCCCGTTGGGGGCGATTCCGGTTTTTGCGGATGTCAAAGCCGGGACGTGCGATGTTGACGTCTCCCGCCTGGAAGAGGCGCGGTCATCCAAAAACAAACGCGAGTTTCCGGCGCACGGCTCGGGCAATCCCTTTGACCTGAAAGCCGTCGGTGATTTCTGCGACAGGCACGGCCTGTGGCTCATCGAGGACAACTGCAACACCTTGGGCGCGGACTACGATGCAGGTTTTGGCTTTCAGAAAACGGGAAGTATCGGCGCTTCTGGCACCTCCAGCTTCCACCCGGCCCGCCCCTTCACCATGGGCGGAGACGACGCTGTTCATAGCAACAGCGATCCGCTGAGCCGGATCCTGTCTTCCCCGCGCGAACAGGGGCGGGACAGCACCTGCCGCCACCGTTTTGACGGGCACTACGGCAAAGCAGGCCACAAGCTCAAGTTCACCGATGTGCAGGCGGTCACAGGGTGTGCGCAGCTGAAAAAAAACGAACGTTTTGTTCAGGCACATCGGAACCACTGGCAAACGCTGAAAGACAGAATCGCCAATGCGTGGGACGCCCTGATCCTGCCCGAGTATGGAGCAAACGCCCGGCCAGGCTGGTTCGGCTTCCCCATGACCGTACAAAACGGACTCGAACGCGAACGGATGGTGCGGTATGCGGAGAATTAGCATGAAAACAGCCATTGTCACCGGCGCCAGCGGATTTGTCGGCAACGCTGTTCTGCGAGAGTTACTAGTCCACGGCTACAAGGTCTACGCGGTGATCCGCGAAGGGCGGGAATCTTCTCTGCCTTGCGACGAAAACTGCCTCCCCGTATTCTGCGACCTGGTAAATATTTCTTCCCTTGTCGAGAAGATTCCAACGCGGGAAGCATCTGTCTGCTATCACTTTGCGTGGGAGGGGTCCGCAGGTTCCGCCCGCGCGGACACACGCCTTCAGCTCAACAACGCTCAGTGGTCCGTGGATTGCCTCAGGGCGGCGCAAAAACTTGGCTGTACCCGTTTTATCTGTGCGGGCAGCATCATGGAACACGAGACTATAGCCGCGTCCTATGCGCAGGGCAACAGGCCAGGCGCATACTATATTTATGGCGGCGGCAAGGTTGTGACACACACTATGTGCATGTCTGTCGCGGCCGATATCGGTATCGATCTTGTGTGGGGTTCCATTACCAACGCATACGGTGTGGGCGAACGTAGCTCGCGCATGGTGAACAGCACTATTCAAAAATGCATCCGCGGCGAAGCACCTCAGTTCACGGCAGCCACGCAGAATTACGACTTTGTATATATTGACGATGTGGCAAAGGCGTTTCGCCTCATTGGTGAAAAAGGGAAACCCTTCCGCGAATACCTCATCGGCAGCGGTACGGCGCGCCCGTTGCGACAATTTCTGCTGGAAATGAAAGAGGCCATCGCGCCGGAGCTGAACTTTATCTTTGGCAGCGTTCCCTTCACCGGCATCAATCTGCCCCTTTCCCGGTTTGACTGTTCCGAAACGGAACAAGACACAGGCTTCCGGGCAGAAGTGAGTTTCGGCGAAGGTTGCCGCCGCACCTGCGAGTGGTGGAAGAGCATCCTGAAACATGAGGCCTGATTCGGCTGGAGTACCCCATGATACAGCGTTTTGAATTTCATCCCACAGACATCAAGGGCCTCATCGAAGTCGTACCCTTCCATGCGGACGATGTGCGCGGCAGCTTCACCAAAGACTATTCCAGAGAGATTTTCGAGTCCAATGGCATCACTTATGATCTCGCGGAAGTTTTCTACACCACAAGTCGCAAGGGTGTAATTCGCGCTCTCCATTTTCAGCGAGTGAAGCAACAGCCCAAACTGGTACGCTGTATCTGGGGACATGTGTGGGATGTGGCGGTCGATCTGCGTAAAGGTAGCCCAACCTTCAAACATTGGCAGGCCTTTGACCTTACCCGTGAAAACCGCCGTGAAGTACTCATTCCCGCGGGATGCGCCCACGGCTACCTGGTACTCGAGGAATCTGTGGTCAGCTACAAGTGTGCCGAGAAATTTTACGGAGAATACGATGACGGCATTCTCTGGAATGATCCTGAAATCGCCGTACCGTGGCCTCTGGAACGTATCGGCGGTCGTGAAAAGCTCATTCTTGCGGACAAGGACAAAGCCCTTCAGTCCTTTGAAGAGTTCATGAAAAATTATCAGGGGTTCTGATTATGAAGGCTCTGGTAGTGGGCTGTGGACTGTCTGGATCCGTTATCGCCCGGCAAATGGCGGAATCGGGCCTGAAGGTTGTGATCTGGGAGCGGCGGGATCACATCGGCGGCAACATGTATGACTACACGAACGAACATGGTTTTGTCGTGCATAAATACGGACCCCACACCTTTCATACCTATAAAAAGGAACTCTATGACTATATATGCCGCTTCGGCAAGTGGCGGGAATATCGTCTGACCTGCGGAGCCGTGTGGGAGGGCAGGTATACGCCCACACCCTTCAACTTTACCACCATAGACACCTTTTACCCTGCCGACCGGGCAGAACCTTTGAAGGCCAAACTGCAAAAGGCATTTGCCGGACGGAAAACAGCGCCGGTAACGGAAGTACTCGCTCATCCCGATGCGGACATACGGGCTTATGCGGAATACCTCTTTGCCAACGATTACGCCCCCTATACGGCAAAACAGTGGGGAGTGAGGCCTGAAGACATAGATGCAAGCGTACTGCAGAGGGTTCCCCTGCGCTTTTCCTACGAGGATGGATACTTTGATGATCCCTGGCAGGTCATGCCGGAAATTTCCTACACCGCCTTTTTTGAAAACCTGCTGAACCACGAAAATATTCGGGTAGAACTGCGCGTTGAGGCGCTGAGCAGACTACATGTAGAGGGAACAGAACTCTTCCTAGATAGAGAGAAGATAGAGATTCCCGTTGTCTACACAGGCGCTCTGGATGAACTCTTCGGCTACATCTATGGAGAACTGCCCTACCGCTCGCTGCGCTTTGAGTGGAAGTATACCGAAAAGGACAGCCTACAGCCCGCACCGGTAGTGGCCTATCCGCAGGAGGAAGGCTATACGCGCATCACGGAATACAAAAAACTGCCCATGCAGCAGGGAAAAGGCAGCAGTTATGCCGTGGAATATCCGTTACCCTATAAACTGGGGTTGGAACCTTATTATCCGGTTTTGACGGCGGAAAGTCAGGCGCGGCACAGAAAATACCGTGCGCTCGCCGATGCGATACCCAACCTGATTTACTGCGGTCGGTTGGCTGACTTCAAGTATTACAACATGGATCAGGCGCTGGAACGGGCTTTAACTGTCCGCAACGATGAAAAACTGATGCGGGTGCTGAGATACTGACAAAAAGTAGGCGTCCAGCCAGAAGAATCTGTTATCTTTCAGAATTGCCAGCAAAGGAAAACCTAAGGAGAAAAAATGATGAACAAGAAAAAATTCGCCGTGATTTATCTGTGTTCCGATGACGGCTTTGCTTTTCAACCTGCCACATCCATCATGAGTATGGAAGATACTAATCCAGGTCTTGTCGATAACTATATTTTATTCTGCGATAAAAACGCGCTGACACAGGAAACGCGAAATCTTTTACTAAAAATATCTGATAAAATAATCTTCCGCGATTTTACGAAGGAATATCTTGAGAGTATAATGAAACTAAACGAAACAGAAGTAGAAAGATTTCATTATCTGATATATTCAAAAATATTCTGCATAGATTATTTAAAAGAATATAAAAATGTCTTGTATTTGGATGGTGATATGCAAGTAATTTCTGATATTTCTGATTTATTTAATTTTGGGCCACTCGCATGGAGAAAACCTGCTCGTACTTTGAACATGTTCTTGCATCTAGAATGTGACGAAATTTATTCATATCCTAATGGTGGTCTTGTTTTTATGAATGATGAATTAGAAAAATATAGCTCTAATGATTTTATATCAATAGCAAACTCTTTTAAAGATGATTATAATTTTAGACCTTCATCTTTTGATGAAATAATCTACGGTATGTTTGCGTATATTAATAAGATTAAAGTAAATCTTTTAATAAATTACAACTTATATCCAACTTGTATTTCAAAGGAATCAAAAATTGTTCATGGGCAAATGCATAAGTTTTGGCAATATAATGCAATGAATGTTCTCGTGCCTGATTTTGATAAATACTATCAAAAATGGCTTTCCCTGGGTGGAACCGGATATACAGGCCCTGTCTCAGGCCCTGCATGCTTTCCAAAAGAAAAAATCTTAGTTTTTCCTTACTTATATACCATGGAAACCTTTGCAGCATTTAACAATATTATTTATCAGAGGCTTCCCTGCAATATACGCCCGTCTTTAGCGATATATTCACGAGCGCTACCCTTCTTTATTATTGGCAAACATCCAAAGGCTTTTGTGTATTATATCTATTATAATCATAGAAAACGCAGAATACATATTGGCATCTCATATAGAGGACAAATTACAGAAGAAGTCTCGCATTTATTTATGCAGTTGCAAACAGAAGACTTTCATCAGTTTAATCGTGAAAACCGAATAGACTTCTATAAAGAATATATTGTCGTCTCAAACTGGCAAAACTGGACTATTAGAATACCTCAATTAACAACGATCGCACAGGATTTTTTAGATTTTATCAATAAAACGTTGCCGGATATTCTTGCTTCTCCTGTTGCGAATGTAAGGCTTCCAAGAGAGAG
>CAZWBH010000069.1:0-5841 GCA_964632155.1 uncultured Mailhella sp.
TGGAGTCCAATAGGGAACTTTTTGCCAAAAGCAAAAATCTCAAGCTCGGCTATCTTATCCGCTCGGCGCGGGATCTCTCTGTGGCGCCGCAACACAGGGCCGCGCCCAACTATATCGGCAGCGGACAGGCGCAGGGGGCGGTGGCACGTCTTTTTGCCGACAGCGCCTGCGATACCGATCTGGCCGACAAGATCGTCTGCATAGAGAATGCCGACCCGGGCTTTGACTGGATCTTCACGCGACCCATCGCGGGTCTGGTCACCAAGTTTGGCGGCGCCAACTCCCACATGGCCATACGTTGTGCGGAATACGGGCTACCTGCTGCCATTGGCGTGGGCGAACAGCTCTTTTTGGCCATATCCGAGGCAAAGCAGGTGCTGCTCGACCCACGGACAGCTGTGCTCAAGGCTTTTTGACAACGGAGAACACGCCATGATCGGAATTTCCATGCGTATGACGCGGCACGTCTATCCCAGCGGGGGAGAAGAATTCCGCGACGCTCTCGCTCAGGACTGGTGGATCTTTCTGGATGCTGTTCTGCCGGGAGTACCCGTTGTTCCCCTCCCCAATATTGGAAAAAAGGTGGAAAAACTTCTTGAGCAAATCCCGCTCTCCGGGCTGGTACTCAGCGGCGGCGACGACTGGGGTGTCTTTCCGCAACGGGATCTCACAGAAAAAACCATGGTTCAATGGACCGAAAGGCGAAAGCTCCCCATCCTTGGCGTCTGCCGGGGCGCGCAGGTACTCAACCTGCTCCACGGCGGGCAGGTGAGTCAGGGCTTCGGCCCGGTGCATAGTTGCACCCGCCACCTTGTCCACCCGCAACTCTGCGCCGCTGCCCCAGGCTGGCCAGGCAATTCCGTGGAAGTCAATTCCTACCACGCCCTCGGCATCCGGCAGAAAGACCTTGCCCCGGACTTTTCCCCCTGCTTCCTTGCCGATGACGGCAGTGTGGAAGGCTTTTGCAGCGCCGACGGCAGAATCACGGGCATACTGTGGCACCCGGAACGGGAAGCCTTGCCACAGTCGCACGATATTCCTCTCTTTCAGATACTGAAACAGGAGAACGCATGAAAACAGCAGGCGTCATATTGGCGGCAGGGCGCGGCTCGCGCATGAGAGAACTGACGGCAGAACACCCCAAATGCCTTGTGCGGCTGGCGGGCAAACCGCTCCTGGAATGGCAGGTGAGCGCTCTGCGGGGTGCGGGCGTGGAACGCCTGCTTGTGGTTCGCGGCTACGCGGCCTCGTGCCTCCAAGGCCCCTTTGAAACCGTGGATAACCCGCGCTGGGAAGAGACCAATATGCTCGCTTCCCTGCTCTGTGCCGACGGCTTTGCCCGCGACGTCTTCGCCCACGGCGCCGAACGGCTGGTCGTTTCGTATTCCGACATTGTCTACCACACAGGCCATGTGCGCAAACTGCTGACCTGCCCGTCTGACATTGCCATCACCTATGATACGGAGTGGGAATCGCTGTGGTCTCTGCGTTTTGGCAATCCATTGCTGGACGCCGAGACTTTCTACCAGGAAAACGGCATTCTGAAGGAAATCGGGGGCAAGCCGCAAACCTTGGATGACATCCACGGCCAGTACATGGGGCTGTTCTGCTTCAGCCCCTCCGGCTGGGAGAGCGTGACTCAGCTTTGCCGATCCCTGGGCAACGCGGTGGACAAGACCGACATGACCAGCTTTCTGCGCCTGCTATTGGCGCAGGATACGCCCATTGGCGCGGTACCCGTGGCTGGAAAATGGTGCGAGGCGGACAGCAGCGCCGACCTCCACGCTTATGAAAACGCGCTGGCTCAGGGCAACTGGATCCACGACTGGCGCTAAAGGAGAACCTTATGAAACACGGAGATTTTACGGCACTGGCGGATAACTATGCCCGTTACCGCCCCGGCTACTCACCCTTTGTTTTGAAGGCCTTCCTGTCTCTTGCTGAGAGAGAGAGAGAGAGAGAGAGAGAGAGAGAGAGAGAGAGACGGTAAGGGCACCCCGCTGACCTGCGTGGACGCGGGCGCGGGTACAGGTATCTGGTCCCGCCAGCTGGCGGAAGCGGGGGTTCGCGTTCTTGCCGTGGAACCCAACGACGCCATGCGCGAGGCCGGGGAAAAGCAAAACGGCAAGAGCGGCATTGTCTGGCAAAAAGGCGGCGCAGAACACACCGGCCTGCCCGATGTCTGCTGCGACATGGCCTGCATGGCCTCTTCCTTTCACTGGCCGGATTTTGACGCGGCGGTAAAGGAATTCAGGCGAATCCTAAAACCCGGCGGTCTCTTCATGGCGCTCTGGAACACCCGGCGCTTTGAATCCAACCCGCTCCTGGTGGAAATTGAAGACTATCTGCACAAACTTGTGCCAGAACTCAAACGGGTGTCCTCCGGACGCTCCGAATTTTGCAGTACACTGACAGAACGTCTGCGCAGCCGTGAAGAATTTGCCGATGTTCTCTATCTGGAAGGCCGGCATACGGAACAGCAGACGCCAGAGCGCTATATCGGTCTGTGGCTGTCGGTCAATGATGTGCGCGTGCAGGCGGGAGAAGAACGCTTTGCCCGCTTCATCGACCATATCAGAGAGGTTACCAGAGATATTCCGGTCATTGAGGCCGAGTATCTCACCCGCGCATGGATCGCGCAAAACCAAAGGACGCCGTTCCCGCTGAGGGAATAGGCCCCTAACCCCAAGGGGGAAGAGTATGAAAACAGACTGGGATTACACACAACTTGCCGATGCTTATTTGAAACGCCCTGATTACGCGCCTGCCGCGCTGGAAAAACTCTTCAAAATCGCCAAGCTCCAACCGGGCGACAAGGTATGCGACATCGGCGCGGGCGTAGCCCATCTCACTCTTCCCCTGGCAGACTTCGGCTGTCTGGTCGACGCGGTTGAACCCAACGACGCCATGCGGGCCAACGGCAAAAAACGCACGGCCCATCTCAGCTCCGTACACTGGAGCGAAGGCACGGGCGAGGCCACAGGATGCCCTTCGGGCGTCTATGACTTTGTGACCTTTGGCTCCTCATTCAACGCCTGTGACCGCGGCAAGGCCCTGGCAGAAACGTATCGTCTGCTCAAGCCCGGCAAGTCTTTTGCCTGCCTGTGGAACCATCGAGATCTGGACGATCCCATCCAGAAACATATTGAGGACATCATCAAGGCGAGCATTCCAGGCTACGGCTACGGAACCCGGCGCGAGGATCAAACCGAGGTAATCGCCTCCTCCGGCCTGTTCCAGCCCGCCATCCATGTGGAAGGAAAAATCCTCTGGGAACAGGACATCAGGGACACCGTGCGCGCCTGGGCCTCTCACGCCACGCTGCAGCGCCAGGCCGGAGAAAAGTTTGGCGCCATCATTGAGGAAATTAAACGCTATCTTGACACTCTGGGGCGGAAAAGCATCTCCATCCCGTACACAACCAGAGCCTGGATAGCACAGCGCAAGGACTAGTAATGCCTTCTTCTGAACAAAAAAACGGGGGCCGGGTCATCTGGATCACCGGCCTTTCCGGCGCGGGCAAGACTACCCTTGCCCGCGCGCTGCTGGATCGCCTGCCCGGGTCCATTCTTTTGGACGGCGACGAACTGCGGCAGGCTCTGAACACGGCAGATATTGGCTTTGATGCCGCCAGCCGCAAAAATCTCGCCCTGACCTACGCCCGTCTGGCAGGCCTTCTGGCCAGACAGGGCTTTACCGTCATTGTGGCCACCATCTCGCTCTTTCACGAAGTCCACGCCTGGAACCGGGAAAATCTGCCGGGCTACTTGGAAGTCTTTCTGGATGTGCCGGAAGACGTGCGTCGTCGCCGCGATCCGAAAGGCCTGTATGCCGGAGAACAGAAAGGAACGGTGAAGAACATGGCGGGTTCAGGAACAGAAGTGGAACTGCCCCTCGTCCCGCATATCCGCCTTGATGAGACGCAGACACTGGAAGAATCGGTACGGCGTGTTCTGGCATGTGCAGGTAAAAAAGCGGGATAGTCTTTGCCCCCTGTCCCGATGTGGAAAGCGTGCGTAGTCCTTGTGCCAGGCCATGACACGCTGAATGGTCATGTCGCCTTTTAGTGCAAGAAACACGGCGAAGGCAGGGGACGCAACGGGTAAACCCCGCGCCTGTGTCGAGGCGGAAAAGTCATCAAGGATGGTTCAAGACCGCAAAGAATCCTCTGCATTCCGTAACAGTAACATTTATACGGTATTTCTTCACCTTCCATAAACAGTGCGGGCAAAAAAACAGGCCTTGCCTGAAAAACACAGATGCGAGAGCGGGTGACAAAACTATTCTGAATGAGAGCAATGTCGTTGAGACGGAAAAAGAAGCTGAAACACGCTGGAAAAGGGGCTTGCTGAAACAAGTCAGGAATTAGGTCAAAAAGAAACTCAACGTCATTCAGAACTCCGCCGCCTGGAAGTCCACAAAACCCTTCCGCGTGGCAAAATCCTGGTGCAAAAAGCTCATCGGCAAAAAGTCATAGGCAGTTTTTCCTTCTTTGTCCGTTCCCGCACGGAAAGCGATCTTTCTGGAACACGACCATGTCCGGCCTGATTGAGAGAGAAAAGCGAAATCTTTTCCTCTGAAGATCTGTCACCGTACGGCCTACCCTATGCAGATAACGCATGATATTTGCCGACGGAGGCTCTGCGGGTATTGCCGATTCGCATCCCGCAACGCTTTTCTCGTTGCAGGCGTTTCAGTTCTTCAGTTGTTGTGCGGCAGACGAGAGGGGGAAGAGACGAGGGATACGCTTCCGGCTAGATAGTTGTTTCTTTTTTGATCTGGTCAATAATCGTCTGCAAGGATTCGGCCCGATACGCGGATACCGTCAGCTTGCGCAAGACGTTTGCATCTGACACGTTCGCAATAGAGGATGTCACGGTTGAAGGCAGGATTCCAAATCGATCCTCCAGAACATCCCGTAAGACTAAACCAATGCCTTCCGCTCTTCCTCTGGCCTCGCCCATGAGGACTCCCTGCCTGATGTATTCATCTTTCCACTGTGCGGCGCGTTCTTCCAACATGGCGTCTATCTCCCGCAAATCTTGAAATTCGGAAACTTCTTCTGTCATTCCAGAGCGTCTCAAAACAACACGGCCCAGCCATACGGTAAACGCCCTGCGCAAAAACTGGTATTCCGGATCGTGAAGCCGGTCAATCAGTTCCCTGACTATCCGCCGAACCTGTTCCGGATCCCTGGCTCGTTCCAGTCTCAAAAGTTGCGCAACAAGCCCCTTGCTCTTCTCCAGTTCTGCTCCTGACACCCGGCTCTCGTCCAATAAAAAATACCGGTGCCGCGGACAATAGGCCTTCAAGCCTTCCGGCATGGGCGCGAACAGTTTCGCAACATCCTGCGGCGCTTTCCACTCCCTGCCGCCATTATAGATAACTATGGGGAATACCGGTGGCAAGCCCTCGTTTTCCGGCAATGCTCCAGACTTGATAAGATCCAGTAACAGCAGCACGGTGTAGGAAAGCATCCGCAGCGCCATCCAGGGATTCGGCGTACTCTGGAACTCCAAAAGCAACACCACATAACACCACGATCCTTTTTTCCAGCCGACTCGCCAGACAATATCATCATGGCGTTCCCGCAAGTCGTCCGTCACATAACTGCCGCCGCAACGCTCCAGCGTTGAAAAGTCCAGATCGTCTATGAAATCGGCGGAAACAAAATCCCGCAACAGCGATTCCACCATCCCCGGATCGCTGAAAACTGCTTGTATGCCGGATCATGCGGCAATCGTTCGTGTTCCATAAAAATCCTGAACAAAAAAAGAAGGGGCTGAACCCTCCGTATTTTTGACGGGGCATACAGGGTTCAAAGGTAGCTGGCTCGCCCTG
>CAZWBH010000070.1:0-5763 GCA_964632155.1 uncultured Mailhella sp.
GGCTTCATGCCCTTGAGCTTTTCGATGAGCGCATCCGCCCCGCCGCCCTCGGGCATAAGGTGCGCCCGCTCGTTGCCCGAAAGCCCCAGCGCGTCCAGTTCCGCCCGCAGGTTGGCGCTCAGGCCGTTCCTTTCCGCCGCCTGGCGTATCTCTTCCTCCTGCGCCAGAAGCCGGTCAAACACCCCGCGCATATCCTCGTTCAGCTCCACGCCCGCAAAATACGGGTTGTCCACCACCGACTTGTAAATCCGCAAAAGCCAGCGCTTGAAGCGCGCAAAGGCGGATTCCAGCCCAGCGGACGGCGCCTTGCCCTCCCTCAGGTACAGTTCCCAGGCCTTGGCAAACTTCTCATTGGCCGCCACCATGCGCGGTTTTGTGCCGTCCGCAAGGTTATCGCCTTCCTGCAAGCCCAAGTACTCGCGGATCTTCCTGTAGTCTTCCTTGAGCCGATTATCCGCCACGCCCATGTCTATAAGGCGCTTCATCTCGGCAAGGGCTATATGTCCCACCTCATGACACAGCGTGGATAAATTGGCGTGCTGCAAGAGCTGAATCGTGTACTCATGCCCCCTGGCTATCTCCACATAACCCCGGGCCTGTAGCTCACCCTGGTAATGCCTAGGATTCTGTTTTTTCAGCTCGGCAAGGTCATTCTGCGTTTTTACACCAGGATGCTGTTTTTTTAACTTGCCTAAGTCAATTTCATTGGTTATATTCTGACTCGCAGGAAACGGAATGTCCCCCCTACCCCAGCTTGGGTAGGCTTTGGATTTCCACCTTCTGTATAAGCCTGTGTTGACATAACGCAGGCTTGTTTTTTTTGGATTCTCAACCAACTCAACAAAGTACTCATTATTAATTTTTCCGTCTATATATCTTCTTTCAAAAGCCGTCTTGAGATAATTGACCTTAGCCTTTCCATTCCCAAAGCCTTTAATATGAAGTGCCGTGGCAACTGTTCCACCACTTTCTTGGTCAAGATTAACCATCACAACAAACGAGTTGGTAACGGTTTTCTTTGTTCTCGGATTAACATATTCAAAAATAGCTATAGGGTTTGCCAACGCCTTTGGAAGTTGCTTCAATGTCTCTTTGTCAATCTCATCATGGGCGTGTTGCCATTTTTCAGGATTGCCAAAAGGTAAACCGTCATACATATGCGGATCAAGGTAAAACTCAGAAAAATCCGCGCCAATAAAATGGAACACCGCAGGAGTCTGGCGAAGCATAAGACTATCTACTGTTCTTCGCGGCTTTTCATTCAAGTCGTCGATAAACTTTTCCCATCGTGCTATGTCTTCTTCAAGTTTAACCTCTGCGGGCTTTTCCTCGTAAATCCAACTCCCCTTTTCATTCCTCCTGGCGCTCGTCTCCTTAAAAATCTCTTCTTTACTTTTACCTTCTTTTTCAAGTTGTTTTGCTCTTTTTATGGCATTTTCCCGCCAATGCCCACCGTCTGCTTTATCAAGAGCTATGGCCTCTTTTCTTGTAACGAATCGCGATCCTTCCTCGGCAGACGCCGTGCCATCTTCCTGCCTCATCCTCCACCCCCGGCGCGGTGGCTTCATCCCCTTGAGCTTTTCAACAAGCGCGTCCGCCCCGCTACCCTCGGGCATAAGGTGCGCCCGCTCCAGCTCGTCGGCTATCTCGTCTATGACCATACCGCCCTTGCCAGCGGACTGAAAGATCAGCCCCAGCCCCATGGAACGCAGTTCCTTTTCCGCCTCCGGCCAGTCCTGCTTCAAGCTGGCCGGGTCAATCCTGTGCCACACGGTATCCCAGAACGGCCGTAGCGCCTCGGCCCCGGCCAAATCCGCCTCGCGCTCCTCCATGCTCTGCGCGGCCTTTATGTACTCTTCCGGCGTCACCAGCCGCCCGCTTGTGGGGTGAAACATCATGCCCCGCGCACTGATGCGCGAATAGAAATCCACCGCGCTTTCATAGCGGGAGAAGGTTCGCGCCAGGCTGTCAATAAGCGTCATATTGTAGGCCACGGCAGATTCCACAGTGTCCCTGTTTTGCGCGTCCAAATCCGCCAGAGATCCAGTAGTTCCCTTGATCTCCGCCCGCAGCCCCGGAATGGACTGCATGGCTTCCCGAAACTCCGCCTCAATGCGCGCACGCTCAGCGGCAATGGCAGCCCTGTCCGCATCGTCGGCCTGCTTCTCGGCCACCATCTTGTCCACGTCTTCCTTCACGCGAGAGTCAAACTGCTCAGCCTCGGTCAAGCTCCAAGCCGTAGGGGAAGGCTTGGCCAGATTAATCACCTTGCCAAAGGCATCGCTGTCCAAGTGCGAGTGCAGGCGCGACATTTTGGCCGTCATAAAGCCGCCGCGCTCAGCCTCTGTCTGCACGTCCGCTTCTTCCCAGCCCATGGACTCCAGCACGGGCACGCCGTCCTGATGCAGGCGTAAAACTTCCTCGGCGGGTATGGCCACGCTGCCCGTCATGCCGCCCGCCTCCAGAGCGGATTGCAGCACTGGCGGGGCAAGCTTTTTGGCCTTGGTTTCCTCTACCTTGGCATGGAAAGCGCTCTGGCCTGCCACCCAATCCCGCGCGTCTCTGGCCAGGGAAGCATCCGTGGCTACTTTTGCCATGCCGCCCAGCAAGCCAAAAGGCGCCGCCACCAAGCCGGAATACATGCCTTCCCTGGTAATATCCCAAAACTTGCCCGTGTAGGTGTTCCAAATATCGGAAAAGCTCTCGCCCCGCGTCACGCCCTCGGCCCAGATATTGGCAAATTCATCGGGATGCTGCTGTATGGTCTCGGTGACAAACTCGGTCAGCGCGGATTCAAACACGCCCTTGAGCATGCTCCCCCAGCCCGTCGCCTTGAAAACCTGAAACAGTTTGCCAAGGCCCAGCATTTCCAGCGGCGCCTGAACCGCCGCGTTGCCCAGGCCCGCCACAGCCGCCGTGCCGGACGAAACGGACTGCGGGGTGTTCAGTACGGCATCGGCAATCGCCCTTGCTCTGGCAAGGTTCATGGCCCAGACAGACGGCTCTCCTTCCTCCGTGCCCGCGGGAAGCTGCAGGTTTTCCCCCAGGCGCAGGTTCGCGCCCACATCATACGCGCCCGTATCCTCCCCGGCAGTGCCAGCCGCCGCACGTCTGCTGTCCAAAAGCAGGGCTATCTGCCGCGCCCGGTCGTCCAGCTCCTGAGCGGAAGGCATATTCACGGGTGGCGGTGTGGTCAGGTCAAGATACTGCCCGCCTGCAATCTGCGCGCCCATGGTAAGCGCGGATCCGGTACCGCCGGTCAGCGCCCCGACTCCAAGTGTTGTAATGACTTGCGGCAAATTGCGCGCAAAGTCGTTCAAGTAGCCGGGAGCGTTCAACGGCGCGGACTCGGAAAGCTCCAGCTCTTCCACTCCACGACGGGCACGCTCGCCAAGAGCGGCAAAGAAGCGGTTGGTAGGAAGCTCCATGGCGTTCCCCTGATCGTCTTCCACGCTCCCCTGCATATTGTCGCCCACAAGAGCCAGCGCGCCCAGAAGACTGCGCTGCACGCCCTTCCAGCCCTCGCCAAGAGATGTTGCCAGTTGCGAAGCCGTGCCGGGCAAAGGCGTTTGCGAAACGGTTCCATACTTGCGCTCGTCTTCGCTCAAACCCTCCAGCTCCATGAGCCGCTTTTGTGCCGCCTTGTCCCCGCGCCTGGCCTCGTAGGTGAGCATGGCGCGCACCATGTTGTCCTTGCTCGTTCCCGCGCCGTCCAGCTCGGCCTCGTGCATAATCTCGAAGACGTCGCCCATTTTCTCGGTATCGTCCTGGGCAAAGGAAGCGTGCGTCTTGTCTTCCTCGGCCCACTGGGCAAAGAGCGGGTTCCGCTCAATGGTTCGCGCGGTTCTCTCCTGCTCCGCCCAGGGCCGCTGTTCCGCAATGACCTCCGGCGTAAAGCCCAGAGCGTTCGCCAGATCCCTATCGTGAGCCTGCTGGTCTGCCGTGGTGTCAGAGGCCACCGTAAGCGCGGAGCGCACGCCCGGCCCGCCAGGGTTCTCGTTCGCGTCTTCCTGCTTCCACTGCTCCAAAAGCGCCTGACTCATCTTCCTGCCCTCCGCTCCTGCAAATAATACTGCGATACTCTCGCCGGTGTCGGATCAATCTTCTCCTGCCTGAGCAGCGCCTCAATCCGCGCCTTGTCCTCCTGTGGCACAGTCGCGAAGAAGCTCTCCCCCTCGCCGCGTTTCAGCGCTTTGCCGTAGCTCATGTCGCGCCCAAGGCGAAAGCCGATAGACTCCTCGCTTTCACCCTGCGTTAAAAACATGGCCAGAATACCGCGCACCTGATCCACCGTAGCCTTCTTGCCCGGATCCAGCTGGTCGGCCAGAAGATCAAAATACTCGGCTGCCAGATTTTTGGCCTTTGTCTCATCTTTCGGATAGAGCTGCTTCGCCGCGGCTTGCGCCATAGACATGGTAAGGAAGCCTTTCGCCCCGCCCGTCTCCGCGTACTTCAAGGCCGCCTTGGTCTGCGCCGTGGTCAGCCCGTGCTTGAAGGCGTAGTCCTCAATGGCGTCCGTGTCCGCGCTGTCCATGCCGCCGTTCTCCACGCCCTTGTCCAGCAGAACCAGAAGTTCCCTCTTGGCCGCGCGGTTCTCCGGCGTCTCCTTGTTCAGGCCCTTGCTGTAGTTTTCCTCCAGCTTCTTTACAGCCTTTTCCGAAAGGTTTGTGGCGTTGGGAAGGTTCGCCATGGCCTGCGCCGCGTTCCAGCCCTGCTTTTGGGCAAATTCCTCATAGGCACGCACCTGCCTGCTGGCCTCGGCGTTGCTTCTGGCCTTGTCCATGGCAAGCGCCGTCCTGCCCGCGCTAAACACCTTCTTGCGCAGTTCAAGGTCGGCAATCCCCTCGCACATCTCGGCCAAAGCGCCCTCGCGCTCGTCTTCAGGGAAGTCACGCGCCTGCTCCAGAAAGCCAGATGCCGTGCCCTGTACAAGTTGAGCCTCTTCCTGTTTGGCCGCCCGATCCGCCTCCACGGCCATGGCCTCGCGCTTGCGCTCAATGGACTCCCGCGCCGCCGCTAGATCCGGAGCCGTCATGTAGGAGCGTGTGGCGCCGGGCCTACCTTCGTCTTTAAACTCCTTGCCGCCGTACTGAAGCAGAGCCTCGGCGCTCCCCATATCTTTGTTTGCCAGGGCCTGCTGAAGCGCGCCAAGGAAGATTTTGCTGCTCATCTCTTTTAGGCCAAGCTCCACAGCCTCGCCAACAAAGCCCTGCCGCAGCAAGCGTTGCCGCGTGTACCACAGGGACTCGGCCACGGCCCTGTTGAAGGCATCGCGATTGTTATACGCCGCCATGGCCGCTTCCGCCCGTTCCTGCGCCGCGTCTTCATCGGTGCGGTTCATCCAGGCAACGCGTTGCTCCTCGGCGTGTCGCGCCGTTTGGAGCGAAAAATCCCTGTCCGCAGCGTCCGCAAAGAGGTTAAAATAATGCTTTGCCTTTTCGCCCACGCCGTGCGAAAGCTCTTCTCGCAGGCGGTGACAGACTGCCTCGCCGCGGGACTCCACGCCCAGCGCTTCTTCCCCCTGCGTACGCAAAAGGCCCCCCTCGCCAACAAGCGCTTCGTGTTGAGAGCGGCGGTAGCGCGTTATCAAGGCCGTGGCCTTAGAGCGGGAATACTCGTCGTAGGCGTCCGCCATTTTGCTCGTCGCTCTGCCCAGGGTCGCGCCAAAGTTCCCCAGCGCCCGCGCCTCAGCCTCCTGCCCTGCGCCCGCAATGCGTGCCGCAGAATCGTCCACCCGCGCCGAAACGCCCTGCCCCGGTACGT
>CAZWBH010000071.1:0-5579 GCA_964632155.1 uncultured Mailhella sp.
TTTTATCCGTTTGCGATTGTTAAAAGCGTTAGTTAAGGTTAGGGTGGGTTGGGTGGGATGAAAATAGGCGGCCCGTGGAAAGAGAAAATCTCTGCGAAAAATATTTACATTAAGGAAATGTTAGGATATATGTCTCCGAACATATTGTGTTCATCAATGTTAATAACGAGGTTAATAACGAGTACGGGTGGATTTCGCAGGTCTCGGGATTCATGGGAAGAGTCTTATTGTCTGAGTGGTCGTGTATGTGCATGGTTGATGAAAGATTGCTTGAAAAAACTTGCCTTCGTGGCTTTTCCGCTTTTTTGTCTGCGGAAAAGGCGATCCTCGCCGCCTGTCTTTCTCTTCCTCTGATCTCGCTGCGCAAAAGCGGAATGATCGGCCTGATTCTTTCCGCACTCCTTTGCCTGGAGCTTTCTGCCTGTTCTTCATACGATCAGTCGCATTTTTCCGAAGAGATGATTGCCGCACCTTCGCCTTCTCTTGCCGATGAGTTGGCCGTGTTGCCCACGGGGGTACAGCGCTTTTTTGATGTTACCCCCTTCGGGCCAGCCACCATTGAGGCTGGTTCTTTCTATCTCTCAGGTTTGGGAGAACAATGCCGCGCTGCCTCTGTTCTCCGCGGTGTTGAGCGGCAGCGTCTTGCCCTCTGCAAACAATCTGACGGCGCCTGGCGCCTTCTTCCTTCCATCTTTGAGAGCCTGCCGCAATGATTGCCACATTGACCACCTCTTCCACGTCGTCGGCTCTCGCCGTTCAGTGTCGGGTTATTGTCGCGCTCATCCTGCGGGAAGTACACACGCTGTACGGACACACCAAGCTCGGCTATCTCTGGGCAATCATCATGACGGCCTTTCAGATCGGGATATTCTGGATTATTCGTCTTTTTTTGGGCGCGCATGCGCCGCATGGCATGGGGATGGCCGTATTTCTGCTCTGCGGCTTCATTCCTTTGCGTATGTTCAGTGATACGGTAATGCGGTGTATGGCTGCGGTAAACGGCAACCGCGCCCTCCTGACCTTCCCGCAGGTCACGGAACTCGATCTCATGCTCGCCCGCACCGCGGTGGTCTGGGGTACTCAGCTCGTCTGCGCCCTAGTGATCCTTTCCCTGGCGCTCGCGCTGGGCGAGCCCATGACCTTGCATGATCCCGCTTCTCTCGCCTCCACGCTCATTTTTGCGCCGCTCCTTGGGTTGGGAGTGGGAACGATATTCTCTTCTATCGCTTGCTTTTGGTCTACCCTGGAGAGGCTTGTTCCCCTCCTGATGCGCTTTTTCTTCTTTACCTCAGGGGTGTTTTTCGAAGTCTCCGAACTGCCGGCCAGGTTTTCCGAATATTTAATGATAAACCCTCTGGCGCATCTCATTGAATGGCAGCGCCACGGTTTTTCCTTATCCGCCATAAGTCCTTTGCACAGTATTAGCTACGTGATCGTGTGGTGTCTGTTCTCCCTCAGCCTCGGACTGCTCCTGGAACGCCATATGCGCGGGAAAAAAGCCCTATGATCGAACTTGTCAACGTTTGCAAATCCTACCCCCTGCCGCACGGAGAGCGGAAACATATCCTGCGCGACGCCAGTCTTACCATCCTGCCTGGTGTAAATATGGGTGTCTTGGGAATGAACGGTCAGGGCAAATCCACGCTCGTTCGTATTCTCAGCGGCACGGAACGGCCGGACAGCGGGAAAGTCACCCGCAAGGGGCGTGTCTCCTGGCCCATCGGTTTTGCCGGCGGCTTCCATGGAAGTCTGACAGGCAGGGAGAATATGCGCTTTACCTGCCGCGTCTATGGCGCGGATATCAAGAAAGTAACAGAGTTCGTGGAGGATTTTACAGAACTTGGCCCCTATATGGATATGCCCATCAGAACCTATTCCTCAGGTATGCGCGCCAAACTCGCCTTCGGTTTGACCATGTCCATAGGCTTTGATTTCTACCTCATCGACGAAGGCTATTCCGTGGGCGATGCGAAACTGCAAAGCAAGGCGGAACAAGTTTTTGAGGAACGCAAGGCCCATGCGACGCTGGTTATCGTATCGCACAATATGAACCTGATACGCCAGACTTGCGATAACGTGGCGGTACTGCACAACGGCCTTTTGCGTGTCTATGACAAAGTGGAAGACGCCCTGCGCGTCTACGCGGAGATCTGCCATGCCGGACGTTGAACAGCTTTCCACTGAACAGCGCGCCGATGTGACGACTCAGGCGCAGCAAGCCACGCAGGCAGCTCCCGCCTCTCCCGTCGCGTCGCCCGTTACGTCCGTCAAGCCAGAAATGCAGACTCCCGCTGTCCCTGCGGCAGGCAAGCCATCAGAAGCCACCTCTGCCACACAGTCATCAGCAGAAAATAAAGATGTTTCCGCATCGCCCCTCAACACAAACACAGAAACATCCGCGCCTGCCACCCCGGCAAATTCAGAGGGGCAGACTCCGGTCGTGATGCCCTCAGCCGAAGCCCAGAATGTCTCCGTATCTCTACATGCGGAGACTGCGCCTGCGCCCGGCTCTCTCAACACGTCCGTGTTGCATCGCATCCCCGATATGATCCTTACCGTGCGACCTGTAGAGGCAACGATTAAAGCCGCGGCCCGTCTTTCCTGGGCGATGAAGGCCTTCCTGCTTGCCGTATTCCTGCCCACCTTGTTGGCGTTTATTTACTTCTGGCTGTGGGCCTCGCCCATGTATGTAGCCGAAACCCGCTTTGCCGTGCGTGGCGCGGATGCCATGAGCGCGGCCAGCGGTCTTGCCTCCCTGCTCCTGCCCTCGGCCGTGAACTTAGGCGTGGACGCCCGCATCGTGGCCGAATACATACAGGCCCCGGACATCATGGAAGCCATAGATGCCGATATGGGCATTTTCAAGCATTTTTCCAGTCATGATCACGATATTATCAGTCGCCTGTCTTCCAGCGCCACACGGGATGACAAGCTCTGGTACTGGCAGTGGATGGTAAGGCCTTCCCTTGATCCTGAAAGCGGCATCATCGCTCTTTCCGTCAAGGCCTATGATCCGGAGACGGCAAAAAAACTGGCGGAGGCTGTACTCACCAAAAGCGAGGAACTTGTCAACACCATGAGTCGGCGCGCCCAGGAAGACGCCATCGCTCTGGCCGCGACCGAGGTAAAGACGGCGGAAATCAGAGTCCGCAAGGCTCAGGACGCCATGCGCGCTTTCCGCGAACGTACCGGTATGCTGGATATCGCTTCCACCGCCGGTGGCTTGCAGGGCATTGTCAGAGGTCTGGAAGGCGAATCCGTGAAATTGCGCGCGGAAATCGCGGCGGCCTCCACCTATATGAGCAAGGACGCCCCGGCGCTCATTGGTCTTCATGCACGTTTGGATGCGGTGGAGAAGCAGCTTGCCTCCGAAAAGCTCCGCCTTGCAGGGGAAGCCAGGCCAGACAGCCTCACTTCCTTTGCCGCGGAATACGAAGCCCTGAAAACGGAAAGCGAATTCGCCGGCAAACAGCTGGTTTCCGCCATGACATCCCTCGAAACAGCTCGTGTCAAGGCCGAAGCTCAATCCCGCTATGTGGTGGCCTTTGAAAAACCCGCCCTGTCGGATGAATCTCTTTTCCCGCGCCCCTTCCTGTTTACAGTCTATGTCTTCGCCGGCGCCCTGGCACTGGCGACTCTCCTTTCCCTCATTATCGCCGCAGTGCGCGAGCATGCGGGGTTTTAGCATGACAGGATGGATATTCTTCTTCCGAGGCGCCGCGACTCTTGCACTGGCCGCTTTCCTTCTGGCCTTCTCTCTTCCCGTCTTCGCCGCGGGTCAGTCAGATCAGAACAGCGCCGTCTATGGCGATTCCCTGGGTAAATCCGCTAATCCCAGCCCGGGCGGTAGCGGCGGCATCCAGGCCCTGCCCGCCACAAGGCCCCCCTCATATCTCCCCAACGGCTACCGCCTGAATAATTTTTATTGGCAAAATTATGGTCAAAACCCGCAAGGTATACCGTATCCGCAGAATGGTTTTGAATCGCGTTCCGGCTATCTCCAGCAGGAGCTTCAGCGCCAGAATATGCCCGGTCTCCCCGCATGGGCGCAGGATCGCTACCAGCCGGACATAGCTCAGGGGCTGGAGCCGTTCGGCGCAAATCTTTTCCGTGGCAATTTCGCCGGCACCTACGGCAACGGCATGAACGACGACTATGTCATCCTACCCGGAGACAGAATTACCGTGCGCGTCTGGGGTGCCCGCAATTATGACGATGTCCTCTTTGTGGATCAGCAGGGCAACATTTTCCTGCCGGAAGTCGGACCCGTCCGTGTGGCCGGACTTAAGCAGTCTGCCCTTACCGGAGCGGTACGCTCAAAGCTCACCGCGATTTTCCCGGAAAACGTGAATATTTACGTCAACCTGCAAAGCGCACAGCCCGTGGCCGTCTTCGTGGCCGGCAACGTGGCAAGTCCAGGCCGTTACGCAGGCGGGCCGCAGGATCCCGTCATCTCATATCTTGACAGAGCCGGCGGCATTCTCCCCGAACAAGGCAGTTATCGAAACATCAAAATCCTGCGCGGCAAGAAGATTATCAGCCGCATGGATCTTTATTCCTACATACTGCGCGGAGAGTTGCCGCAGATCCGTCTCAAGGATGGCGACACTATTCTTGTGGAACCCATCGGCATGTCCGTGGCCGCCTATGGGCTTCTGCGCCAGCCGGCCCGCTACGAGTTCAAGGGTCAGGCCGCGGGAAAGGATCTTCTGGCCTGCGCCCCACCCATGAACACCGTCTCCCATGTCAGCGTGAGCGGTATGCGGCACGGTGAACCCTTCAACGTCTATCTCTCCCTCGAAGACTTCCAAAAACTCCGCATTGAAGACGGAGACCGCATCGAATTCGTGGCCGACACCCGGGGCAATACCGTTATGGTGGCCGTCTCTGGCGCCATTCACGGCGCTTCCCGCTTCCCCGTCCTCAAAGAAACTCATCTGAAAACTCTCCTGGCTTACATCGCCGTGGAACCTGAACTCGCCGATGTCAACTCCATCTACATCCGCCGTAAATCCGTCGCCGCAGAACAAAAAGTCATCCTCGCTGACGCCCTGCGCCGCCTCGAACAGAGCGCTCTCACCGCTACCTCCGCCTCCGTGGACGAAGCCAACATCCGCGTTCGCGAAGCGGAACTCATCCAAAACTTCGTTCAACGCGCCTCTCGTCTCGAACCCGACGGCGTCCTCGTCGTCTCCCGCAACGGCATAACCTCCGATGTCCTCCTCGAACAGGGCGACGAAGTCATCATCCCTCGTAAAACCGATGTCGTTCACGTCTCCGGAGAAGTCCTCATCCCCACCGCCGTTACCTGGGAAAAACATCTTCCTCTTAATGACTACATCGCTGGCGCCGGCGGCCTCTCCGATAGAGCCGACTCCGCCAATATCCTCATCGTCGGCCTCAACGGCGAAGTCTCCCGCGCTAAAGGTCAATCCATTCAACCCGGTGACCGCATCCTCGTCATGCCTAAGTTCGATTCCAAAAACCTCCAACTCGTCAAAGACGTTACTCAAGTCCTCTATCAGATGGCCGTCGCCGTTAAAGTCGCTGTCGGGCTGTAGTAGGAGAATTAATATGTG
>CAZWBH010000072.1:0-5579 GCA_964632155.1 uncultured Mailhella sp.
AGGCCCTCTTCCGTTGTGGCCTTGAAGCCCACATGATCGGGAGAAAGGTTGAGCAGACGGGCCACGTTGCGCTGTATCGCATCGGCATGAGGGGCGAGGAGGGGTTTTTGGGCAATGACGGTGAGATCGGCATGGACGAGTCGAACTCCGGACTCTGCGGCCAGACTAAGTACCCGATCCAGCAAAATCACGGAGGAAATGTTCTCAAAGCGTGCATCACTGTCGGGGAAGAGCCGACCGATGTCACCCCCGCCAAAACAGCCGAGTACGGCATCCATGAGCGCGTGCAGCAAGACGTCGCCATCGGAATGGGCGCGAACGAAAAAGGATCCGCCCACGGCAACGCCGCCAAGGACAAGCGGGCGGTCGCCGCCATAGGCGTGGACATCGTAGCCGTGGCCACAGCAGGGCAAGGAACTTTTCCGCGAGGAAAGCAGATCAAGATCGCGGGGATGTGTGATTTTGATGTTTTCCCTCTCTCCTTCAATGACGTGAACAGGGTATCCGTGGCGTTCCATGAGCGAGGCATCGTCCGTAACTTCCCAGCCCTCGACTTCCGCTCTGGCATGGGCCGCACGCAGAATTTTCAGCGGGAAGGCCTGCGGCGTCTGCACGGCGCGCAAAGCCGAACGATCCGGCGTTTGCGTCACCAGGCCGTTTTCATCAACCTGTTTAATGGTATCAGACACCGCGACGCCCGGGATGACGCCGCCGGGGGCATAGTCAAGAGCAAGGGCTAAGCGCGAAACAAGCGCGGTGGAAAGGAAGGGGCGGGCGGCATCATGGATGAGAACACCCGTGCATTCCCGTGGCAAGGCCTCGAGCCCTAGGCGCACGGAGTCCTGTCTCCTTGCCCCGCCGCTGACGGCTTTCAGCGGTACGCCAGTTGGGAAGGATGTTTTCAGAGAACGAAGTTCCGCTTCCGCTTCTTCCATTTTTTCCAGAGGAAAGACCAAAACCAGCCCGTGTATGCGGGGAGAGGCGGCCATGGCCTGAACGGATCGCCACCAGAGCGGCACGCCCTCGTGTCGGAGGAATTGCTTTGGCGTGCCTCCTGTGGCCTCGGAGAGGCGTTTTCCCTTGCCAGCCGCAAGGATGACTCCCCAGCATGAACTGTTCATGCCCGCTTTCCTCGCCTCGGCATGGGTTTCCCCCGTTCCTGTTTTGTTTCCGTTTTGCTTTGCATACGCCCATGCTAGCATATCCCTTGCCACAGGCAAAGCCCTTCAAAGCCCGCATGCCCGTGTTCAAGAATTTTTCTTTGCGGGCGCGGCAGACCTACTGAAAACAGAAAGATGTTCAAAAAACAGTACAGAGATAGGCCTGCTTTTGGAAGGCGAAGAAGGGGTGTTTTTAAGTAACGTATTGATAAACCGGAATTTTTTGCTTTTTATGAGTGTTGGCATATTTTTTGCATATAAAGAAGTACATTCCTTTGATGAATTGTTCATGCCCGTCGTTTCCCTCCGACGGGCTTTTTTTTCAGGAAAGGTGATCGTTCACGCCTTTTGGCAGGGTTCAAAAGCTTTGCGTCTGGAAGGCGCGATTGTCGGTTTCAAACGCACAAGTCCCCATCAGAGGCTTGAACTTTTAAAAGGGAATCGCCTGTTTTCTTGATCACGGCCATGAACCCCTGTTTCCGCTTCGTGTTTGCCCGCTGCATTCCGGTGCGGATCAAATTTCCTTTGATGAATTGCTCATGCCCGTCGTTTCCCTCCGACGGGCTTTTTTTTCAGGAAAGGTGATCGTTCACGCCTTTTGGCAGGGTTCAAAAGCTTTGCGTCTGGAAGGCGCGATTGTCGGTTTCAAACGCACAAGTCCCCATCAGAGGCTTGAACTTTTAAAAGGGAATCGCCTGTTTTCTTGATCACGGCCATGAACCCCTGTTTCCGCTTCGTGTTTGCCCGCTGCATTCCGGTGCGGATCAAATTTTTGGAATGTTTTCGCCGGAAGAGGGCGCCTTTTTTTGCAACCGTGGATCACCTGTTATGCGCTTTGCCTTTCCCGTCGGCGGTCGCGCGCCCTGTTCAAGAAAATCAGGCTGTCCGGGCGGCGTCGGATCCGGAAGGTGGCCCTTCCCATGACAGCGGAAGAAAGACGTCGGGCGCGTATGGGGAAAAGGAAGGAGGATCGCGGAACATGCCGCGCTATTCTCAATGCCGTTCAATGCCATTGCTAAAGAGGAAGGAAGAAAACGGGATTTTTCTGTAAATGCACGTATCCTTCGATGTGCCGGGGAAACCGTGGAATCCCTGAATACGCGGGGATTATGCACACTCTTCCATAGAACAACTCAGTTCTTCCAAGGCAGTTGAAAAGGGCAGTTTCAGGCCTGGAGTCAACGGGCAGATAAGACGCTGAACTGGTTTCGTATGCTTCCTGATGCAAAAACAAGAAAGGTCGACCTTGCGCGGGCCGGCCTTTCCCTTTTCTGGAGGCATGTTCTGAAGTTTTGGATCCTTCGCTACTTGACGCTGACAACCTGATAGCCGGCTTCGGTGACGGCCTTGACCAGAGCTTCATCGCTCACGCCTTCGGCTTCCACCGAGGCTGTTTTGCCAACGAGATCCACGCTGACGTTCTTGACTCCAGGCACGGCGCGCAGAGCTTTTTCCACGGCTCCGGAACAGTGCGCGCACTGCATACCTTCAATGACGATACTTTTCATGGGGGACTCCTTCTTTCAGGTTTTTGGTTTATGTGAAAAGGGCGCGTTGCTTGGAAGATTCCCGATTTCACCGCATGAAATTGACGCACAACTCACTCACAGACAGCCTTCCGTGACGTACTCTTTCTTCATGCCGAAGCTCGGGGGGGGAAACCGTTTGACGTACTCTTTCCTTACAGCTATGAGTTCCTTATGGCAAGAACGCACTTTTTTTATAGCAAGTGTCATTAAGTATAGCATAAAAGGGATTTTTTGGTGGCTAATCTCATGAAAAGAGGTGAGATTTCCCCATGGAAAAAGGAGCGTTGCATGGTGAAGAGAGTGACGGGGACGGCGGCATCGGGAGTGAACTGCCCTGTGGAAGCAACGCTTTCGCTCATCGGGGGGAAGTACAAGACGCTTATCCTGTGGAAACTCATGGGCGGCTCTTTGCGCTTTTCCGCCCTGCGCCGCGCCGTGCCCTGCGCCACGCCCAAGATGCTCACAAGGCAGTTGCGGGAACTAGAGGAGGATGGTCTGGTGGAACGCACGGTGTACCCTGTGATACCGCCGCGTGTGGAATACACTCTGACCCCCTTTGCCAGAACCATTCGGCCGCTGCTCAGCGCGATGTATGACTGGGGCAGCGACTATCTTCGGAGCAGAGGCCGGACGGTGGACTGTTCCATGGATCCCTTGCCCGCTGAGGGCGGAAAATGCGATACCGCGGATCTGTGCCGTTGTTTTCGTCCGCGGGACGTATGAGAAGGGCCGCACTGCGCGACAAAAGAGAATTTTTTATAATTGAAATTTATTTTCAAATTTATCACGCGGGGCAAAATCCCTTTGGTTCATAACGGAATTACCCACAGATAACGATGCCTGGAGAGAACGTTCCATGCCTGTGATTTCAAGCGCGTACAAGGCGCCCTGGTATTTGAGCAATGCCCACGCGCATACCGTGTGGCCGGTATTGTTCCGGCGTATCCCCGCGGGGTGGATTCCCGAAAGTTTCCGGCGCTTAAGGCTGGATACGGCGGACGGGGATTTTCTGGATGTGGACGTGTACGAACCCGCGGGAGAAATTCGCGGTGCGGCTGTTCTCACACACGGTTTGGAGGGGAGCAGTCGGCGCAAGTATATTCTTGGTCTTGCACGGGTGCTTTTGGCGGAGGGTTTTGCCGTTGCGGCGTGGAATATGCGCGGATGCTCCGGGGAGCCGAACCGCACGGATCGCCTGTACCATATGGGGCAGACGGCGGATCTTGGCGAGGTGATACGCTTTGCCGAACGTTGGGACAGGCCGCTTTTGCTTGCCGGATTCAGCATGGGCGGGGCGCAGACGGCCATGTATCTTGGGCGGGAGAAGGTTTCGCCGCTGGTGCGCGCGGCGGTACTGGTCTCCGTTCCCTGCGATCTCGTGGGGGCGGCGCGGGTCATGGATGGGCCGTCCTGCCGTTTGTACATGGAATATTTTTTGCGGCCCATGTGCGCCAAGGTGAAGAAGAAGGCGGAGCGCTTTCCCGGCTATCCCTCGGTGGATGGCATAGATCGCTTCCACACCTTTGCGGAGTTCGATGGCCGCTTCACGGCGCCGCTCTACGGGTACAAGAGCGCCCTGGACTACTGGAGCAGTAATACCGTTCTTCCCTACCTGCCGAACATCACCGTGCCTTCCTATATGTTGCTTGCCGCGGACGATCCCTTTTTCTCGCCTTCATGCTATCCGTGGGAAATCGCCGAAAAGAGCCATAGTCTCCGGCTTGAGGTCGCGCCTCACGGCGGGCATGTCGGCTTCGTCCAGAGCGGGCCGATGTACTACGCGGAGGAACGCGCCGTGCGCTTTGCGCGGGAGCTATGGAAGACGTGAAAACGCTTCTCATAGGGTGAAAACCATAAGGCGCTACTGGAATGCCCGAAAGCTGTAAACCGGGGCGCCGTGGAAATCGGGCGCAATGTGCCGGAACTGTTCACAGACGAAGGAGAAGAAGAGGGCCAACGTTTACGAAACGCTCATGACGGTACTGAAAGCGTACGAGAGTTTCACAGCCGGGGCGCTTTTCTGCGCAACGCGGTCTACGAGGCCGCCATGAACATGGGCGCCGAACTTCTCCACCTGCTTTTGTCGAACGACGAAACGCACGGGCGCTTCTTTACGGAGGCGGACGGGATTTTAGTCTTTGAAAGGCCGGTTTCGCGTGGGTGGTCAAAAGCGCCGCTTTCTGCCGGACAGCTCTACCCGGTTCAAGAACAAAATCGTGCTTGCGGACGAAAACAACGACTTGATTTCCGGTTCCGGCAAGAACTTGTCTTCCCGTATAAAGACTGTGTTCTCGAGGGAGGGCAGACGAAGGAAGACCAGAAGCGCGCCGAAATTTTTACAACGAGACGTTCGCGCCGGACGAGGTGAATATTACGTGCTGTTTTGGGCTTGAAAAGTTTTTCATCTCCGCTTTGAGATCGTCAATGTCCCTTTTTCAGACTCTTTGGCGGCGTAGCTGACGCGCAAATTCCGATGACGAAGCGGAGGATTCTCGTTCAGCAGATTGCGGAGAAACGTTTTTCAGGGCATTGTCCTTTGCCCTGACCAGCGAGTTCCGAAACTATCGTTCGTCACATCAAAGCCCGGCGCGCGCACAGATACTTGATGAGGAAGGCCTGTGCCGTCCTTCCTCTTTGCTGTGTTTCGCGGAATCTTCTGCCCCCATCAACGCTTCCCGAGGTGGAAATCAAACTCCGCTGGGCATAAGATATTCTTTGCCTTTCGTATTATAGGTCAGATTAAAGACCAGATCAGAAAGCCATTTCTTAAAGGATGGGTTATCCTGAAATTGTTTGAACAATTCCATGTTGTCCGCCATGATTGAAAAAATAACTTTCTGCAATGCGCGCTCGCTCTCCGTTCGCGCCTCCTGCGCGTCCGAATTTCGCA
>CAZWBH010000073.1:0-5317 GCA_964632155.1 uncultured Mailhella sp.
GTTATTCCTGAGGACAAGGCAGAGGACACAGCCCCAGAGCAAGTCACGTTTTCCCCTTCCGATGATGTGGATGCGGCCTGGGTCAAGAAAGGAAAGAAGACGCACTATGGCTACAAAGTGCATAGTGCAGCACTCATGGCCTTGTGCTTGGAGTTCATGTTAACCGGCGAAGCGTAGTGACAGGAACGAACTGGAAAAAGTGCTGACGAAACTGCCGCCAGAGATCAAAGGACGATGCTACACGAGTAAGCACAAGAGAGAGGTGGTACGCCGCTACGGATTTAAGGATGGGATCATGAGCAAGGCAGTATGCGGGAAAAAACTCGGGCACTGGGAACAGGTACGAAACAAATGCCTATCCACAATCCGTAGTGGCACAGAACGAATCTTTGGCACCTTCAAACGAAGTCGTGGCTTTGAGCGAAGCCGCTACCTGGGCCAAGCAAAAGTGGAACAGGAATTTTTCCTTGTAGCCCTGAGCTATAACCTTGTACGCATCCGAACACTTTGTCTTGCCCAGGAGTACTGTGCCCAATGACAAGGAAATACCCTGAAAAATTAAGAAAAATACAAAAATTAGAGCAAAAACAGAAAAATTTGCTACCGTAATTTCCCTAAAAACAAGTGAAAATTGAGCTGATACCTTTTTTCACCGGTCTCGAGAGGTTGAGGAGGCTGTATAGAACCAAAATAAGTGATTGCCGTGCTTCAGTATATCACTGTGAAGTTGAGTTTCTGGTTTAGGCAACAGATCAGAAGAAAATTTGCGATGGTTTGCACTACATTATTCTTCTTTATAGGTGGCGGACTGGCGTGATGTTTCTCCGACAGTCACGCTATAAAGGTGTACGGGTATGTCTTTCAAATTTTGCTTGATTTTTTGATAGAGATAACGAGCCAGATTTTCCGAAGTAGGGTTGATAGTGTCAAACGGAGAAATATCATTGAGGTTTGTGTGGTCTAGTCTGGCAAGTTCTTCTTTTAGCAAATCTTTTAATACGGAGAAGTCTACGAGAAATTCCGTGTCATGTGTGAGAGTTCTGCCTTCGACGGTGAGTTCCACAGTGTAATTGTGTCCGTGCAACGATTCGCATTTACCATGATAATGACGCAGTGCGTGGGCAGAGGAGAATTCATCATGTACGGTGAGGCGCCAGAGTGAACTATGCATAACGATGTACCTTTATGTGTTTATTTCGTTTACGATGGAGCAGTCATACTGTACGCCGTGATCCAGGCTTCTATGTCCTTGGTGAGAAGAGGACTCGGGTTAACTTGCCAGCGAGGACCGAGTTCCATGACGCAGAGGATGCTGTCATTAATAGTGAACTGTATCTGGACGGGAGTCGCTCCCCTGTGTTTTTGCAGTATTGACTTGAACTCCTCAACCTCAGCCTCGTGCGTGTATTCTGCTGGATAGGAAACGAAAAACGGTTGACTGCTGTCTTTATAAATGTCTGAAAGAGGTCTGGCAGATTCGCAGATCAGTTTGAGTTCTCTGGTTGAGGATTCCTGTTCGTCGTCATCGGATGCATCCGAATCATTGTCATTGTCAATGGTGGCGGTGAGTTCGATGAGCGGGTGTTCTGTTTGGAGAAGCTCTTTGATACTGACATAAGTTTTGGGGAATACGGTCACTTCAGCGTGTCCCGTCAGGTCTTCCACTTGAAGGAAGGCCATTTTATCTCCCCGTTTGGTGGTGAATTCTTTGACAGAAGTTACCAGTACGCCGGTTTTTAATTTACCGGAAGCCTCTTCCAGTGTGGTCAATCCATGGCGTAACATATCTTGCCGGAAAGGTTGCAGTGGATGACTGGTAAGATAGAAACCAAGAGCGTCCTTCTCAAAAATCAATTTCTGATCGTCATCCCATTCAGGAATACTCTCTTCTTCGCAGGAAAAGCCAATGCCGGGCATGGTCGTTTGTAGCGATGCAGGAGATAAGGATAAAAGAGATATCTGGGTTGAATTTTTTTCTTTTTGTTTTTTCTGTGCACGGTTGACGACATTGTCTAGGCTGGCCAGCATTCCTGCACGACTGACGCCGAAGCAATCACAGGCCCCGCCTTTGATGAGACTTTCAAGTACACGTTTGCTTACCTTGCGGAGATTGACCCGTGTACATAAGTCCAGGAGAGAAGCGTAGGCGCCGCCTGCTTCACGTTCGCGTATAATTTCGTTGATGGCCTCGTCTCCTACGTTTTTCACTCCGCCAAGTCCATAGACAATAGTGTTACCGTTCGGTGTAAAGGCACGCAGGCTGATCTGTATATCGGGGGGAAGAACCTTGATGTTCATATCACCGCAGGCAGCGATATAATTGAGGATTTTGTCCTGGTTTCCGATTTCGGAAGTGAGCAGTGCAGCCATATATTCAACTTTAAAGTAATACTTCAAATAGGCAGTTTCATAGGTAATATAGGCATAGGCGGCAGAATGGGCTTTGTTAAAACCATATTCCGCAAATTTTTCCATAAGGTCAAAGATTTCAGTTGCGGTCTTTTTGGAAACGCCCCGTTCGGAGGCGCCCTTCAGGAAGATAGCGCGTTGTTTTGCCATTTCTTCGGGCTTCTTTTTACCCATAGCGCGCCGTAGAAGATCGGCCCCGCCCAGCGTGTATTGTGCGGTAATCTGGGCAATCTGCATGACCTGTTCCTGATAAACGATAATTCCATAGGTGTCTTTTAGGCAGGATTCCAATTCGGGAAGTGGGTAGCTTACAGCAATATCACCGTGTTTTCTTTTAATGAATTCATCAACCATGCCCGAGTTCAGAGGGCCAGGGCGATAAAGTGCCAACATTGCGACAAGGTCTTCAAAGCCGGAAGGCTTGAGCATGCGCAAGTATTTCCGCATACCGGAGCTTTCCAGCTGGAACACACCGTCGGTGTCGCCGCGAGAGAGAAGTTCGTAGACATTGGGATCATCTGTGGCCAGATTTTCTACGTCAGGAGCCTGTTTTTTCTGGAGTATAATATTCTTCACCGCGTTGGAGATCACGGTCATGGTACGCAGACCAAGAAAATCAAATTTCACCAAGCCGACTTTTTCCACGAATTTCATATCAAATTCGGAGAGTTGTTCTCCTTTGCGACCGGCGAACAGCGGCAGATATTCTTCCATGGGTTTGTCTGAGACGATAACGCCCGCGGCATGAGTGGAGGCATGGCGGCTGAGTCCTTCCAGACGTTTTGATATGTCAATAAGTTTGTGGATCTGAGGATTGTTTTTATATTCTTCTGCCAATTCAGGAACAGTGTCGAGCGCCTTTTGCAACGTTATGTTCAGGTCAGTGGGAATCATTTTGGCAATGCGCGTGGTTTCATTGAAAGAAATACCCATGGCGCGGCCTACGTCCTTGACCACAGCCTTGGCCTTCATTTTGCCAAATGCCACAATTTGAGAAACTTTGTCCTGTCCGTATTTCTTAGTGACATATTCAAGGACTTCAAGACGTCTGTCTTCGCAAAAGTCTACGTCGATATCAGGCATACTGACGCGTTCAACATTAAGGAAACGTTCAAAGAAGAGGTGGTTGGGCAGAGGGTCAATGGAAGTGATGCGGAGCGCCCAGGCCACAACAGAACCAGCTGCGGAACCTCGGCCAGGGCCAACGGGGATGTCGTGATTTTTGGCCCAGTTGATGTAATCTTGCACAATAAGGAAGTAGCCGGGGAAGCCCATGTCGCAGATGACCTTGAGTTCCATTTCCAGCCTGTCCCAGTAGTTTTTTTGATTGATACTGTCGCGGTGAGGGTGGACGGCCAGGCGTTTTTGGAGTCCCTCCCGGGCCATGCGGCAGAACTCGCTCTCCAGTGTCATGCCCTCGGGGACTTCGTAAACGGGGAAGTGGTACGGCGGAGCGTGAAGCTGCATTTCAAGACCGTTGCACAGGTCGGCGATTTTCATAGTATTCTGGAGGGCTTCTTCGGGAATACCGCTCAAGCCGGCGCGCATTTCTTCTTCGGATTTATAGTAGAGGTCAGTGGCATTGAAGCGTAGGCGTTTTACATCGTCTACTTTGGCCTGTGTCTGTATGCAGAGCAGGATATCATGGGCCTCCACATCTTCCGCGTTCAAATAGTGACAGTCGTTGGTGGCTACCAGGGGGAGCTTTGCGGCGTTAGAAAGTTCCAGGATTTTTTGGTTGACCGTGGCCTGTTCGGGAAGGCTGTTGGCCTGAACTTCTAGGTAAAAGCGGTCTGGAAAGAGCGCCTCATATTCACGGGCGATGCACAGGGCATCGTCAAACGTGCCACCGCCGGTAAGGAATTTGTTGGTTCCCATGAGCGTACGGGGAATTTCTCCGGCAACGCACGCCGAAAGCGCAATAATGCCTTCCGTATGGCCGACGAGCATTTTTTTGTCCAGCCGCGGCTTGTAGTGAAAGCCATCAAGCCAGCTGCGACTTACAAGATGCATCAGGTTGCGGTAGCCTTCGTTATTCTGTGCAAGGAGGATGAGGTGATGACGCACTCGGGCAAGTTCTGTGGTCTTGTCGTTATGGTCGTGAGTGATATAGACTTCGCAACCGATGATGGGTCTGACTTCCGCTTCAAGACATGCGGTATAAAAGTACGCGGCGCCGAAGAGATTGCCATGATCGGTAATGGCTGTGGCAGGCATACCCAAGGCATGGGCTTTTTTTGCCGCATCACCGACGCGGATGGCTCCATCAAGCAGACTGAATTCCGTATGACAGTGAAGATGCACAAAATCGGCCATAGTCGCTCCGTCTTTTCTGTTCGATGTCCATGCCAGGCAACGGCGTATGCACCATGGTTATCGCCTAAAAAGGCGGGCGTCAATGGCACGCTTAACTCGCTAAAGCACTTGGAGAAGTCGCGAGCATTTGTGTCATAGAAGGTAGCTCACAGGCATTCATGCCTGCACCCTGCGGTTAGTAGTGTCAAGAATGATGCACAAATTTGTTCAGAGGTTTCAGCAGTAAAGAAATCAGGCTATAGAGGTCTTGCCCGAAACTGTTTCTAACTGCTTCATGTGCAGGTATTTCTTACTTCCTCATTTGGTATTAGGTTAATATGCTGTAGATGGGCGCAAATCAACAACAGAGCGTTTGTTCCACAAGAACCTTTCGCCAGATTTCCCAATTTAAGCGTTCTATGACATTGTTCGTTCGGATGCAGATCCAATGTTCGTTGGAGAACTCATAATAGATCAGAGTCTCATCAATATATTAAAATGAGACCGCTGCACGGCAAAATGCAATTAATATCTTGATATAATTATAAAAACATGATATTTTTTCTTATCGCAAAGGGGGAAATATGCCTGAAAAAACTACCGCCACACCCCT
>CAZWBH010000074.1:0-5127 GCA_964632155.1 uncultured Mailhella sp.
TGGCATTGAAACGGCAAGCGATTTAATTGCCGCACTGGAAGCCGCCTTTGCCGCGATAAAATAGACAAATAATGTGAACGATTTTTTCCTTGACTTGACATTAGCCTTTGCAAAACACGGGGAACTCCGTTTTGATGGAAATAAATAACCCATCAATCGGGCGATCTGCCCGCGGAGTTTCCTCTGTGTTCAGAGACTCCGGTAGTATAAGTTGTCATGTACTCATCCTTTGATGTCAGAGCCTCTGAACCATGTCCTTTCTTTTATCGCATCATGCTGTATGTAATCCGTTTTTTTGAAGGCAGTTCTGTTCCAACCATAATTTCAAGCATGTGTCCTGCGTGCAAGTCTTTTCAGCGCTTGAGGAACTTATTGACCTTTTGTATACTAACGCGAGCATGATTTTTTGGCGCGGAGGCCGCATGCGCCCCTACGTTCCTGCCGCATCATTATTTTTACATATTGCTCTTCTTGCCTTGTTGTCATGGGGAAGCGGGGAGTTTTTTTCTCCGCCAAGAGGCACGTCGCCCTTGTTTCTTTCTTTCGAAACAGGGGAGGGAAGCGGTGTTGTCGGCGAAGCAAACGGCTGTTTTGCCGTTGATGGGGCGGAGCCATCAGGGGCGCGGAGCGTTGAACAAGTACAGTTAAACGAGCCAACGATACTCCCGCGTCAAACAACCTTGCGTATGGATCATCCTGGTGCAAAAGATACTTTGTTGCAAAAGAACGCACGGCATTCCAGGAAAAGAGCAGAGCGCGTTCTTACTCAGAAAACAGTACCCGAAGCAAAACAGGTTGCGCGGAATTCAGAAGAGTTTTCTTTGAGCGCAAAAGCGAAGGCTTTGCCCGCCGCTACTTCCACATTGAACGACGCGGAAACTCCGTCGCCTTCTGGCGTTCCAGAAGGATACTCCGCAGGAAAAACAGGTCTGGAAACGCATGGGCGAGGCTATCAGGGCCAGAGCAAGGGGAGTGTTCCCTTTGGCGGGATCATGGGTCCGGCCTTTAAACGTTTTGTCCAGCCTGTATACCCCGCGCAGGCACGACGTCTTGGCTTGAGTGCGAGTGTTCGACTTCTGGTTTCTTTAGATGCCGGGGGAATTGTGCAAAATATAGAGATTCTGGAAGGAGAAGAGCGTATGTTTGTAGATTCTGCCATCAAGGCCATTCGCCGCTCCGAATTCTGGCCCTACAAGCCGGAAGGCAAGGCTCTGCCATGCGCCACGGTTATTTCTGTACGTTTCAAGCTCAATGATTAGCCTCGCTTGCCAATACCTCTTCGGCATAACGAACGGTTTCCATGGCGTCCTTTGCATAGCGGTCGGCGTGGATCATATCGGCATATTCCTGAGTGAGTACGGCCCCGCCCACGACAACTTTGGCCTGAGACCCGGAACTGTGTAACAGGCGGATGGTTTCTTCCATGGCTGGCACTGTCGTGGTCATAAGCGCGCTTAACCCCACAAGCCGGATCTGGTTTTTGAGGGCGCATTCACAAATGGTTTCCGGCGGCACATCCTTACCCAGATCTATGACATGAAAGCCGTAATTGCTGAGCAGCGCCTTGACGATGTTTTTGCCTATATCGTGAATGTCGCCCTTCACCGTGGCCAGAATAACCGATCCCCGGCTGGAGCGCGCATCTGGCATGGCGGCTTTTACAGCCTCAAAGGCGGCTTTCGCAGCCTCGGCACTCATGAGTAGCTGGGGCAGGAATACCGTTTTTTGCTCAAAGCCCTTACCCACGGTGTCCAGGGCGGGAATAATCTCCTCGTTGATCACCCGCATAGGGTCGCTTTGCTTAAGCAGTTGGGCGGCCAGAGCGCCTGCCTTTTCCTTGAGTCCTTTAATAATGGCGTGTTGTAGCGATGAATGTTCAGCCCCATCCCCGGATGGCAACGGGGATCCAGGCGTATGTTGCGCAGAAGCCGACTGTTCCAGCTGGCTTAATTGTGAGGCAAACGCGATGTATTCCGCGCAGTTTTGATCCTTATGCATCAGGGCGCGGTAACTGTGATAGATTTTTTGCATCTCCGTGGAAAAGGGATTCATGATGGCGCAGTCAAGGCCGTTTTGCAACGCCATGGCAAAAAAGGCAGCGGTGATAAGATCCCGTTTGGGAAGCCCAAAGGAAATATTGGATATCCCCAAACTAATACGTACGCCCAACCTTTTTTTGATAAGGCGTATGCTTTCCAGGGTAACAAGCGCGCTGGCTGGCTCAGAAGAAATTGTCATGGCCAGGGGATCCACCACAATATCACGGCGATCTATGCCGCAGGCTTCGGCTTTGGCCACAATGCTGGCGGCAATGGCGCAACGCCCTTCCGCCGTCTCGGGTATGCCCTTTTCGTCTATGGTAAGCGCAACCAGCACGCCGCCATATTTTTTTATCAGCGGAAACATGGCCGCCATACTTTCTTCTTTGCCGTTTACGGAATTAACCAGGGGTTTTCCGTTATACAGGCGCATGGCCTTTTCCATGGCCTGCGGGTTTACGGTATCCAGCTGTAGCGGCAGATCGCACACGGCCTGCAATTCACTGACCACGTTTGCCAGCATGGAGGGTTCGTCAATTTCAGGCAGGCCCACGTTGACGTCCAAAATATGCGCGCCGGCTTCTTGCTGGCTCACGCCCTCGTTCAAGATATAGTCAATGTTATCTTCACGCAGAGCCTGTTTGAACCTGGCTTTACCCGTGGGGTTAATGCGTTCGCCAATGAGTACGGGCGGATCCTCTAGGTTTACGGCGTGCGTGTAGGAGGAGACAACAGTATGTTCTTTTTTTTGCGGCGGGATGAAGGGCAGATCGCATGTTTTTTCCACCAGCCTGCGGATGTATTCCGGCGTGGTGCCGCAGCATCCACCCACAATGCTAACGCCGGCCCGTACAATATCCACCATGATGCTGGAATAACGTTCGGCATCAACATCATAGACGGTTTTACCGTTTTCACTGCGGGGTAAACCGGCGTTGGGGTTGACAATGACCGGCAGACTGCTTTCCCTTACCAGCGCAGGCGCCAGGGGCAACATCTGCGCCGGACCTAGGGAGCAGTTCATGCCCAGAGCGTCTACCCCCAAACCTTCTAAAAGCGCAATAACGGCCGCGGGATCCGCGCCGGTCATGAGCTTGCCCCTTTCGTCAAATACCGTGGTAACAAAAATGGGCAGATCCGTGTTTTCTCTGGCGGCAAGAACGGCAGCCTTCACTTCATAAATATCATTCATCGTCTCGATAAGTATGAGATCCGGATCCAGCGCCGCGGCAATGCGGAAGGTTTTTGCAAAGATGTTTACAGCGTCTTCAAAGGGCAGGTCGCCCAGGGGCTTCAGCATTTTACCAAGCGGCCCGACGTCATAGGCAATGAATTTCTCTCCCTGAAAGCGGCTTACGGCTTTTTGCGCGTTTTTCATGCCTGCCCGGATCACCGTTTCCAGGTCGTAGGGTTTCAGACTGTTGGCGCCAAAGGTATTGCTTTTTATAATATGGCATCCGGCTTCAAGATATTGCGTATGGATAGCGACAATCTCTTCAGGATGGGAAAGGTTCCACAATTCCGGAAGTTCTCCAGGTTTAAGCCCGCGCGACTGCAACAGGGCGCCCATCCCGCCGTCAAAAAAAGTGAGGGAAGAATATATCTTTTCTCGTATGTTCATCAAAAATTTCCTTTATGCTTTTGAAAGTTTTCCTTTAAGTTTTAAGAAGGAAAAGAATGGTTGACAAAAAGACAAAGCCGATGAAATTTTTTAAATAGCCCCTTCCTTCGCGGAAGAGCATTCCGTACGAACCCTATCCGCCGCTTGCGGACTCAGTCGGCGGGTGGGGCGACTGTGGATTGAAATATGGCAGAACCTCCCTGTAGATGCAGTCTTTTTTGCCGCATTGCAGGCATTTGTTTCCGCAGGTGCGCGTCGAAGCGCCCAGGCCGATGATAGCGGTAACAGATTTGGTGGGGGTCATCAGTAGCGACTTTGAGAGAAAGAGACCAAGATTTTTGCCCGTGTCCAGACACAGCGTAAGCTGGCTTTGGTATTCCAGAGCGAAATCACCATAGCCTGGGCTGAAGCGTTCACAGTGCTTGTCTGTTTCCCTGGTGATTTCCCTCTCGACAAGGTCGCACCAATGTTCAATAGCCGAAGAGGCAAGCGCATCCATAACAAGCGCCCGACTGGGGGCAAGTTTTCCGTAGCGAGTTAAAAGTCTGTCTACGTCTGAACCCAGGGTTGCGGCCAGCAGGAACGCGCTGTGACAACCCTGTAAATGCTTTTGCAGACTGACGCTTTCCGCTGTAAAACAGCCGAAGTTTACGGTAAACGGCGCGGGAAAAGATACCGGAACGCGCATATAGCAACTTCGCCCCTGCACTGCAGAGAGAAGTTCCTGCGTGCAGTCTTCAATAAGCGCGGCTTCGGCGGGCTTTGGCGTAACACCGCCATAACCCAGAAAGCGCAAAGCCTCTTTTTGGGATACCTGGATTTCGCCAGCCTCCGCCCTCCGCACTGTGGTAAAGACTGCCATAAAGGCGCTATCCTAAAATGGAGGAAAGATTTTCCATAATTTTTTTCGCCACGTCGGGCTTGTTCATGGAATAGACATGCACAGACTGTATGCCGTTAGCGTACAGATCGATAATTTGCGCTGTGGCAAAAGCTATACCCGCCTGTTTCATGGCATTGGCATTATCACCGTAGCGCTCCACAATGCGCACAAAGCGTTGCGGCAGGGCAGAATCAGAGATGGCCATGATGCGTTTAATTTGCGCGGCATTCGTTACGGGCATGATACCCGCCACTACAGGAACTTTTATGCCCGCCTCCCGGATACGATACAAAAAGTTATAGAGGATATTGTTGTCAAAGAACATCTGTGTGGTCAGAAATTCGCATCCGCTTTGCACCTTTTTTTTCAGATGATGGATATCGGCAAAGGAGCTTTCGCTTTCCGGATGCGATTCCGGGTAGCACGCGCCGCCAATGCAAAAATCTCCCAGCGCACGGATTTCTTTAATGAGTTCAGAAGCATAATGGTACTCTGCGGTCTTTATATTCAACCCTTCAGGCAAATCGCCACGCAAGGCCAGAATGTTGGAGATGCCGCGCTCTGCCAGCAAGAGTACCATTTTT
>CAZWBH010000075.1:0-4848 GCA_964632155.1 uncultured Mailhella sp.
TTCAGCAGGGAGGAAAGATGCCGCGCTATCGCCTGAACCCGGCTTATGCGCAGGAGAAGAGCGATGCTGACAAAAACTCTATGGCCAGGGTAAAGCCTGCCCTAGCGCCGCCGGGGCGGGGCGATTTTTTTGATTTTTCGGAGTCGCGGCGGGAGGGGGATCGCGTCAGTCTCAGGAGGCTTTATGGTTTACGGGTATATTCGGGTGAGCAGCGACAAGCAGACTGTGGAAAACCAGAGGTTTGAACTGCGGGAGTTTGCGGAAAAAAACGATTTGCGTATAGACGGGTGGATTGAAGAAACCATCAGCGGCGCCACGCGGTATGACAAAAGGGAACTGGGCAGGCTTCTGGAAAACGTGAGCAAAGGCGACATGATTCTGTGTTCCGAAATATCGCGCCTTGGAAGAAGCCTGTTCATGATTATGGAAATACTGAACCAGTGCATGCGGCGCGAATGCCAGGTGTGGACCGTAAAGGACGGCTACCGCCTTGGCGACGACATACAAAGCAAGGTTCTTGCCTTTGCCTTCGCGCTCTCCGCGGAAATTGAAAGAAATCTCATCCGTCAGAGAACAAAGGAGGCCCTGGCCAGAAAAAAGGCGGAGGGCGTGATTTTGGGAAGGCCAAAGGGCAGAAAATCAAGCTGTGTAAAACTTTCGGGCAAGGAAGCCGTGATTGCGGAATTGCTCATCCAGGGCGTGTCCAAATCCCAGATTGCAAGGATCTTCAAGGTCAACAGAAATACGGTGTACAAGTTTATCCAGGATAAGGATCTGGCACAAAAACAGCCCCCTTGCGCCGGATTCCCTGCAAAAAGCGGGGGATTATGTTGAGCAGAACAGCGTCTCGGCCCAGTATGAAGTTGGGGAGAGCCATACTCTCGCCCCTGGAGCAGAGCATCAGGCGCAAGGTCGAGTCCGCAGGGCTTCCGCGAAGTTGAGGTACAGTTTGAGAGGCTCTACACCTTCCGTCAACATGGTGATGATGTTGACAATATTGTAGATAAACTGTTTTGTTCCATATACAATCTGACAGATAAGGAAGCGAAGTATATTATCGAATAACATACAGTATTAGTCATTGTTTATAAACTGTACTTCTTCTTCATTTAGGCCGTATAACCTATAAACTGCGTTGTCAATTTTTTCTTCAAGCATCAGTGTTTCTTGAGAGTTTTCTTTAGCAGAGATGATTTGGTCAACCAACTGTATAAACTCAACTTGTTTTTCTTCGATAAGTATGGGGACAGGCAAATTTTCAACAAACATCGGCTTATATTCAAAGTAGCCTCCGTTTCGCGTTACGCCTAGCTGACGAATATACCAATCTCCCAAGCGTGAGTTGAGCACAGCCAAGAGATATTTGTTGCCGGGAACAATCATCGGCGACGGAGCATTTATAAAAAAATCCTCTTCGACAAACGCAAATTGAGAGGACAGGCATAAAACTCCCCAAACAATTTTCTGTTGAGAAAAATCGTTCCAATAGCTTATAGTGTCTTGAGTCTCAAACCATTTGTTCTTAGTCTTCTTCCTTGCTTTAATTTTTTTACCATCAACAAGAACAAACTTGCCGCTTTGTTCAAGTCTGTCTTTGCCAAAGGAAAGGAAGTGTTCTTTGATGGCGGGATAATCCTCTATGTCATAGTTTCGACTGGGAAACGTTGCAATAAGCCATTGATCCGCAAAGGTATAAGAGTAGCGCTTGATATCCCTGCCACGCAAAAGCGGTCGGATTATCTCAGCGGATTTGGGATCCTTGGCAATCAGCTCATCTTTCTTTGCGCCGTCAATGATAAAGGCTTTATCCCATCCTGTTCTTATGCCGTAGTTGATACTTACCCCCCAATCCTTGAGCGGTTTGCCCACAGCCTCGATTTTTGCTTTTATTGCTTGCTCAATGTTTTTTTCTTTTATTGCTTGCTCAATCGGGGTCAAAACATACCAGCTCTCCCCAACTTCATACTGGGCCGAGACGCTGTTCTGCTCAACATAATCCCCCAAATTATTTTTGCACTTTTCCTTAACCACGCATGCAGCCGTGGCGCCCGTCTTTTTTTCTTTGCTGAAGATGAGAATATTCACATCCACCGTTGCCGACTCAAAAACCTTCTGCCCGGCAAAGTCGATGAGGCAAAGGGGATTGGTTTTTTTCAACAGGAACGTTCTCAGTTTTTCGCCATAGCCGGCGCGCATCCACTTATTGCTGGTAATAAAGGCCAAAACCCCCTTTTCGCGGAGCAGGGAATAGCCCTTTTCGTAGAAGAGGCAAGAGATATCGCCTGTTTTGGCAAAGGTTTCAAAGCCCATGCCTTCATAGAGATCGCCGAATTTCCTTTTGTCGTCCAGGGCCTTTTGGAGCTGAATATAGGGCGGGTTCCCCACCACGATATCAAAGCCCCCGTTGTCCCGGAACACCTGCGGGAAGGAAAGCCGCCAGAGAACAAAGGGCCTGGAGGGCTGGGTTATGGCCTGATAGTAGGCGTCCACAAGATCGGGATCGTCGCCAAGGCGCTCTAAGACGACTTTGTCATAGATACCCTGTATCTGCTCCTTGATCTCATCCTTGGCGATAGGATCCTTCTCATCGAAAAGCCCGGACTGGAGTTCGATGATCTGTTTTATCCTGAGTTCACGGTTTGGATCATAGTCCGTCAGCAGGCCTTGACCCGCTTCACGATCCTCTCCGGGATCCTTTTTGAGCAGGGCTATGCCGCGAAATTCATCCACAAGGCTGTTGCCGCAGAGGATGTTGGCGTCCAGATTAGGGAGTTCCCGGGGCTTTGTGCTGTAGCCAAGTTCTTCGTTCTCATCGTCCATGATCTGATCGTCTATGACCAGGGAAAGCCAGAGACGCAGTTTGGTAATGTCCACCGCGCTGGCTTCCGCGTCGCAGGCAAAGATGCAGTTTTTGATGCTTTCACGTTTCAAGAGGTACGGGCTTCGCGCAGAACGGCAGTAAAAGCGCTGACGCCTGTCCATCTCTATGAGTTTGTAGGAAGTCAGCGTTTCTCTCGCCTTCACAATTTCTGTGAGCATACCCAGGGGGAAGGCGCCGGAACCCACCGCCGGATCCAGAACGCGTACCTTGGCGAGCAGATTGTCTATCTCATCAAGGCGGTTTATCCGCTTCTGGTAACTGAAAATCGACTCGGGAATTTCCAGGGTTTTTCTTTTGTCAAATTCCATGTGATGCTTGTGACGATAGATTTCATCGCCCACAAGCACTCTTCCTGTGGCGTCGTCCACGGGAAGGGTTTTCTTAGTGTCTTCGTCGCGGAAGTATTCGCCGTACAGGATGAACTTGCGCATATCCGCGTCTGGTATGCCTGTTTTGCCGGAGAGATACCTGATGAGGCTTTCCTGGCACATATAATGCACAATCTCGCGCGGCGTGTAAAAGGCGCCCTTGGACTTGCGATCCTTGACATCCAAAAGTTTTTCAAAGACTTTGCCCAGTATTTCCGGGTCGATGGCCACGTCCCATGCCATAGGCTCGTTTTCGGCTATGGTGAAGTTAAAGCGGTCAAACACATCCAAAATACCGTCGGCGTCCCTGCCCTTGGTATCGGCGTTGGAAAAAAGTTCGTTGGGGATGCGAAAGGCATTGTTGCGCCAGTCGTAACCGTCCAGTTCCTCAAAGAGTCCGCCGTTCAAAAAGGGAATCCGCCTGTGCAGGGGCAGGAAGAAGTTCTTTCCGCGGTTCTGGTTCAGCCCGGTGTAAAAAAGCGGCTCTAGGTAGTCGTCAAAAAAGTTCTTTCCGGCCTTTTTGCAACTCGTAAAAATCTGACGCATGAAATCCTTTGGCCCGTCTCCCCAGGCGCTCCCCCTGACTAGGGTGGAAAGCGTGTTTTCATCTTCCGGCGAAAGAGAGAGCAAGGCGTTGACGTCAAGAACATAGCCGCCCTGCCAATCCCGCTTATAAACGCGGCGCATCAGTGTCTTGGGTTTGCGCCCGCGGCTGAAGAAGCCGGATTTATACTCGCTCTCATTCAGCTTTTTGGGAAAAGCCTCCACGCCAAGCCAGCCCTTTTTTTGGAGGAAGTACAAAAAAACAATCTGCCCCATGAGCTTCTTGGCAAACTGCTCGGCGTCAAAGCCACTGGACATCGCCTCGGCGACAAACTGCGGGTTATGCTCCAAAAATTCCTTCAAATCAAGGTATTTGTCGCGGTAGCGGTCAAAGAAATTCCGGGTGATCGCCTCTATGCTGAAGGCCTTTTCCAGATCGTCAAGGCTCGGATTACGGTCACCCTCTAGTAGAAAAAGAGGGAAGAGCTGTTCCAGCGCCGTGTGGCAGGGTTCCCCTTTGCCCACCAAGTACGAATAGAACTTTTCCGACGTGAGCGTTTTGCGGGTTTTGCCACGGGCAAATTCATCGTCCTTCCGCACCAGCGAAAGGCGCCATTTCTCCGGCTTATTCTTGGTGTGAAAGGCAATCAAAGCCCCGGCGCCCCCGGTAGTTAAAAGCCTCTTGGCATAGCTCCTCTGCAAGTCGCGCGTGTTTTCTATATTTTTGTCGTTGCTCAGGCACACGGAAAGGAGGACGATGTTCCTTCGATCTTCGTCCTGGCAGAGTCCAATATCGTAGTAATAGTCAATGCCCGCCGAAAAGTCGCCGTGCGGCTCAAATTTTTTCTCAGAATATGCGCTTATCATGTTCATCAATTCACGAAGCAAGAGAATATAGCGATCATGACGGTATGCTTCGGTGAGCGTGGCTTCAAAGTTCTTTCTTTTCTGCTTGATGCGTGCGTCAGTCATGGTTCGTCTCCTTCAAGGAGCAGGAAAGTATGACCTGCTTTTCTCCCTCTGTACGCAGGACGGCGTCTTTTCGCTCATAGAGAT
>CAZWBH010000076.1:0-4545 GCA_964632155.1 uncultured Mailhella sp.
CTTGCTTGATAGGTTTATATTACCCGCGTAAACAAAATCTGTCAACACTTTGTCGAAGAGAATACACAGAATTATGAGTAAAAAAGGAGCGGATATGATTCAGAGGCTCTGGCAGAGAAGGTTAGCTCAAAAACATTCATGCAAGAAGCGAAGAACAATGTCAGGGAAGATAATCCAGCTCAAGGATTACATCGTCAAGGAAAAGATCAAGGGATTGGTGCGTGACAGCGTAGAAGAGACGCTGAATAAATTGCATGGAAAGGAGGCGGAAAAACTGGCTCGGGCAGGTCAATACGAAGGCAACGAGTTTCGGCATAACACATAACAAACGCCCCTGTTCCATATCCACACGGCACAAGTAGAGAAACTTTTAATGGATATCGCCCTGTTGCACTTCCTTTTTAGAACACTTCCCCTGGTTTCCCGGAACGTCTTCTTGCTTCAAAACACTGTGGTATCCGATTTTACATTTCCAACATCTGTTACGATCCGGTATCCGGCAGCTTCGACCCTTCGTTCTAGGCACCCCCTGCACTGCGCCGCCTCCTCGCCGGTACAGATTTTACTTTCATAGAGTTCATACAATTTCCGTACACGAACGGGCGACAGGTTTGGCATTACCACGTTGGCTCCCACTTTCAACCCCAGTTCGCGCCCCTGCGGATGGATGGTTCCAAGCGCGGTTGTTGCCGGAATCAAAGCGTACGGGAACATCAGCCGCAAGACGGAAATCAGCCGCAACGTCATGGACAGCGAACCGTTTCTAAAAGCGGCAAAAGGCGTACTCTTGTGGGACAGGTACGGCCCGATCCCGATCATGTCGGGTTTTAGCTCCTGCAAAAAACGGAGATCAGACAAAAGGTTCTCCACGGTTTGAAAGGGCGAACCCACCATAAATCCAGATCCGGTCTGATAGCCGATTTCCTTCAACTCGTAAAGGCAACGCTTTCGGTTGGCGAGACTCATATTTTCGGGGTGGAGTTTTTTGTAATGTGTTTCATCCGCCGTTTCATGCCGCAAAAGATAGCGGTTAGCCCCGGCATTATAGAATGCCTGGTAACTTTCTCGGGATTTTTCACCGATGGAAAGCGTTATGGCACAGTTGGGAAAGCGGTCACGAATTTCCGACACAATCTCGCAGATTACGGTATCCGTATAAGCAAGATCTTCACCGCTTTGAAGGACAAAGGTACGAAAGCCAAGCGCGAACCCTTCAATGCAGCAATTGATGATTTCTTTTTTGCTGAGCCGATAGCGGGTGGCGTTTTGATTTCCGGCACGAATGCCACAGTAGTAGCAATTATTTCGACAGTAGTTGGAAAATTCAACGAGTCCTCGAAGGTATACTTCGTTGCCGTAAATCTCCCGGCGTTTTTGATCCGCGGCAACGGCAAGGTCAATGTCAAAACGGTCGGTGAGTAGCAGATGTTTTAACTCGTCATCCGGCAGATCTCGGGTATTAAGAAGCGTCTTTACAATATCAAAACCTCTCATAGACCGCCTCGCAACTTCGCATGGCGAGAAGAGTGCGGCTGATCAGGACGTCCAAGCTCCAGCCGAGTATTTCTGCACCGCGCTCAATCACTTCGCGGGAACACCCCGAAGCAAAATTGAGACTCTTATATTTTTTTTTGACCGATTTCAGTTCCAGATTAGAAACACTTTTGGAGGGAAGTATGATCGCTACTGCACTGATCAATCCTGTCAGTTCGTCCACCGCGTAACGTATTTCTTCCATTTCATGCTCCGGTTTGATATCCACTGTCAGCCTGTAGCCGTGGCTGGCAACAGCTTGAATCAACCGTTCGTCCGTGCCATAGTTTCGCAGAATCTCCTGAGCCTTGACACAATGTTCGTTTGGACAAACCTCAAAATCAAGATTGCGGAGCAACTCAGCGATACTCCAGAACTCTTCTTCATCTCCGTAACCGAGGTTCCTTGCAAAATAGCGCATAACACCTTCCACCGTAAACGCGTGGCGCAGGTGAAAGCGCTCATTCTTATAATCGGTAAGAAGACGCCATGCCTCTTCGCGGAGAAAATCACCCATGAGGATAAATCTCCCTAAATAACCCTACTAGACATATAGGTAAAATCTGCTACAAAATTTTCCCCTTCTTGTCAAGGAATCCAACAAGGCAAGAATGCCACCTTCATGATTATTTCCACAGATAATCATCAAGAATTTCAGATAATTGACTTTAAAATTTCATTCCAAAAGCGACAATTTCAACAAGGTGCAGGGGAGTCGTAGGGATTTACGAAAGGGGAAAACACTCAATGCGTTCTTCAAAAACTCTTCATCCCAAACAGCAAACTCCCGGCGCACTCACCTAATTGATTTTGCTGGAAATTTTTAATAATCCTTCCTTGCCTCTCTCTTGCCGAGAAGAGGCAGGGAAGGATTTTACTTCAAAAACGATAGGTAAAACCGCCGTATACAGCACGTCCTGGCAACGGATATCCGTAGGTAACGGCATACATGCGATCGGTAAGATTATTTACTCCGCAGTAGATGTCTAGCGACTCCAAAATCTTCACGGTCAGTTTTGCATTGACCACGGTGTAATCGTCCATTTCCGTCTGTGAATAGTCATCTTTTTGTGTGCCCGTAAAACGGGCGTTGACATCAAGCCACACCTTTCCATAGCCAAGGCCAAGTCCTGCAACCGTGCTGTGATGAGGCACATTGGTCACAGAGCTGCCATCGCCGTTGCGCCTTTTGGTAAAAAATTCAGTATTGACGTAAGGGCTTATGGTCAGCCCCTCATATTTTTTGCGCCAAGAGAGAGACATATCCAGACCGTCCAGGCGCTGCGAACCTATATTCTTCCAAGTATAGGTAGAATACGGAACTAGAGTGCTTGTGGCAATGCGGTCTTTATACCAAGTCTGAAAATACATGACTTCCGCGCGGAAGTCGTTATATTCCACTTCCAACCCTCCCTCTGCTGTCAGGCTTGTTTCAGCCTCCAAATCGGAGTTTCCAATATAGGTAGACCATCCAGAATTGTAATGCCCCACAAGATTTTTGGCCGTGGGTGCCACAAACGCCGTACCCACATTGGCCTTCAGCCCAAGCCAGTCGGTAAGCCAGTACACGGCGCCTGTACTCCAGCTCACATGATCATAGGTTTTTCCCTTATGTTCAGCAGCAATGGCCGCATTACTTCGCACTACTCCGTGATACGCATCATAACGCACGCCTGTGAAGGAAGAAAATCTTTTATTTTCGTACCGATATTCGGCAAAAAGCCCTGTGGCATTCGTACGCATGTCTGGCTGATATACCGTGGAGCCAGAGGCGACATCGCGAATATTGGCATAGTCCAGTCCAAGAGAAAAACGTCCATAACTCCCTAAAGAAAAAGCGCCTACTGCGCGTGTGCCCACGGTGAGGGTTTTATAGGCGGAATCTCTCCCCCCCCAGGTATTATCTACGATTTTATAGCGGTTATCATCGCCGTACACGGCTATGTTAAAAACATGCCCGGCATCGGATTTGTGTTCCAGCTGGCTGGAAAACCGTGTGTAATGCATACCCAGACGATCTTCGGGCGTGGGGTAGGAAATCATATCCCCAGGGCTGCCCAAATCGTACAGGGAACGGTGAAGAGCCACGGTATGTAGTGTGGTGTTTTCGTTACTGTAGGTCAGCGTACCACCAAGATCGCTGTTAGCGGAATGGGTGTTGGCATAGCGTTCTCCATTGCCGGTTTTATAATCTCCAGATCTGCCGCTACCCAGGCTCAGAGCCATACCCCACTTTTCGGAAAGGGATCCGGCAAGGGAAATATACCCTTGAGCTGTGTCAAAACGTCCGTACGAAGCGCCGATTTCGCCATGCATATCACTCTGGCCACGGCGCGTAATAACATTGATAACGCCGCCCATGGCCGAGCCGCCATAAAGTACGGATGACGGGCCGCGCACAATTTCCACGCGTTCGACAAGGGTAAAGGGAATGACCTGGGGATTACCTGTGGATGCGCGTAAGCCATCGATGAGAAAAACCACGCGATCACCCAGCACACTACTCACGTCCGACCCGGATCGAAAACCGCGCAAACCTGCGGACGCATAGGCGCCAGGGGCGTTATTACCGCTGCCCGGCACATAGTAAGTAAGCGCTTCTTCAAGACTGTGTATTCCGACAGCCTGCATTTCCTCGCGGGTAATTACCTGTGCAAAAACGGGAAGCTGTTTTACTTCTGCCGGTTCGACGGAAGCCGTTACCACAATTTCCTGCTCCGAAACAGGCGTCACATCTGCCGAAGAAACAGAAGGAAATAGGCAAAGAAGTGTCAAAACGCCGAAGGCATACTTAATGCGCATCGTTTCTCCTCCTCAAAATAGTGCCAGCATGGGAGTCGCACTATCTCCCTTTGCTTGCAGTTTCTCGCAAAAAATATATCTTTATATCAAGCTATTTTGATATACTTTACCAACCTTTATTCTGAATCAAAAATGCTGTCAAGTCATCGAAGGTGGGGAGAGTATCACTTTTTCAATGACAAACATTTTGTTTTGTGCTACCTTCTAAAA
>CAZWBH010000077.1:0-4145 GCA_964632155.1 uncultured Mailhella sp.
AATTGCGCATAACGAGGAAGGAGAACTGCACTGCCATACGCGACGTTGGAAGACAAACATGGATGTTAATGGACGCGGCAAAGCGGCTCAGAGAGTAGGTCGTCTTTCTCTTCCTTGGAGTTTTTTTTTAAGACCATAACGATGGAACGGTTTGGAACGAAGGCTGTTATTCCCCCTTACTCATCACGGGAGGGACACAGAACAAAAGTCACAAAGAGAGCCTCCATTGAAGCATACACAGACGAGGATATCCCGGAGGCGGCGGGTTTTCTGAACGGAATACCGCATAGGAAACCGGAGTGCCGACGCTGGAGTTATTTGACGCATTTCCTGATAAGCCATACACGGCCTGACTGCTTTAGCCACTTTGGCTACCGATGACGCGAGGTTCATACATGCCTAGGTTCCGGATATCAAATTTCCGCTGCTGATGTCCGGCTTGATATCGCAATTTATAAAAGTTTTTTGATTTTTACTAATTGACATATTCCAGACTACGTAGTAAAATCTCCAAGTAATGAAAACGTTTGCACAAACGATGTCACTTTATAGAAGGGAGGGGTGGTGTCGGAGGCGAACTTTTACGTGCGGTAAAAAATCAATAAGTCATGCTACTAATCCAAAAACCATATTAGCACACCCACAACGAGTGATGTGTTATGATGACAGCACGGCAAACAGAGTTAATTGAATGAATGATTTGCTGAATCTAAAGTTGGAGTGTTTGTAATTAAATATGGCAACGATAAAGGATGTAGCACGGCTTGCTGGTGTGTCGGTTAGCACAGTGTCCCGCGCTATAAGCGGGAAGATTCCGGTGGACGAGAATACTAAGAAAGAGGTGATGCGGTGCATTCGTGAACTAAACTATCAGCCAAATGCGATTGCAAAGGGACTAAAAGAGGGAAAAACAAATACTATCGCCTTCTTTATTCCCAATATAGAGAATCAGATTTATCCCACTCTGGCAATTGCGGTAGAGACTGAAGCTAGGAAGAGAGGATATTTTGTTGTCTTCTGCAACACACAGGAGATCCAGGAACGAGAACAAATATATGTGGAAAAACTCAAAAGTCGTTTTGTGGATGGCTTCATCTTCTCCACTGCCCTTGTCGAAGGCAAGAGTCAGGCGATTAAGGCATTGAGGCGCGAAGGGTATCCTGTGGTATGCCTAATGCGCTCGACAGAAGACAAGTTCAACACATTTATGTCGGATAACGAGCGGGGAGCCTACCTTGGGACAACGTTTTTGATTGAGCAGGGTTTTACCCGAATTGCTACGATTACGGGTCGATCCCAGCTCGATTTATACAACCGAAGACTGGACGGCTATAAACGAGCTTTGCAAGAGCATGGACTTGCGGTTGACCCATCACTGATTTGGGTCGGCGTGGAGGAAGGATTGGAAAAAGCGTATAACTGCGTTGCTGACCATTTGAGGCAAGGCATTTTTCCGGAGGCAATCTTTGCCCAGAGCGATCCGCTGGCGTTTGAAGCGATGCAGGCAATCAGCGCGGCCGGTTTCAACGTGCCGGGAGATATTTCTGTCCTCGGGTACGATAATGTGTCCTTTGCATCCTGTTATACGCCGCCTCTGACGACTGTGGAACAGCCCCTTTATGAGATGGGAAGAACGGCCACCTCAAGTTTGATAGATATTATTGAGGGGAAACTGCCGGCAGAAAACCCTGTCCAGTATTTTCCACCCCGTCTGATTGTACGAGGATCCGTGAAGCTGGCGAAACTCTGATAGCCGCATGTCTCTCACTTCAATGTCTGGCCAGCATGGTTGGAAAGGCCTGTTAACCACATAGGAGAGAGAGTTGCATATGAGAAAAGAAACTGTCAATGCTAAAACCCAGGTATATGCCATCTTTGGCGAGCCGATTTCCCATTCCATGTCTCCTGTCATCATGAACAGCTTTTTTGACCGCCTGGAGATGGACTGCGTCTTTATTGCCCTGCCGGCAAACCTTGAAACATTTGACAAGGTGATGGAGACCATGAGGCTGGTGAATTTGAAGGGTTATGTGTTCACAATGCCTGTCAAAGAGCTTGCGCTTAAATTCATGGATGAGCTAAGTAGCGAGGCAGAGATTATCGGTGCTGTTAACTGTGCAGTCAATATAGGCGGAAAACTTGTTGGCTACAACACGGACAGTATCGGTTTCTGGAATGCGGTTCAGGAAAAGAATGCTGAGAAAATGCTGATTCGCAAGGCGTTTGTTATGGGGGCAGGGGGCTTTGCCAGAGCTGCGGTCGCACAGGCGGCAATCCAGGGTGTCAAGGAAATCGTTGTAGCCAACATTTTCGAGCAGCAGTCGTTTGTCCAAAGTTTTCAGAGTTTTATGGAGCGGCTTTTAAGACGCTGTCCGGATGCAAGTATCCGACTGGTTGATTGGAAGCCGGATTTGTGGAAGAACGAACTGCACGATTGTCAGCTGGTAGCAAACGCGACTCCGAATGGAATGAAGGATGTCGGAGACCTCCACCAGATATTCCCTTTTTCTGCCGTTGCACCGGACACAATATTTTTTGATGCTATATACGAACCCAGGTTCACAAAATTTCTTCGGTGTGCTGCAGAATGCGGGTATATTACTGTAGAAGGTCTTGACCTGCTTGTTCATCAAGGTGTTCGTTCATTCTTTAACTGGACTGGAGAACATGTGTCTGCTGTTCAGATGAAAAAAGATGTTTTGGACTTTATGGAATTAAGGAGGAACTGATGATGAAAAAAACGAAACAAGTCCTGTTAGTGGCGCTGTCTACAGCAATGTTGTTCTGTTTCCTTTCAGCGTATGGAAGTCAGCCGGCATCTGCCGCGTCCCAAAGCTCAGAGAAGATCATACTGAAACTGGGCGATACCCAGCCAGAGGGACATCCAATGGTGAGATCCTACCACGACTTCGCTAAGCGCGTCGCCGAACTGACAAATGGCCGCGTGGAGGTTCAGATATTCCCAAGCTCGGCTTTAGGTAATCACCTTGATATGCTGCAGGGTATCCAGCTTGGTACACTGCAGATCACAAAGTGTATGTCCACCGACCTCTCCGCCTATTTCCCTGAGGTTCAGGTCTTTGGCTTGCCGTACATTTTCAGCAGCCGCGAACATATGTTCCGCGTCGTTGACGGCGAGATAGGAGATTACTTCGCCAAAGAGGTCTTTGCCAAAGAGGATATGATCGCCTTGTGCTGGTTTGACGGCGGAAGCCGCTGTGTGTACAACTCCAAACGTCCCATTAAGACGGTAGAAGATATGAAGGGCTTGCTGTTACGGGTGCCGGAAAACCCGATCTATATGGCGACCATAGCCGCATTCGGAGCCACCGGAACTCCGATGGCCATGGGAGATATCTATACTTCTCTCCAGACTGGCGTGATTGACGGCGCTGAAAATGCCTATGCTGTATATGAGTCCCAAAAACACTATGAAGCTGCCCCATACTTCTCTTACACAGACCATCTCATAACGCCGGACGTTGTCATCATGAAGAGAAGTTACCTTGAGTCTCTCCCAGAGGATATCCAGAAAGCGATTTGGACCGCTGCGGCAGAGATGGAGCAGATTGAGCGTAAATACTGGATTGAATCCGAGGACGAGTATTATAAAAAACTGTTGGCCGCCGGCGTAAAATTTAATGAAGTGGACAAGTCCGGTTTTCGAGAAGCTGCCAAGTCCGTTTGGGAAAAGTTTGCCAAAGAGATTGGTCAGGACCTCATTGACAAGGTTCAGGCACTGGCGGACTAAGCTCTTCTTCTGATTTGGGTAGTACAGAGTACAGTCAATAAAAGCAGCTGAGGAAATGCCGATTCGATTCACATTTCCTCAGCCGTGCCGCAAATTTACCTTAATCAACGTTTTCTTTCAAGACTACCCAGGAGAACATTATGTGTACGATTATGAAAAATATTAAGCGTATTGAGATATGGCTGGTCGTTACATTCATGATAGCAATGGTCATCGTGACATTCATGCAGGTCATTTTCCGGGTGTTTCTGAACAATCCTCTGGCCTGGAGCGAGGAAGCGGCCCGATACCTGTTCGTCTGGATTGTCTTTTTCGGCGGTGCATGGGCAGTATCCGGCGACGCTCATTTTAAAATAGACTTCCTTGTCGCCAACACAAAAGGGAAAATCCGTTT
>CAZWBH010000078.1:0-3829 GCA_964632155.1 uncultured Mailhella sp.
GTGACCACCATGGCGCGGGCTTTTCCGTCCAGTTTTTTCTTTGCAATGACTTGTTCGTGGAAGTGGTCCACCATCATGGCGGCCTTCTTGGCTATGACATCCGGATTGCCCTCGACAAAGGAACGCAGTTTTTTCTGCGCGCGTTTCTTGTCGAACATAGGGTCGCCCTCAACCGTCTTCATGATCTTGTACCAGCTTTCGATGGTCGTATAATTCCGAAGGACATCCACAATGAAGCCTTCCTGAATGGCCTGCTTCATCGTATAGACATGGAACGGCCGGTGCATGATTTCTCCGTCCTCCTCATAAGGGACTCCGAACATTTCCTCCGTTTTGTTCTTTGGTGTCGCGGTGAAGGCGAAATAACTTGCCGTGGAGACGAGTTTTCTTCCTTCCACCATAGCGTTTATCTTATCTTCGTTATCCGCGTCATTCTCGGTGGCAAGACCGGAAAGCGCCAGATTCATCTGCGCGGAATTGCGGCCGCTCTGACCGGAGTGTGCCTCGTCTATGATGATGGCAAATTTGCGGTTTTTATGCTCATGCCCGATCTCGGCGAGAATATAGGGAAACTTTTCAATCGTTGTGACAATAATCCGCCTGCCGTCCTGTATTGCCTGACGCAGGTCGCCTGAGTGTTCCGCCCAGACAACGGTGCTTTTACTCTGCGTAAACTGTTTGATGGTATTGCGGATCTGCTTGTCCAGAATGCGCCGGTCGGTAACGACGAGAACGGAATCTATCATAGGGCGGCCGTTTTCTTTCACTTCGACCAGCTGATGCGCCAGCCATGCGATGGAGTTTGATTTGCCGCTTCCGGCGCTGTGCTGGATGAGGTAGCGCTTTCCTATGCCGTTTTCTTTCACATCGGCGAGAAGCTTTTCCACGCAGTCAAGCTGATGATAGCGCGGCCAGATCTGCTTGACGGACTTTCTTCCCGTGTCCTTGTCTATCTCTTCAACGACCTGCACGTAGTTCCCGATGATGCTGGAGAGCTTTTTCTTGGTGAGAATGTCTTTCCAAAGATAATCGGTCATCACTCCGCCCGGATTCGGCGGGTTCCCCGCGCCGTCGTTAATCCCTTTGTTGAACGGCAGAAACCAGCTTTTTTTTCCCTCAAGTTTTGTGCAAAACTGTATGGTGGCATCATCCACGGCAAAATGAACCAAGCAGCGCCTGAACGAGAACAAAAGATCGCGGGGGTCGCGGTCTTCCTTGTACTGGCGCACCGCGTCTTCCGTATTCTGCCCGGTAAGCTGATTTTTCAGTTCCATCGTAAGGGCAGGGAGTCCGTTGAGAAAAACACAGAGATCAAGCGCCAGCTTGCCCGCGTTCTGCGAATAGCGCAGTTGCCGTGTCACGCTGAAAATGTTTTTTCCCCACAGCTCATTTTCCTTTGCGTTATTCTCGGTTGGGATCAGGCGGAAAAGAGTCAATTCAGCCGGATACACCTTCACCTTGTTCCGGAGGACATCTATAATGCCGCGCCTTGCGATCTCTCCGGACAGGCGGCTCAGAAACTGCCGTTTTTTCGTGTCGGAAGTCGATACGCCCAGCTTGTCCATTTCCTCCGGCTGGGTGTCCTGCAAAAAACGGAACAGGCGCGTCTCGTCAACGGCGTATTCTTTGTTATAGTCGGCGTTGCTCCCTTCTTCGTACCCGTTCTGTTCAACCAGCCACTGTACGATCAAGTCTTCAAGGCCGCTTTCTTTTGTGTTGCTAAAAGCCATTATCTGCTCTCCTGCTCCTCGATCCGTCTTCGCTCATGCTCAATCTCATGCTGCAACTCATCTACGGTCGGCAGTTGGGTATCTGGACGCAAAAATTTGCTGTGCGTCGTTCAAAACGGAATATTTTACGATGGCCTCATTCTTTTGCGAACAGAGGATAATGCCGAGGGTCGAGTTATCGTCTGTGTTTTTATAGATCGCGTCAAACATCCGGATGGATCTGCCCCTTTGCCCGATGTCGCCGTGCGTCAGCTTTCCGACTTTATCTCTGCTTGCAAGAAGTCGCTCATAATACATCGTGGAAATTTGCCGTTCCAACTGCCGGCTCGACCATGCATCGGCAATCGCCTCGTTCATGTACCATTCCCGCGCCTGTTCGCTTTCCACCGAGAGCAGAAGGCGGTAATGCGTCCATGTCAATTCGGAACGCAGTGCGTTCCAATTTCGAAATGTGGAATAAAACAAGCGCATATTCCTCAAATTCCTGACGTCAAAGCCCTTGCCAAATTCTTTTGAAAGGCGATGGGACAGTTCCTGAAGCACAGCCTTCCCCTATTCGGCACGCGCATTCCCGTCCTGCTCCTGTTCCACAAGGATACGGCCGATCTGCCAGTATGCCCGCACCCTTGCGAAGTTAACGGCGGCATACGCATGCTTCCTTGAATCAAGCAATACCGCCTTGATTTCGGAAGAGAGGTCTTCGTAAGGATTGAGAACTTCATCGTTCCTCGTCATGCGCCTCATCCTCTAGATCTTCACTTAGATCTTCACTCGCCACCAAGGACTCCGCTTCTGTGTATTCATATTCCGGGATTTCCACGTCCCGCACATCTCTCTTGCCCGTCACAACATCGGAGATAAGGCGGATTTTGAGTTCGTTTAAAATTTCACTCTCTGCCTTATATATTTTTCTCATCTTCATAAGTGCCTGTATAGTTTTAGATAATAGTACAACTTGATTTCTGTCCTCTTTTCGTGGAATAGGGATTCTTTCATTTAGTAATTCTTTTATATTAAGAGGACGATTCCTTCCCGCTGCACCATGAGAGCAAAGTTTCAATATCATTTGTCCATATTCTGAAATAAGAAATCCCCATATATATTCAGCTGGTATACCATTTTTCGGTTTAAGGAGATAATATCTGTGTGATGCAACTCCGACTTCATCTTCCTTAGTTGTGATATATGTTGCTGCTTCCCAAGCAAATTGCCCGCTAATCATCACGCAATTCGATTGAATTGTTTGAAATTTTGAATCACCCATATTTTTACCAAGTATAGCATCTCTTCTGAAAATCCCTCGTCCCCTGTTATACATCCCTGTCTTCATATATTGTTCTTCAGGTTGAATATCAATAAAGTCATCGCAAATGTCTACAATATTTTTTAATCTTGTAGATGTTATTGACCTAGTAGAAATAGTATTAAACAAAGAATTAACAAGTTCTTGTAAGATAGATAACATCTTCTTTTTATTAGCATTCAGCCGGTTTATCTCCGATAGTTTCCAGTCCAGAAAGCGCACGATCTGCTCTTGCTCGGGAAGGGGAGGGACGGGGAGGAGAAAATTTCGCAATTCGTTATAGGACAAGGTAAGTCTTATTCCTGTACCCATTCCATGAAACATTTTCCGCGAGTCCATTGTCTTTAACAAATAGCAATAATATATGGGATTTTGGTTAGGCCTAACCCGCATACAAAGATATGCAGAAGTTATAATTCCGTCTTCTTTTACTAAACCAACCCGTTGTGAGACAAAATCATAATTCAGATTAAGCCCATTTATCATAATATCGTCACGTTTTACAAGCGTGTACTTTGAATACGTTTCGATTAGGTTCGGTGTTAATTCATATTGTTTTTTTCTTATTTCACCATGTATATAGTCAACTCTTAAATTTATAAACTGCTTATAATCATTAATAAATTCACTTAAACCTGTTAAAACATATATTTCTTTTTCTTTTAAACTTGTGCGTTTTATTAAGTCTGAACTCTTATATCGTATACCATCTGAATCTCTTTCAGATTTATATATTCCTTAATTATCAGAAGATGTATTACCTGCTGTTAAATTTTGAAAGCTTTATCTTATACAT
>CAZWBH010000079.1:0-3727 GCA_964632155.1 uncultured Mailhella sp.
TTGAGGCACTGGCGCAAAAGCGGGCCTTGCAGCTTTCGTACGCCAAGCGCATGGAGGTATTCCGGCTGGCCACAGACAGCTTCAAGGGCCGGGAATGGGAGGCGCTGCCCGCGATTCTGGGAGGATCGCAGAGGAATTTGCGCGGGTCCAGAAAGAGCGTGGACGCCTCGCAGGTAGCCTTGCGTGGTTACTATGTGGGCGGGCTTATCAGCGACCTGGAAGCGCTGGGCAACGGGAATCACCTCAAGATATTGAGCAAGGGAACCTTTGACGGCGACATCGCGCGGGCCTTGTGGAGCATAGACAACCAGAACGCGCCTGCCTTCCAGGGGCCGAAGGAAGCCATGGACATTGCCCAGGTGATCCACAAATGGCAGGAGAAGGCGCGGGAGGATGCCAACCGGGCAGGGGCGTGGATTGGCAAGGAGGAAGGCTATATCGTCCGCCAGAGCCACGACAGGATGCGGATGCGCAAGGCCGGAGAGGTGCAGTGGATAAGCGACATCTACGACAAGCTGGACTGGGATAGAACCGGGGAAGGCAAGCTCACCACCGAGGCGGAGCGCAAGGAGTTTTTGAGCGAAGCGTATAAGAACCTGACGCTGGCAAGAGAGCGGGCAAGCACCAGCAACGACCTTTCTCTTCCGGCCTCGCGCATTGGGGCGCGGGCGGCAAAGATGAGCGCGCGGCGCGTGCTGCACTTCAAGGGCGCGGATGAATGGATGGCCTACAATTCTGCCTACGGGCACGGGAACCTGCGCGAAGCCGTTATAGACGGGCTTACCAGCGTGGCGAACAACACGGCACTCATGCGCGTTTTGGGTCCAAACCCGCACGGAACCATAGACGCGGTGACGGGGATGCTTGAATCCGCGTTCCGCCGGGCCGGAGACCAGCGCAGGCTGGACAAGCTGCGGGCTGTGAAGAAGCGCACGGACAATATCATGAAGGAGGTGGACGGCACGATAAACATCAATGCCGGAGACCACCCCACAATGACGTCTGTCGGGCGCGGCATACGGGCGCTTACCACAATGGCTAAGCTGGGCGGGGCTACGCTTTCCAGCTTTGCGGATGCTCCTGTGTTTGCCCATCAAATGGCCTACCACGGGCGCGGGTATTTCAGTGCCCTGGTCGAGGGCTTGGCTTCTATGGTACGCGGGCGAGGCACGGTAGACCAGCGGCGCCTGCTTTCCAGCATGGGTGTTTTTGCCGACCATATGGCCGGGGATATTGTGGCGCGGGTATCGGGCGCAGATGCAGGGCCGGGGCTGCTCACGCGGATGCAGGCGGGTTTCTTCAAGCTCAACCTCTTGAGCTGGTGGACGGATAGCTGGCGCAAGGCCGCCGGGCTGATGATAGCGCACGACTACGCGCAGGACATGGGCAAGGGCTGGAACGGCCTCGGCGCGGCGCGGCGCAGGGAGCTGGAGCTGTACAATATTGGTGCGGAGGAATGGGAGCTGATCCGCAAGGGCAAGACGCAGGCAGCGGATGGACGCGCCTACCTTACGCCGGACGTGCTGGACACGATAAGCGATGCGGATATAAAGGCGTACCTCGATGCGCAGGGCGTGAAGAAAGTTACCGATATTCGCATAGCCGACACACGGTCGGAACTGGCGGACAGACTGCGTACCCTGCTGCGCGACAGCATCAACTACGCAGTGATTGAGCCTGATGCCAGAACGCGCTCAATAATGCGGCAGGGAACAAGCGCGGGAACAGTGCCTGGCGAACTTTTGCGCTTTATGACGCAGTTCAAGAGCTTTCCCGTGGCCTTTGCTCAGCGGGTGATGGGGCGCACGCTCTTGGGGCATAGCGGAGAAGGCAAGGCGGCTGTGGTCATGAATTTAGCGCGGCTTATGGTGATGACCACGCTCTTTGGCTACATCTCTATGACCGCCAAGGAACTGGTCAAGGGACGCAAGCCAAGGGAGGTGAGCGCGCGATCTTTGCTGGCGGCCTTTATTCAGGGCGGCGGCGCGGGCATTTACGGCGACTTTGTGCTGGGCAACTACAACCGCTTTGGCGGCGGGCTGGCAGAAACCATAATGGGTCCAGCGGCTGGCAGTGTAGGCGACCTGGCAAGAATCTGGACGCAGATGCGCGAGGGCGACAGCTTTGGGCAGGGGCTGGCGCGGTGGGTGCAGAACAATACGCCCGGCAACTCCCTCTTCTATGTGCGTCCGGCGCTGGACTACCTGATTATGTACAACTTCTACGAGATGATGAAGCCCGGCTATTTCCGGCGCATGAAACGCCGCGTGGAGCGGGAGAACGGTCAGAAGTTCTTCATGCGCCCAGTGACCAGACGGGACTGGAGAGGGATTCTGGGCGGGGAGTAAAGGAGAGGATGGTGAAGACCATGGTGCAGGGCGCGGGCATGGCCCTGGACTCGCCGCTCTTCGGCTCGCAGGCCATTACGTCGCTGTTCAATGTCTGGGACGTGCTGGAAGGGAGCGAGGCGCTGCGGCTGAGCGACTTAGTGTTTGCGAGGAAGAGGTAGTAAGACAACGCCTGTGGCTGCCATTAAAACGCAAGTAGCCCGGCGAGAGGTGCATCTCTCGCCGGGCAAAACTTTGCGATATTAGAAGAAAATAAGATAAATAATAAAAAACAATATGCTACCTACATTTTGACCTGTTTTCATATATGATAATCTATGATTCGTGCCATACATTTTTGCGACACATAACATTGAAAACATACCAAATATAATATCTGCTACACAAATTGTTGTATATATATTATTTTTATGAAATAGATACAAATCCAATGCATATCCTATCAACGCTAAAATTATATACATTCTTAAAATTGAAAATATAAAAATAAAGGAGATTCTCCAGTAAAACCTATCTTAGTATCTTTATTTCTACTTAAACGTACCCCAATACAATTAAGGGTAAAACTAATTATAGAACCTATAATAAATCAAATAGCAAGAGCAATACAGTAGTCCATAATCTCATCTCCTGTTTTTCTTTCTTCTCCACTCCCAAGGCGGAACAGATTGCTTGTCTGCCCACAATCCAAGCTCTGAACGCCGTGCCGCCGTCTCTAATCGCTGCCATCCTGTGCAAAAGCCATGGTGGCAGTATTGCTGGTAAACCCATGCCATACCGGCAGTTCTTCATTCAGAACCTTGCCATTTGATGTATAAACGATTCCGACAGTTCTTCTGTACCTGTCAACGTCAATGACTTCCACGCGGACGTCTTTGCCGAATACTTCCTTACTTGTACACTGCTTTGCACGGTTTCCGAATGCCTGTTTTTTCTCTGGGCAATCTGTGGCTGAGGTACGGGAACGGGAATAATACGGCGGCGACATCCACCAAGGGGCGGCCTTCGCGCAACAGCATGAGCGGCACGCTGAACTCGGGCTAGCTTTCGGAGAAGGCGGGGTGAGAGCGAAGGGGGCTAGTTTTGCTTGGCGTCCTTGCGGGTAATGTAAAGCCCAAAAAAGACAAGTCCGGCAACAAAAGCTATGGCAAGAAAGTTACTCATGTTCTGCCCTCCATTGGATAGTGGCGGCGGCTGTGAAGGCTCCTATGGCCACAAGCGCACACCACCAGCGCTGGTCAAAAATCGCAAGGCCAAAACCGACAACGGCAATATTGGAAAGCGTTAAGGCTGTCAGATTGGCTACAGATTTAATCTCTTTTTTCATCCGTCTACCTCACCCCACAACCATAAGCCTTGCCGCGGGCGGTGGCAAGTTA
>CAZWBH010000080.1:0-3395 GCA_964632155.1 uncultured Mailhella sp.
AAAGGAGTTTTTCTAACCTACTTATAACTATTAGTTTTTTGAACCCCCAGCCTAGCTGGGGGGGGCGTATACCAAAAAAGGTGAACAGCGAACTGTTCACCTTTTATGCTCTGGTAGCAAGGGGGAGACTTGAACTCTCGACACTACGGGTATGAACCGTATGCTCTAACCAGCTGAGCTACCTTGCCGTATGCCCCGTAATATGGTGCAAAACCAATGTTATAGGAAACACGTTTACTTGGCAAGCAATTTTTTACGAAAAGGGAAAATTTTTTATGAAGAGAGGAAAAAGTAGACTGGTATAGCAAGAATAAGGCGATAGAGGGCAAATCCCCGCAGTGTGTATTTGGCTAACATATTAATAAAAAAACGAATAGTGGCAAGCGCGGAGATGAAGGCGGCAGTCGAACCCACAAGGAAAAAAAGCGCATCGTCCATGGTCAGGAGGGAGAAGGAACGTACAAGGTCATACCCCGCAGCTCCTGCAATAATGGGCACAGCCGCAATAAAGGAATATTCTGCTGCCGTCTTTCTTTGGATGCCAAGTATCATGCCGCCCATGATGGTGGATGCGGAACGCGAAAAGCCGGGCCACAGCGCTAGGCATTGGAAGCAACCAATGCCTAAAGCCTGGAACGTGGAAATATGATCAAGATCTTGTGTAGGTATCGCCGTGGCGTCAGTGTAGGAGAAATGTCTTTCAACAGCAAACATCAGAAGGGATCCGGCGATCAGCGCTGCGGCAACGGATAAAGGGCTGAATAGGGATTTAATGGAATTGCGTAAAAAAAGCCCTAGAAGCGCTGCGGGAAAAGTTGTGAGCAAGAGGAGCGCAAAGCCGCGTATGCCGGAAAAGCCGGAAGAGGACTGTGGACGGAAGAAGGAGAGGAAGCGCTTTCTGTACAGAAAAACGACGGCCAGTATGGCCCCTGCCTGTATAACTACTTCAAACGTGGCGGCCTTTGTCCCAAAAAAGCCAAGGAGATGTCCGGCGATGACAAGATGGCCTGAAGAGGAGATGGGGAGAAATTCCGTAAGTCCTTCCACCATGCCAAGAAGAGATGCTACTGCCAGAGATGCCATGTTAAGATCCCAGGGGGAAAGAAAAAACTTTACCCACAAAGGAAAGTGTTTCAGAATAGAAGGGTTGGGAGCTTTCGCAAGTGTAAGGGGTGAGGAAGCGTGTGCGTTTAGCTCCGATGAGAAGTTTCACGATAGTCTGTGCTGTGTTTATCGCGGAAAACTTTTGAATGTTGCCATCGTTCTGCCCACGCTGGAGTGGAACTTCCAGGCTGTAGTGGACTTTCTCAATAATTTTTTTTAGCATGGCATACCGTTTCACGCAGGGTTTCCTGTTGGTGCAAGGGGGGAGCGCACAAGAAGAAACCGATTTGAACGCTGATTTGCGGGAAAATCCGGACAGTCGTCACAGAAGTTGAGTACCTCGGTTTGACCGCCCGGAGAATCTTCGGCGGCGTCGCGGAGAACCCCGGTAAACTGATGGAGGATAACCATTTTCGACTTAAAAAAGAATTTTTCCTTGCTACCATAGTGATGGGTCAGGAGTCTCGGTATCACGGTATCACGCCCGCTCTTTCCAATATTTCTAAATGTGGTTTCGGCAATGCCGTCTTCGCCAAACAATTCTTTGGCGACTTGAAAAAAAGCGTCTTTCTTGAGGGAACGTTTCATACAAAGAGCATTGCACTATTTGCATTATAAAGGCAAGCTGTTTATTGAGCTTTTTTCCGTGTGGAAATCAGGTGAGGGGGCATACGCTTTCCAGTAAATGAGAGAGACATTTTTGATATTTTGAAAATTTTCTTTTTGATTTCCAATGGTTGAAGCGTGAGTTTCATTGAAAACGTGACTGGCTCCAGTATATGGGAAACTGGACATCAGCGTTTTTCCCTTGTATGGAAGAAAGAAATCCTTATAAACAGGAGGCGCCATGGCACGTCTGCTTGCCATTATTGCCATAGGTATCTGGATAATTTTTCTTTCCCCAAATTTTACCGCGGCCTTTATTGCCGCAGTGACCGCCGCGCTCATGCTTCCCGTTTATCGCTGGCTCCGTGCGCGTATGGGCAAACTGAAAGCAGTAATCTGTTTTACAACAGGTTTGGTTTTCTGTGTGGGAGCGCCTATTACCATTGCCGTCAGTATGGTTGCGCCTCAGGCCATGGAAGGTGCACGGCGGTTTGGCGCCTGGTTGCAGGAAGAACACCATTTTCCTGTACTTTTAAGGTATCTGAATGAGGCCCATGAGTTTTTCATTAAAAATGATCTCGAGAAATATGTTCCCAATTTTTTCGATAACATTGAGAAGTTCCAGGATGAAATCGCCACAGGGGTTGGCACTATTGCTAAAACAATTCTGGATAAAATTTTTCCTTCAATAGCTCTGAGTTTGGCGGGAGACACTATGGGGAAGGTTTGGATCCTTCTTTCGAAAGGTCTGAATCTGGCGGGAGACACTGTGGGGACGGCTTGGACTCTTGTACTTTTTCTTGTTTTTACAATACTTTTTGTGGTTTATGCCCCGGCTATCAAGCGTGTGATTCTTTTGGTACTGCCAAGGCATGAGGAAATGGTGGATCGCTTTTCACTCACACTCCATAACGCGAGCAGGGCGGTCTTTATCGGGCTGGTATTTGTGCCGATCATACAGGGAACTCTTACGGGTATTGGTTTCCACTTCCTCAATGTTCCTGATCCCGCTTTCTGGGGTTTATTAGCCATTTTTGCCGCAGTTGTACCCATGGCGGGAACGGCCATGATATGGATTCCCACCGCTATCTATCTAGGAGTCACGCGTTCTCTTTCTGATGCATTAATGATGCTTGGCTGGGGATGTATCGTTGTTTCTGGTTCCGACAATTTACTTCGTCCCTATTTTTTGAAGACAGGCATACAGGCACCAATGTTCGTACTTCTCTTTTCCAGCATATGTAGCCTCGCTGTGTTCGGAGCCGTAGGACTCATTGCAGGTCCAGTTCTTGTGGCCTTGGCTGTGCAGGCAGTGGAGGAGAGCAAGATTTTATATAAAAAACAGAGTGGAGTCTTGTAGGAGGGGCAACGAATCGGTGGACTTAGCAATGTCGGAAATCGAAAAAGAACATGACGATGCTCACTAGGCGATGTATTGAGGAACTTAAGAACTATTTGAAATCAGGCGAACTCGGAGAGAATTTCAAGTGATCCCTATCGAAAAAATTGGGAAAATATTTCTCGTGATCATTTTTGTGGAAAAAGCGCCGCGACAAGATTTTGGAGTTTCTGGAAAGCCTCATGGATCTAGGAGAGTTGGTCGATACAACAGCAACGCGTATTATCTTTATTTGAGAGTATCACTTTTTCAATGACAAACATTTTGTTTTGTGCTACCTTCTAAA
>CAZWBH010000081.1:0-3150 GCA_964632155.1 uncultured Mailhella sp.
TTGGAAAAGTGTTCTATCTTCTGCCGTTCTATCATTTAGGTTTTCTCTTCAAAGAATGCGAGAGAAAAATAAAGTTCCGTCCTCTTTTGTCCTTTTCAGTTATCTTCATTGTCCAGTTCTTTATTTGGAAAACATATAAAGCTCTGGGAACGGGGGTCTGGAATTGTGATTTCCCCTGCAAAAGCAGTCCGTACGCGTTGTTGTTCATCCCCATACCGTCAATATGCTTTTGGTTATGCCTTGCCAAGCTGCTGAGACCCGCATACGAAAACAGCAGGGTTATTGACTATATCGCGAAAAATACCATGACTATTATGATGCATCAGTATTTTATTTTTTTCTTATTGAATTGTTTCTTTTTTATTGGATCCAGGTGTTTTTTGTGGAGCAACTTTGATATCAATGCTTTCAGGACGAAAGTTCAGTATACATACTATCTCTTCGGTGAATCCAGATTCGCATTAGTGTATGTTGTAGCTGCGGTGGCGCTGCCTTTGTTTATAAAATACGCTTTGGAAGAGATTTTATTAAGATTAGCTAAAAATAACTTGGGATGATAACACATTCTTTTAACAAGCCGAATAGATGCGGACGATATCGGTATCAAGTAATATTCCCCCGATTTTAGCTAAGAACACTGCTGCGGATGCGGCAAGTTCTCTGGCCGTTCATGACGTCGCGCAGGCTTTTTAAGTTCGCTCGCTATTGGCGTGTAAAACGAGTCCAAATGAAATATTTCGCATGACACACGATACGATGACGGAAAAGGAGAGCGAGAAACCTTTATCGTCTGCAAATTTTAAAACAAGGATTTGCTGAAGGTTATCCACACACATATTTTTTGAAGGGTGAAGGGTTAAGAAATGCTCTGTGCAATTCTTCTTGCAGGGGGCGAAGGGCTCCGCATGGGACTGGACAGGCCAAAGCAGTATCTGCAATTGCGCGGACAGCCTGTTATCGGTTACTCCCTTTCAACATTAAACGGCCATCATCTCATCGACAGCATTATTATCGTCGCGGCTGAAACATGGCGGCCACGGCTGTCATGTTTTTTAAGCGAAGCCGGCATCGCTAAATTCCAAGGTTTTGCCGATCCGGGTGAAACCAGACAATTCTCGGTTTGGAACGCCTTGCATATGCTCGGGAGTTTTTCCTGTAAGCCCGACTCTGTTCTCATCCACGACGCGGCCCGCCCCTTGCTTACAAGTTCGCTGATTACCAGATGTGTTTCATCTCTCTCCGGTCACGACGGGGTCATGCCGGTACTCCCGGTGAAGGATACCGTTTATCTCACGGATCGAAATGGAAAAATAACACAACTCTTGAACCGTTCCGCCCTTGCCGCGGGGCAGGCTCCCGAAGTGTTTAATTTTGAAAAATACTATAACGCCCATTTAAGAGTGACCGCGGAAGAACTGCGGAAGTTTAACGGCAGCACGGAGATAGCGGTTGCTCAGGGGATGGACGTCGTTACGGTAGAGGGGGAGGAGCGAAACATCAAGATCACGACGGTCAACGATTTAAGACTGGCGGAAAAATATTTGGAGGAGACAGGGCAGTGAAGGCGCTGGTTTTAGAGGCGGTAGGCAGGTTGGTTTACAAAGAAGTGCCAGAGCCGACCCCGCGCGCTGGAGAAGTCTTGTTGAAGATCAAGGCTTGCGGCATCTGCTCCAGCGACATACCGAGGATCTTTACGACGGGAACTTACCACTTTCCGACGATACCCGGCCACGAGTTCGCCGGGGAAATAGTGAAGTGTGCGTCAGATGCAGATAAATCATTGTTGGGAAAAAGGGCGGCGGTTTTCCCCCTGCTCCCCTGCGGAGAGTGCCTTTCCTGCCGGAAAGAGGAATACGCTCAATGCTCCAACTACAATTATTTCGGCTCCCGTTGCGACGGGGGCTTCGCCGAGTACATAGCGGTCCCTGTATGGAATCTGGCGCTTTGCTCTGAACAGGTTCCTTACGCTGTCGCCGCTCTGTGTGAACCGGCCGCGGTAGCGAAACATTGTGTCGATCGCGGAGAAATCCGAGAGGGCGATACGGTAACCGTGGTCGGCACGGGGACTATAGGGTTGCTGGCGGCCCTTTGGGCAAAGGCGCTGGGAGCGGCAAAGGTGATCACTGTGGGCAGAACCGATAAATATCTTGCCTTTGCCAAGTCCCTTGGCATAAATATGACAGTCAACTGCGAAAAAAACAACTCAGCGGAAGAGTATTTGGACATCACCGATGGGAGAGGAGCGGACGCCGTTTTGGAGTGTGTAGGCCGTCAGGAAGCCGTCGGCAACGCGCTGCTCTATGCCAAAAAAGGAGGAACAGTCGTGCTGACCGGCAATCCTTACGGAGACATCACTCTGGCAAAGGACATCTATTGGAAGATTCTCCGCAATGAACTCGTCGTCAAGGGAACATGGAATTCCAGCTACAAGAAAACGATTAACAACTGGAAGGAAACTATAACCGCTCTGGAAAGCGGACTGCTTGATCCGTTAAAACTCGTCACGCACACGTTTTCTCTTGCTCAATTTCAAGAGGCCTTTGCCGTCGTGCGGGATCGCGATACATTTTCCCTAAAGGTTATGTTTGAAATGTGAGGGGATGTGGCGTTGAAAAAAACAGGGACAGCTAAAATTTCCGTCTCCATGATGTGCGCCGCTCTGCCGCATTTGTCAGAAATTATCAAGATACTGGAGGAGACAGGGGTAGATTATCTGCACATTGACGTAATGGACGGAACTTTCGTGCCGAATTTCGGCCTGGGGACAGATTATATCCGCGGGTTGCGCCAGTTGACGAATATCCCCTTAGACATCCACATGATGGTGACATCCCCCGAATATAAATTTCGCTGGCTCGGTATTGAAGCAACAGACATAGTTTCCATCCATTATGAGAGCACTTACCAGATCCAGCGAGCCTTAGACTGGCTGGCTGAGTACGGCTGTAAGCGCTTTCTCGCCATTAATCCCGCTACTCCGGTCTATATGTTAGAAGAAGTGCTGGACTACATCGACGGGATTAACCTGCTAACCGTCAATCCGGGTTTCGCCGGACAGAAAATCGTGCCGAGCACGATACGAAAAGCTGAAAAACTGTTCGCCTTTTTGAAATCGCACGGTAAAGAGAACATCGAGGTCGAAGTGGACGG
>CAZWBH010000082.1:0-2890 GCA_964632155.1 uncultured Mailhella sp.
CCAAGGCGGTGCCCGCGATTGATCCCGCGGCGGATCCCACCAAGGAAGGAATCACACTGTCTGTAACGAACCCCGCCGCAAAAAGCGGGGTTTTTTGTGCCGCACCTCTGCCGCCCGTGACTTCCCGGAACCCGGCGGCAAAAGGATCTAGGAAAAACCCAAGCCGGCGCCCGCGACTTCCCGGGCCGGGCGGTAAAATCCAGGAAAAACCCCAGGCCGGTGCCTGTGATTGATCCCGCCAAGGACTCAGCCCCCCCAAGGCGGTGCCCGCGATTGATCCCGCGGCGGATCCCACCAAGGAAGGAATCACACTGTCTGTAACGAACCCCGCCGCAAAAAGCGGGGTTTTTTTTGTGCCGCAAAAAAACGTCTCGGCCCAATATGAGGCTATGGCGATTCCCTGCGCTGGGATGTGGTTCTGTTGCCGCTCACCGGGGAGGAAAATTAATGCAGATTCTTGCAGTATTCCCTCGCGGCTACAGAAATCAGGCCGGATCGGGTAAGACCAAGCTCTGCGGCGGCTCTGTCAATGCGGGCCAGGATAAGCGGTTTGAGCGAAATGGACAGGCGAACAGGCGCGGCCTCGTTTTTCTTCATATCCGCCACAATAACCTGATAAAGCGTTCCGGTGGGGAGTGTATAAGCGCCTTCCCTGGCATCCAGTTCCTGCAGGCGCTTTGCCTCATCAACGCTGGAGGGAGAGGGCAGAGTGTCTCCGTCCTCCATCATGCTCTCCACATGGAGCCTCAGGGCCTCCTGGGCCATAAGCAAAGCGTCCTCCAAAGAGGCTCCCTGGGAGACGCAGCCGGGCAGGTCGATAAAAGAGACATCGTAACGGCCGGAGCCGTCGTTGTGGGGTATAAGCGTTGCCGGATAGTACATGTATTCTCCTCATTTCAGCGTTACGCCGCTCTGCTTCTCAATGCTGCGCAACGTGCCGATTTTAAAATCCTTCGCAGGATGGATGACCGTGACCTTGCCGGGTTTGACAGGGTGCTTGAACTGCCAGTGATCGCCAACGGTTTTGACCCAATACCATCCGTCGGACTCAGGCTTTTTTATGATTTCTTTGCTGGTCATTCCTGTCCTCCGCGGATGGCTCAAAAGTATATATTTTTTACATCAGTATCAATAAAAATTATGCAAAAATGTGGAAAAATTATCCATGCACCGGTGCAGGTACTGCGGAACCCCTTGCCTGAAGCCCCCTTGCGCCGGATTCACTACGAAAAGCGGGGTTTTTTGTGCCCCCCTGCCGCCCGTGACTTCCCGGGTCTGGCGGAGAAATGATCGTGGCTTTACTTTTTTATTTTATGGCAGAGTATCCTCGGCTTCGAAGGCACGGAGGCACAGGAACAGGGAACTTGCCGGTCTACCAAGGATGAATACAAGGATGAATAACGGTTTGGGATCATGTTTTAGAATGTCTGAACTATGCGGAAGGCCCTTCCGCTGATGAGAAAATGCTCTTCCATGACAGAGGGAAAGGACGACCGGAACGTATGGAAAGGGGCATTTTCCACGGGCATGGCGGATCCGGCGCGGAAATACTCATGCCTCAAATGCGCCATGAAATTCCGGAAGATCTGAAGGAAAAAACGGCTTTTTGCATGATGATCTTCCCGAAAAACACAGAAAGAGATGATATCCCTTGCCACATCCGAAGGATTTGCTGAAAAAATTGCCTGGTGCGAGGAAATTTCAAGGAAGCCTTCTTTTTCACAGGAAGATTGACGGTATGGCGGAGTTTGCGGAACGGCTAGGCGCCAGAAACGTTCCCCGCCGTTTTCGCGCAAAGGCGCCAGGCTTTCCAAGACAAGGGCGGCACGCGCCGTCGTTAACCTGAAACCCGCCCGGGGGCAGCATACAGGAGATTCGGACTATGCATGCGTTCAACGACAGCGAAAAAAGGGTGAAAGGCCGGAGGAAGGCGCTTCGGCCCGGCGCGACGATATCCTTGCCATCGTATCCGCCTTCAAAAGCGAGAAAAGCCGCAAGGAGAATATCAGGCACACCGAAAATCTGCGCAGATCCGTTCTGGGCTTTTCCTTTGAAAAGACCGTGTCCGCGGAGGAATGCTTCACCATTATCCACGCCGCGCCCGAAAGGGAAAGGGAACTGCGCGCCGCGGCAACGGCCATGGGCGCGGCCTACGGGCAGGAAAGCGTCCTCTTTGCCGGAAAGGAAGGGAAGGCCGTCTGGATTGTCACAAACAAGGCCCGGGGCAAGCGCGTGGGATCCGTTCTCAAAACCGGAAGCTTTCATCGGGGGGCGGGGGAATATTCCGCCCGCGTGGGCAACAAGTCCCTTTCCTTCACGGTCGAGGGAAAGGAAATCATGTACTGGAGCAAAAGCGGTCTTGCCATGACCCTTCAGGACAGGCTCGCGCTGGACAGTCTCAGGAAGGAACTGGAAACGCTGAGCGACGCGGAGTTTCTGGATCGCTATGCGGAACACGTTTCGTACCTGGAGAAGCGCTTCCGCGATACTTGCGAAGACATGAGCAAAAGCAGCGCCTGGTTCCCGTGGAGGAACAGGAGGCCTTCTTCGGCGAGTTGAAAAAGAAATTGAACGCCGCCAGCACCGATGAAGAGATTCACGAACTCTTCAAGGATTATGGAACGCTTCACTTTGAGAAGAGGAAAAAGCGGAAGAAGGGTTAAACGCCCGCCAGAAGCCTCGCGAGGCCTTGACGCGGGCGCGCCTTCCTGGTATTTTTTTTCAGACGGAATAAGGTCGGCGCGGGGTGGTTTTCGGTTGATACTGCGTCAGACCTTCACTCCCGCTCCCGCGCCCAGGGCGAAGGTTTGAGAAAGAGAGAGGAAAACAACTTCCTTATCCGCCGGAGGCGCGGGCGGTAGCCCGCTGATAGCGAAGGCGGCGCGTTCAT
>CAZWBH010000083.1:0-2713 GCA_964632155.1 uncultured Mailhella sp.
ACCAAAATTCGCGATTATTGAAAACGTGCGCGGCCTGCTTTCCGCACCTTTGCACCATGTGCCGCACAGGAATCGCGGAACTGATTATCGTGAAACAGGAAATGAGCAAAAGGGCGGGGTTTTGCTTTACCTTCTGGAAAAACTCCATAAAGGCGGGTACGGCACCTCGTTTAATCTGTACAATGCCGCAAATTTCGGCGCCCCGCAGATTCGGGAAAGAGTTGTCATTCTGTGTGCCCGCGACGGCGCGCGCGTGCCGTATCTGTCTCCCACACACGCGGAAAAAGGGGATTTCGGCCTCATACCCTGGAAAACCTTGCGTGAGGCGTTGGCGGGATTGGACGAGGATAAACAGGACTACCTGAAATTTCCGGAAAAACGGCTGCGTTTTTACAGAATGCTCAAAGCCGGGCAAAACTGGAAAAATCTTCCCCTCGACTTACAAAAAGAAGCGCTGGGCGATGCGTTCCACGCTCAGGGAGGTAAAACCGGATTTTTGCGTCGTTTGTCCTGGGATAAACCGTCTCCCACTCTTGTTACCTCGCCTGCCATGCCCGCCACTGATTTAGCGCATCCAGAAAAAGACAGGCCGCTTAGCATTCAGGAATATAAACGCATCCAGGAATTCCCCGACGACTGGAAAATCAGCGGGAACCTTATTGAACAATACCGGCAAATAGGGAACGCTGTTCCGATTAGTTTGGGCAGGGCCATTGGCAAAACCATCGTGGCGTGTTTAAGGGGTGAGGCATGCGCTCCCGTTCTGCGAGATTTTAAATATTCACGGTATTTAAATACGGACGATATTTCCTGGGCAACGCGGTGTTCCCCAGTGAGAAAAGCTGTTCAGGGGCGTTTAGTCTAGCCTTTAATCGCTTGCAGATATTGGATGACGTATGTTCTGAAATTGCTCTCCGTGAGCGCCTCTTTCAAATCTTTGTCCGGAAAGTTTTCCCAATTCGTTTTTCCCGTTCTGGAAAAAGTTCGGAACCATTTTTTTATTTCCGTGTCCTGACGCACGCTTGCCGAAGAAGAATTTTCCGAGTTGTCGCGGTTCTTGATTTGTACTTGTATCCAACCTCTTTTGCTTCGCTTTATAAAGTCTGTGCTTTTAACAATTGAACCGGAACACCAAGCCCATCCGGCAGGTTCCGCCACACTGGCTATATACCTTTCAAGCAACTTCCCTATTATATTTTCAGCGCTCATGGCCTGTTTATGGTGTTTGAGGGCTTCCTCAACGTTCGTCTCGTTGTAAAACCGCTCAAGAATAAGCGCTATAATATCATCAGTTATGGTTGAAGGCATGGAAGGGCAGGGCATTGACCTTTCTTTTGTAAATTTACGAGCAAGTTTTGTAAGAGTTGCAGAATCCAAGTTGCTGTTTTCTTTTGTTTCTGTCAGAAAATCCGCTATAAGAGAAAATGAATTGCGGGCTGTTTCGTCATTGGTATATTTTTTTATGATTTCAAGAGCCTCTTGCATGGCCGCTCCAGCTGTCAGAGGTGTTCCTTGTCCGGGGCGCCTTGTGCCGCCGCAACTCTACGTACGTTTACCCATGATCTGTTCCGTGTCAAGGGCATACGCCTGACCGCCGTTCCGCTCCACAGCTTCCTTGTGCGAACAGTCCAAAAAAAATCTCCCCACCCCTGTGCCGCGCAAAAATATCTCCTACACTTTGCCAAAAAGATAAGGAGGTCTTTATGCAGGAAACTCTGGTTGAACTTTTTGGCGACTACGCGGAACTGGCGCTTTCCCTCATGGGCGTGTGCGCCGCGCTTGCGGCCTTTCTGCCCGCGCCGGACGAAGGATCGAGCCGCCTTTACCGCTTTTTCCACAAGGTTCTGAACGTGCTTGCCGCCAACGTGGGCAAGGCGAAAAACGCCGGATCCGCGCAAAAATGAGCGCCCCTGAACCCTAACGGCGGGAGAGGACTTTATGGAAACAGAGCGTGGAGAACGGGAAAAGGATCTGACTGAACGCGTTCTGCGCGAGCTTGCGCGCATCGCTTTTGCCGACCCGCGCGAACTCATGGTTTGGAGCGAGGACGGGCTTCACGTGCGCCCAAGCGGCGAAATCTCCGACGAAGCGGCGGCCATGGTGGCCGAGGTGCGCGAGAGCCGCGACGGCGTGACCTTAAAACTTCTGGACAAGGCCAGGGCACTGGAACTTCTGGGCAAGCATCTCGGCCTGTTCAAGGACAAGGCGGAAGGGATCGAGGTGCCGGACATGGCGGAGACCATCATGAAGGCGCGGGAGAGAATCTCTTCCCCGCGCCCGGAAGACCGCGCCTTACCCGATCCTTCATAAACCTTTCAACGTATGAAAAAGGAGAAATCCATGCCGGACGACAACGAAAAGCCGCAAGCGGAAAAGCGCGGGGCGACTCTGTCCATGGAATGCGGGAGAAATCCCGACTGCGGAGAATGCCTGTACTATCTCAGCGAACTGGCGGATCTGCTGGAGGAAATACTGATCTGCCTTTCGCGACGCCCGCAGGACTTCTGACGGGTACCTCTTCAAGCGGAGGCGCCTTTCCCCGGCAAAAGATCCGGGGATTCCGGCGCCCCCAAAAGGATCCTCGAAAAATGCCGTCAAAAAAAATTTCGCAAGGCGCCTGTACGGAAGAACTTGCCGAACTTGCGGGTTCTCTCTCCCGCGACCCTTTAGGTTTTGTGCTGTTTGCCTTCCCGTGGGGCAAGGGGGATTTGGC
>CAZWBH010000084.1:0-2599 GCA_964632155.1 uncultured Mailhella sp.
AAAGATTCGCCCCGCGGAAGAGCTGTATGGCATACCTACCGTCAAGTTCCCGCATCCCCCCCGCGGCATACTTCTCTTGAGTCTGATAAATTGTATTGCCATCCGTTCCGCTTGCGGTTATATTTTCTTCAACACCGCTTTGGCCCGAGATAAGCGTGAGGGGTTCTTCGGAATGACTGGACTGCGCCCTTTCCCAAAGCGGCGTTTTCTTTTTTAAAAAATTAGGCCGTACGGGACTGGCTGTTGTTACTTCATATGTATTTCCATTTTTCTCAAGAATCAGATCCGCAATAAAATTTGCCTTTGTATTTTTTTCGCTTCGTAGACTGCGAACAAAACGAAAACCACCATTGTTGGCATCATAAACGCCCTCTACATTGGAAAGAACATACATTATAAAATCTTTTACACTGCTGAATTTTTCACCATTAACACCGATACAGTTTTTTATTTCTTTTAAATGCTCAGCCGCATGTATCTCGTTTTCTGGGTGTAGCACGAACACTCCCCCGGAAGGAAGGCCCATTGTTTTAGCGTTCGCGTCAGGCAGATAGGCTATAGAGTCAGGAACCGCATCCATAGCCGCCTGTGCTTCCGCCGCCTCCGCACTCTGCTCCTCTCCCGCTACGGTCTGGAAGAAGATATTCGGGTTTTCCGCGTCAAACGTGCCCACGTTGTCCGTGGCGGATTTCACCTGATTGGCATCGTAGGCAACAATGTAGGTTTCGCCTTCCCGTTCTCCGCGCAAATAGGCTCCGTCATTGCCCGTCGACTTGAGGCCTTCACGAAGCCCCTTGCTCCATTCTTTCGCCTGTTCTTCAGTGCGATATTGATACAAAGAACCCAGCCCAAGATCTTCAGCGCGCTGAGAGATGGCATCAAGCCCAGCCCTGAAATCTTCAGGATTGCGTACATTCAAAAACAGCGCCATTTCATTGACGCCATATTTATCGCTCAGCGGTTTTTTGTTTGTCGCGTAGATGCCCTGCCCGGCAAGCCCAGATCCGCGCGAAACATCGAAGGTATCAAACTGCGCATTGGTTCTGTGATACACCACCATAGGCTCGCCGTTTTCGTCCACCACCTTGGAAGCGTTGGCCGGATCGTTCTCCCAGTCGCCAAACCACGCCTTGAACTCCGGCGTCCGCACCTGCAACCACTGCTGTTCATTCAAGTTTGTGGGCTTGCCGTTGGGCGCCTTCATCCATGCGTCCGTGCCCTTGTACTGCGCCCGCACAGTGTCGATACTGGAAGGAGAAGCGTTAACAGTCTGGTACAGCGTCTCCCCTCCCGGTACCTCTGGCAGATCCTCGCTCCATTCCCCCAGTTTGACGATCTTATTCGGCTCTCCCTGGAAGGTAATGGCCCCGTCATAAAGGCGCACGCCGGTAACGCCCCGCGGCCCGAAAATATTTTCTCCAAGCCACTGCACCGCGTCCATGTCGTCCCACGCTCCGGCAGTGTCCACAATGTCATCAGGGTCAAGAAGATCTATCAGTTCCTCCGCGTCGCTGTAGCGTTCTCCCATGTCTCCGGGGAAGTCCCAGCGCTCCTTGGAACGTGCAAAGGCCTCCCGTATGTCGTCTTCAAAGTCATGGATACTTGGCAAGTCCTCGGTATTGAGTCCCCACATACGGGAATAATCGCCGCTGCCCGCGTAGTCAGCCACGCGTTCAGAATCCCCGCTTGCCCACATGGCGTGCCCGACTTCGTTGTAAGGCGTCTTTGGAGAACGACTCCCGCGGTACACCCAGTTGTCGTCCGCTCTCTGATAATAAACTTTTTCTTCCTGGGAAGATTCTTTTTTTAATTTTTGATGTTCTACGGGCTTGACAATGTCCGCGTCTGTGAGTAGTTTACCTCCAACAAGCCTCGATGGGAGTCTGCGCACCCTGGGCAATTGTAGCCCTTTTGTCCGCGCCCATGCGAGGCTCTTCTTTTTGTCCTGATACAAAAGCCGCCCGTCTTCAATCTGATTAATATACCACGCTTCATTTTTGCGCTTGTAGACACTGACAATGTCATTAACTCTGACACGGTGCTTTTCTTTGCCCAGATGCACGGCAACCATGACCGAACGGTCTTCATGCTTCAGCTCCGTCAGCACAACAAACGCATCAGGCTCAGTAGCGGATTCAAAAACCATAATGGGTTCAGCAAGTGCCTGCGGAAGCTGTTTCACTAAATCAGGCGGCAAATTATGGTCGTTATCATTATCGTCTTTTTGAGTAAGTACCTTTCTCAGATGTTCTGCGCTCATGGTCATGGGTAAATCAGGAGCGCCAAGTTTTTGTAATACGTCAGGCGTTTTGCCTACAGTAAGTTTTTTTGTTTTGCCGCCATTGTTAACTGCCGCCGGATCAAACTCGTCGACCTGACGCCCCCATTCCTCGGTATCTTTCTGGAGCTGTTCCCATGCGGCGTGTTCGGCTTCAGGAGTAATTGCCCGCGTACCGCCTTTCTGCGAAGCCATCGCCGCGCCCTTCTCGCCGAGGAACTGAAACAGCTCTCCCCCTGCGGCCCTCTCCCGCATGAACTCTAGCGCGCCCCTCTCCCGCATAGCCTCAAGTTTGCGCTTTTCCGCGTTCTTCATCCGCCT
>CAZWBH010000085.1:0-2531 GCA_964632155.1 uncultured Mailhella sp.
GCCTTTTTGAAGGTTTGCGGAAAGTCCGGGGGGGGCTCGCGCTCGTTTTCTAGAGCATTTTTAGTTGGAAACTGTACCAGTTTCCAACTAGATACGCTGGCGTTGTCCTTCTTCCGCTTCTCGTTCGTGTCCATGCGCAACTGGCAAAGCCGGATTGCGCCCTTACTCAAAGCTAAAGGCGCGGCACGTCGCGCGCCTTCGGCAGTTGAAGTAAATTTTTTCCGCGAACGAAGGCGCGGGCGCTCATCTTGAACACCGAGTGGTTTTCCAAATATTTTTTCAAACCGCTCTAAAGCAGGTTTACCTGAGAAAGCCGGTAAGCGGCGAAGACGCCACGGCGCCTCCTGTATACACCGCGCCTGCTCCTGCAAGGAAGGCGGCGCGACCGGCTTCTACCGCGTAGCGGAAGGCTCTGGCCATGGCCACAGGGTCGCGGGAAGAGGCGATGCCGGTATTGACCAGGCAGGCATCCGCCCCCATTTCCATGGCGTTGCAGGCCTGGGAAGGAAGACCGATTCCGGCGTCCACCACAATGGGTAGCTCAATTTCCTCTATGATTATGCCAATCATTTCTTTTGTGCGCAGGCCGCGGTTTGTGCCGATGGGGGCACCAAGAGGCATGACGGCCGCGGCACCGGCACTTACACAGGCCCGTGCCACATAGAGATCGGGGTTGATGTAGGGCAATACGGTAAAGCCTTCCTTGGCAAGCAGTTCCGTGGCTCTGGCCGTTTCATAGCCGTCGGGCAGAAGGTAGCGGGTGTCCGAGATGACTTCGATCTTGATCCAGTTGCCGCAACCCACGGCCCTGGCCAGGCGGGCAAGGCGCACGGCCTCTTCGGCATTGCGCGCGCCGGAGGTATTGGGGAGCAGACGTATACTGGGCGGAATATGCCCCATAACGCCCGTGCCACCTCTGTCCACACGGCGCATGGCTACAGTGATGACCTGTGAGGCGCTTGCCTCGCACACGGCGGGAATGAGGGCGTCGTTTGAATATTTTCCGGTACCGATGAAGAGGCGGCTTTCAAGTTCCACACCTCCGATGGTAAGTTTGTTGGAAGGCTGCATCTTATCCTCCCCCAACAAAGTGCAGAAGTTCCAGGTTGTCCTCAGCTCTTAGGTGTACCTTTGCGAAGTCTTCGCGGCTGACTATGCTCAAGTTGAGTTCGGCAATCACTGCGCGAGGGTCGAGACCTCTGTCGGTTACAAGTTCCAGCAGAGTGAGGCCTTCCCGTACGTCTTCCTGTTCGCCGTTGATGGTAATGCGCATAGAAACCTCGTTCGTAATGAGTATGAATAAAATGACACCCGCCAGAAAGAAAGGGGGAGAACGCGAGGCTTCAGCGGAAGAAACCATGCCTTCCCTTCGGCAGTACGAACTGCATCAGGTTCCAAGGGTCAGAGTTGAACTCTTTCTCAGCCTGAAAGGCTCCCCCGGCTGGCGATCAGAGTTACTTTAGGCCCGATGTTTTTTTTTTGCAAGGGCGTGGTGGCGTTCAAACAGGGCAAACGCATGAAGGGATAAAAAATATAACTATTTTTGAATATTAACTTCTGAATATTCTGTCCAAATTTTTCTTGTTGTATCTCATTATTTCATTTATAATAGCATTAATGAAGTGATTTCTTCATGTATCTTATAAATAAAATCTCTAATATTTGATATAAATCTAAAATTTTTAAAAATTTATCTTTTATTTTTTTGCTTATATTGTATGCTTTCTTCATAAAAATATATTGATGCTTACTTTCATAAATTTTATCATAGAGTGCATTAATAACTGATTTTAATTCTCTCTAAAAGGAGTTATTATGGAATCCTATATTGGAATCTCTTTCCTGGATTTCTTTGAGAATCTTCATGATGCTTCTATTTGTGGCGCGGATTCCTTTGTCGATACTGTTTTTTTCCAATATTGATCCTAAACAATTCAGCGAGCTGTTCGTCAAATGGGTTCAGGCACTCCAGAAGGAAATTCCTAGCTTTGTTGCCATCGATGGTAAAACTGTCAGACGCTCCATGAATAGAAATATTCCTCCTATCCATGTGCTTTCCGCCTGGGCATCTGATCAAAATCTGGTACTGGGACAAAGAAAAACCAAACAAAAATCAAATGAACTCACAGCAATACCAGAACTCCTCAAAATCCTTACTCTAAAAGGCGCCTTGGTTTCCATCGACGTTATGTGCTGTCAGACCGAAATCGCAGAGAATATTATTGATAAAAAAGCCAATTATCTCCTCGCGGTCAAAGCCAATCAGCCCCAGTTGCTCCAAGAAGCTACTCTGGTCTTTGATGCTGTTGAATCGTGTACTTATCCTTTTGAAACCGAGAAAGTTCAAACTGACGAAACCGACCATGGTCGAAAGGAAATACGAACTTTCACGGTATGTCACGAGGTGAATATTCTTGATGCCCGCACAAAATGGAAAAAAATTGAATTGTATAGGAAAAGTTGAATCAATACGCACGATTGGCAAAAAAGAAAGCAGAGAAGTCCGCTCTTTTATTTCTTCCAGAAAACTT
>CAZWBH010000086.1:0-2191 GCA_964632155.1 uncultured Mailhella sp.
CAGGCGGCGGAGTTCTGAATGACGTTGAGCTTCTTTTTGACTTTGGCCAGTTCCTGACTTGTTTGAGCAAGCCTTTTTTCGAACGTCGCAGTGTTCGGTTCAATCCCTGATGTTTTCTTTTCAGGAGCGGAGGATTTTTTTCCGCCTTGAGCAGTTTCTTTTCCAAAACAGAAACTTTTTCTTCCGAAAGGAGAAGTTTAGCCTCCGCTTCCGCACGCTTCTCATTCAACAGAAATTTTCATTCTTGTTTTAATTCTTTCCGTACAGAGACAGGATTTTGGGCAAAGTTGCGCCAACGAGATATCCGAGGCAGAGGTCTGCCGCTTGCAGATCTATTACCTGAATTTCCGTTTTCAACGTTTTCTCGGTGATAAAAGTCGTCAGTGGGAAGATGCGCTTGAGTTCACAGGCTACTTCCTCAAAAAGTGTGGAACAACTTTGACCGATTTTTACATGGATGTGGGGAAGAAATACTCCTGGGCCAGGAGGGAAAAGAGGGTGAAATCGCTGGGGTGTGTGATTTTCAGGTTCAGGAGTTTTGTTTCCACAAAGGCCATGGGGATGTTATTTTGCAAGGCTATGGCGCCGGCCGAGGTCATGGCAGCCAGTTCCTCCGGCGAGGCTTTCTGATAGACGGGGTAGATTTTTCCGAAGAGGAAGGCCTCTGGAGACGCGCCGCTTATCACGCGGGCGCGGGGGAGAACGGCCTTTACCTTTTGTTCCTCGTCCAGCTCGTATACGGTATCGTACGAAAAGGCGCCGAGCGTGGCGCCTCCGCAGCGCCTTGCCGCCTCAAGAACCTTGAGTGTTCCTTCCCTGTCCACATAGGGATGCGTGGCGTCGTGGATAAGGACAACGCTGTCCTCCCGGGCGATGTCCGCCGCGGCCAGAAGACCGTTTTTAACAGACTCGGAGCGGGTAGCCCCGCCCCGCGCCACGGCGTGTACCTTGCCGCAACCAAACCGGTCGCACCATTTCCTGGTTTCCTCCATCCACGCTCCGTTGGAGACGACAATAATGCGTCCGATGGCTTCCATGCGAGCATACTCTTCCAGAATATACGAGAAAACAGGTCGATTCCGGAAGAGCATATACTGCTTTGGCCTGCTACCGCCAAAACGCAAGCCGGATCCGCCCATCATTAAAAGCAGGATGTTTCTTGTTTCAATGCTTGTCATACCGTGTTCCATGCCGTTCAGCGATTGAAGTCTTTGGCGCCCTTTCCCCGGTTTTGCCTGGAGAGGGAAAGAAGGAAGTCCGCTATGCGTTCCGAGGAATGTCCGTCGCAGGCATCCATAAAACGCTGCCAGATATTGTTTGTTTGATTTTGCCCTCCGCGGACGGCAAGGCACAGTTCTTCCAGAGTTCGGCAGGCGTTGCCGCCCGCAAGTTCATCCGGGCTTATCCATAAATCCCGTTCCCGATGCCGGAAGGTATCTTCATCCGGGATAAAAAGGAAGATTGGTCGCCGATAGTAGGAAAAATCAAAGAGAACAGAGGAATAGTCGGTAACCAGAAGGTCTGATTTTTCAAGAACTTCAAAATAATTTTCATGAGTGACATCTGTCCAGCCGGGCGGGATCGCATACTTTTCCACCGTGGGGTGCGCTCGAAAAAGGATTCTTGTATTCTCAAGAGAACGGAAGGCTTCCGCCATTTGCGGCAAAAATGAGGGAACGCTTCTCCCGTTTTCTCCCTGTCGGTAGGTGGGAGCATACAATACCATCGTCTCCGTCTTCCCGCCGCCGGGAGAAACTGAACCCCGCTCAAAGAAATAATCCGTTCTCGGCGACCCCAGCGCGAGTATGGATTCCTTCCGGATATGATAGTTCTTTGCCAGATACTCATGGATATGTACTGATGTGGATACGACATAGTCATAACGCCCATGAATGCGCCAGAGACGAAATTTTTCAAGGAAGTTTTCTTTTGACGACGCCGCGTATCCCATTTTTTTATAAACGCCGCCGCCATGACAAATAAATATGACAATAAGACCGTTTCTTATTAAAACCTGAGAAAGATCCTTGTGGGAAATATTTGTGAGAATAATTTTAGATTGAGACATACTTTTTAGATTATGCAGAGATTCAAGTATGTTCCCGCTCTTTTTCAATTTTATGCAAGCTATGTTCTTATCTCTCAGACATGAAAAAAGACCATCAAAGTCATGATAGGCATTTTCGCAAAC
>CAZWBH010000087.1:0-2165 GCA_964632155.1 uncultured Mailhella sp.
CTGCTGCCGCGGCGGCCTTGTTTGACGCGAACATGCGCGGCTTTGCCTACGACACCGGGGAACTGCTGGAAGACCTCTACCGCCAGTACCGAGTCGAATATCGCGGCGGCAAGCTGGAGATTGTGGACGCCGAGGGGAACTTCCTTGATCAGGCAAACCTGCACCAAGACAAAGCGGTCAATGCACAAGCCAAAGCCTCATCTCCGGAGATGAGCCAGACACCAGATCAGGACAAGGCGGACAGTACACAGACAGGAGCCGCTTCTCAGGAAGCAGGCAAGACATCGGAGCAGGCCCAGGACGAGGCGAACAACGCACAGACTGAAGCCACTTCCGAGGAAGCGAGCGTGACATCTGAGCTGGAAGATGGTTCACCGGAAACACAGTTCATCACGCAGGAAGATGCCGTCCGTCTTGACGCTGAAGACGGCAACAACAAAAGGGAAAAGGCATTTAAGAAAGCTGAAAGCCTTGCCAAGCGCGGCAAGACCGATGAACAGATTTTTGCTCGGACACGCGTCAAGAAAGATGAGAACGGAAACTGGATTAGAGAGGATAATACTGCCAAAAACAGATTTAATGAAGATATTAAAAACTGGAAAAATGTTGTTGAAACTATTGTAAAAGAAGGAAAAATACCATCAAGTTCCGTAAAAATGCTAAGTCAGACACCTATTATCATGCAACTTCTAGGAAAAGATACCATAACTGGTAAAGCTGCATCAAAAGGTGGTGTATATGTTGTCTCTCATTTTTTTGATAAATCACACATTAATATAGATAATGAAATACGTAAGCAAATACCAAAATCTTTCGTTAATCCGATAGCAGTTTTTGATTCTGATAATCCTATAAACAGGGCAAACGGCGACCTTGTTTTTATGCTTGAGCTTAAAGATAAAAATGGTGCAACTGTCGTAGTACCTGTATCTGTTAGCGGAAATATAGATACACCTGGTGTCACTGTAAATCTAATAACAAGTGTGTATGCAAAGGAGAAAGAAGGCAAACCCTCAAACACGTGGTTTATGGATCAGGCCAAAAAAAATGCCCGCTATATAAACGGGCAAAAATTGAGGCTATGGCAGGCCAGCGCCGGGGTCTACTTCCCCTTTACTCTCCTGGGAAACACCTCGGGAAATAGAATATATACAGAGGCAGACCTTGTCAATTTAAAAAAACAAAAAAAGGGGCTATATCAGCAACGCCTTGAAAACAGAAATCTTTCTGAAGGTTCGCAAAACCATACTCCTCCTCCCCGCGCCCGGGTATCCTTCAACGTGGAAGACGCCTATGCCCTGGTGGAGTTTTTCAAGAAGGCCGACGCTTCTTCTGCGCCGCACGAGATGACGCACATCTTCCGGCGGATCATGAGCGAACTTTATGAAGACCCGAACACCAGCAAGGCGTTCAAGGAGCGCTACCGCAAGGCCTGTGAGTTTGTGGGCGCGGAACCCGGCGCGGTATGGACGCGGGAGCAGGAGGAGAAGTTTGCCCAGGCGGGCGAACGCTTCTTACTGGAAGGCAAGGCCCCGACTCCGCAGATGCACGACGTGATGGAGAGCTTCAAGCAGTGGCTGACCGAAATTTACGGCAGCGCGGAACGATCCGGGCTGGAGATTTCCGACGGAATGCGGCAAGTGTTTTCAGGCATGCTGGGCACGGCTGAGGACGGCGACGCCAACTTTCGCTACGCCCTGGGCAAGATTCTGCAGTGGGAGCCGGATCCTGTGGACACCCATCTGGACGCGCCGGATCTTCCCGAAAACGCCACGCCGGAGCAGGCCATAGACGCCTATACGGCGGATTCCACGGCGCGGGTGGACGAGGCCTTTGAGATGCTGGCGGATCAGCCGGAGGCACAGGCGCAGATACGGGAGGCCTACGAGGCGGAGTTGAACGCGGCGGACGCGCAGATTGAAGCGGCGCGGAACATGGCAGAGATTCAAGACACGGTTGCGGCCTGTTTGCTTGGAGCATAGGAGGGGAAGATATGAATTGCGTAGACGATCTTATGAATCGTTTTGGTCTTGGACGGCAGCAGGCCATTGATATTTCAAGCCAGGTACTGGAGCAGATCAACAAGCTGGAAGGGCGGCGGCACTACAATGTACCGGCAAACTTTGACGCCGATGCCGTGCAGACCGGCGCGGTCAACTTTCTCA
>CAZWBH010000088.1:0-2140 GCA_964632155.1 uncultured Mailhella sp.
TGAACAGCAAAACGCGCATACGATCTGTCGGCGAACTGCAAAAGCTGTTCAAGCTGGCCCTGCCTCAACGTAGCAAATCTACTTCTCAAGATATCTTTGAGCTTAAACCTAGTGATCGTATTCCTTCAACTACTCCACAAAAGAACTCTGTCGGCGAACTGCAAAAGCTGTTCAAGCTGGCCCTGCCTCAACGTAGCAAATCTACTTCTCAAGATATCTTTGAGCTTAAACCTAGTGATCGTATTCCTTCAACTACTCCACAAAAGAACAAGGCAACAGCACTAGACTATGTCGCCATAGCTGTGCTTATTGGCTTCTGCGCCTTCGTAGTAGGGTCATACCTCAACGGAGAAAATACTCCCACAGGAAATGCTGGTTCATCCCATGTGCAGAGCGCTCCACGCAATGATTCCTGTTCCGCCATGCTTTCCAATCTCAAGAAAGGTGAGGAGGCATATTATAGTGGATCATATGTAACTGCACTGCCCCTCCTTGAGCAAGGCGTCAACTCTCTCTGCCGCCAATATGAACCCAAGAGGATGCGCGGCACCAACATGCTTGGCAATGTCTATAAAAAAAATGGCTCTCAGCTTGCAGCAAAAATGTATCAACGCGCCGTCGATGGGGGATACAATCCTGCTCGATATAATCTGGCGCTCTGCTACCGTGATGGATTCGGCGTCCCCAAAGATGAGCAAAAAGCTTTTAAACTTTTTCGTGATGCCGCAATCAACGGTGATGGCGATGCTGCTGAAAAGGTAGCGTACTACTACGAATACGAAAAAGAAATTTATGAATTCGCTCTAAAGTGGTACAGAACTGCCCTTAAAGACGGGGCACAAAATACATACGCCATCCAAAAGTCAATAGATAGAGTAAAAAAGAAACTTAGTAGCAGTTAGTTGCATTAATGGAGAAAAATTATGCCCGCACGCAGATTTTCAAAACGTTTCGCTGTGGCCGCGGTTCTTGTTGTCTTGTGCATCATGCCCTTCACGGCCTTTGCGGCAGAGACATCGGACGCCAGGCAGTACCAAGACTGGGTAACATTTATTTATACTAATGATACAGAACGATTTGTTGTAAGTCAAACAAGGAATGAACGTGATATTTTTGAAATAAAAGTACCCAAAACCGATTCATTGCCATATTATCTTTATTTTGCAATAGCCCATCCTATTGAAAGGACAGGTGTGGATATAAACGAAGAGGTACAAATTAACTGTAATTTTAGTATTGACAATGGCAACATATACCAAGCATCAACAAGCAGTACCTTCATGGATGAAACTTCCATATATTTTCTTATAAGTGGTAATTTTAGTGGAAGTGCAGTTACGTCTGAAATGTCTCGAGGCCATTCCATCACTTTTCGCTTCTATGACGAAGATTTTGAACCATACACCACTACCTTTTCCCTTATGGGGTTTACCGATGCGGCGATCTATGCAAATTATCTTTGCAAAAAGATTTTTGGAAAGTGAATCCAAAACGCCGCTCTGCGAAGCCTTCGCCAGAACCCGCCGGGGGAAAGGCTGGCCTTGACGTTTAGGAAGGAAAAGGTTCCTTCTTTGCTTCCCTGACCCTATTCAGAGCGTTGCTGAGTCTGCCATGCTCCGCTGAATGAGGCGGGCGGCGGATTATAGGATTATGGTTTCGACCTGTGATGCTTTTATGCACGGAACGTTTTTGGTTCGGCAACCACACGCAGATCCGCCTCACCGTCCAGGTATTTGTGAGATTCCTAAAAAAAACGGCCTTTGTTAACCATCATCGTCCCGCTACCCATCCGCACGCACGGAAGGAGCAGGCTGTCCGGCCATGGCGTCATAATCCGCGCGGGAGATCACCGTGCTGTAAAGTCCGACATTGTCGTCGCCATGCTTATCAAGGCCGGTATAGATCAGGCTCGCGTCCTCATACCGTTTGAACTTGTAAACGGCGTCATTCATCAGCGCTTCATTGAAAACATTCAAGCTGACCAGCAGTTCAAAATCCTTCACGTCCAGGCCGGTCACTTTTTTGAAAAGCTCCGGTTCCAGTTGTGTGATGACATCCCGCAAACTGTACTCGCGGAAATCGGTCAGATACATGAATACTGGAATGCGGGTGGCAAACTTGATCAGTTTTTCCTGAATCA
>CAZWBH010000089.1:0-2006 GCA_964632155.1 uncultured Mailhella sp.
GGCCTTGTCATCAAAGACCACAAAACAGCGGCCGTCGCGTTCGCCCACATAGGTTATGCCCTTGACGCCTGCCTTGTTCAGGGCAAGGGAAGCCGCCTGCGCGGATCCTAACTTCTCCTCCAACGCGGCATAAATCTCCCTGCCGTTCATGCCCTCAAGGCCCTCGATTCCCATGCCTCGGAGTGCGGCCTGTACCTTTTCCGGCTGTTCGCTGAAAGCCTTCTGCTCGTCTAGAAGCACATCGTTTTCGGGAAGATCCACCTTGAACAGACGCCCCTCGCCCTTGATGTCCTTGTGAATCTTCTTGAACCATTCCACGGCGGCGGGGTCAAAGTTGCCAAGATCCATGCTTTCCAGGTCGTGCTTGACCATGAAGTCCTCCAGCACGGCCAGCTTGTCCCATTCGCCCCGGCGCTCAAGCTGAGCGTACAAATCATTGAGACTGCGCCCCCTGTAGGTGTAGTCGCTTCCCGCAAGCGCAACCCTGTAGCCCGTGGCCACTTCTCTGTCCGCCGCAAAGTACAGGCCGTAGCCATGCGCCGCGCCGCCTTCGCCGGTGCCTGTGGCGTCCAGGCTGAACCTGTCAAAGTTGTACGGGGAACCGTGAAATGCGGTCTGGTAAAGGCGAGTATTTTCCTGGGAAGATTCTTTTTTTAATTTTTGATGTTCTACGGGCTTGACAATGTCCGCGTCTGTGAGTAGTTTACCTCCAACAAGCCTCGATGGGAGTCTGCGCACCCTGGGCAATTGTAGCCCTTTTGTCCGCGCCCATGCGAGGCTCTTCTTTTTGTCCTGATACAAAAGCCGCCCGTCTTCAATCTGATTAATATACCACGCTTCATTTTTGCGCTTGTAGACACTGACAATGTCATTAACTCTGACACGGTGCTTTTCTTTGCCCAGATGCACGGCAACCATGACCGAACGGTCTTCATGCTTCAGCTCCGTCAGCACAACAAACGCATCAGGCTCAGTAGCGGATTCAAAAACCATAATGGGATCGGCAAGCGCCTGCGGAAGCTGTTTCACTAAATCAGGCGGCAAATTGTGGTCTTTATCATTAGCATCTTTTTGAGTAAGTACCTTTCTCAGATGTTCTGCGCTCATGGTCATAGGTAAATCAGGCGCTCCAAGTTTGCGCAAGACATCGGGAGTATGACATACGGATAGAAGACGCCGTTTGTCCTCACTACGAGAAGGTGCTGAATCAAACGCATCAACCTGACGCCCCCATTCCTCGGTATCTTTCTGGAGCTGTTCCCAGGCGGCGTGTTCAGCTTCAGGAGTAACTGCCCGCACCCCCTCCTCCGCCGCCATGGCCGCCTCAACGCCTTCCCGCAGGAATATCTGATCTTCCCGCTCCACGTCCTCCGTCAAACTGGCCAGATAGGCACGCCGATCCTCGGGAGTCATGTTCCTGCGCCTCTCGACGTTGCGGGCTTCCACTTCGCCAGAAAGACTCATATAAGACTGAGTTGCTTCCTCCTGTGTCTGCCCTTGGAACTTGAACCGTTGAATGCTCCCCCCTCTGGCAAAACCTTCCTCATCTTGAATAATGTGCTGTATTTCGTGAATGAGCGTTGGGAGCGCGTCTTCTCTGACAACATAATCGCCATTCTTCAATTGTGTAAATTTTTCTCTGGAAAGTTCAATATGTCCATTTGTGTAGGAACCAAGCATATTAGACTGAAGCGGCATAAAGAATACCAGCGTATCAGGCAGAAGGTCTGGATAGGCTTCATACAGTTCAGGAGCGTCATAAATCTCGTCAAGACGTGCGACCAGATAGTACCTTTTATCACTCAGCTTTGCATCGGTACGAATCCGCCCGTCCGGCACCTCATACCGCCACAGCCCATCCGCGCCGCGTTCCCAGCCCGTGGCCATCTTTATGGCCTTGGCGTCCTTCCCGGCCTCCTCCATCTCACGCGCCACGCGCAAATTATCCATGCGTGTAGTCGCTTCCTCAGCATGGTCAAGATTTGCCGCGCCCTTCTCGCCAAGGA
>CAZWBH010000090.1:0-2003 GCA_964632155.1 uncultured Mailhella sp.
ACCAAAATTCGCGATTATTGAAAACGTGCGCGGCCTGCTTTCCGCACCTTTGCACAGGAATCGCGGAACTGATTATCGTGAAACAACGTGCATGCCGTCTTCATCCTTCACCGCGCCCTCGTGGCGCATACGTTGCGCTAGAAAATTGCTGTTTTCTTCAATCTTTTCAGGCATAAATCTCCCTCATTTTTGGCGGAAGTATAGCATAGGGTTTTGGCAATGTTCGACTAAAGGGGTACTCTTGGGGTACTAAAGGGGTACTCTTGGGGGGATTGACAGGTTTTTTTGCTCATTGTATTTTCTGTTTAACGTTGAACGAGGCTCAGTAAATATGATAGCAAGTTTCCGGTGCAAAGAGACAAAAGCGCTTTTCAACGGGGAAAGCCCCCGCCGCTTTTCCTCTTTTGCGTCCGTAGCTTTGCGGAAGCTGGATATGCTTGACGCGGCAAGCATCCTTGAGGATCTTCGCGTCCCTCCGGGGAACAGGCTTGAACAGCTCAAGGGAAACAGGGCAGGTCAGTACAGCATCCGCATCAATGCCCAGTGGCGGATTTGTTTTCTCTGGGAAAACGGATCAGCGTATCAGGTTGAAATTGTAGATTATCATTGAATCATGGAGGGTATCATGCGCGTACGCACACATCCCGGGGAGATCTTGCTGGAAGAATTTTTAAAGCCCATGAAGATCACGCCTCACGCCCTCGCCATGGCGCTTGGAGTTCCGGCGACAAGAATTGCGGATATCATCCATCAGCGCCGGGCAGTCACGCCCGATACCGCCGCCCGACTGGCCCGCTACTTTGCAACGAGTGCCACTTTCTGGATCAATCTTCAGACGGCCTATGACCTCTCTGTTATTGAAACGGAGAAGGCCGCCGAGCTGGAGAGAATTATTCCAAGGGCGCCTCAACCGTTAGATCCTCTCCCTGCCTGACAAGGTTTTTCTGCTCTTCGCGCCAAAGTTGAAGGCGCATCAGCTCCGCGCTGTTCCCTTCCCCTCTACAGTGATAGGCGCGCCCTGCAAGATCCATTTTTTGACCTTGCCTTTTCCCACAAGCGAGGGAATGAGCAAAAAGGCGGGGTTTTGCTTTACCTTCTGGAAAAACTCCATAAAGGCGGGTACGGCACCTCGTTTAATCTGTACAATGCCGCAAATTTCGGCGCCCCGCAGATTCGGGAAAGAGTTGTCATTCTGTGTGCCCGCGTGCCGTATCTGTCTCCCACACACGCGGAAAAAGGGGATTTCGGCCTCATACCCTGGAAAACCTTGCGTGAGGCGTTGGCGGGATTGGACAAAGAATTTTTGAAAAATATTTTTTTGCTTGATATGGTACTAAATTTTGATACCATGCACCCATGAACAATAAACACCGTAAAGTCGCGCCCCTCGCGGGCGCGTGGATTGAAACCACCGTCCACACCCCCAGCCAACAACCGATAAAGGCGCGGTAAAGTCCGTCCGCCGCTTCCTCGAAGAGGCAGGAGTAAGGCCATGAACACCATGACATACAAGGGTTACACGGGAAGATTCGACTACGACCCTGAGGCCGACATTTTCCACGGGGAGATCCTGAACATCTCGGACGTTGTTACGTTTCAGGGTCGCTCTGTTGACGAGCTAAAAAAAGCCCTTGCCGATTCCGTGGAGGACTATCTGGATTTTTGCGCGGCCGAGGGCAGAGAGCCGCAAAAGCCTTTTTCCTGGCGTTTCAATTTGCGTATCCCGCCTGCGTTGCATCAGCGCATTGCCACACTGGCCGCCGCGTCCGGCAAGAGCCTGAACACATGGGTTAATGACGCGTTGCAAACGCTGGTGGAAAAACACGCCTAATCCTCTTTACGCTCTTGTACAGCAAGATGCCCCGCAACAGCGTCGGCCTCTTTTTCCTATTCTGCCGGGAGCGGATCAATCCCGGCGATGAGCCATTGCGCCTCGTCTTCGGTGAGTTCCTGCGCATAAGCCGGGTTCAGGCGATAGCGCGGCATCTTTCCTCCCTGCTGAA
>CAZWBH010000091.1:0-1868 GCA_964632155.1 uncultured Mailhella sp.
GAGGCGCCCTTCTGGGACATGGTCTGGGGGCGGCTCAGCTACCAAAGCCTGAAGCATACCTTCCGGGAAGAGGCGCAAGAGCTTGCCTTGAAGTTCGGGCGCGGGCTTTTTGGCAACGGTGTTGAAGGCATTGAAGTGGATCAACTGGCCGACGAGCTGGTGCGGGCAAATATGCTTCCTCCGGGTTCGTACGATACAGATCTGGTGACTCTGCTCTTGGATCGTAAGGAAAGACCGAGCAAGGCCTATCTGCGGGCGCGGCGGATGAAGAACGCGGGGAAGCGCAAACTTGCGGCCATGCGAGAGAGGGGCGAGTTAGCGTTCAAGCAGGAGAGGGCCGCAGGGGGCGGAGAGCTGTTTCAGATAAACGAAGGGGTGGATCTGGATCGCGAGGTTCCTGTTACGGTCATTCACAGAAAGTACCCTGCAACAACGCTGAAAGAAAAGCGGGACGCGGTCATCAAGGGAGAAAAAACAAGAGTTCTTAAGGCGTTCAAGAAGGGTGTCCGCAACGAAGATACCGGCTGGACAATAGGCATGAGCGGCGGTGATTTTGATGAACATTTAAGGTCGGATCCCCGTTCGCAATTCATTATGGATCAATATGAAGCTACCGCCGCCTTGCCTGAACTGATGAAGAAGGCTGTTCTGGTGGAATCTCACGCCGACAGTCATGGCAGGGCGGAAGTGAAACAGATTCACCGCTTCTATGCTCCCCTGCGTATAGACGAGGACGTCTACGCTGTTTTGCTGACCGTCAAGGAATTTCATGACGGGAGGCTGAGCCTTGACGAACCATCTTCCATGAAGCTGTACCATCACAGGCTACAAAAAAAGATGCCTCCCGGTCAGCGGGGGGCCGCGACTTCACAAGAAAACCCCGACCCCAATCCGGGAAGCATCACGAGCTATAGTCTGCGTGAGCTTCTCGAAGATGTCAAGGGAAATGATGGAAATTTTTATTTACAGCCCGAGGACGAGTCTCTTTCCAGTATTGACGCGGTGCGCAAGCAGTACGAGGGCACGGACGCCTGGATGAAGGCGCCCAACGGCAAGCCCACGAACTTGAATGAACAGCAGTGGTTGCAGGTGCGGACGCCGGAGTTCAAGGCGTGGTTTGGCGACTGGGAGAACGATCCGGCCAACGCTTCCAAGGTGGTGGACGAAAACGGCGAGCCTATGGTGGTGTATCATGGGACGAGGCAAGCTGGTTTTGGCGAGTTCGATACCGAAGGCAGTGGGGATACCGAGAACACTGGCGCCTGGTTTGGCACTCGGAATATAGCTGAAACCTATTCCGGCACGGGTGACAACGTTGGTGCTTTCATTGACGCTGATAACGATCTTTTTGTGGACGACGGCAGTGGGAATTATCCTGTCTTTCTCAATATCCGCAATCCGTATGAATATGACGCTGAAGGAAGAAACTGGGCGTCCATTGGCAAAATTACTATTTACGATGAAGAAGGGACTCCTGTTGCGCCGGAGAGAGACGGAGAAAGGATAGTTTTCAACAATCAGGACGAGGCTTGGGATTATATAGCAAACGAGCTGGATGACCCCGATCATGAGCGATACTACGTTAATGATGAACTTTCCACGAATGATCTTGTCCGCAATGTCCGCCAGAAGGATTTAGGATCGGGGGATGAAGACGGCGTTATAATTTCCAATGTGGAAGATTATGGGCATTATGATTCTTCCGGCATTTGGCCCGGCACGGACTACGTCGTCTTTTCTCCTGAGCAGATAAAATCCGCCACGGCCAACGTGGGCACGTTTGACGCGGAAAACCCGAATATCTTTTACCAGATCCTTGGCGAGAAGGGCGCGGCAAATCTTGACCATGCTGAGGAAGCGACTACACG
>CAZWBH010000092.1:0-1848 GCA_964632155.1 uncultured Mailhella sp.
GCTCTGGAGCGGAGAAGCGAACATCCCCTGGCGAAGGCGATCCTGCGGAAAGCCGAGGAACTGGAAATCAACGCCGGGGAAGTCTCCGAATTTCGTGCGTTGCCCGGCAACGGTCTGATCGCGGTGTGGAAGGGGCATACCCTGACGGGCGGCAGTTCCGCGTTCATCAGCAGTCGGACGACGGTATCCGGCGAGATGCTCCACAGGGCGGAGCAACTTGCGGAAGAAGGGAAGACTCCGCTCTTCTTTACCAGCGACGCCGCGCTTATCGGCATTATTGCCGTTGCCGACGTACTCAAGGCCGACAGCGCGCAGGCCATACGGGAATTGCAAAATATGGGCCTCCGTGTGGTCATGTTGACCGGGGACAATGAACGCACGGCCAGATCCGTGGGGCGACAGGCCGGAGTGGACGAAGTCATCGCCGGTGTCCTTCCCGACGGGAAGGAAAGCGTCATCCGCAAGTTGCAGGAAAAGGGGAAGGTCGTCATGGTCGGCGACGGCATCAACGACGCCCCGGCTCTGACCAGGGCGGATATGGGCATAGCCATCGGCGCGGGGGCGGACGTGGCCATTGACGCGGCGGACGTTGTTTTGGTGAAGAGCCGCCTGAGCGATGTTCCGGCCGCCGTCCGGTTGAGCCGCGCCACACTCAGAAACATTCATGAGAATCTGTTCTGGGCCTTTTCGTACAACGTGATTGGCATACCTCTTGCCGCCGGTTTATTCATACCGCTTCTGGGATGGCGACTGGATCCCATGTTCGGCGCGGCGGCGATGAGTCTTTCCAGCTTCCTTGTCGTGACCAACGCCCTGAGACTGAACCTGTTCGATATCAGGAACGCGGGAAGAGACAGAAAGAGGACGTGGAAAAAGAAGGAAACGATGTCTGAAGGAAAGAAAAAGGTCTTGCGTATCGAAGGCATGACCTGCGAACACTGCGAGGCGCGCGTGAAAAAGGCCCTGGAAGGCGTGGCCGGCGTTCAGAGCGCCGTTGTGAGCCGCGAGAGTAAAACGGCGATCGTGACCTTGAGCGGAGATGTCACGGACGATGTTTTGAAGGCGGCGGTCGAGAAGGAAGACTATCAGGTAACGGGCATGGCGTGACGGGATTCCCGCGAAATCCCGCCTTGCGCATACCGCGCGCATGAGGATCTGGGCGCGCGGTCTTGCATTCCGTATCTTTTTTGGAGAAGGGGCGCGTCATGGCGGCAGAGAAAATCGTGCTGATCGTGGACGATGAAGCGATGATCAGAGAATCCATCGCCGCGTACATAGAGAAACAGGGCTATCGAGCGCTTACCGCGGAGGACGGCGACGAGGCTCTGGATCTTTTCCAGAAGAATCCCGTTGCTTTTGTCATTCTGGATCTGATGCTCCCGGGGATGTCGGGCGAGGAGGTCTGCCAGCGGATCAGAAAGCAGTCGAGAGTGCCCATTCTCATGCTTACGGCCAAGGTTCAGGAAGAGGCTGTTCTGAACGGCCTGGCCATCGGCGCCGATGATTATATGACAAAACCGTTCAGCGTGAAGCAGCTCTATGCCCGCATGGAGGCCATTCTGCGCCGGGCCGCGGACGATCTGAAACCACTGGCGCAAAAATTCTCCTGGAATGACGATGAGCTTCAGATAGATGTCGCGCACGGCGAAGTGTACAGACGGGGAGAGCTTCAAAGTCTCACCTTCAGCGAATGGAAAATTCTCTTCGCCCTCCTCAGACACCCGAAGCGCGTGTTTTCCCGCGAAGAGTTGATCTCCTTTGTTTTTGGCCCGGATTTTGAAGGGAATGACCGCGTCATTGACACCCACGTCAAAAACCTGCGCAAGAAGGTGGAAGCCGATCCGAAGC
>CAZWBH010000093.1:0-1769 GCA_964632155.1 uncultured Mailhella sp.
CACCTATGTGGGCGAACGGGATGGCCGCTGCTTTGTGGTGTTTGACGACAAGGCCTTTCAGGTACTGGAGACGCTGTACCAGGACGGGGCAGGTAAAGGACATCCTAAGACCGCTTTATCAGAAGCGAGCGGGGCGGCTGACGGTGAGAAGTTCCTCTATGAGAGAGGCGCCGGAAGCAAAGCTCAGACTCCAGACGAAGCATTTGCGTCTGGAACTGAGGCTATGGAAAAAGTTCTTACACAACACATCGATGTTCTAGACGCCATGTACCGGCCGGATGTAGGAGGTATCAGCTTTTATTGGGGAACGCCGGGGAGAGGGAAAAAGCTTAAAGGCGGTTCTGGCATTTCTCATTTAATAGCCAAGCGAAATTCCCAGGGAGAGAATGGAGAAGCCGTTGCGCGCAAAATGGTTGAAGTCCTCGCTTATGGAGAAATTGGGCCGGAGTACGGGCCACAAGGAGGACAGCACAGAAACGTGTTTTACGACGGATACACGGCAGTTCTTTCCCTTTATCGATTCGGGAATAAACAGACTTGGCTTTTGACAGGATGGAAAGATTATCCTGCCGGTGAAACCGGTGCGGTTAACGCCCCAAGCCCTACGCAGACACACCCCTCCGGTATACAGGGTGAGCTGGGAGCGGCAGGAAAATCTTCTGAAGAAAGCGTACAGCCACTAGGCCAAGATGGCAAGCCTCTTTTTAGTGGCGATGGAGCAGACACTCCCCGCGCCCGGGTCTCTTTCAGCGAAAAAGACGCCTATGCCCTAGTGGAATTTTTCAAATCTGCCGACCCGTCTTCGTACCAGAACGGGGTGGAAGGCAGGGCTGAGGCTGGGCCGGATAAGCTAAACGAAGCGGGTCGTCATGTTGTTGTGGTTCACAGTGATGAACTGGGCGTGCCGGAAGGGGCAGATATAAAAGACTATATCAAGGCAGCCCGTGAGGAGTATCGCAAGTTACAGGGCACTCCTGCGAACAGGGAAGATTTAGGAGAAATCCGCTTTTCTGGCAACGGGTTTCGCGAAATGAAGCAGGCGGGAGCGGACAAAAGAAAATGGCAACTTGTACCAAAATTAAAGGAACTTGTTGAAAATGCGGAGTATATTCGCCGCAATGGCGTTAACAAGGTTAGGAAAGATGACATTGTTGCATTCCATTGGTTGGAAGCTGATGTTGAATTAGATGGTAAAAAGTTACGAGTAGGGATTCAGGTTGCCGAAGATAGTAAAGGAAACAAGTTCTACAACTTGAATCACGACTTGGAAGACTTCAAAATAAGGAAACAAAAAGAAGCTCTTGCCGGACACCTCGAAAACAAACGTGGGCCTCAAACAGAGCTTCGTCAGGGCAGTTCCCTGCCTGTTGAAACTAACATAGCCACGGACACCGATGGTGTCAACCTCTCTATTCTTTCCGAAGGCGAACAGGCTCCCCGCGCCCGGGTCTCTTTTGACGCCGCGGACGTGTTTGCCCTGGTGGAGTTTTTCAAGGCGGCAGATCCTTCCTCCGCTCCTCACGAGATGTACCACATTTTCCGGCGGATTATGTCCGAAATGTACGAAAATCCCAATACCAGCAAGGCGGCGAAGGAGCGCTATCGCAAAGCCTGCGAATACGTAGGCGCGGAACCTGGAGCGGTATGGACGCGCGCTCAGGAAGAGAAGTTTGCCCAGGCGGGAGAGCGCTTTCTCCTGGAAGGCAAGGCCCCCACTCCGCAGATGCACGACGTGATGGAGAGCTTCAAGCAGTGGCTGACCGAAATTT
>CAZWBH010000094.1:0-1698 GCA_964632155.1 uncultured Mailhella sp.
CAGGTTGGCACCGCGCATATAGGCATAGTTCAGATCGGCATCGCTCAGGATGGCAAAGTTCAGGTTTGCGCAACGTAGGCTGGTACCACTCAGGTCAGCACCACTCAGGTCAGCACCGCGCAGGTCGGCACCACTCAGGTCGGCCCTTTCCCCGCCATCCTCGTCGTTGAGCCACATCTTATGTAGTTCTATAATTTTATCAAGCTCCTGTTGATTCACAATTTTTCACTCCTCCATTCAAAATCAGTGCCGCTATTCCTGATGTTCCCGCAGAACGGAAGCGGCCAACCGCAGGGAACTGAATCCCTTCGGGAAAGGAGTGATGGAATCCGCCTTTCGGCGGTATCGAACGGATGCCGGGGTTCCAAGTCCGGCATCCGAGTTGTTGTCAATGTTCATGGCGGACCGTCTCCGCGATCATCCCGGCGAGATAGTCCAAATCGCTGCCCGCGAATTCAATCACGCCGTTGCTGTCACCGAGATGGTTTCTGCGGACGGTGCGGCGCAGTGCGCGGTGAAATTCCTGTTCGGTCATCTCCTCGCCGAGTAGGGACGTCACTTTGCGGTAGGTTGCGATTGCCGCGCGGGATTCCGCCTGAAGGCGGCGGTCCCGGTGATTGGCGTACAATCGGTAGATCATGTTGATCAGTGAGACAATGGCTACTGCACAGGCGCAAAAGCCGCCCAGCAGCACAAAATAGATGGCAAGGTCAATTAGCGTTTCTTTCATGGTTTGTCGCTCCTTCAAGATGATTCTGCTTCCAGTGGAAGCACGTCTGTTTGTGGCATCCCTAACGAAATCCCGGTGTAATCCTGAAATCGCTTCGGGCTGATGTAATACTTGTACGAACCACCCGGCATTTTAACGGCATATCCAAACGGGCACCGGCCCTCGCGAAGACCCATGTAGAGAAACATAGGAGTGACGCCCATCATCTTGGCGGCAACTTGTACAGACAGGTTGCCGCGCGAATTCAGAACGCCATAGGGGTCCTCCTCGTCGTCAAAATAGCCGGGTTCTTTTCCCAGAGCGGTTGCTATCAGGTGTTTGCGCTTCGTGGGAGGTTCGTTTTTTCCGGAAAGATACTGGCTGATCGAGCTTTTCCCAATCCCCGTCTTGGCCGACAGAGCGGTTGGATTCAGCCCTTCTTCCTTCATGGCTTCTTTTAATTTATTGGCGAACATATCACTTCATCCTTTTAGCTGTTTTGTGTCTGCTGTACGGCGATGTTGTAGAAAAAACCGCATGGAAGATTCAGCACCTCGCACAGTTGGTCCAGTTCATCGGTGGACAATGTCTCTTTCTCGTTGAAGACCGCATCTGTCTTCTGGTTCGTCCAGCCCATCTTTTTGTGCAGGAGACTTTTGCGGACCCCATGGCTTACCAGATACCTGTGTACTAGATTTTCGATTGTCATGTCTTTCACCTCCTCTCCGTCTTCTGGCTGTGGCTGTCGCTTACGCGCTGGCGGAATTGGCCGTTTCTTTATAATCCACGGACGGCGCAAAAAAAATATTATCTATTTCCTGCGCACTCATCCCAAGGAGATCAGAGAGGGCCTTGATTTCGCTGGCCTTGAATTCCGTTTTATTATTTGCCTTTTTAAGAAACCAGAAAAAAGTAAGCCCTAGTCGTTCAGCAACGAACTTCAATTTATATCAACACCTACCTATTGCATTTATTAAAAGAATTGTGTT